>NZ_KE384545.1:43731-148519 GCF_000426605.1 Propionibacterium acidifaciens DSM 21887
GTCAGCCCCATGTCGTGGCACAGCTGCGCCACCCGCACCGAGCCCTGCATCGTCCAGAAGTGCGGGTCGGCCAGCGGGATCGACACCGCCTGGAGCAGCAGCGTCGAGGCCATCTCGCGCCAGGTCGTGGCGACCATGTTCGTGGCGGTGGGCATGCCGGTCAGACGGCGGAACTCGCCCAGGGTCTCGCGGCCGGAGAAGCCGTCCTCGGCGCCGCAGGGATCCTCGGCGTAGGCGAGCACGCCGAGCAGCGGTGCGCACAGCTCGACGGCCCGGTCCAGCGACCAGCAGCCGTTGGGGTCGAGGGTGATGCGCGCCTGCGGGAACCGCTCCTTGAGCCTCGTGACGGCCTCGACCTCCTGCTCGGGTTCCAGGACCCCGCCCTTGAGCTTGAAGTCGCGGAAGCCGTACTCCTCGTGGGCGGCCTCGGCCTGCCGGACGATGGCCTCGGGCGTGAGCGCCTCCTCGCGGCGCAGCCGGTACCACTGGCAGTCGCCGTCGTCCTCACGCAGGTAGTCCAGGTCGGTCCTGTCCGGGTCGGCGACGAAGAAGAGATAGCCGAGGACCCGGACCTCGTCGCGCTGCTGCCCCTCACCGAGCAGCTCGGCCACCGGAAGACCCACGAGCTGGCCGAAGAGGTCGAGCAGGGCCGCCTCGATCGCCGTCACGGCGTGGATCGCCGTGCGCTCGAAGGTCCAGAAGGCGGTGGTGTCGTCGCGCCCGGCCACGGCACGGGCGACATCGCGCAGGATCCTCCGGTGGCTCGTGACGGGCCAGCCGATGACGGCGGCGAACCCATCCCTGATCGCCGTCGTGATGCGTCGTGCCCCGGGGACCTCCCCGAGGCCGAGGCGGCCCTCCGAATCGGTGAGGACGACGACGTCGCGCGTGAACCAGGGCTGGTGGGCGCCGGCCAGGTTGAGGAGCATCGAGTCGTGTCCGGCGACCGGGTAGACGTCGGCCTTGACAATGGTGGGAGCCTTCATGGACTTGTTCCTCCTCTGCTGGGGGTGCGGCTCATGCGTGGATGAAGAGGCTCAGGAGCAGGCAGCCGGCCAGGCCGAGGACGGCGAGCACCGTCGTGTAGGTGGTCCGCACCTTGAGGGTGTCCTTGACCGACAGGCCGAGGAACTCCTTGAACATCCAGAACCCCGGATCGTTGAGATGTGAGGCGATGACGGAACCGCACGCCGTGGCCAGCACCATGAGTTCCGGGCTGACGGCCCCCGCGGCCACCAGGGGCTGGGCGATGCCGGCGGCGGCCACCACGGCCACCGACGCCGAGCCGAGGGCGATGCGCATGAGGGCCGCGATCGCCCAGGCGAGAATGATCGGGGAGACGTCCCACCCGCCGGTCAGCCCGATGATGTAGTCGGAGATGCCGCCGGCCTGGAGGACCTGTTTGAAGGCGCCGCCCGCGCCGATGATGAAGATGATCATCGCGATGGACTTGATGGAGGAGCTGCACGAACCCATGAGGGTGTCCATCGGCACCCTGCGCACCAGCGCGAAGTAGCAGATCGCGGCGAGGAGCCCGATGAGGAGGGCGACCGGGGCGTCGCCGATCGCGGCGAACACCCGGGTGATGATGTGATCCTCGCCGAGTCCCAGCTCGAAGACGGCCGATCCCGCGATGAGGAGGACGGGCAGGGCCGTGATGCCGAGCGAGACCCCGAAGCCAGGCATGGTCTCGTCGGTGAACTCCTTCTCGCTCACGAGCCCCTCGGGGGCGGTCGCGGTGACGTTGCGGACGAAACCGAGCCGGGGCCAGACGAGGGCGACCACGAGGCCGACGGGCAGGGCGATGATGAGCCCGAAGAGCAGGGTCTTGCCGATCGAGGCCTCGTAGATGCCCGCCACCGCGGTCGGCCCGGGGTGCGGTGGCAGGAAGGAGTGCATCGAGGACAGCGCGATCGCCAGCGGCATGGCCAGCCACATGATGGACAGTTTCTCCTGCCGGGCGACGGCGAAGACGATCGGGATGAGGATGATCCACGCCGTCTCCCAGAACAGGACGACGCCGACGAGGAAGGCCACGATGATGATGGCCAGCTGGGCGCGTTGCACGCCGAAACCGCGGATGAGCGTGGTGGCCAGCCGGTTCGCGGCGCCCATGTCGGCCATGAGGACCCCGAGCATCGCGCCGAAGCCGAGGATGAGGATGAGGTCATCGACCTGTCCGCCGACGCCGTCGACGATCGAACTCATCACCGTGACGTCGTCGCTGTCACCGCTGATGAAGGGCAGCCCCTGCAGGAGACCGACCACGACGGCGACGAGGACGAGTGAGATGAAGCCGTTGAGCTTGAAGACGAGCATGAGCAGCAGCAAGAGTGCTATGCCAACGGCGAGAATGACGAGGGGCATGGAGTCCTCCCAACGTGAGCCGGAGGTGCGGGAAGCCGCGCTGCGTCCCGCGACGCGTCCGGTGATGCAGTTTGCGGTTGTGGACCGGGGCGGACGAGCCCGCTCAGCCGGCGGTGACGGCGCGGACCGCCGTGCGCAGCGCTTCGCGGTACTGCTCGTCGAGCTCACGGGCCGGCGCGAAGCAGTACCCGGCCTCCACGCCCGCACACCTCAGGCCCTCCTTGAGAACGACCGGGAAGGTCGCCTTGTCGACGAGGTTGCGCAGCGGGGAGAGGCGCTCCTGCAGTTCGAGTGCACGGGCCCGGTCGCCGGCCACGAAGCTGTCGTACAGACCGGCGAGCAGTCGTGGCGCGATGTTCGCGGTGGAGGCGATCGCACCATCGGCGCCCATGGCAAGGGCGGGGTAGATGAGGGTGTCGCGGCCCATGAGGACGCTGAAGCCCTCCGGCGCCTCGCGGATGTAGTCAGCGGTCAGGGTCATGTCGCCGGCCGAGTCCTTGACCCCGATGATGTTGTCGACCTCGGCCAGCTCGAGGACCGTGCAGAGCGTCACCGGCACCTGGGTACGGCCCGGATTCGAGTAGACGAGGATCGGGAGATCCGTCTCGGCGGCGATCGCCCGGTAGTGCTCGACGAGTTCCGACTGGGTCGGCGTCATGAAGTAGGGGGTGAGGACCGACAGGGCCTGCACTCCCCCGACGCTCTGGACCATGTGCGCCGTCGCGATGCAGTCGCGCGTCGTGATCTCGGAGGCGCCGGCGTAGATCGGCACCCGGCCGGCCACGTGCTCGACGGTGATCTCGACGACGCGGCGTTTCTGGACCTCCGACAACCCGTAGATCTCGCCGGAGGATCCGAGGACGAAGACCCCGTGCACCCCGTTGGAGATCGTGTAGTCGAGCAGATCCCGCAAGCCCTGCTCCAAGAGCTCGCCGTCCCTGTCGAGGGGGGTCACGAGGGCCGGGATGATCCCGTGGGGCCTGAACGGCATGACCGTCTCCCTTCCCGCATCGCCGATGATGCGTTCGCGTCGTGCCAAGCCTAGCCTTTTCGTAGACTCATGTCCACATTTGTAGACATACGTCTTAAGAGGAGAACACTCATCGACCATCGGGGACAGTCGTCACGCGACACGCGCACGAATCGAGAGCCGACAAGGGATCGGGCTATCGTGTTGACGCGTCCAACGCCATTCGGCCCGTCCTCGCGACGGGACGAGACGGCGGGAGGCCTTCCGCGGGCGGACGCCACCGGTGAAAGGATCCCCATGACGAGCACTCACGACGCGACAGGTGGTGTGCGCGACGTGAAGTCCGCGGGCCGGGCGATCGAACTCCTCGAGTTCCTCGCGCGCCGCCGGGCAAACCCGCCCCGGCTGAACGAGATGGCACAGGCACTGGACGCCCCGCGGTCGTCCGTGTACGCGATCCTCAGGACGCTTCAGGCACGTGGCTGGGTGCAGACCGATGGCTCCGAGGGGTACTCCCTCGGCCTCAGAGCACTCATCACGGGCACCTCCTACATCGACGCCGATCCCCATGTGAGGATCGTCGGCCCGCTCCTGACCGACCTGGCCACCCAGTTCGACGAGACCTTCCATCTCGGACGCATCGACACCGACAGGATCGTCTACCTCGTCACCCAGGAGTCCCGCCAGGACATCCGTCCCTACTCGCGCGTGGGACGGCGCATGCCCGCCACCGCGACGGGGCTCGGCAAGGCCGTTCTCGCCGAGCGGCCCGAACTCGTCCCCGCCACGTTCGAGCAGCTCACGCCCCGCTCCATCACCGACACGGAGGCCTTCGAGGCCGAGATGAGGGCGACTCGCCTGCGCGGCTACGCCATCGACAACGAGGAGAGCACGACGGGCCTGCGGTGCATCGCGCTGGCCCTGCCGTACACCGAGCCCGTGACCGATGCGATCTCCTGCTCGATCCCCGCCTCGCGCTGGACCCAGCAGCGGGAGGACGAGATCGTCGCAGCGATGCGGCTCGCCGCCGAACGGGCGGTCGCCCAGGCCCCCCTGCGCTCCTGATCCCCCGCGCACGCCCGAGGTCACCGGCTGCGGCGCCCCACCGGGAGGACGGCACGGTCGACAGCCCGGCGACCGCGGGAAACCGCCTGCGAGGTGCGCGGGAGCCGACAGAAAAAGCCCAGTCCGCAACGGACCGGGCCTCGCTCTGCTCCCCCGACTGGACTCGAACCAGTAACCCTCTGATTAACAGTCAGATGCTCTGCCGATTGAGCTACAGGGGATCGGCCCGACGCTTCGTGCCCGAGGCGTCCGGCGCGTGAAAACACGCTACCAGCAGCCCACCCGAAACAAAAATCGGGGCCGGCGCCGTCACAGGCCGTACTCGGCGGCCAGCCGTTCGCCCTGGCCGACGATGAACTCCTGCACCGCCGGGTCGTCCATGGCGACCCTGGCCGAGGGCTCGGCCATCCACGTGACCCCGCCCGTGCCATCGGGGTTGCGACGGCCGCTGAGCACGACCGATCCTCCGCCGGGGACCTCGACCCGCTCCTGGACGAGGATCGAGGCCTGCACGCGCTCCATGAAGGCGCCGGGGAGCAGGCCGGCGCCGGGGAGCACGACGGCGTCCCGGGTTCCGTCGACGAGCTCCCACGCCAGACGGCCCTCGTCCTCGGCCCACGAGCCGTGCTGGATGCTCTGCCAGCCGACCTGGCTCCACCGTCCCTCGCGACGGACGGCGAGCGCGTCGCGCAGGGCCACGGCGAGCACGCCCTCGCCCCGCCCGTGGGCGATGACGTGCGGGGCGCGGCCCCGCAGCGCGCGCAGCTGCCGGAGCTCCTCGCGGGTGGGAGGGGCTGCGTCGTGTCCGGTCATGCGCATGACCCCATTGTGGCCGCCGCCGGGCCGGGTTCAGGCGGCACTCGCCTGCGCGGCGAGTCGCCGGCCCCGCTCCAGGGCGCGGCGCTTGGTGCGCGCCACGCTGGCCACGCTCACGCCCATGGCGAGGCTCATCTGCGCGAGCGTCCTGGGCCCGTGGCCGTCCAGACCGAAGGCCATGACGAGCACGCGTCGCTCGTCGCCGGGCAGGGCGGCGATCCACTCGATGCCGGCGCCGGTCTCGTCGTGGTACTCGGCGGCGAGGCGCTCGCCGACGTCGGGGCTGCTCGTCCACAGGGAGCTCAGGCGCAGCGGCTCGCCGTCCGCGCCGGACAGGCTCCTGGCGAGCGCGCGCCCACCCATGCCCGCGCTGTGCTCCTGGGCGCCGAGGGCGCCGACTCGCTGGGCGACGATGAGCCAGGCGAGGGTGCTGAAGCGGGCCCCGCGGCGCCAGTCCCAGCGGTGGATCGCCTCGACCAGGGCGGCGGAGCCCTCGGCGACGAGTTCGTCGAGCTCCGCCACGCCCGGCTTGTCCCACTTGCGCGCGATGCGGCGCACCATGGCCATGTTGGCCCGGTGGAAGACGAGAAGGGCGCGTTCGCCCTGCTCGGCGACCAGTTCCAGCTCGGCGGCGCTGGCGTCGGCGCCCCACAGGCCCCTGGTCAGGCAGCATCGGGCGTAGAGGCCGGCCTCGATGGCCTTCGCCAGGGCGACCTCCTGCTCGGCCCCGAGCCTGCTCGGTTCGTTCTCGATGACGTCGATGGCATCCATGGCCCCAGCCTCACGGCGGCCGCCGGGCGGCTCCAGCGCTGTGGATACCGGGGAACGGACAACACCGTTTCCTGTGGACAGGCCCCCGGCACGCCCGGTGCGTGCTAACGGCTCACTCCAGGAAGCCGATGCTGGTCTCGGCGAGCCTCTGACGGCTCGTCTCCAGGGTCAGCATCTCGTCGAACATCGCGTCGTAGCCGGCCTCGTCGGTCACCGGGTTGGTGCGCTGCAGCCGCGACTTGAGGTCGTCGATGCGCCGCATCGTGGTGAGCATGCGCAGCTTGGCGGTGTACGCGGCGGCGTAGCGCTCGGTCGGGTCCTCGCGCAGCAGCGGTTCGACGAGCAGGGCCACCTCGAGCTGCCGGGCCGTCGGGTCGGCCGTCGCGGCCTGCACCTGCTCCGCCCAGCCCTGGGGCCGGTAGCCGGTGTCGGCGATCGCCTCGAAGACGGCGCGCAGGGCCGGGTGGGTGAAGTCGTCGGCGGTCACGCCGTTCCAGGCGGTGTCGAACAGGGTGGGGCACTGGAGCATGAGCTTGAGGGTGCCGCGCTCGACCTCGAGGCGGTGGTCCCTCGGGTCGGGCCACGGCAGGCCCACCGGTGCGGGCATGACGGGCCCGGGCTCGACGATGCGCGCCGGTGCCTGCTCGGGCCCGGGGCGGCGGGGTCCGCGGCGGCGCTGGCCGTTGACGATCCGGCGCACCTCGTCGGGGTCCATGCCCACCAGGTGCGACAGATCGCGGAGGTACTGGTTGACCAGGGAGGAGTCGCGGATCGAGGTGATCATGTCGGACGCGGCGCGCACGGCGGCGACCCGGCCGTCGGCGCGGTCGAGGTCGTAGCCGTCGATCGTACGGGCCATGACGTACCGGTAGAGGGGCTCGCGGCGCCCGATGAGCTCGCGGACGGCGGCGTCGCCCTGGGCCATCCGCAGGTCGCACGGGTCGAGGCCCCCCGGCTCGACGGCGACGTAGGTCTGGGTCGTGAAGGAGCGGTCGAGCCGGTAGACCTTGAGGGCCGCCGCCTGGCCCGCGCGGTCGCCGTCGAAGGTGAAGACGACCTCCCCGCGCGTCGCGTCAGAGTTGCCCATGAGGCGCTGGAGGAGGCGGGCGTGGTCCTCGCCGAAGGCGGTGCCGCAGACGGCGACGGCCGTGTCGACGCCGGCCAGGTGGGCGCTCATGACGTCGGTGTAGCCCTCCATGACGACGGCCTGGAGCTTCCTGCCGATGTTCTGTCGGGCCAGGTCGAGGCCGTAGAGGACGTGCGACTTCTTGTAGACGGGGGTCTCGGGTGTGTTGATGTACTTGGCGGGCAGGCGGTCGTCGTCGTAGAGGCGGCGGGCGCCGAAGCCCAGGACGGAGCGGCCCGAGTCCTTGATGGGCCAGATGACGCGGCCCTGGAAGTAGTCCCAGCCGCCGTGCTCGCGGATTAGGCCGGCGCGGACGAGCTCGTCGTCGCGGAACCCCGCCCTCGTCAGGTGGCGGTGCAGCGCCCGGCCGTCCTTGGGGGCGTAGCCCACGCCGAACCGCTGGGCGGCGGCGCGGTCGAAGCCGCGCCCGTCGAGCATGCGGCGGGCCTCGATGGCCTCGGGGGAGGCGAGCTGGGTGGCGAAGAAGTCGGCGGCCACCTGGTTGGCCTCCATGATGCGCACCCGCTGTCCGGGCGGCGCCGCCGGGCGGCCGTCGTCGACGATGCGCAGCTGCACGCCGGTCCGGTCGGCCAGGGCCTGGACGGCCTCGCCGAACGAGAGGTTGTCGATCTTCTCCATGAAGGTGATGACGTCGCCGCCCTCGCCGCAGCCGAAGCAGTAGAACAGGCCGCGCGCCGGCGTCACCTGGAAGCTCGGGGTCTTCTCGTCGTGGAACGGGCACAGGCCCTTGAGCGAGCCGCCGCCGGCGTTGCGCAACGTGACGTACGAGCCGACGACCTCGTCGATCCGGGCGCGCTCTCTCACGAGGGCGATGTCCTCGTCGTTGATGCGTCCGGCCATGCCCGAATTCTATGCGTCCGGCCCCTCAGCCCCTGCCCTCGGCGACGGCGACCATGCGCAGCGCCGCGACGGTCGCCTCGTAGCCGTGGTCCTTGGCGGAGCCGGGCAGCCCGGCGCGGTCGCGGGCCTGCTCGGCGTCCTCGCAGGTCAGCAGGCCGAAGCCGACGGGCTTGCCGGCGTCCAGGCCGACGCGGGTGAGGCCGGCGGTGGCGGCCTCGCAGACGTAGTCGAAGTGGGGGGTGCCGCCGCGCACGACGACGCCGAGGGCCACGACGGCGTCGTGGCCGTGCAGGGCGGCCTGGGCGCCGAGCGGCAGCTCGAAGCTGCCGGGCACCCGCACGATGTCGGGCTCGATGGCGGCGTCGGCGCAGGCCCGGACGGCGCCGGCGATGAGGCCGGCCATGATCTCGTCGTACCAGCTGGCCGCGACGATGGCGACGCTCACGGGTCGTCCGTCCTCGTGCAGGCCGGCGTCGGCGGTGAGGGTGGGAAGGTCGATGGCGTTGGCCGGGGCCCCGTCGGTGCGGGTCATGGTTTCCTCCTTCAGTCCAGGTCCAGCAGGTGGTGCATGCGGTCGCGCTTGGTGCGCAGATAGCTGATGTTCTCGGGCCGGGCTCGCACCTGATCGGGCTCGAGGGCGACCACCTCGATGCCCGCGGCGCGCAGGCCGACGGCCTTCGCGGGATTGTTGGTGAGCAGCCTGATGCTCGTCATGCCGATGCCCCGCAGGATCGTGGCGGCCGACCCGTAGTCGCGCGCCTCGGCGGGCAGCCCGAGCAGCTCGTTGGCCGTCACGGTGTCGGCCCCCTGCTCCTGGAGCCGGTAGGCGCGGAGCTTGTCGAACAGGCCGATGCCCCGCCCCTCGTGGTCACGCAGGTAGACGAGGGCCCCTCCCTCGTCGGCGATCCTGTCCATGGCGGCGTGGAGCTGCTCGCCGCAGTCGCAGCGGTGGGAGCCGAGCACGTCGCCCGTGAGGCACTCGGAGTGCACGCGCACGAGCGGGGCGCCGGCGGCCCCGATCGGCGAGACGAGGCTCATGTGCTCGACGCCGTTGATGCGCCAGCACTGGGCGGTGAAGGTGCCCCACTGGGTGGGCAGCGTGACAGGGTCGGTGCACTCCACTCCCGGCGCGATCTCGGTCATGGCGGCCTCGGCGGGCATGGCGTCCATCCGCTGGGCGCTCACGTGCGGTTCCCCGCGCAGGACTCGTCGGGCCCGGACGCGAAGGCCATGAGCCGGCTCACGTACTTGGCGAGGACGTCGGTCTCGATGTTCACCAGCTCGCCCTCGCGCAGTCGGCCGAGGCGGGTTCCGGTGAGGGTGCTGGGGATGAGGCCGACCTCGAACCAGCCGTCGCCGTCGTCGGGGGCGCCGACCGCGGTGACGGTGAGCGAGACGCCGTCCACGGCGATGGCGCCCTTCTCCGCGATCTGCGGGCCCAGGCGCGCCGGGACGCCGACGCGCAGCGTCGTCCACCCTCCCTGCGGGGTGATCGACAGCACACGGCCCGCGCCGTCGACGTGGCCCTGGACGACGTGGCCGTCCAGACGCCCGTCCGCGGGCATGCAGCGCTCGAGGTTGACCGCGTCGCCGGGGGCGACCCGGCCGAGGCTGGTGCGGTCCATCGTCTCGCCCATGAGTTCGGCGACGAACAGGCCGGGACGCGCGGGGTCGGCGATCGAGGTCAGGCAGACGCCGTTGACGGCCATGGAGCCGCCGGCCGGCAGGTCGTCGGCGATGCCGTGGGCGTCGACGACCAGGCGCGCGACGCCGGGGGCCGCGCCGGGGTCGAGCTCGACGACGGTTCCCAGTCCATTCACGATTCCGGTGAACATGCTTCTCCTAGTGGGGTTGACGGTTCCGCGGCCAGGGGGCGGCGGGGCGCGGGTCGAAGAGTGATCTCGAGGTCCCCCCCGAGGACGCGGACGGGCCCGTCCAGCCGCCAGTGGACGGCCTCGCCGAGCGTCCCGACGGTCAGGGGGTCGGTGGCCCCGGCGCCGGGGCCAAGCATGAGGGGGGCCTCGTGGACGACGAGCGTGTCGACCAGGTCGGCCCCGATGAAGGCGCTCGTGACGGACGGGCCGCCCTCGACCAGGACGTGCCCGACGCCCCGGTCGGCGAGCTCGGCGAGGACCCGGGCCGGGTCGTGGTCGGCGATCCGCACCCAGGGGCCGTCGCGCAGGGCGGCCCCGGCGGGGACCGGGCGAGCGCCCATGACGACGTGGAGGGGCTGGTGCTCGAGCGGCGCGTCGTGCTCGTCGCGGGCGGTGAGCCTCGGGTCGTCGGCGAGCACCGTGCCGGTGCCGACGAGGACGGCATCCGCGCGGGCGCGCAGGGCGTGTCCGCTGCGGCGCGCTTCGGGGCCGGTGATCCACTGGCTCGTGCCATCGGCCGCGGCGACACGGCCGTCGAGGCTCTGGGCGATCTTGGCCGTCACATAGGGACGGCCCTGCGCCGTGGCGAGCAGCCAGCGCTCGTTGAGCTCGCGGGCGCGCCCGGCGCCCGGCCCCTCGACGGTCTCGACGCCGGCCGCGCGGAGCCTGACCGCACCGCCCGAGGCGACCGCATGCGGATCGGCCATGGCGTAGACGACCCGGGCGATCCCGGCGTCGACGAGCGCCCGGGCGCAGGGGCCGGTGCGCCCGGTGTGGTTGCAGGGCTCGAGGGTGACGACGGCGGTGGCACCACGGGGGTCCTCGCCGCGCTCACGGACGGCGCGCAGGGCGTCGATCTCGGCGTGCGGGGTGCCCGCCCCCCTGTGGCGACCGACGGCGAGGATCCGCCCGTCGTGGATGATCGCCGCTCCCACGAGTGGGTTCGCGCCGCGGACGCCCTCGGCGGCGGCCCGCAGCGCCAGGTCCATGGCCCGCGCCTCGAGCCGCGTCACGGCGGGACGCGCCTGTCCGGCGCCCCGGTCCGTCTGCGGGCTCATCGGTTCCCCTCCCAGGCTTCCTCGCCCGGGGTCGTGGGACGTCGACGGGAGGTGCTCGGCGGCCGGCGACCGCGCGCCGCGCCGGCGTCATGCGCCTCCCCTCCAGACTCTGACTGTCGGTCCTGGAATTCCACCAGATCGGCCGGCCCACTGGCCGGTTCGCGGACTCTCACCGCCGGTACGGAGTTCCACCGTCCCCGGGACATGACAGGGCAAGTATGCCACTCGCCGGCGGACGCCGCGGACCGTCCGGCGGTGGCAGGGCTGCGGCGGCAGGCCTAGTGTTGGCTCGGTCCGGACGGAGGGAGGCCCATGCGGCACAAGATTCACATGGAGCTGGGCGAGGTGCGTCTGCGCCCGGCGAGGGCGCAGGACGGCGCGGCCCTCCAGCCGCTGCTCGACGAGCGGATGTGGGCGGGCATGGCCACGCCCTTCCCCGCGAGCCCGCAGGAGTTCGCCCGGGCCTACGGGGAGAAGATCGCCGACCCAGCCACCGTGGTCTTCAGCGTCGAGTACCGGGGCGAGCTCGTGGGCCGCACCTGCTTCTACGACATGCACGTGCCGCTGCGCCTGGAGCTCGGCTCGACGTTCTACCTTCCGGCGGCTCAGGGCACGACGGTGAACCCGTCGTGCAAGTATCTGCTGCTCGAGTACGCCTTCACGGTCTACGAGGTGCAGCGCGTGGGCCTGCGCTGCGACGTGCGCAATGAGCGCTCCGCGAGGGCGATCGCCGCGCTCGGCGCGACCGAGGAGGGGGTGGCGCGGGCATTCCGGCGCGGCCCGCACAGCGAGCCCGTCGACACCCGGGTCTTCTCGATCACCGACGGCGACTGGCCGCGCGTGCGCGGCACGCTCCGTGAACGCCTGGGGCTGCCGCCGGATGGCTGAGCCCGGGTGTCAGGAGCCGGGGCGGTCCCGGTGGATGCGGTGGCCGGCCTCAAACATGGCCTTCACGGCGACGCCCGCCAAGGCCCGATCGAGCAGGTACGGGTCGGTGACGACGAAGCCGGTAATGGTGTCAACGCCGTAGTCGAAGAGCATCGGGGGCAAGGGCGTGGAGGGGCCGACGAGCACGGTGTGAGCTCGGCGTGACAACTCCAGCAGCCGCGGCGCGGTCTTGTCGACGAAGCTCGAACTCGAGATGAACACGTAGTCGCACTCGGGCAGGAGGTACTCGCAGGCGGTGTCGGGGTGATCGCCCGGCCGGGGGACGCGTTCCGGACAAGTAGTATTCAGCGGCCCGTTCCAGCGCCTTCCGGGGCGGAATCGAAGTGCCCAACGACGGCCACCCCCTTGCCGGCGACGGCCTGCGCGCAGGGGGCGAAGACCCGCTGTCAGGCGAGGGCCTCCCCCGTCGCGACGAAGCCCTTCTCGGCGGCCGACTCGGGACGCGAGTACCACGAGTCGATGGAGGCCTGGCCGATGGAGGCCTCGGCAGGGTTCCAGCTGCAGACGAGCCCGGCCGCAGTGCGCATCGGCAGACCGTCGAGCACGGCCCCCTCGAAGATCTCGGGCCGCGACCGCTGGTCCATCGTCCAAGCCATCCCGCCGCCCCCGGCGGAGTTCACCACCCGGGTCCACCGGACGCCGACGTTCACCGTCCCGACCACCACGTCCTGAGGAATCTCGGCGATGAGGTCCTCGTAGACACGCCATGCGTCAGGCATCGTCATCCCTCCTTCGTCCCGTCCGTCCAGATGCCCATCACATTGAAGGCGAGGCCACCCTAATTAAACACGGCGTCGCCCAGAGCCTTGGGGCGGACAGCCGGACGTGTCCGCCGATCCGGGGCCAGGCCGGCCGCCATGGCGCTGGTGTTGCTCGTCGCCCTCACGATGCTGACCGCCGGGCCAGCCGCTTCGGCCTCCTCCGATCCGTGCCGCCAGCCGCAGTGCGCGCCGTGATCCAACCGTTCGCCGTCCCGTTCATCGTCGTCGCTGCGGTGACGAGGCTGGGGCGGTCGTGCTGTTCGTCCTCGCGATGTTCGTCGTCGTGGACGACGACCGGACGGGTCCGGAGCCGATCGGCGCCGACGATCTCGGCGGGGTCCAGACGGTATGGCGATCGTCTTCGCCACCGGCGCGGCCCCGCTGAACGGCACATCGATCGTGCCGATCGGCTCCATCATCATCGGCAATGCGATGAGGACCCCACGCTGAACGGGCAGTGGGCCTCACCGCGCCGTGCGAGGGGTGCGAGGTCCTCGGCGGCTCTCACCCTCGGATCCATCCGGCCCGAGACGATCGGCGTCGTCGCCCGCCCCGTCGCCTGGGAATCGCTCATGCACCCTCGGCACGACACGGAGGGCGGGTCTGGTGACGCGCCTGGGGCCTTCATCGGCGTCCTGCTCGGCGGCAGCACGGCCCTCCAGGGCCGGCGCCGCGCAGGTTCCCGTGGTCAGCGGGACCTCGCCGGGGGTCGGTGGCGGTGCTCGTGATGAACGCGCTCGTCACCGCGGCGAGGCCCCTGCCAGGGATCTGGCCGGGACGCTGCGCACCTGAGCGCCGCACGAGGGCCCCGGCGGACCGGGGACGATCCTCAGGCCCCGTGGCCGATGCCCCGCGGCAACCTGGCCGGCTCCCAGCCGAGCAGGTGCTCGGCGCAGTCGAAGGCGAAACGGTCGGTCATGCCCGCGACGTAGGTGACGGCGCTGCGCATCGGGTCGTCGCGGTCGCAGTGCTCGGCGGGCAGGTCGTCGGGGTGGTGGAAGTAGTACGAGACGAGCTGCTGGAGCACCTCGATCATCGTGTGCGACTGGGCCAGCGACTCCGGGCGCGTGTAGATCTGCTCGTAGTTGAAGCGACGCAGCACGGCCAGCGCCCCGGCGGTGCGGGCGTCCATGCCGACGACGCCGGTGCGGCAGGTGGTGTCGACGACCGCCCTGATGAGAGCGGACAGCTGCTCGCGCAGGGGCAGCCCGATGACGTCGACGACCCGCCCGGGCACGTCGCCCGGATCGACGATGCCGGCGCGCAGGGCGTCCTCAAGGTCGTGGGCGCAGTAGGCGATGCGGTCGGCCCAGCTCACGATCTCGCCCTCGACGGTGGACGGCGCCGGGCTCGACCAGGAGTGCCTGGCGATGCCGTCGAGGGTCTCGGCGCACAAGTTGAGCCCGGCGAGGGCCACCCGGGCACCCCACGGGCCGTGGTCGAAGCCCTCGGGCAGGAAGACGTCGAAGGCCTCCTCGGAGGCGTGCCCGCCGGGGCCGTGGCCGCAGTCGTGGCCCAGGGCGATGGCATCGGTCAGCGCCATGTTGGCCCCGATGCCCCGGGCGATGGAGCCGGCGACCTGGGCGACCTCGATGGCGTGGGTGAGGCGGGTGCGCTGGTGGTCGGTCGGGTAGACGACGACCTGCGTCTTGCCCGCCAGGCGCCGGAAGCTGGTGGAGTGGACGATGCGGTCGTGGTCGCGCTCGAAGCAGGTGCGCTCGGCGTCGGGGGCCTCGGGGCGGGCCCTGTCGCCGGCGCCGTGCGAGCGGGCCGCGCCCTCGCGCAGCGTCGCGGCCTCGAGCTCCTCGCGGGCGAGCCGCCCGATGGGCTCGCCGCAGCCGATCCGCAGGTGGGAGTCCGCGTGGGGACGCACGACGCCGTCGCCGTCGACCTCGTGCTCGTGTCCGCTCATGGTGGTGGCCCACGCCCTGGCGCGCGCGGTGGGGACCGGGACGCGACCGCCGTCGCCGGCCTGCTCGCTGCTGCTCGTCATGGTCCCAGTATGGCGGCGGGCGCCGACATTGCGGTCGCGAGCCGCGGGGCGCCCGGGGAGGCTCAGGCGATCCTGCCGGAGTAGCCCAGCTCGGCGTCGGACAGGTCGAGGTCGCGCCCGTCGCGGTCGTCCAGCCAGCCGGTCGGCATGGCCACTCTGCGGCGCGCCGAGCCCTGGCGCCCGCGAGGGCGGCCCAGCTCGCGGACCGGGTAGGGGCAGTCCACGCCGGCCTCGTCGATGAGTGAGGCCAGCAGTTCGTCGAGGCGTTCGAAGGAGTCGATCATGCCGAGCGCGTGGCGCAGTTCGCCCCCGACGGGGAAGCCCTTGAAGTACCAGGCCATGTGCTTGCGCAGGTCGGTGAGGCCACTCCTCCCGCCCATCTGGCGGGCCAGCAACTCACCGTGACGGCGCACGACCCGGCAGATCTCGCCCAACGTGGGCAGGGTCAGGCGCTCGACGCCGGTCATCGCCGCGGAGAGGTCGGCGAACAGCCAGGGGCGACCGAGACAGCCCCGCCCGATCTCGACGCCGGCGCAGCCGGTGCGCTCCATCATGGACACCGCGTCGCTGGCCTCCCAGATGTCGCCGTTGCCGAGCACGGGGATGTCGACCCGATCGACGAGCTCGGCGATGACGTCCCAGTGGGCATGGCCGGAGTAGGCCTCCTCGACGGTGCGCGCATGGAGACAGATGGCGGCGGCGCCGGCCTCCTGAGCGATGTCGGCGATGTCGCGCCACGTGGTGTGCCCCTCATCGATGCCGATGCGGGTCTTGACGGTCACAGGCACGCCGTGCCGGTCGCCGGCGCGGACGGCGGCGGTGATGATCTCGCGCACGAGCCCGGTCTTCCAGGGCAGGACTCCCCCGCCGCCCTTGCGCGTGACCTTGGGCACCGGGCATCCGAGGTTGAGGTCGACGTGGGCGGCGCCGTGACGGGTGCACAGCAGCTCGACGGCCCGCGCGACGACCGGCGGGTTCGTGCCGTAGGTCTGGACGCTGCGGATGCGCTCCTCGTCGAAGAAGGTGAGCATGGCGTCGGTCCGGCGGTCGCCGCACACGAGGCCGCGGCTCGTGATCATCTCGCAGAGGTAGAGCCCCGCCCCCTGCTCCCGGCACAGCGTGCGGAAGGCCGCGTTCGTCACGCCGGCCATCGGCGCCAGGACGACGGGGGTCCCCGCCTCGACGCGCCCGCCCGAGGGCGAGCGGAGGACGAGCGGTTCGGCCGGAATCACCAGGCAAGTCTAGGTGCCGTCGGTCATGGTGGCGCGGACGCCCCGGCCGGCGGGGCGGCGCTCCGGCGTCGAGGAGCAGCGGTGCCGGCTCACACCGCGGGGACCGACCGCAGGACCGCGCGCACGCTTACACCTGCCTGCGCGCAGCTCCAGGCCCGCCTGGTCGGCGTCGAGAATGCGGAGCATGCCCGTCAGGGCCGCGGGGCTGTACCGGCCCGTCCGGTTCACCGCGAGCAGGGCCTTCCGCTGGGCGTCGATGACCTCGAGGGCGTGCCGGCCGGCCAGTTCGGCGAGCCGCCGGTCGGCGGGGAGCCGCCCGGCGGCGCCGGCCCTGCCCAGCAGGTTCTGGGCTCGGGAGACGAGCTCGGTCTCCTCGTCGGCCCCCTCGCCGCCACCGCCGTGCGCGGCGGCCGCGCGCAGGTCGTCGAGGGCCTCCCGCAGCTCCTCGGGCACCGGCACCCGCAGCGCCGCCTCGCGCATGACCCGGTGCAGCTCGGCCCTCTCCTCGGCGAAGACCGGAGCGGCGGCGGCCGGGTGCACCCCGGCGACGAAGCGCCCCAGAGTGCCGCCCTGCATCCCGAGGGAGATCGCGGCGACGCAGAAGGCGATGAGGATCATCGCCGTGCGCCCGGGCAGCCCGCTCGGCAGCGTCTGCGCGGCGGCGACGGTCACGGCGCCCCGCATGCCGGCCCAGACGATGGTCGCGCCCTCCCGGGTGCCGAGGCGCTCCTGCACGTAGTAGTCGATGTCCGACAGCGTCCGCTCCATGCGCCGGATGAGGCGCACCACCCTGCGGCGGCTCCGACGCGAGGCGTGGTGCTCGCGCTGGTTGTGCCAGACCGTCATGAGGGCGCGCTCGACGGCCGGCCTGCGCCTCACGTGCCGGGACGAACGGTGCCTGGCCGCGGCGAGCATGAGCGCGACGACGAGCGCCTGGACGACGAGCAGGAGCGCCAGGACGACGGCCCGCGTCGGCGGCACGTCCTGCTCGTCGGCCAGGGCCGCGGGCAGCTGGAGCCCCATGAGCAGGAAGACGCTCGACTCGAGCACGAGGGAGATCTCGGCCCAGGTGGCCTGGTTCGTCGACCGCTGGGCGGCCTCGAGCGCCCTCGAGCACGGCGATGATGCGCTGGCTGACGCCGGCCCGGCGGACGATCGACGTGGCGACGGCGTCGGTCGGGCTGACGACGGCGCCCAGGGCGATGGCGGCGGCAAGTCCCAGCCCGGGCACGAGCGTGTGGAGGACAGTCCCGACGACCACCGCCGAGAGCGCCACGAGCAGCACCGACAGGGTGGCGATCGGGCCCAGGTTGCGTCGGAACTCGGGCATCGGCATCTTGACGGCCGAGGCGTGGAGGAGCCCGGGCAGGATGACCTCGAGGATGATGTCGGGGTCCGCGTGCATGGCGGGCACGGCCGGGATCGCTGCGACCCCGGTGCCAAGGACCAGGAGCAGCACCGGGGCGACGACGCCCGCCCGATCGGCCGATCGCTCGCTCATCGCGATGACGAACAGGGCGACGACGGCGATGGGGAGCATGACGGACACGGCCTCCAGGATCCACGCGCCGGCCGCGTCGGGGGCGGATCCGTCCACCGCCCGGAGACGACGGGGCCCCGACCTCGACGCACCCGCCCGAGGACGTGCGGAGAACGAGGGTCCTGATGCGTGGTACCGTCAGATCCAGGCGGTGGGATCAGCCGCATGTCCCGGCCCTCCGTCCGTCACGTGAGGGTGGGCCCGAACCTCATGAGGCGCCCGCCCCGCCGGCGTTCCGATCACCTCCATGTTCAGCCGAGCCGCTGCCCGCGGCGCTTCATGAGGGCGGACACCGAGGATCCGGCCAGGGGCAGACCGCCAGTGATCAGGAGAAGATCACGGGCCGGGCCGCCGCCGGTCGGGGGCAGGGGTCGCGCCCCGAACTCCTTGTTGACGAAGGCATCGCTGAACTCGTACCGACGGGTCAACGGGTCGGTCTTGAACTCGTGCTCCTTCTCGTCGGTCACGTAGCCGGACGGCGCCTGCACCTCCTTCAGGTGGAAGGGGGAGGCTGGTGCGGCGGTCAGCCCCTTCACCATGAATCGAGCCCGGAGCCGGGTCCTGGTCCGCGCAGGGATCCTTGCCGCACCCGTCAGCGTTGTCCGCGACACAGTCGGTCACGTCGACGGCGACCTTGCCCGCACCGCCCCTGACGTGCCAGACGGAGCCGGCCAGCGGCTTTCCGGAGTCATCGTCCTTCCTCCACACGACCGTGCCCTTGGGGTTGTTGACGATCTGCCCCCGGTCATTGACCAGCAGGATCCTCGGACTGCCCCGATCCAGACCGGCGCGGCGCTCGGCTTCCCCGGTCATCGATCAGCAGGACCTCGGACTGCCCCCGGTGCTGCGCGGCTCGAGTCTCGCGCTCAGGCCACCGACCTTGATCGAGGGGAAGACACAGGTGGCCGTGGAGAACTTGTCGTAGCCCTCGGGCGCGTTCAGCTCCTTGATCCAGTAGTAGAACAGGCCGAGCCCATCGATCCTGAACCTCCCCGGTTCGGGGTCCTGGTCCGCGCACTCCCCCGGCCGGCAGTCGCCGGTGCAGCCCTCGACCGTCGTCCAGTTCTGGGTGTCGTAGCCTCCTTGGATCCGCCAGGACGACCCCGCCAGCAGATTGCCCTCGGCATCGACCTTCTCCCAGGAGAGGGAGCCGCGGAGCTCGGCGGTGGTGCAGGCATCGTTGTTCTCGGGGCCGTCGGCATCGTCCTCCATGGTGACCTTGTCGCAGAGGCCCCCGGTCGGATCCGAGTCGTTCCCGCCGTCGCAACTCCCGAGAGCATCCCGTCCGCTCGCCGTGATCGCATTGGGCTCCACCGCATAGTGCACGGTGATCCTGTCCTGCTTCTCCTGCCCCGGATCCAGGTGGTCGCCCGAGCTGAGTCGGTAGGCACCGCCGCCGAGTGCGGCCGCCGGCTGTCCATCGACATCGACGCCGTCCAGCCGGAAACCCCCCCCCGGGGACCCCCGGACGGTCGATGATCTCGGGGAGGCCACCGCCGGCGGGGCCGGTGGTGCGGGCAGTCACCGCGTACCGACGGTGCAGCTCGGTGTCGCCGCCGTTGATGATCGCCCTGTCCTCGGAGGTCCTCCTCCCGGCGGTGAAGATGGGGATGTTTCCGGGGAAGGTGTTGACGACGCAGATCCTTCACATCCGCAGGCGCGTTGTCGGCGAAGGTCAGGGTCGCCGTGTTGTCGCCGACCGTTGCACCGCTGTCGGGATTGGCCACCGAGTAGCGCACCGCCACTTCCCGGGGGAAGGTCCTTCTCGCGGATGGTGCACGTGGCGGAGGACTTCGTCGATGCCTTGTTGGTGCTCCCCCGACAGTGGTCGGGAAGAACGGCATGAAGTCGTCTCCGAGGCACTCGTACTCGAAGACGAACTCCTGGCCCGCCTCAGGCTGACCGTCGCCATCAGCGTACTTGATGATCGAGAAGGTCGCGGTCTCGCCGATTCCAGAACCACCGGATTGCGGCACCTCGGCATAGGCCCTCCATGTGGTCCGTCGTCATGCCCGGATCGGGCCGACTGGCCTCCTGAGGACTGTTGTCGACGTCGACCACGTTGTGCAGGCGGTCCCAGTCCTTGTAGTCGGGGGTCAGCCGCCCGTTGACGATGATCATCAGTGCTTCGTTCCACCGGACGTATCGGCCGAAACGATCCGGTTCGAAGGTGACGGTGACCCCACTGTTCTCCTCCCGGCAGGACCAGCGGTCGGTGTCGACGTAGTTCTCGTCGTCGATGCCCGTGTACGGCGAGGGGTGCGATCGGCGATGGTCATCCCGTCGCAGCCGAGTACATAGCCGTCACCACCGGGGTCGTGGATGACCGTCGGCTCGTGGACGTCGCCGGCGGTGGCGCTGTTGAGACCGATCCACCGGATGATGTTGGAGTCGGCCTCACTGACCGAGCCGCTCTTGCCGTTCTTCTGGAAGTAGCCCGGCGGGGGCTCCTGGAGCAGGTGCGCGGGCAGGGTGCCGCCGCTGCCGTCACAGCCCCCGAAAGTTCAACTGGTAATCACCGGGGCGGGTCTCGCCCTGCCAGTCGACGCCGAAGTTCGCATCCCCGGAGACATTGCTGTGGGTCTCGACGTAGTCCGTCAACGTGAACTCTGGTGGTCTGCCCGTCCCAGGTCACACGGGCGATGTGCTCACCGGTGGGCGAGTCGAGCCAGAACGGAGCGAGCGTCCGCTCGCGTCTGATGGGTTCGGGGATCTGCAGGGTGAAGTAGTCGCCAGCGCGTGAGCCCTCCTTGACCGACCAGTGGAAGACGACCGTGGCGGCCCCGCCGAAGGCGGCTTTCGAAGACGCCGTCGTCGGTCACGCTGACGCCCTCGCGCCAGGAGAAGTCCAAGAACGAGCCGGCGCAGGACTGCTCCGCGAAGGCCGGCTCCCAGTGCCCCTGGAGTACGGCGAGCATGGTCATGAGGAGCGCACACCAAGTGCAGCAGCCAGCAGACGACGCGCTGATCAGTGCCGCGGAGGGCGCCGCGAGCAGCAGGTTCGCAGACACGTTGACGGCCTTGTCAGCCCCGGGAGCATGGCGTTCCACCCTTCAGGTAAATCTGATTTTCAATCTTTTCACACAAGAGTCCGCACCGACCCTGCCTGTCAAGCCGCCTCGCCCCGGAAGCGCCAGGGATCCGAAAAATGATGAAATACCTTGTGAAGACGGCGAAACGATGATGCTGGCCCCCTGATGACCACCGACGCGTCACATGATGGGGCAGTTGACAGAGACCATGGGTCGCCTCTCGGCGATGGAACGCGATGACCGGACCCGGATCCGGACCGGATGACGGAAGGGTCCGGTGCTCCGGCACCGGACCCTTCCGTTCAGGATGATCGATGGTCGCGATCAGTTCTCACGCGAGTGGCGCCCGCGCAGGACGGAGCGCCAGCGCTCCTTGTTCACCGTGGCGATGGCCGCCAGGGAGATGCCCGCCGGGCAGGACACGGCGCACTCGCCGTACAGCGAGCAGGGGCCGAAGTTCTCGTCGAGCATCGAGACCATCTTGCGGGCCCGACGGCTGCGCTCCTGCCTGCCCTGCGGCATCTTGGCCAGGTGAGCGAGCTTGGCGCCCGCGAACAGCATGGCCGAGCCGTTCGGGCAGGCGGCGACGCAGGCGCCGCAGCCGATGCAGATGGCGTAGTCCATGGCCTGCTCGGATGTCAGGTGGTCCTGCGGCACGGTGTCGGCGTCCGGGGCGGTGCCGGTCATGACGTTCACGTGGCCGGCGGCCTGGACGAGCTCGTCGAGGGCCGAACGGTCGATCGCGAGGTCGCGGATGACCGGGAAGGCCGCCGAGCGGAAGGGTTCGATCGTGAAGTGCGTGACCTCGGGGAACGAGCGCAGGTGCTGACGGCAGGCCGGCGTGTTGGCCAGCGGGCCGTGCGGCTTGCCGTTGACGAGGAAGCCGCAGCATCCGCAGACACCCTCACGGCAGTCCGACTCGAAGACGATCGGCTCGCCGCCGGCCCCGACGATCTCGTCGTTGAGCTGATCGAGCATCTCGAGGAGACTGAGCTCGGGCTCGACGTCCTCCATGACATGGGTCTCGAAGTACCCCTCGGCGTCGGGTCCGTCCTGACGCCAGATATCGAGTGTGACCTTCATCGGTAATCCCTCACCTGCAGATCGATCAGCGAGAAGTTGAGCGGTTCGCTGTGGCGGACATGGGTGCCGTCGGGACGGGTCTCCCACGCGGACACGGCGCACCACTCGTCGTCGTTCCGCTTGGCCTCGCCCTCCGGGGTGGCGTACTCGGTGCGGAAGTGCGCACCGGCCGACTCACGGCGGTCGAGGGCGTCGAGGACCATGACCTCGGCCAGTTCGAGGAAGTCGGCCACCCGGCCCGCCTTCTCGAGCTCCTGGTTGAGACGGTCGTCGGAGCCGACGACCGTGACGTCGCGCCAGAACTCCTCGCGCAGCTCCCGGATCTCGCCGAGGGCCCTGCTCAGACCGGCCTCGTCGCGGCTCACGCCGCAGCCCTCGTAGAGGATGTCGCCGAGGCGGCGGTGGAACCACTCGGGACGACGAGTGCCGTTGTTGCTCGTCAGCTTGTTGATGCGGTCCTCGACGTAGGCGATCGACTCGCGCACCTCGGGGGCCTCGGTGGACAGGACCGGCTTGCCGACGAACCCGGCGAGGTAGTTCGGCACCGCCAGCGGCAGGGTGAACCAGCCGTCGACACTGGCCGACAGGAGCGAGTTGGCGCCCAGGCGGTTCGCACCGTGGTAGTTGTTCGACGCCTCACCGCCCACGAACAGGCCGGGGATGTTGCTCATCTGGTCGAAGTCGACCCACAGGCCGCCCATCGAGAAGTGGGCGCCGGGGGCGATGCGCATGGGCACCTCGTACGGGTTCTCGCCCGTGCAGTCGAGGTACATGTCGAACAGGTTGCCGTAGCGCTCCTTGATCGTCTCCTTGCCGAGACGGCTGATGGCGTCCTTGAAGTCCAGGTACACCGAGTTGTGCAGCGGGCCGACGCCGTGGCCGGAGTCGATCTGCGTGCGGGCGTTGCGGGAGGCGACGTCGCGGGGGGTCAGGTTGCCGAACGACGGGTACTTGCGCTCCAGGTAGTAGTCGCGCTCGTTCTCGGGGATGTCATTGGCGGGACGGTCGTCGCCGGGCTTCTTCGGCACCCAGATGCGGCCGTCGTTGCGCAGCGACTCGCTCATGAGCGTGGTCTTGGACTGCCAGTGCTGGCTGACCGGCAGGGCGGTCGGGTGGAACTGGAGGAAGCAGGGGCTGGCGAAGTAGGCGCCGTGACGGTGCGCGCGCCATGTGGCGGTGGCGTTCGAGCCCTTGGCCAGCGTCGACCAGTGGTAGACCGAGCCGTAGCCGCCGGTGCACAGCACGACGACGTGAGCGGTCCAGCCGCGGACCTCGCCGGTGAGCAGGTCGCGGGTGACGATGCCCTGGGCGCGGCCGTCGGCCACGACGAGGTCGAGCATCTCCATGCGGTTGTGCATCTTCACGGTGCCGGCGTCGACCTGCTCCTGGAGCGCCTGCGAGCAGGCCACCTCAAGCTGCTGGCCGGTCTCGCCGCGCGTGTAGTAGGTGCGGGAGACCTGCACGCCGCCGAACGAGCGGGTGGCCAGCTGGCCGCCGTACTCGCGGGCGAACGGGGCGCCGATGGCGTACATGTGGTCGATGACCTTGACGGACTCGATGCCGAGGCGCACGGCGTCGGCCTCGCGACCGCGGTAGTCGCCGCCCTTGACCGTGTCCTTCACGAAGCGCTTGAGCGAATCGCCGTCGATCTTGCGGGCGCGGGCCGCGTTGATGCCGCCCTGGGCGGCCACCGAGTGGGCGCGCCGCGGCGAGTCGTGGAAGCAGAAGCAGTCGACGTCGTAGCCGAGTTGGCCGAGCGTGGCCGCCGCGCCGGAGCCCGACAGGCCGGTGCCGACGATGATGATCTTCATCTTGCGACGGTTGGCCGGGTTGACAAGCCTGTACTCGTCCTGACGACGGCTCCAGGCGGTCAGCGGATCTCCCTCGGGGACGTGGGCGTCGAGCTCGGGGCCCACCTCGTAGCCTGCGGCCTTCTGCGCCGGGCCGAGCACGTCGCGCTTGCGCGGGGCGTCGTTCGGACGGACGAGGGGGCGGCTGGGGTCGTGCCCGGCGGCCGCGGGGGCCGGAACCGGGGTCGCGCCCGCCGGCGGCGTGACGTCGAGCTTCTCGGCGACCGCGCCGATGACGTTCTTGATGATGTTGGTCATGAGATCACCCCAGACAGGACGAGCATGGGCAGGGCGCCATTGCAGACCATGATGATGAGCGCAATGAGCAGGAAGGCGATGAGCCAGATCTTGCGCAGACGCGGGCCGGTGCCGCCGAAGTCGTTGACGGCGTTCCAGCCGCCCTGGCCGATGTGCAGTGCGGCGACGATCATGATGACCGTGTAGAAGATCGCCATCCACGGGCGGGAGAAGCTGGCGACAAGGTTCTCGTAGGCGTGCGCGTGGACGACCATCTCGTTGCCGACCATCTCGTGGGTGGCCTCCTGGAACCGGGAGGGCGCGAGGCCGCGGCCGATGGTGAGGTCGAGCAGGTGGACGATGATGAACGCGAGGAGCAGGACGCCCTCGACGACCATGTACTTGGCGAACCAGGCCTTCTTCTTCATGCCCTTGCGGGAGAACCCGCCGCGGGCCCTGCGACCGCGGACGTAGATCGTCAGACCGGCCCACACGTGCAGGATCAGGCAGACGCCGAGCGCCAGGCGCATGACGTAGAGCAGACCCTCGTAGGGCAGGAACGGGAAGAGGAAGGTGCGCAGGAAGGCCGCATACGCGTTGTAGTCCTCGGCGCCGAGGAACAGCTTGAGGTTGCCGACCATGTGGACAAAGACGAAGAGAACGAAGATCGTGCCGGTGGCGGCCATGATCAGCTTCAGGGTCACGTTCGACGGATGCTGGTTCAGCTTCTGCCGGACGACCGTGTCCCCCTGTCCTCGCGCCTTCTCGGTGACGCTCATGGGTTACTCCAATCGGGTGATGAATTGGTCCTACCATATGCCCTTCGCCGGGGGCACGCGGCATCGGGACGCACCTTTGGGACGATTTGCAGACCTATTCGGTCGGGGCGACCGGATTCACTGGTCTGAGAACCGCAAACGGGTCCGTCACGCGGTAGCCGGATGATCCAAACCTATAGGTGCGGGCGGGCCGCCCTCCACCGGCCCCGGGGGTCGACAGGCGGCCCGTCGCGACGATCTCGCCCCGTCTGCCCAGGACGCGGCCCAGGTTCGTCGCGTCGACGTCGTGGCCGAGCACCTCGATGTACAGGTCGCGCAGCCGCGCGAGGGTGAACTCGGCCGGGGCCAGGGCGTACGCGATGTTGGTGTACGACAGCTTGGCCCGCACCCGCCCCAGGGCCGCCGTGACGATGCGGCGGTGGTCGAAGGCCATCCCACCCAGCCCCGCGAGGGGCTCCCAGCGGCCTGCCGAGTCGCCGCCGGGCTCGACGGACGGCCCGACGAGCCCGACGTAGGCGGTGGCGATGGTGCGCTCGAAGGGGTCGCGCCCGGGGTCGGACAGGGTCACGAGCTGCTCGCAGTGCCCCAGGTCGGTCAGGTCGAGCTTCGTCGCCAAGTGCCGCTCCAGGGCCTCGTCCATCGTCTCCCCCGCGTCGACCGGGCCGCTGGGCAGGGCGAGCCTGCCGGTGAAGGGTTCACGGGTCCGGCGCCAGACCAGCACCTCGAGCCGCGCGCCCCCGACCGGCGACACGCGGAGGATCACGGCGATGACCTCATGGCGGAACTTCGCCACGCCATGACCATCGCGGAAGGGCTCACTCGACACGGCATGATGGTACCGCCCCCGAATTTTCGACTTGGAGACGATATTAAGCTATGTTATCGACTCATGAGCAGTAACTTGATCGGCAGCGATCCCGAGGACGGGAGGAACCCAATGACCACCACCGCGACCACCGATCCCGCACCGGCCGTCCGCGCCTGGGCCGACGCCGTGCGCCGGGAGGCCGCCGGGCAGGATGCGGTCATCCTGGCTCACAACTACCAGCCGCCGCTGATCCAGGACGTCGCCGACCACGTCGGGGACTCGCTCGCGCTGTCGCGCATCGCGGCGGACTGCGACGCGGGCACCATCGTCTTCGCCGGGGTGCACTTCATGGCGGAGACCGCCAAGCTCCTGTCCCCCGGCAAGCGTGTCCTCATCCCCGACGCGGGGGCCGGCTGCTCCCTGGCCGACTCGATCACCGCGGACCAGGTGCGGGGCTGGAGGCGCGAGCACCCCGGCGCGGTGGTGGTGAGCTACGTCAACACGACCGCCGAGGTGAAGGCCGAGTCGGACATCTGCTGCACCTCGTCGAACGCCGTCGAGGTCGTGGCCTCGGTGCCGGCCGACCGGGAGGTGCTCTTCTGCCCCGACCAGTTCCTCGGGGCGCACGTGCGGCGCATGACCGGGCGCGACACCATCCGCGTGTGGCCCGGGGAGTGCCACGTCCACGCCGAGATCTCCCCCGCCGAGCTCATCGACCGGGTGCACGAGCACCACGAGGCCGAGCTGTTCGTCCACCCCGAGTGCGGGTGCACGACCGCCGCGCTGTGGCTCGCCGGACGCGGCGAGCTGCCGCCCGGGCGCACCAGGGTGCTGTCGACCGGCGGCATGCTCGACGCCGCGAGGAGCACGCGGGCCGGCGAGGTGCTCGTCGCGACGGAGGTGGGCATGCTCCACCAGCTGCGCCGGGCGAACCGCGCCACCCGCTTCACCGCGGTGAACCCGCGCGCGGCCTGCCCCTTCATGAAGCTCACGACCCCGGAGAAGTTGCTGCGCTGCCTGCGCGAGGGCCGGGACGAGCTCCATGTGGACGAGCGGATCGCGGCCCGCGCCCGCGTCGCCGTCGAGCGCATGATCGCCATCGGGCGCACCGGCGGGGGCGAGTGAGGGTGGGCGCCGTGCACGGCTGGGAACTGCCCCACGGAGCCGAGGACAGGCCCCTGCGCACCGGCGTCCTCGTCGTCGGTTCCGGCGTGGCCGGGCTCACGACCGCCTGGTGCCTCTGCCGCTCGGGCGTCCCCACGACGATCCTCACGCGGGCCTCGCTGTCCGACTCGAGCACCGACTGGGCGCAGGGCGGGCTCGCTGCGGTGTGGTCGCCCGAGGACTCGACCCGTTCGCACGTCGCGGACACGCTGACGGCCGGGGCCGGGCTGTGCGAACCGGGCCCGGTGCGCGCGCTCGCCGCCGAGGCGCCGGAGGCGCTGCGCCGGCTCATCGCGCTGGGCGCGCGCTTCGACACGGGCCCCGACGGAGGCGCCGACCTGCACCTGGAGGGCGGCCACAGCGCCCGGCGCATCCTCCACGCGGGCGGCGACCGGTCGGGGCACGAGGTGCACCGGGCCCTCGTGGCGGCGCTCCGCGGTCGGGCCCGCCTGGACGTCCGCGAGTCGGTGCGCGTCGTCGACGTCCTCACCGACGCCGACGGCGAGGCCTGCGGCGCCCGGGTCCTCGACGGACGCGGCCGGACGGGAAGCATCCTCGCCGGCGCCGTCGTGCTCGCCTCCGGCGGGATCGCCGGCCTGTGGCCGACCTCGACGAATCCTCCGGTGTGCACGGGCGACGGCCTCGCCGCGGCGCTGCGAGCCGGGGCGCGGGCCCGCGACGTCGAGTTCCTCCAGTTCCACCCCACGGTGCTCGTCGTCCCGCCGCGATGGCGCCGACCCGGCGACCGCGGCGTCCTCATCTCGGAGGCCGTGCGCGGGGACGGCGCCCTCCTCGTCGACCACGGGGGCGCGCGGATCATGGCGGGGGTGCACCAGCTCGCCGACCTTGCGCCGCGCGACGTCGTCTCGTCCGCCGAGCACGCCCACATGGCCCGCACCGGGGAGCCCCACCTGTTCCTCGACGCCACCGCCTTCGGCGCCGCCGCCTGGCGGGAGCGGTTCCCCTCGATCCTGCGGATGTGCCGCGAGCGCGGCGTCGATCCCGTCACCGAACCGATCCCCGTGCGCCCCGGCGCCCATTACCACTGCGGCGGCGTCCGGGCCGACATGGCGGGACGGACCGACGTGCCCGGGCTCCACGCCGTCGGCGAGGCCGCCTGCACCGGGGTCCAGGGGGCCAACCGTCTCGCCTCGAACTCCCTCACCGAGGGGCTCGTCATGGGGCGGAGGGCCGCCGAGGCCATCATCGCCGACTTCCCCCGTCCCGGACCGCCGGTCGCGCGCCCCTCGTCCCCGCCGGCGGACGGCGGCGCCACCGGGGGCATCCGCCGGCTCCTCGCCGAGTACGCCGGGGTGCTGCGCACCGACGAGGGCCTCGCCCTGGTCGAGGCGGCGGCGCAGGAGCCGGGGCGGGCCGCGGGGCTGGACGACGCGAGCCTCACGGCGACGAACACGGCCCTCGTCGCGGCGCTCCTCGCCCGCGCCGCCCGGCGCCGACGCGAGTCGCGCGGCTGCCACCGCAGGGCCGATCTGCTCGTGGAGGACCCCGCCTGGCTGGTCCACCAGGACTGGAGTCTGGACGACGAGCGCCGACCGCGCGTCCGCGACGTCCCGGTGGGCCGGTGCGACGACGCGGAGGGTCCGCGATGAGCGCCCCGGGGACGGCGCCCGGCGTCCTGGGGCCCGAGCGGGTGCCGGATGCCCTGCGCGCCGCCGGTCTCGACCCGCGCGGCGTGCTGGAGGTCGTCGACGGGGCGCTGCGGGAGGACCTGGCCCTGGGCCCGGACGTCACGACGGACGCGATCCTTCCGGCCGGGGCGCGGGGCTCGGCATCGGTCGTGGCGCGGGGCGACGGCCGTCTGGCGGGGATCCCGGTGGCGGCCGCGGTCGTCCACCGCCTCGCCCGGGCCCGGGGCGTCGACGCGACGGTGGAGGTCCTCGTCGAAGACGGGCGGCCGGTGTCCGCCGGACGGACGGTGCTGCGCATCCGGACGCAGCTGCGCTGCCTGCTCACCGCCGAGCGCACGATGCTCAACCTGCTGGGGCAGCTCTCGGGCGTGGCGACCGCGACGGCCGCCTGGGCCGACGCGCTGGCGGGCACGGGAACGGTCGTGCGCGACACCCGCAAGACGGTGCCCGGTCTGCGGGCCCTTCAGAAGTACGCCGTGCGCTGCGGAGGAGGGGCGAACCACAGGATGGGGCTCGGCGACGCGGCACTCGTCAAGGACAACCACGTCGCGGCGGCCGGCTCGGTGGCGGCGGCCCTCGAGTCGGTCCGGGCGCACGCGCCGCGACTGCCCTGCGAGGTGGAGTGCGACACCCTCGAGCAGGTGCGGGAGGCCGTCGCCGCGGGGGCCTCGCTCGTGCTCCTCGACAACATGGAGCCGGCGTCCATGGCCGAGGCCGTGGCGCTGTGCCGGCCCGTGGGAGTGCGCACCGAGGCGAGCGGGGGCCTCGTGCTGCCCGACGCGGCGGCCGTCGCCGCCACGGGGGTCGACTACGTCGCCGTGGGGGCGCTCACCCATTCATCCCCCGTGCTTGACCTGGGCCTGGACCTGGACTGACACGGCGGGGCCGACGCGGACGCGGCGCCGGGCGGGCTCAGCAGCCGGCCAGCCGGACGGCCAGGTAGTCCTTCACCCGGGCGAGCCCGACTCGCTCCTGGGTCATGGTGTCGCGCTCGCGGATCGTCACGGCGTCGTCGTCGAGGGTGTCGAAGTCGACCGTCACGCAGAAGGGGGTGCCGATCTCGTCCTGGCGGCGGTAGCGCTTGCCGATGGCCTGGGCATCGTCGAAATCGACGTTCCAGACCCCGCGCAGCTCGTCGGCCAGGGAGCGCGCCTTCGGGGAGAGCCGCTCGTTGCGGCTCAGCGGCAGCACGGCGACCTTGACGGGGGCCAGGCGCGGGTCGAGCCGCAGCACGGTGCGCTTGTCGACGCCGCCCTTCGTGTTCGGGGCCTCGTCCTCGGTGCAGGCGTCCACGAGGAAGGCCATGAGGGAGCGGGTCAGGCCGGCCGAGGGCTCGATGACGTACGGCAGGTAGTGCTCGTTCCTGGCCTGGTCGAAGTAGGTCAGGTCGGCTCCGGAGTGCTCGGCGTGGGTGCCAAGGTCGAAGTCGGTGCGGTTGGCGATGCCCTCGAGCTCGCCCCAGTCGCCGCCGGCGAAGCCGAAGCGGTACTCGATGTCGACGGTCCTCTTGGAGTAGTGCGAGAGCTTCTCGGCCGGGTGCTCGTAGAGGCGCAGGTTCTCCTCGGCGATGCCCAGGCCGGTGTACCAGGCCTTGCGGTGGTCGATCCAGTACTGGTGCCAGTCCTCGTCGGTGCCGGGCTCGACGAAGAACTCCAGCTCCATCTGCTCGAACTCGCGGGTGCGGAAGATGAAGTTGCCGGGCGTGATCTCGTTGCGGAAGCTCTTGCCGGTCTGGGCGACGCCGAACGGGGGCTTCATGCGCGTGGTGGTGAGGATGTTCTTGAAGTTGATGAAGATCCCCTGGGCGGTCTCGGGGCGCAGGTAGTGCAGCCCGGACTCGTCCTGGACCGGACCGAGGCAGGTCCTGAGCATCATGTTGAAGTCGCGCGGCTCGGTGTACCGGCCGCGGGTGCCGCAGTTGGGGCAGGGGATCTCGGCGGCCTCGACGGTGTCGGGGTCGGCGATGCCCTTGCGGTTCGCGTACTCCTCGGCCAGCTGGTCGGCGCGGAAGCGCTTGTGGCAGGACAGGCACTCGACGAGCGGGTCGTTGAAGACCGCGACGTGGCCCGAGGCCACCCACACCTGGGGCGGCAGGATGACCGACGAGTCCAGACCGACGACGTCGCCGCGGCTCGTGACCGTGCTGCGCCACCACTGGCGCTTGATGTTCTCCTTGAGCTCGACGCCCAGCGGTCCGTAGTCCCAGGCCGCGCGCGTCCCGCCGTAGATCTCGCCGCAGGGGAAGACGAATCCGCGCCGCTTGCACAGGCCGATGACCCTGTCGAGTTTGCTCTCTGCCACTGATGGCTCCTTCGTCATGCCGGATGACCGGCGACGGGCCGATACCTGGCTGGCACCGGCGCGGGCCCGCTGGCCCGTGGCCCATCATGCCCGAAGCGGGTCCGGCGGTGCCCCGCGCACCGCAGCGCGGACGCCCCGGCGGGCCCGGGCCGGGGCGACCCATCTTCTTGCGAATCATTTGCATTTAGAGCCGAGCCGATCCAGAATGGCTCTCATGAGACTTCGATCCGCACCCGTGACCCTGCGCGCCGCCGCCGCCGTGCTCGCCGGCGCGCTGACCCTGAGCGGCTGCTCGTCGTCCGGCGCCGGCGGGAGCACCGACGGCCTCGACGTCGTGGCCGCCTTCTACCCCTTCCAGTTCGTCGCCGAACAGGTCGGCGGGGACCTCGTGCAGGTCACGAACCTGACCCAGCCCGGCTCCGAGCCGCACGACCTGGAGCTCACCGCCCAGCAGACCGCCTCCCTCGGCCAGGCCGACCTCGTGCTCTACCAGACCGGATTCCAGGCGGCCGTCGACGACGCCGTCGCGCAGAGCGCGCCGAAGGCCTCGATCGACGTCGCCTCGATCGTCCCCCTCGCCGATCCCGTCGAGTCCGTCGACCTCGGCGAGGACGACGCCGGGGACGACGACGAGCACTTCGCCAAGGACCCCCACGAGTGGCTCGATCCGCGGAACATGATCACGATCACGAACGCCGTGCGCGACGAGCTGAGCGAGCTCGATGCCGAGCACGCCGAGCAGTACCGGGCGAACGCCGACACCCTCGTCGAGCGACTCACCCGGCTCGACGCCGACTTCGCCGCGCTCGGGGAATGCCAGCAGAAGACCTTCGTGACGACGCACGCGGCGTTCGGCTACCTGGCCACCCGCTACGGGCTGAACCAGATCGGCATCTCGGGGCTGTCCCCGGACGAGGAACCCTCGCCGGCGCGCATCGCGCGGGTGCAGCAGCTGGCCCGCGACAACGGCGTGACGACGATCTTCTACGAGACCCTCGTCTCCGACAAGGTCGCGAGCTCGATCGCCGGGGACCTGGGCCTGGCCACAGACGTGCTCGACCCGCTCGAGGGCATCACCGACCAGTCGCGGGGCGACGACTACATCGAGGTCATGGAGTCGAACCTCGCCGCCCTCAGGACGGCGAACCGGTGCGGGTGAACCGCCGGGCGCCGGACACGGCACGCCGGGCACGACGAGGAGGAGCAGGGATGGACGGGACGACGAGGGGGCGCACGGCCGCCCCGGAGGACGGGGACGGGACGGTCCTGGAGTGCCGCGGGCTGTGCGTCACCCTCGACGGGCACCAGATCCTCGTCGACATCGACGTGCAGGTGCACCGGGGCGAGGCGGTCGCCCTCCTCGGCGCCAACGGGTCGGGCAAGTCGACCCTCGTCAAGGCACTCCTCGGGCTCGTCCCGACCAGCGCCGGCAGCGTCCGGCTGTTCGGTGAGCCGCTCGCCCGCTTCACGCGGTGGCGTCTCATCGGCTACGTGCCCCAGCGCGGCGAGTCCTCGGTGAGCAATGCCACCGTCCGCGAGATCGTCACCACCGGGAGGCTCGCCCACCGCAGGCCCTTCCGTCCGCTGAGGGCCGCCGACCGTGCCGCCGTCGGCGAGGCCCTGGAGCGCGTCGGCCTGACGGACCGGGCCGGCGACCCGCTGCGCATCCTCTCGGGCGGGCAGCAGCAGCGCGCGCTCATCGCACGGGCCCTCGCCGGCCGGGCCGAGCTGCTCGTCATGGACGAGCCCCTGGCCGCCCTCGACGTGGACACCCAGGAGAGCCTCGCCGGGCTCTTCGGGACGCTCAAGGCCGACGGCCTGTCGATCCTCGTCATCATGCACGAGCTGGGGCCGATGGCCGGGCTCATCGACCGCTCGATCGTGCTGCGCACCGGGCACAAGGTCCACGACGGCCCGCTCGAACCGACCGGCGGCGGGAGCGGCGACCACCACGTGAACGCGCCGCGGGCGGGCGCCTACCTGCCCGACCCCCGGATCCTGCCCGGCCCCAGGGTCGTACGGCTCCACGCCGGACAGGAGCACTGAGATGTCCTTCCTCGCCCTCGCGTTCATGCAGCGCGCGCTCGTCGCGGCGCTGCTGTCCGGCGTCATGAGCCCGGCCGTCGGCACCTACATCGTCCAGCGGCGGCTCTCACTGCTCGGCGACGGCCTGGGCCACGTGGCCATCGCCGGCGTCGGCCTCGCCCTGATCACGGGCTGGGCGCCCACACCGATCGCCATCGCCGTGTGCGTCGCCGGCGCGGTCGCCATCGAGCTCGCCCGCCAGAGCGGCCGGGCGCCGGCCGACGTCGGGCTGGCCATCCTCTTCTACGGCGGGCTGGCCACCGGCGTCCTCATGGCGGGCATCTCGGGCCGGGGTTCGGGGGTGCTCTCGCAGTACCTCTTCGGCTCGCTCACCACGGTGAGCACCTCGGACGTCGTCGTCGTCGCCGTCATGGCCGTGGTCATCGTGACGCTGTGCCTCGGCCTGGCACCGCAGCTGTTCGCCGTGTGCGCCGACGAGGACCACGCCCGGAGCCAGGGCCTGCCGGTGCGGGCGCTCGAACTGTGCATCGTCGTCATGGCCTCGGTCACCGTCGCCGTCTCGATGCGCACCGTCGGACTCCTGCTCGTGAGCGCCATGATGGTCGTGCCCGTGGCGGCGGCGAACAACCTCGTGACCGGCTTCCACCGCGCGCTGCTCACCTCGATGGGGATGGGCCTGGTGGTCAGCGCGGTCGGCGTGATCGGCTCGTACTACTGGAACACCGCCTCCGGAGCGACGATCGTCGTGAGCGCCATCGTCGTCTTCATGGTCAGCGCACCGATCGGCTCGTGGCTGACCCGCAGGAGGTCGCTGAGGGCCTCCGACGACCCTATAGTGAGGACAACGGGCGGGGGTCCCGACCCCCGGTGCGCCATGACGCGCCACGACACCGCGGACGGGGGCGCCGACGGCGGGGGCGTCCCCGGGAGGACACGGACGAGGATCGGTGACGCGGGCGATGAGCACTGACAGGGCCGGCACCACGGACAGGGCGCAGCCGCGCAACACGCGCCAGCGCCGGCTCATCCTGCGAACCCTCGGCGAGGGCCGCGGCTTCCGCACCGCCCAGCAGCTGCACGCCGAGCTCGTGGAGGCCGGCGAGCAGGCCTCGCTGGCCACCGTCTACCGCGTCCTCAGCTCACTGGCCGACAACGGCGAGGCCGACACCTGGCGCACCCCCGAGGGCGAGATGGCCTACCGCCGCTGCTCGACGGTCCGGCACCACCACCACCTGATCTGCCGCACCTGCGGTCGCACCGTCGAGGTCAGCGGCGGCCCGGCCGAGCGGTGGTCCGAGGCGATCGCCGCCGAGCACGGTTTCATCCAGCCCGAGCACCACGTCGAGATCTTCGGGATCTGCCCCGAGTGCGCCGCCCGCGGGCCGCTCGAGGACTGACGGTCGCGGGACGACCCCGCCGGTGGATCCGGGGCCCCTGGCGATAGGATCGATCCGTACAACACACATCACCTCTGCGAGGGAAGCCGGTGGGAATCCGGCGCTGACGCGCAGCCGTGAGTCGGGGACGCCCCGACGAGTCGGAATGCTCGCTCCGGTGATTCCAACCTCGACCGCTGCCGCGAACGCACCGGCGACCGTGATGTCGTCGTGCATGCAGCACAAAGGATGACATCATGAGCGCCACGACCTGGCCGCTCGGACAGCCCCACGAGACCGAGCCGAGCACCGCACCCTCCCTCCACCCGCTGCCGACCGCGCAGATGATCCCGCGTCTGGACACCTACCTCCATGCGTGGCTCGCCACCCGCGCCGGAACCGTCGCCGACAAGACCCTGCGCACCGACCAGGATCTGCTCCGCCTCATCCCGCAGCCCTGGATGCGCCAGGATCCGTGCACCTTCACCCAGTCCGACGTGCGCCAGCTCCTCGCGCACTTCCGCTCGCGGGGACTCGGCGAGCTCTCGGTGCGCCGCTACCGCGCCAGCCTCTCGTCCTTCTTCACCTGGCTGCGCGAGGGCGGGCTCATCGACCGCTCCCCCGTGCCCCGGTCCGCCCGCCGCCCCGCCGAGCCGACCACCTCGGCGATGCCGTTCACCGCGGACGAGCTCCACGAGGCCTTCCGCCAGTGGCAGGCCCAGGACCGCCGCCTGGCGCTCGTCATGCTCGTCCTGTCGCACACCGGGCTGCGCTGGGCCGAGGCCCGCTCCCTGCTCGTCGGGGACGTGCACCTGCGCGAGGGCTTCCTCGTCGTCCACCGGTCCACGCCCGAGGGGGTGAGCACCCGCGAGTTCGGACCCGAGCTCGTCCGGAGGGTCCCGCTCTCGAAGTGCGCGACCCGCGCGCTGGCCGAGCTCACCGCCGGGGCCCGCCCCGATCAGCTGGCCATGACCACCGACCGCGGCTGCCAGCTGCACCGCACCTCGGTGCTGCGCACGCTCGACTGGCCGCGCACGGGCCGGGGCCGCCGGCTGGTCGACCTGCGGCACACCGCCGCCCAGCTGTGGCTCGACTGCGGCCGTTCCCCGGCCCAGGTGCGCTCCTGGATGGGGCACAGCCTCATCACGGGCTGACCCCCGCGGCCCGGCCGGCCCCGTCCACGGCCCCGGCGGGGCCCGCCTCACTCGACCATGTCGAGGCTTCGGCGCTCGGGCAGAAGCAGGGCCGAGGCGGCGATGACGAAGCTGATCGCGAAAACACGGCGGGGACGATCCCGACCAGCAGGGCCCACCGCCAGCCGGGCACCCCGCCGAGGGTCCGCGGCACGAGGAAGCGGCCGAGCAGGGCGGCCAGGATCCAGCCGAGGGCCCAGAGGCTCTCGAGCCAGACCACCATGCGCCCGCGGATGCGCCGGGGGGGGCGAACTCGCTCACGAGGGTCGAGGCGACGGGCGGCTCGGCGCCCAGGCCGATGCCCACGACGAGGCGCAGGACGATGAGCATGCCGACGCCGACCGACAGGGCCGCGGCGCCGGTGGCGATGCCGTGGATGAGCAGGATGAGGGCGAAGACGGTGCGCCGGCCGAGCCGGTCGGCGAGCAGGCCCCCGACCGAGACGCCGATCATCATGCCGACGAAGCCGATCGAGCCGATCCAGCCGAGCCGGCTGTTCGACAGGCCCCACTGGGCGGCGAGGGCCGTCATGACGTCGCTGATGAGGAGGCCCACGTCCATCGCGTCGAGCGCCCAGCCGACGCCCGAGCCGACGAGCAGCCTGGCGTGCTCGGGGGCGAAGCGCAGACGATCGAGTCTGCCGCCCTGGTGGGCAGGGGGGAGGCGCTCATGGCCGGCTCCTCGGCGTCTTGGCCCCGGACGCCGGGGCCGACAAGCTTTCGACACGGAGACAATAACATCTGCGGGGCACCCCGAACCCGCTTCTCAAGGGCGGTTGGGGGTATCTGCGGCCCGGGTCGACCGGTAATCTCGCGCCATGGAGAAGAACAACCCCGACGGCGGCGCGGCCCCGCGGACGGCCGGCGACGGACCCGTCATCCTCACCCGGGGCCTGACGAAGGTCTTCGGTTACGGCGACAACGCCGTCACCGCGCTGAACCAGGTGACCGTGGACATCGCCCGGGCCCGTTTCACCGCGATCATGGGCCCCTCGGGCTCGGGCAAGTCGACCCTCATGCACTGCCTGGCCGGCCTGGAGAGCCCCACCGCGGGCTCGATCGTCCTCGACGGCCAGGAGATCTCCTCGATGAGTCAGCGGCGCCTGACGAGACTGCGCCGCGAACGCATCGGCTTCGTCTTCCAGTCCTTCAACCTCGTGCCCTCGCTGACCGCCGAGGAGAACATCACCCTCCCCATGGACATCGCCCACCGCAGGATCGACCGAGCCCGCTTCGAACGCATCGTCGAGGCGGTGGGGCTGAAGGACCGTCTCGGGCACCGCCCGGCCGAGCTCTCGGGCGGCCAGGTGCAGCGCGTGGCGTGCGCCCGGGCGCTGATCGGCGAGCCGGCGGTGGTCTTCGCCGACGAGCCGACCGGCAATCTCGATTCGCAGGCGACAGAGCAGATCCTCCGGGTGCTGCGCTCCAGCGTCGACGATCTGGGCCAGAGCGTGGTGATGGTGACGCACGAGCCCGATGCCGCGGCCTGGGCGGACGTGGTCTCCTTCCTGCGCGACGGCGGCTTCGTCGCCCAGATCGACCAGCCCGACCGCACCAGGGTGCTGAGCTTCCTCGACCGGCTCGGCGCGAACACGGGCCCGCCCGCGCCCGGCCCGCAGGCCCCGGCCGACCGGCAGCAGGAGAGCCCGGCCGAGGGCGGGCAGGAGAAGCCCCGGAGGTCGCTCACGTGAGACGAGTCGCCTGGCGCTCCGTGCGCTCCCATGCGGGCCAGTTCATCCTGACGACGCTGGCCGTCGTCCTGGGCGCGGCCTTCCTCTCGGGCACGCTGGCCCTGCGCGGCGTGCTCTCGGAGACCTTCTCGGCGCTGACCTCCTCCACGTTCAAGGCGGATCTGTACGTCAGCGGCTCCCGCGTCGAGGAATCGGGCTCGAGCTCAAACTCGAGCTCGGGCGTCCTCACCCAGCCGATCGACGGCTCGCTGGCCGAGCGGATCTCCGCCCTCGACGGCGTCGCGGCGGCCCGCCCCTACTCCTCGACCACCGTGACCCTCGTCGGCGCCGACCAGACGCCGGTGAGGAGCAACGGGGCGCCGTCCATGCTGCTGCCCGTCTACCCCGACGAGTACGACGAGCAGCTCGTCTCCGGCTCCCGGCCGACGGGCCCCGACCAGATCGTCCTGGAATCAGACGCCCTGAAGCGCTCGGGGCTGAGGATCGGCGACAGCACCCACATGGTCGTCAACGGCGAGCCGCTCGAGGTCAGGGTCGTCGGCGAGATCAGCTACGGCGCCTCCATGGCCGGCGCGACCATCGTCGGCATGGACCCGTCCTGGCTCATGCCGACGATCGCCCCGGACGGCAAGGTCTCGTCCATCTCGATCCATCTGTCCCCGGGAGCCCGGACCCAGCAGGTCTGCGACGAGATCAGGGCGCTGCTGCCCCAGGGCGAGCGGTTGCAGACCCGCGCCGAGGCTATCGACGAGCAGAACGAGGCGGTCGAGAACATCCTCGGCTATGTGCAGACCTTCCTGCTGGTCTTCGTGGTCCTGGCCATGTTCGTCGGCTCCTTCATCATCATGAACACCTTCGCGATGAGCGTGCGCCAGCGCGTCAAGGAGTTCGCCCTGCTGCGCGCGATCGGCGCCTCCGTCTCGTCGGTCTTCGCCGTCGTGATCTTCCAGGCCGTCGTCATCGGCATCATCGGATCCGCGCTGGGCGTTCTGGCTGGCACGGGCCTGACGCGCCTGCTCATGGTGATGCTGGAGGCCGGCGGCATGCCCCTGCCCGGCGGCGGGATCCCGATGACGACGCGGATCATCACGGTCTCGCTCATCACGGGCGTGCTCGTCACCGTGGCCGGCGCCCTGCTCCCGGCCAGGGACGCCGCCCTGACCGCCCCCGTCGAGGCCATGCGCGCCACCTCCGGCTCGCGGGAGAGGCCGCTGAGACTGCGCGGCGCCGTCGGCGCCGTGCTCGCCGCGGCCGGAGCGGCCGGGGTCACGGCCGTGTGGACGACCGACGGTCTGACGCATCGCTCCGCGGTCCTCGGCGCGGGCGCGGGCGCCCTCGTCATCGGGCTGCTCGTCCTCTCCCCCGTCCTCGCCAGGCCCGTCGTCGCCGTCCTCGGGCTGGCGACCAGGATCATCCGTCCCGGCGGGCGCCTGGCCGTGCGCAATCTGGTGGCCAACACCCGTCGCACGGCGGCGACCTCGGCGGCCCTGCTCATCGGGATGTCCCTGGTGTGCGCGGGCGCCACCGTCGCGGCCTCGATGCGCTCCTCGATCGAGAGCATCGTCAACGACTCGATGCATGCCGATCTCATGGTCCGCTCCGCGAGCACCCGGCAGGCGGTCCAGCTGCCGGCCGGGACGGCCGAGCGGATCAAGGAGCTCGACGGCGTCGAGTCGACGACCGGCTACGCCCTCTCCGTGGCCGCCCTGAGCGGCCGGAACGGCACGAGCGGGACCGGCTACCTCGCCACCGTGGATCCGCAGCACTACGGGGAGTTCTACGACCCGGGGATCACCAGCGGTTCCCTGGACTCGCTGGACGCCACGCACGTGGCCGCCTTCGCCGACACCGGCTACGCGCTCGGCGACCAGCTCACGGTGAACGGTCCGAACGGCGCCGTCACGGCCACGGTCTCGGCCATCGCCGATCCGAAGGGGATCTCCGCCTCCCTCTACGTCGCGCCCGAGCTGAGCGCCGCCGTCGGCTCCTGGCAGGGCTACGTGCCGACCGACCCGACGCAGGTGCTCGCCAGCCCGAGGGGCATGATGATCAACCTCGAACCGGGCGCCGACAAGGAGTCCGTGCGCAAGCAGATCCAGGAGATCGTCGCCCCGAGCTACGTCTTCGAGGTCCTCGACGCGGACCAGCTGTCCGATCAGACCGGCCAGCAGGCCGCCCGGATGCTGTCGGTCCTCTACGCGCTGCTCGGCCTGTCGATCGTCATCGCCATCCTCGGCATCGTCAACACGCTCGTCCTGTCGGTCTCCGAACGCATCCGGGAGATCGGCCTCATGCGGGCGGTCGGGCTGGGCCGGGCCCAGCTGGCCGGGGAGATCATCTGCGAGTCCGTGCTGACCGCCGTCTACGGCACGGTGATCGGCGGCGCCACCGGGGTGCTGCTGGCCGGGGCCCTGCGCAGGGTGCTGGCCGACGAGGGGCTGACCGAGCTGGTCATCCCCTGGTCGCAGCTGGGCGTGATGCTGGGGATCGCCGTCGTCGTCGGCGTCATCGCCGCCCTGTGGCCGGCCCTGCGGGCCACCCGCCTGCCGGTGCTGAGGGCCATCGCCACCGAGTGAGCGCACCGAGGCGCCGCGGGGAGCGCCTCGAGGTCGCACCGGGCGCCTTCGGCCTCGGTGCGCGGGGGCCGAGGACGCCCGGTGCGACGCTCAGCGCACGGACAGGCCGCCCTTGAGGACGCAGCGGCGCCGACGGGCGAAGTTGCGGGCCGAGGTCAGGCCCTCTCCGGTCGGGCCGGCGATCGTGAAGGTCGCATGGCCCTCCCCTCCGATGCCGATCCCGTTGTAGGACGGGCCGTTCTTCACGAAGATCGTCGTCTGGATCCGCTTGCCCATCCGCGTGAGGGCCCGGACGTCGAGGGAGTGCATGACCGCCGTGTGGCGGTTGCCGTGCTCGGCCTCCACCGCCTTGTCGATGGCCTCGTCGACGTCCTTGACCCGGACGATGCCGAGGATCGGCATCATGAGCTCGGTCTGGACGAAGGTGTGCTCGAAGGGCACCTCGGCGATGAGCAGGCGGGTGCCGTCCGGAACGCTCAGGCCTGCCTCGGCGGCCAGGGCGGTCGCCGGCTTGCCGACCCAGGACGCCACGGCGTGGCCGTCCTTCGCGACGAAGGAGGCGAGCCGCTCGATGACGGCCGGGTCCCTGACCTCGACGGCGCCGTGCTTGAGCATCTCGAACTTGAGCAGGTCCGTGATCGAGTCGACCGCGATGACCTCCTTCTCCGCGGTGCAGGGCAGGTTGTTGTCGAAGCTGGCTCCGTCGACGATGTCCTCGGCCGCCTGGGGGATGTCGGCGGTGGCGTCGACGACGGCCGGCGGGTTGCCGGCACCGGCGCCGATGGCCTTCTTCCCGCTCGACAGGACCGACCGCACGATGCCGGGGCCGCCCGTCGCGACGAGCAGGCGCACCGCCGGGTGGGCCATCATCGCATTCGTGTTCTCGATCGAGGGCCTCTCCACGGTGGTGATGAGGTTCGCCGGGGCGCCCGCCTCGGCCAGGGCCGCGTTGATGCGGCGGATGAGCCAGTGGGTGATCCGGGTGGCGCGGGGATGGGGGCTGAAGACGACGGCGTTGCCCGCGGCGAGCATGCCGATCGAGTTGTTGATGACGGTCTCGGTCGGGTTCGTCGTCGGGGTGATCGCGCCGATGACGCCGAAGGGCGAGAACTCGATGGTGGTGAGGCCGTCGTCGCCGCTCCAGGCCTCGGTGACGATGTCCTCGACGCCGGGGGTGTCCAGGGCGGCCGCGCGGTTCTTGAGGCACTTGTCGCGCGCGTCGCCCATGCCGGTCTCCTCGACCGCGGCCTCGGACATGCGCCGGAGCGCGGCATCGTCGGAGCAGACGTCGCGGATCGTCTGGACGTAGCACCGGCGGTCGCGCATCGAGCAGTCGAGGTACTGCCGCCAGGCCCGGTCGGCGGCCTCGACGGCGTCGTCCATGGTCGCGAAGATCCCGCCGCCGTCGCGCCCGCCCGGGGCCGGGGCGGCCCGTCCGGGCTCTTCGGGGCGCCGCGCGACGACCTCCTGGACGGTCTGGCGGACGATCCTCGAGACGAGTTCGGGGCTGATGCTCATGAACGGTGCTCCTTCCGGGCTGCTGCGAGTGCGTGCGTGACGATGGACACGTCCTGGTCGACCGTGCCGCCGGAGACGCCGATGCCTCCGACCAGTTCGCCGTCGACGAGGACGGGGAGCCCTCCCCCGAAGACGACCACGCGGCCGCCGTTCGAGTTCTGGATCCCGTGCAGCTCCCCGCCGGGGCCCGAGGCGTCCCCGAGGTCGGCGGTGGGCCGCTTGAAGGCCGCGGCGGTGAACGCCTTGCCCTGGGCCAGGTCGAGGCTGCCCAGCAGCGAACCGGCCATGCGCTCCAGGAGCACGAGATTGCCGCCGGCGTCGACGCCGGCGAAGACGCAGGGCACGCCGAGCTCGGCGGCCCGCTCCTGCGCCGCGGCGGCCATGGTCCTGAGCGCGGCGAGGTCGTAGCGGGGCAGCTCGTGCGGGTCGGACGGCCCGGCGCTCCCGGCCGCGGCGGGGCGCGGGTCGCCGGCGGCGCCGCCGCTTCCCGCGGGGTCCTGGGGCCCCGCGAGCGCCCGGGTGACGGCCTCGCGCACGAGCCCCTCGAGGCGGGCCGTGTCGTGGCGGTGCTCGGCCAGCCGGGCCAGCGCGAAGAGCGCATCGGAGAGCCGGTTGAGATAGGTGACGATCTCGGGGCGTATCGGCTCGTGCTCGGCGGCGGTGAGCACCCGGCGCTCGGCCCGGCGGACGACCGTGCGGGCGCGGTGCAGGACCGCCGAGACCGGATCGCGCCCCGGGATGACGAAGTGGTGCTGCGGGCCCGTGACGGCCAGGCAGTCGTCGATGAGGCGCTCCAGCCCGGTGACGTCGTCCTCGCCGATCCGGTCCGTGAGGAGCCCGCGGCCCTTCTCGTCGCTGGCCAGCTCGGAGGCCAGGGCGAACAGGCGCCGCTGGATGCGGTGCAGCTGGTCGCGGGAGCGGGGATCGTCCATGGCCGCCTTCGCCTCGCCGATCGCGACGTTGGCCTCGTCGACGGTGCCGTAGGCCTCGACGAGGGGCGACTGCTTGGGCACGCGGGAGCCGCCGAGGAGGCCGGTCGTGCCCTTGTCGCCGCTGCGGGTGTAGACGTCGGGCACGATCAGTCCCCCGCCAGCTCGACGGAGTCGACGATGCCGACGACCGTCGAGTCGATCGGCGACTCCTTCCGGGACGCCGCGAAGCGGGCCGAGGAGCCCTTGGTGACGATGACCGTGGCGCCGATGCCGGCGCCGACGGTGTCGACGGCGATCTCGGGCCGGCCGGTCGGGCCCCCGTCGACGTCGAGGGGCTGGACCAGCAGGAGCTTGAAGCCGACGAGCCGTTCGTCCTTGCTCGTCGAGACGACGGTGCCGCGCACCGTGGCGAGGAACATCTCAGGCCTCCCTGATGATCGTGACGGAACGGGTGCGGGCGACGTCCGCGGCCATCGCCGTGATCTGCGCGCCGGCGGGGACCCGCAGCACCGTGCCGACCGGCAGGCGCTGGACGACGCGCTGGCTGATGAGCCGCAGCTGGACGCTGACGGCTCCCGTCCGGGGCGCCGGGGCCGCAGCGGCCCGGGCCGCCCGCCCGCCGACGGCGACGGGGGTCGCCGGGGCGGGCGCACCGAGCCTGTCCAGCAGTTCGCGGCGGCTCATGCCCAGAGCCGTGGTGAGGGGGGCCGTCCTGGCGCGCTCGGCGCGCTCGTAGGCGGCCAGGACCGTGCGGGCCAGGGCCCCGGCGCGGGCGGTGCGCACGCCGAAGCCGCGCAGCGTCTCGAGGTTCTCGCGCATCACCGCGGCGAGGCCCTCGGGAATGGTGGGGAACCAGCGCCGCTTGTCGGGATCATCGGGGTCGCAGCCCGACGCGGCGGCGACGACGGGCCTGCCGGCCAGCAGGTAGTCGTTGAGCAGATTGCTCGCCAGGCAGTCGGCGATGCCGTGGGCGGTCTTGGCGGCGGCGTTCTGCGTGAGCGTCGCGACGACGAGCGTGTCGTGGGAGCCCGTGAGGTGCCGGTCGGCCGGTCTCATGGGGACCGAGGCGATGAGTCGCTGGTCGAGGATCCGCTCGGCGCTGGGGGTCTGGACGTACTCGAGCTCGACGCCCGAGGCGGCGAGCAGATCCAGCTCGCCGATGACCCGCTCGAAGCCGACGAGCGCCCCGGTGAAGAGCACGAGGGCGCGGCGGGGCGGCGGGGTCACGAGCTCGGCGAGGGCCCGGCGCACGAGGGCGCTCACGTCGTCGGCGGTCATGAGGGATCCTCCTCCCCCGCCGTCATGGGGATGCCCAGCGGCGTCACGAACAGGGGCTCGATCGGGCGGACGACCGGGCGGTGCAGCCGCGCCGCGAAGACCTCGGGGGCGTTGGAGAAGGAGCTCGAGCCGCCGACGAGGTGGACGACGGGCACGTCGACGCCCGCGAGGACGCGGTCGGCGATCGAGGCCATCTTGTCGAGCGTCGGGCGGATGACGCCCAGCACGCCGTCGCGGCGCCGCGGGTCCTTCTTCATGGCCTCCGCCTCCTCGTAGCTCAGCCCGTGGGCGCCGGCCAGGACGAGCGTCATGTGGTGCCCGCCGGTGGCCTCGTCGACCGACAGCCGCACGCGGCCCCCCTCGAGCACCGAGACCCCGGTGGTGCCGTGACCGATGTCGATGACGCACCCGTCGGTGACGCCGAGCGCGCGGGCAGCCGCGACCGGCTCGTCGACGATCTCGTCGGGTTCCGGGCCGGCCGCCGACACGACGTTCTCGAAGACCCGGACGTCGCCGGCGCCGATCCCGGGCGGGACCGCGACGCTGGCCCGGTCGAACCGGTGCCCGAGCCGCGACTCGAGGTCCGCGAGCAGGCCGCGCACCGCGCCGGTGGCGCCGGCCCAGTCGACGACGACCCCGTCACGGACCACCGACGAGTGGACCCACCCGCCGGCGACGGGGCGGTTGGCGGCATCGACCACGGACACGACGACGTTGGCGGTGCCGAGGTCGATGCCGAGCCGCAGCCCGCCCCCGTGCTCCTCGACCTCGCCCGTGCGCACGAGCTCGGCGAACCGGGCGATCGCCCGTTCGCGCCCGGACGGCGCCGTCGTGTCCGTGGTCATCCGCACCTCACTCGATCGGATCCGTTCACCGGCCTGCTTCTTCTCAGGCCTGCTTCGGCAGCAGCTTCTCCACGTCCGTGTGCGGACGCGGGATCACGTGGCGGGAGAGAACCTCCTCGCCCACGTTCGTGGCCGCGACGTGGCCGGCGTCGACGGCGGCCTTCACCGCGCCGACGTCGCCGCGCACCATCACCGTCACCAGCCCGGCGCCGACCTTCTGGTAGCCGATCAGCGTCACGTTCGCGGCCTTCGCCATGGCATCGGCGGCCTCGACGGCCCCGACGTAGCCCTTCGTCTCGATGAGACCCAGCGCCTCACCCATGGTCATCCCTCCTTCTGTCGTTCCTTCTCGGTCGACGGTCCGTCACCGCCGACGGAAGCCCTGCGCCCGGACGGGCGGTTCGCCCGGCCCGTTCCGATCGTCGAGGGCGCGTCCTTCTGACGCGCCCCGCCCCGGGCCCCGTCCGGCGCGCAGCCGGAGCCCTCGTCGCCGGCCTGCTCGGCCCCGTCCTGCGCGGGCTCGCCCCGCTCGGATCCGGCACCGTCCTGGTCGGCATCGCCCTGCCCGGGCTCGGGCTCGGCCGGCGCCTCCTCGGGCGGGGTCGGGACGGCGGCCCCGTGGCCCGGCCGGTCCGCGCTGGTCGGCGCGCCGAGCCCGACGGTGAGCGGCGACAGGACGACGTCGCCCAGCTGGGGGTCGGGCCGCGGGATCACCGAGGTGGCGAAGACGGTGCTCACCCGGGCCGCCGCCGCGGCGGCCGCGGCGACCGCCGCGGAGACCGAGGAGACCTGCCCCTCGACCTTGACGGTGACCATGCCGGCGCCGTCGGTGGTCTCGTACCCGATGAGCCGGACGTTCGCGGCCTTCACCGCGACGTCGGCGGCCTCGATGGCCGCGGCCAGACCGAGGACCTCGATCTCGCCCAGGGCGTTCGTGAGCATTGCCTCTCCTCCACTCCTCATTGATGGCCCCGATTCCTCGACGACCCCGATCGGTCGCCGCCGATCCCGATGAGCGGCATGCGCTTGACGAGCCGGGCCGCGTCGGCGCCCATGGCGCGGACGCGCTCGGGCCCCGCGTCGACGTCGAGGACGAGATAGGGGCGCGCGGCGTCGAGCTTCTCGGTCGTCACGGCGACCCGCCTCCCGTCGACCCCGACGCCGACGCCGAGCCGGGAGGCCAGCGCCGCCCCGTGGGCCAGCGCGGCGGCGTCCCCGGCGTCGGCGCGCGTCACCGAGCCGGGCACGCCCTCCTCCTCCATGCCGACGCGGATGAGGTCGATGCACTCGGCGCTCGCCCCCGGGCCGACCCCGACCCCGATCGTCGGCCTGGTCTGCTCGACGATCCTCATGGCCACTCCTTCCGGGACAGCACGAGACCGGTGGCCACGGCGTTGCGCGGGCCCTCGGTGCCGCGGATGTTGGCCCGCCCGGCGACGACCCGGTACTCCCCGAGCGCCCTCGTGACGAGCTGCGGGATCTCGAAGTCGAGGGCCGAGCCGCCGACGAGGACGACATGGGCGATGTCGCGCACATTGCGGGTGGGGCTCACCGCGGCCAGGGCGCGCAGGGCGTTGGTGACGAAGACGCGCTCCTTGGCGCGGATCCTGATCCGGCGGATGGCCTCCAGCGGCTGGCGCAGCGGCAGCGGCAGCATCCCCTCGGCGTCGAGGACGACCGTGCGGGCGTACAGTTCGGGCGCCAGCGGCTCGTCGAAGAACTGGACGGTGCCGTCCTCGTGGCGGATGTTGAACAGGGTCTCGACGCGGGCCAGCGGGTGGCGCTTGATGCGCTCGGCGAGGTCGGTGCCCTCCAGGCCCAGCTCGGAGGCGATGAGCATGGTCACCATGTCCCCGGCCCCGGCCAGGTGGATCGAGACGGCCTCGTCGCCCTCGCGCAGGACCGAGGCGTCGGTGGACCCGGCGCCCATGTCGAGGATGGCGATCGGCAGCGAGGTCCCGGGGGTCGTCAGCGCACCGCGGATCGCCATGTCGGCCTCGACCCCGCCGATCTCGACGCGGATGCCGAACTGCCCGGTCATCTCCTCGGCGATGCGCTGCATCTGGAGTCTGTCGGCCTTCACCATGACGGCCATGCCGACGGCGGCCTCCAGCGAGAACTCCCCCGCCAGGCCGCCGGTGACCGACTGGGGGACCTGGGTGTCGACGGCGAGCAGATCGGTGATCTCGATGTCGGACGGCTCACGGCCGGTGAGCCGCGCCATCGTGACGCGGACCTTCTCCATCATCCCGCCGATGTTCGTCCCGGGCTCGCCCCGCACGTCGCGCAGGAGGCCCGCTCGGGCGGCGGCGCGCATGATCTCCTCGGCGCCCGCCTCGACGTCGACGTCGACGGCGCGCTCGCCGAGCAGATGCAGGGTGCCCGCGGGGATGCGGCGCTCGGTGACGTCGCCGGCCGGGGTCTTGATGACGACCGCGGAGCGGTTGCCGACGAGGGCGCGGGCCATCGGGACGACGGCCGCCGTCTCCGAGGCGGACAGGCCGAAGAGGGTGGCGATGCCGTAGGGGTTCGACAGGGTCTCGATGACGCGGCCGGCCTCGGCCACCTCGATCGCCGCCGGCATGCCGGTCGGCACCCTGTCGATGAGCCGGACCTCGTCGACGATGGGCATCCTGCGTTCGAGCCGGTTGTCGACGAGGACGCCGTCGTCGAGCTGCAGGATGGCGCCGGTGACCGTGACGCGTTCGGCGTGCTCGTTGATGCGCCGGGCCACGTCGCGGAAGTCGTGGGTGCGGTCGGCCAGGACGATGTACTGCTCCCCCGCCCTGGCGAGCCCGAGGTCCTCGATGCGGATCGTCGTGCCGACCGCGACGCCGAGCCCGCCGGGGGTCGACGGGTTGTGCCCGATCATCGTGGACTCGGTGATGATCGTCTCGGAGATCGTCTCCATGGCCACGTCGCCGATCACCGGCGCGGCCTCGTTGATGCGGATCAGGTCGAGCTCGCCGAGCTCGCGGCCGGCCCTCTCGAGGGCGACGGTGAGCCCTTGGAAGACCCCCTGGGTGTTCTGGGGGGTGCCCTTGATGCCCGTCGTGGGGATCGTCGCCGTGGCCAGGAACCGCGGGGCGGCGCCGGCGGGGACCTCCGCCAGCGCCACCTCCGTGGTGGCGTTGCCGATGTCGACACCGGCGATGAGGGTCATGGCACGAATCTCCTGCTGCTCGAGGCGGGCTGCTCAGCGGGCCGGGCTCACTCGCTGTCCTTGAGGCGGCCGCGCTTCTCGTAGACGTCGGCGCCCTCGCGGATGAAGGCCGCGTTGATGGTGCAGCCGTAGTCCTTCTCGAGCTTGTCGGCGATGGCGTAGAGCTCGGCCTTGGTCGAGCGGTACGGGCGCAGCGCGCCGTAGACCTCGAGCAGCTCGTCGTCGGGCACGGCGATGAGCTCCGCCGCGCGGCGCATGTTGCGCGCCAGGGCGTCGCGGCCCGCGGACTCGGCGACCTGGGCCTGGAGCTCGAGGGTCTGCGGGGCGATGCGGAAGTCCTCGGCCTGCAGCTCGCCGCTCTTCAGCTTCTCGAAGGAGAACTCCGACAGGGGACGGCCGTTGGCCGCCCTGATCCTCTCGGGCGCCTTCTCGCCGAGCGGGTACTGGGACGCGTCGACGCGCCCGGCATCTGCCGCGGCGCCCCTGCCGGCCGCCGCGGCGGGGGCGACCGTGTCCTTGTCGAGGTCGAGGTTCGCCATGACCTCGTTCATGACCTGGCGGATCAGCTCCTCGGTGTCCATGGCTTCTCCTCTCGGTACTCGACCCGCAGGGCCTGGGGCTTCTTCCTCAGGTCGCACAGGCCGGCCTCCTTGATGTGGAACAGTGCGGCGATGGCCTGGTACTTCGGGCGGGCCATCTGGTCGTTGCGCACCGGCACGGGGTCCGGCGACTCGCCCTTGGCGTAGCGGGCGGCGTTCCTGCCGATCGCGCGGAAGGTCTCCAGGTCGATGAGCGGCGCCTGGCTGAACAGCTCGAGGTTGGACAGCGGGGGCAGGTCCTTCTGGTGGATGACCGTGGTACCGCGCGACTGGATGCCGATGCCGACGCCGGAACCGGAGTACTCGGCGGCGTCGTGGGCGATGAAGCCCACGTCGGCCGTGCGGAAGATCCTGATGAAGCGGTGGCTCAGGCCCTCCTCCTCGATGCCGGCGCAGACCTCGCGGATCACGTCGGCGTGCGGCAGTCCGATGATCGTCCGCTGCATGGCGCCGCCGAAGGCCGGCGCCAGGGCGATGACGACCTCCCGGGGATCGGTGCCGCGCTGGGCGGGACCGTCCTCGGTGACGACCAGCTCCTCCCCGTCGTCCGCCGACGTCCCGGCGGCCGGCGAGGTCGCGCCCCCGGTACCCGAACCCGTCGCGACGGGTTCGGCGACGGCCGTGGCGGTCGCCGCCGGCGCGGCCTCGACGCCCCGGCCGGCGGTGAGCTCGTCGACGACCTGCTCGATGATGCTGCGCAGTGTCTTCTCGTCCATGGTGCTCACCTCAGATGCTCTCGGGGCTGATGGCCTGGCGGATGTTCGAGAGCCTGGCCCATCTTTCGTCGCTGATCTGGTAGCCCGTGAGCGGCCCGGCGTAGGTGTTCGGGTAGTTGACAGAGCTGATCACGTGGAAGTCCTCGTCGAGGATTGCCGAGGTGTGCAGGTAGTCGCCCGCGACGCGCTGGATCAGCATGTTGTAGACGGACTCGGCGACGTCCTCGAAGCCGCCGCGGATGAGGGCCCGGACGATGTCGACGCCGGTGAGGCCCCGGTTCATGAGGTCCTCGGCCGCCTTGAGGTCCTCGACGACGTTGCGGGCGGGCATGTCCTGGGAGCCCCGGGCGTAGGTGGCCGCCTCGACCTCCTCGTCGGTGATCTCCGTGAGGCCGAGCTCGCGGAAGATCGCCTGCATGGCGCGGGCGGCCTTGTTGCGGGCCCTCACGACCTCCTCCTCGGTGACGGGCACGAGACCGCCGTCGATCCTGAGGTCGCGCTGGATGACGAGCCAGTCGTCGAAATCGTCGGCGTCCCAGTTCGAGCCAGCGAACATGTTGTCGTAGTTCGGCGTGGCCGAGTAACCCGAGCAGATGAAGTCCGTGCCCGGCACGAACTGCATGAGCGAGCGGGCGACCCTGCGCAGGTCCGAGTGGGTGAAGGTCTGGTCGTTCGACGAGGCGCACTCGAGGTCGAGGGCCATGGCGATGAGGTTCTCGGCCAGCACGGCGCGGATGCCGCCGGGGACGGCGGCCGGGACGCCGATGCAGGAGACCGAGCCGTTCTGGATGCCCTGAGAGCCGGCGCTCTTGGTGAAGTAGAGGCAGCGGGCCTCCAAGTAGAGCATCGACTTGCCCTCGGCGTAGCCCATCTGGACCTCCGAGCCGGTGCCCGAGGTGAACCGCATCTTGAGACCGCGGGACGCGTAGCAGGAGGCGAGGAAGGCCTTCGACCACGGCGTGTCGTCCCCGTCCATGAACACCTGCTCGGTGCCGTAGACCGACACGGTCTCGGCGTACGCGGTGAAGCCGCGCATGCCGAGGGCGAGCTCGGTGGCCTCCTCGACGGAGCACTGGGTGAGGATGCCGGGGCGCCCCACCTGGGCGCCCACCATGTTGGCGATCGCGTTGAACGGCGCGTAGCGCACGATGCCGACCGTCGTCTCCTCCTCGGCGAAGCCGCGCAGCGAGCCCTCGGCGGCGTCGGCGGCGATCTGCACCGGGTTGTCCTTGAGGTTGGTCACGTGGGCCTGGTTCGCGGGGAACAGCCGCGACCGCATCTTGGTCACGGCCATCATCATCTCGAGCACGTTCATCGTGCCGACGACCTCGACCATCTTGGCGGGGGTCATGGCCGTCGTGAGCTTCACGACCTCCTCGCGCGGCACGGTGAAGTCGACCATCCTGCGGGCCAGCTCCAGCGAGGGCGTCGCATTGACCTCCACCGCGTTGTCCAGGCGGATGCCGTAGTCGGCGATGAAGGTGTCGATCATGTCGAAGTCCTCGCGGCGCTTGCCGTCGAGCTCGACGACCACGCCGCCCTCGATCCTGATCGAGGGAGTGGGATCGGACGGCGAGTTCATGGCGATGAGACCCACCTCGGGCCACTCTCTCACATAGCCGTCCTGGCTGACCGGACGCGCGTCCAGAGCCTCGAAACGCTTGCTTCTCACAGCGGATGCCTCGTTCCTCAGATGTACGGGGTGGTGGTCGAGACGGGGGCGTCGCCCATGGCGCCGAGCAGGCCGAGACCGACCTCGCGGGCCGCGACGATGGCCTGGCGCACCGCCCCGGAGTCGCCGGTGAAGGCGGAGATGACCTCGTTGGAGTGGCTCGTCCCCTTGCTCGGGCTCGAGTAGGCGATGACGTCGATCGTCGACGCCTTGACCGCGGTGTCGGCGAGGACGACGCCGATGGCCGCCGGGGCCCCGACCGTGATGCCGAAGGACTTGCCGAGCGGGGCGCCGAAGGCCTTGTTGAGGGCGTGCGAGGCGCGCGCGGTGTACTGGAACTCCAAGTGGCCGGCGTCGTTGCCGTAGACGTCGCCGAAGGTCCGCTCGAGCTCGCCGAGGGTCACCTCGACGGCGCGGCGGGCGTCCGAGACGTCCTCGGCGCCGAAGACGATGAGGCTGCCGTGGCCGGCGCCGCCCTTGGTGTCACGGGCCAGCTCGATCGAGACGATCTCGGTGTTGGTGGCCTTGACGCCCTCGTCCGCCGCGAAGATCTGCGGTCCGGCGCCGGTGCGGTCGCCGATGATGCCGATCGAGCGGAACCCGGGGTCGATGCCCATGAGCGCGTGGAGCTGCGGGTCGACGTTGGGGATGACCAGGCCGATGGTGTCGCCGAGCGCGGTGGTGCCGACGAACTGGGTGGCCTCGGGCACGGTGACCTGCTGCCTGGCCGCGGGCGCGGCGGGCCGATCGGCGGAGATCTTGGTCATGACGGCCGACATGATCTGGTCGACGAGCTGGTCGTTGGTCATGATCGTTCAGCGCCTCACTTCGCGTCGACGGACGGGAGGATCTTCTCCACGTCGGTGTGGGGACGCGGGATGACGTGGACCGAGACGAGCTCGCCCACGTTCTGCGCGGCGACCGCGCCGGCGTCGGTGGCGGCCTTCACAGCACCGACGTCGCCGCGCACGAGCACGGTCACCAGACCGGAGCCGACGCGCTGACTGCCGACGAGCACGACATTGGCCGACTTCACCATCGCGTCGGCGGCCTCAACGGCGGGGACGAAACCCTTCGTCTCCACCATGCCAAGGGCTTCCTGCATTCTGAACTCCTCCGTTGGGTGTGAACACGAGCCGCCGTCGACCTCTCCGGCCACGGGCGGGAAGTACTGACGACTCTAAGCCAGGAAATCAGAGAGAAGGTCACGTGGAGCTCCACTTTTCAGCCCTTCTCGAAAGACCTGGAACGACCAAAAAGCACCCCGGGGACCAAAAAGTGCAACTGGCCGGGACGCCCGGCGACAATACCGTCAGGACCGTCGCGCGGGCCTTGACCCGGAATGCGACGGCGCGGCGACAATCAGGAGTGGTGCGCCCGGTGGACGCGCGGATCGGCCCGTCACCGCCGGCACCACCCGCCGGGACGCCGGGCCGGAGGGGGCGCCGGGCGGACCGCCCGGCGCCGAACCACAGGAGCCGACCCGTAGGAGAGAGGCGATGGCGACCGCGAAGCAGCGCATCATCCAGGAATTCGTCCCCGGCAAGCAGGTCACGCTCGCGCACGTCCTGTCGAACCCGGACGACGGCCTCCACCCCAAGATCGGCCTGCCGAACAACGGCGGCGCGATCGGCATCATGACCATCACGCCGAGCGAGGCGGCGATCATCGCCGCCGACGTGGCGACCAAGGCCTCCACCGTCGAGCTGGGCTTCGTGGACCGCTTCTCCGGATCCCTCGTCGTGCTCGGCCGGCTCGCCGACGTCGAGGCCTCGATCAGCGCGGCGACCGACGTCCTGTGCGACGAGCTCGGCTTCGCCCCCGCCCCCCTGACCCGCACATGAGGCGCCTGCTCATGGTCGGCAGCGTGGGCTGCGGCAAGACGACGCTCATGCAGCGCCTGCACGGGCAGGAGATCCGCTACGCGAAGACCGAGACGATCACCGCCGAGGACGAGGTCGTGGACACCCCCGGCGAGTACCTCGAGCTGCCCTTCTACAAGCACGCCCTCCGCCTGGCCTCCTTCGACCGGGAGCTGGTGGTCATGCTCGCCTCGGCCACCGCCGCCGAGAGCAGGTACCCGCCCGGTTTCGCGACCTTCTTCACCGTGCCGGTGCTGGGCGTCGTCACGCAGATCGACCGCGCCGGGCCGGACGCCGTCGAGGCGGCCGAGGCCCACCTGCGCCTGGCAGGGGCGACCGAGGTGCTCCGCGTCTCGGCCGTGACCGGCGAGGGCATGGCCGAGCTCGAGGCGCGTCTGGCGTGAGCCCCCGGGCCCCGCCAGGGCGAGGACGCCCGGAGGGACGCACTGCCCGAGGCCCGGGGGGCGGGCGCTCAGACCAGTGCGCGGAGGATCGCCACGACCTCCTCGTGGGTGGGCACGACGGGGTTGCCCCCGCTGCAGAAGTCCGCCAGGGCCGTCGTGGCCAGGTCCGGGACGGCCGCGGTGAACTCGCCCCGGTCGACGCCCGCCCCGGTGACCCTGTCGGGCATGCCGAGCGTCTCCCGCAGCCGCACGACGCGACGGATGAGGGCGAGGACCAGGTTGCGGGCCGTGGTCGCCTGGAGGCCCGAGTGGGCGGCCAGCCGGGAGTAGCGCAGGGCGGGCCCGGACAGCGTCCCGCCGGCCGACAGGTCGCCTGCGTTGAGGGCCATGACGTGGGGCATGATCATCGCGTTGAGTCGGCCGTGGGCGACGTGGAAGCTGCCGCCGATCGCGTGCGAGATGCCGTGGACGAGCCCCAGGCCGGAGTTCTGGAAGGCCACGCCGGCCATGGTGGCGGCGTTCTGCAGGTGGTCGCGCGCCTCGAGGTCGTCCCCGTCGGCCCAGCTGCGGGGCAGGTGGCGGAGGATGATGCGCACCGCCTTCTCGGCCAGGGCGTCGGACAGGTCGTTGTGGCCCCTGGCGACGACCGCCTCGATCGCATGGCTCAGCGCGTCCATGCCCGAGTCGGCGGTGAGCCCGGGCGGGCAGGTGCGGACGGCCTCGGGGTCGAGGATCGCCACGTCCGCGATCATGTCGGGGGACGTGAGCGGGACCTTCGCTCGGCTCGCGGGATCGGTGACGACCGCGAAGGAGCTCACCTCGGAGCCGGTGCCGCTCGTGGTCGGGATGACGATGAAGCCGGCCGGCAGCTCCTCGCCCCGCTGGCGGGCCATGTGACGGACGGCCTTGGCGGTGTCGATCGGGGAGCCGCCGCCCAGGCCGATGAGCGCCTCGGGCCCGAACTCGAGATAGGCCCCGAGCGCGGCGGCGATGGCGTGGGTGTCGGGATCGGGCCGCACGTCGGAGAAGACGCGCAGCACGGCGTCGCCGAGCCGGTCCCGCACCTGGTCCATGAGCGGTGCGGCGGCCATGAAGCCGTCCGTGATGACGAGCACCCGACGACCGGACAGGGCACTCAGCGCACCGAGCGCGTCAGGCCCGGAGACGACCCTTGTCGGAACCTGGAACTGCAGCACCGGTGTGTCCCTCCTCGCGCGACCGGCAATGACGCCGGTACTCGCTCGGAGACATTCCCGTACTCGCCCGGAAGACCCTGGAGAAGTAATTCACCTGGCTGAACTCGAGCTCCGAGGAAATCCTCTGGACCGGCATCTGCGTTGACGCTAGCATCAGTTTCGCCCGCTCGACGCGGCGCGCGGTGACGTAGGACACAAAAGTGCATCCGGTGACGGATTTGAACAACTTCGACAGGTGACCGGGCGACCAGTGCAGGGAATTCGCCGCCTCGCTGAGGGAGATCGCCTGCTCGGGGTGCCGGGCGATGTCGTTGAGCAGGTCGCCGATCTCGCGGCGCCGGCGCGGACGGTGGCGCTGGAACTCGTCGAGCACCATGCCGATGAAGCGCTCGGCGGCCAGCTGCGCCCCGAAGCGGTCGATCCCGCCGCGGCGCCGGTCGCGCTCCACGAGCTGGCGCAGGTGGGGGACGATGCGCGGCGAGCACGCCGCGGCGGCGGCCAGGATCATCTCGTCCAGCCGGTCGCGACCCGCGAGGACGGCCTCGGGGGAGCCCTGGGCGTACACGGTGTCGAGGAAGGTGCCGGCCTCGAGGAAGGCGGCCCTCAGGTCCTCGCGGCGCACGGCCGCCGTGATGAACTCGGTCGGGTTGCGCTGTTGCGCCTCGGGCGGGCGGGCGTCGGAGGCCGCTGTGGCGCGCGAGGGCGGGACGACGGAGAGCCGGGCGGCTCCCTCGTCCTGGGGGCGGACCGTCCCGGCGCGCAGGGCCAGGTCGACGAGGTCGTGGAGGCCGAGCAGGGTCTCCGCCGCGGCGGTGACCCGCCGCCGGCTCACCACCGGCACCCTGTCGTAGAGCTCCTGGAGGAACGGGTCGTCGTGCCAGCCCGACTGGGCGAGCAGGGGCGCGGGCATCTCGTCCTCGGGCATCCTCACCTGGCCGCACAGGATGGCGCCGACGTAGGCGTCACCGTCGGTCAGCGGGATCGAGAAGTCGACCAGCCCGGCGTGGCAGCGGTAGATCTGGGGGGTGCCCTCGAGGAGGGCCTGCAGGCCGCCGTGGGCGTCGCAGCCGTGGCAGGCGCGCGAGCGCAGCGGATCGGCGCGCATGGCCTTGCAGAACTCGGTGAAGGCGCACAGCCTCGTCACCGGAACACCCTGGGTGTCCACAGCGACCGTCGCCAACCCTGTCGCCTCGGAGAAGTCCTCGAGGATCCTCTGCAGTTCTTCGGGGTCCGGTCGTCTCGGCGTCCATTGCTGGGGCATCGTCAACCTCCGCCCTCAGGGTAACAGGTGAGAAGGTCAGGGGAAGGGGGTCCCTCCCCCGGGCCCGCCTCGGTCCGGTCGGCCCCGCCCCGGGCGCCCGCTCAGTCGCCGGGGATCATCCGCAGGGAGCGCAGCCCGTGGTCCATGTGCCAGGTGGCGAAGGCGGAGACCAGCCCCGCCGTCCGGCGCTCGACATCCTCGCCGACGCCCCTCGTGGCGGGCCAGTCGCCGCAGACGAGGGCGCTCAGCAGCGCCCAGCACTCGGGGCCCGGGCGGGTCGAGCCGGGCGGGCGGCAGGAGTTGCACACCATGCCCCCCGCGGCGGGCGCGAACCACTCGTGCGGCCCCCGCAGTCCGCAGCGCGCGCAGGAGTCCAGCACCGGCGCGTAGCCGGCGATCGCCAGCGCGCGCAGCAGATAGGAGCCGAGGATCATCGAGGCCGGCCGGGACCCGTCGCTCGTGCCCCGGCCGAGCACCCGCAGGGCGCCCTGGAGCAGCAGGTACTGGCGCCGGGAGGGCTCCTTCTCGACGACCATGAGCCGGTCGGCCGTCTCGAGCATCGTCTCTCCGCTCGTGTACAGGGTGTAGTCGCCGACGAGGGCGTCCCCGTAGTGGTGCAGCGACTCGGCCTGGGCGACCACGTCGAGGCTGCGGCCGACGGCCAGTTGGACGTCGACGTGGCTGAACGGCTCGAGGCGCCCGCCGAACCGGCTGGAGGTGCGGCGCACCCCACGGGCCACCGCGCGCACCTTGCCGTGGTCGCGGCACAGCAGGGTGATGATGCGGTCGGCCTCGCCCAGCTTGTGGGTGCGCAGCACGATGGCCTCGTCGCGATAGGTGGGCACGACTCCATTGTGCCGCCGCGCGGAAGGTCCGAGGGGGCGCCCGGTCGTCCGGTCGTCCACCTCCGCCGGGGACGGGGACGCCGTTAGGCTGGTGCCCGTGAACGCATCGTCCCGTCATCCCGTGCGCCCGCCGGATCCGCACCCGAGCGGCGTCCGCCCCCCGCAGCTGCCCGCGCGGTTCGTCCCGCGGCACGTGGCGATCGTCATGGACGGCAACGGACGCTGGGCGAGATCGCGCGGCATGGCGCGCACGGAGGGCCACGAGCGAGGCGAGGCCGTGCTCATCGAGGTGCTCCAGGGCGCCATCGAGATGGGCATCGGCACGCTGTCGATGTACGCCTTCAGCACCGAGAACTGGCGGCGCTCCCCCGACGAGGTGCGCTTCCTCATGGGCTTCAGCCGCCGCATGATCCACACCCACCGCGACCTCCTCGACGGGCTCGGCGTGCGCGTGGCCTGGGCCGGGCGCCGGCCCAGGCTGTGGGCGAGCGTGCTCCGCGAGCTCCAGGCGGCCGAGGAGCAGACCCGCGACAACACCGTCATCACCCTGCAGCTGTGCCTCAACTACGGCGGCCGCGCGGAGATCGCCGATGCGGCGCGGGCCATCGGCCGCGACGTGCGCGCCGGCCGGCTCAACCCCGACCGGGTCGACGAGAGGACGCTCCAGCGCTACCTCTACCACCCCGAGCTGGGTGACGTGGACCTGTTCATCCGCACCTCCGGCGAGCAGCGGACGAGCAACTTCCTGCTGTGGCAGAGCGCCTACGCCGAGCTGGTGTTCAGCGACAAGCTCTGGCCCGACTGGGACCGCCGGGACCTGTGGGCCGCCGTCGAGCAGTACGCCCGCCGCGACCGCCGGTTCGGCGGCGTACGGGCCTGAGACGGCGATGGGATCGACGCTGCGCCAGATCGCCCTCGAGTGCGGAGTCGCCGTCTCAACGGTCTCGCGCGCCCTCAACGGGCACCCGCACGTCAACGAGGAGACTCGTCGGCTCATCCGGGAGACGGCCGAGCGCCTGGGCTACCGGCCCTCGGCGGCGGCGCGCGCCCTGCGCGGCTCGGGGACCCGCACCGTCGGCGTCGTGCTGCCCGACATGATGAACGCCTTCTACGCCCGGACGATCTCCATGGTGCAGGACCAGCTCGAGGAGCGCGGCCACAGCGTCGTCATGGCGGTGACGAACAACGAGGGCCGGCGCGAGCGAACGGGCCTCGAGCGGCTCATCGCGAGCGGGGTCGACGGCATCATCGTCGTCCCGACGCCGACCCGCCGGCCCCCGACCCCCGAGGGCCCGCCCCTCGTCGAGATGAACCGCCGGTCGAGCAGGCGCGTCGACTGGGTGGGCTACGACGAGGACGAGGGGGCCCGCACGCTCGCGGGGCTCCTCGTCGGCGCCAGCCATCACGACATCGCCTTCATCGGCGGACAGCCCTCGTTCAGCACGACCCGCCGCCGGCTGGAGGGCTACCGCCGGGCGCTCGCCGAGGCCGGCGTGGAGCCCGATCCGCGGTGGGTGCAGCTGCGCGCCTACTCCCCCGACTGGGGCTCGGAGGCCCTCAGGCGCCTGCTGGCGCTGCGCCCGGCGCCCACCGCCGTGTGCGCGTCCTCGAGCGAGCTGGTCCTCGGGCTGCTCACCGAGGCCCGGCGGCGGGGTCTGCGCCTGCCGTCGGAGCTGTCGCTCGTGGCCTTCGGGAAGACGGACTGGTACGCCGTCACGGATCCCGGCATCACCACCTACGAGCAGCCGATCGAGCAGGTGGCCCACATCGCCGTGCAGCTGCTGGCCGACCGCATGGCCGGTTCGACGGCCGACCCGACAACGGTCCTGGTCGAGGGCCGTGTGGTCGAGCGCGACAGCGTCGCGGCCCCGCCGACGGGCCCCGAGCCGCCCTGCGGCACCGCAATTTAACTGCAAACGATTCCAGTTCCATCGTCATGATGCGGAGCGTCTCGCCGAATTTACGCTGAATCCATCCTGCAAGCGTTTCCATTCAATGGCGAAAGGCGACACGATGTCCTACGCAGCCCCCTTCTCCCTCCTCTGGCGGAACGCAGGCGACCCGGTCCAGGCCGAACTCTTCGGCGAGGACTCCTGCATCGAGTCGTGGCTGAGCGTCGAACGGGCGCTGGCCACGGCGCAGGCCTCGCTGGGCGTCATCGGGCCCTCGGACGCCGAGGCCATCGTCCGCGCCGCACGGATCGGGAACATCGACCGCGACCGGCTGTGGCGGGACGCGCAGAACGTCGGCTACCCGATCCTCGGGCTGGTCCGGCAGATCTCCGCCCACTGCCCCGCCGGCCCCGACGGGCGCGTCCACTACGGCGCGACCACCCAGGACATCATGGACACCGCACTGGCGCTCCAGATGTCCCGCTCCCTGGAGGCCCTGGACGAACGGCTCCAGCGCCTCGGCGACGCCCTGGCCGAGCGCGCCACCGAGCACGCCGGCACCGTGATGCCCGGCCGCACGCACGCCCAGCAGGCCGTGCCGACCACCTTCGGCGCGACACTGGCCACTCTGCTCGACCAGGTGCGCCGCCAGCGCACGCGTCTGCAGCAGGCCCACGAGCGGATCGCCGTCGTGTCGCTCTTCGGCGCCGGCGGCACGAACGCCGCCGAGGGGCCCCGCTCCGTCGGGATCCGGTCCCGGCTGGCCGCCGAGCTCGGTCTCGCGGACGTGCCCGTGCCCTGGCACGTCGACCGCGACGTCCTGTCCGAGTACGGCTGGATCTGCGCCACGATCGCCGGCACCTGCGCGAAGCTCGGGCGCAACATCGTCGACCTGTCGCGCACCGAGATCGGCGAGGTCTTCGAGCCCTTCACCAGCCACCGGGGCGCCTCGTCCACGATGCCGCAGAAGGTCAACCCGATCAGCTCGGAGCTCATGATCGGCATCGGCGCCGTCGCCGGCGCGCTGGCCTCGGGACTGGTCCGCATCCAGGAGGCCGGCCACGAACGGGCCGCCGGCGAGTGGCAGGCCGAGTGGTACCTCGTCCCGAACCTGGGCTGCCTGGCCGGCTCGGCCCTCGGCGAGGCCCTCGTCGTCGCCGAGGGCATGCGGGTCGACCCGCAGCGGATGGCCGCCAACCTCGACCTCGACGGCGGACTCATCATGGCCGAGGCGATGATGATCCAGCTCGCCCCGGCGATGGGCCGCGAGCACGCCCACGACCTCGTGTACGAGGCGGCCGAGCGGGCGCGCGAGCAGAAGCGGACCCTGCACGAGATCATGCCGGTCGTGGCGGCCGAGCAGGGCAGGGCCGATCTGCTGCCCGAGCACCTGGTCGGGCCGTCCGACTACGTCGGCGAGGCGGGTCGCATCGTCTCGACGGCCGTCGAGCGGTGGCGGACCACGCGGGCGCTGCCCGCCGGCCCGGCGATCGCGGACCTGGGCGGGTGAGCACCATGGCCGCAGCATCCGCCCCGTCGCAGGCAGACCGGCGGGGGAACGTCGAGGAGCGGGGCGGGCTCAGCCCGGCCCCCCTGCTGCGCGTTCTGGTCCCGCTGGTCGTCGGGGCGGTCATCTGGTTCGCCCCGCCGCCCGGCGGCGTCACCGGTCGCGCCTGGCACATGCTCGCGATCTTCCTCGCCACCATCGTCGGGATCATCGCCAAGCCCCTGCCCATGGGCGCGGTGACCATCATCGGCACCGTCGTGTGCATCCTCACCGGCACCGTCCCGCTGACCGCCGAGAAGGCGGGCGACCCGACCGCGCTCATGGGCTTCTCGAACTCCACCATCTGGCTCATCGTCGTGGCCTTCCTCATCTCGAGGGGCTTCATCACGACCGGACTCGGACGGCGCATCGCGCTCCTCTTCGTCTCCAGGATCGGCGGGCGCATGCTCGGCGTGAGCTACGGCCTGGCCCTGGCCGACCTGGTTCTGTCCCCCGCGATCCCGTCCGCGACCGCCCGCGGCGGCGGCATCATGGCGCCGATCATGCGCTCGGTGGCGCTCACCTACGACTCGACCCCCGGCCCGACGGCCCGACGCGCGGGATCCTTCCTCGCGATCAACGTCGGCCAGGTCAACGCGATCACCTGCGCCATGTTTCTCACCGCGATGGCGGGCAACCCGCTCATCGCCTCGCTCGCCTCCTCCCAGGGCGTGACGCTCAGCTGGACCTCCTGGGCACTGGGCGCCATCGTGCCGGGCCTGTGCGCCCTGGCCGTGGTGCCGCTGGTCGTCCACGTGGTCTACCCGCCCGAGCTCGAGGAGACTCCCGAGGTCGTCGCCATGGCCAAGCGCGAGCTGGCGACCCTCGGCCCGACGAGCCCGGCCGAGAAGATCATGGCGGGCACCTTCGTGCTGCTCCTGCTGCTGTGGACGGTCGGGGACATCGTCCTCGGCGTCAACGCCACGACGACCGGCCTCATCGGTCTCGTCGTCCTGCTGCTGAGCGGCGTGCTCACCTGGGAGGACGTCATCCGCGAGAAGGCGGCCTGGGACACGATGGTGTGGTTCGCGGTGCTCTACATGATGGCCACCGCCCTCGGGAAGTACGGGCTCCTCGGCTGGCTCGCGGACGTGATCGCAGGCTCGCTCGGCGGCATGCGCTGGCAGTTCGCGTTCATCATCCTCACGCTGGTCTACTTCTTCAGCCACTACCTGTTCGCCTCCGCCACGGCGCACATCTCGGCCATGTACGCGGCCTTCCTGGCGGCGGCCGTCGCCGTCGGGACTCCCCCGCTCATGGCCGCCCTCGTACTGGGCTACATCTCGAACCTGTTCACCTCGATCACCCAGTACTCCGGCGGCGCGAGCCCGGCCCTGTTCGGCACCGGCTACAACAGCGTCGGAGACTGGTGGCGGGTCAGCTTCATCGCCGCCCTCGCCTCGATCGCCGTGTGGATGGTCGTCGGCGGCGGCTGGATGAAGCTGATCGGCTACTGGTGAGGAGAGGACGATGACGACGATGACCACCGGGACCGCGACGACCGCCGGAGGCGGGGGCCTCAGCGGCATCTACCCCTATCCGGTGTCACCGCTCGACGGGCGCGGCCGGGTGGACGAACGGGCCCTGCGCCGCCTCGTCGGGCATCTGCTCGACGAGGGGTGCACGGCCTGTCCCCGTCGGACTCCACCGGCGAGGTGACGCACCTCACGCCCGCCCAGCGGGAGCCCGTCGTGCGGATCACCGTCGACGAGGCCGCCGGCCGGGTGCCGGTCGTCGCGGGGGTGGCGGCCTTCGCCATCGCCGATGCCGCGACCCAGGCGCAGGCCATGGCCTCGTGGGGTCGACGGCCTCGTCTGCATCCAGCTGGTCCACGGCCAGCCGTCCCCCGACGAGATCGTCGACCACGTCCACGCGCTCGCCACGGCCACGGACCTGCCGGTCGTCCTCTGCACGAATCCGCGTCTCGGACCTGCCCCTGTCGGCGCTGGAGCGGATCGTCGCCGACGAGACGGTGCAGTACCTCGAGGACGCGTCCGGGGTGACCGGCAGGCTGCTGACCATCCGGCCCGCGCTGGACGAGCGGCTGCGGTTCTTCGCCGCCTCGGCCCACCTGCCCGCCGCGGCCCTCGACCTCGGCGGGGTGGGCCGGATGGCCGGGCCGGCCTGCGTCGCGCCCGCGGCGGCGGTCGCCCTGTGGGATGCGCACCGCCGCGGCGACCTGGCCCGCCGGGCGAGGCTCCAGGAGGCGATCTGGCCGCTCAACGCCCTGTTCGTCCGGCACGGGGCGGCCCCGCTCGTCAAGCTGGCGCTCGACGAGGCCGGGTACCCGTGCGGCGATCCCGTGCGCCCGCAGCGGCCGGCGCCGGAGTCGGTCCGCGGCGAGCTGCGGGCGGTCCTGGCCGGCATCGCCGAGGCGCTGGACGCCTGAGCGCCGCCCCGGGTGAATCGTCCGGCCCGGCGCCGTGCACGTCGGGCAGGCCGCCCGGAGCCGTGACCGATGCCGGCGACGCGGGACCGGTCGGCGGCGCACGGCGAACCCGCCGGCGGCGGCCCTGTCGCGCAGGCCCTGCCGTCGGGGGTCGGCGGCTCGGAGCGGCAGCGGGACCGGCCGGGCGACACGGATCGCGCCGGGAACCAGGATCATCTGCGGGTTGCCGGCCCTCCTCCCTGAGTCCGGAGGAGGGCCGGCCCCTTCCGCGGCCCTCCTCCGGACGGGGCGAGGGCCCCCTCTCGGAGGCCCGGTCCGCCGACTGGGCCGGCGCGCCCCTCCCCGGCGGACGCGGGCCCTGACGAACCGAGCGCTCCGGAAGGAGCCCCGCGCCCCGTGACCGCCGGGGACCGCTCGTCGGGGGGCCGCTCCGGCAGGTCTCCGACGAGCGGGTCCGGGCTCCTCCCGGGACGGATCCCGATCATCCGCTGGCCCCGGAGCCCTCCCCATCCGCCCGGTCGCTCGGGCCGTCCCCGACCCACCGCCGACGCCCCGACCGTCGGACGCGCTCCGAACCGCGAGGCGATCGCGACGAGCACCCTCGGTGGAGCCGGTCAGGGGACGATCAGGGCACCCCCGGCGGGAGGGCGCCCCGGGGGAACGAGCCCAGGACTCATCATCGGACCATGACGCACGAGGTGTTTATCCTGAACACGGAGCTGGCCCACGGCATGGGCCGGCCCACGGCAGGGCCCGCCGGCCCACGGCAGGGCCCACGGTGGAACGGACCGAGTGGCGTTCGGTCCCGAGTCCCAGGAAGTCCCTGTCACCGCGCCACCGGCGCACCCGCACGAACCCACCGCCCGATGCGCTCGGACAACACATCCACAGGCAACACATTCAGAACATCCAGACAGGAGACACTCATGGATCGACCGGACCGACTGCTCATCGGGGGGAGCTGGCGGGCCGCATCGGACGGCGGCACGCGACGCATCCTGTGTCCAGCGGACGGGGAGCAGGTGGCCGAGGTTCCCGAGGCGACGGTCGAGGACTGCCGGGCCGCAGTCGCAGCGGCCCGCCGCGCGTTCGACCGGGGCCCCTGGCCGACGACCCCGTCACCGGAGCGGGCCGGGCTCCTCATGGCCGTCGCCGACCGGCTCGAGGCCGAGTCGGACGAGGTGGCCCGTCTGGAATCGCTCGACACGGGCAAGCGCCACGTGGAGAGCCTCCTCGACATGGCCGACATCGTGAACGTGTTCCGTCACTTCGCAGCCCTCGCCCAGAGCGAGGCGGGCCGGGTGGTCGACACCGGTGTACCGGACGTCGCGAGCCGCGTCGTGACCGAGCCCGTCGGGGTCTGCGTGCTCATCACCCCGTGGAACTACCCGCTCCTCCAGACGGCATGGAAGGTCGCACCGGCGCTCGCCGCGGGCAACACGTTCGTCCTGAAGCCCTCGGAGCTCACCCCGCAGACCGCCATCTGGCTGTGCCGGACGCTCACCGAACTCGGCCTTCCCGAGGGCGTCGCCAACTTGGTCCTCGGCCCGGGGTCTGTCCTGGGCCCGACCATGACCGCCTCTCCGGACGTCGACCTGGTGTCGTTCACAGGCGGTGTGGTGACCGGACGCTCGATCATGACCTCTGCGGCCGGCACGGTGAAACGGGTGGCGCTCGAGCTGGGCGGCAAGAACCCGAACGTCGTCTTCGCGGACGCCGATCTGGATGCCGCGATCGACAACGCGCTCACGGCCGTCTTCCTCGACTCCGGGCAGGTCTGCTCGGCCGGCGCCAGGCTCGTCGTCGAGGAGTCGGTCCACGACCGGGTCGTCGACGAGCTCGTCCGGAGGGCCCGGGCCATTCGTCTCGGCGGGCCCTTCGATCCGAACGCCGAAACCGGTCCCCTCATCAGCGAGGCCCACCGCGACAAGGTCGAGCGCCACGTGGCCCAAGCCCTGGCGGAGGGCGCCGTCCTGCGCTGCGGCGGCCAGCGCCCCGGCGGGGACCTGGCCTCCGGCTGGTACTACCTGCCGACGATCCTTGACGACTGCGCGTCCCCGATGGCCTGCGTCCACGAGGAGTCCTTCGGGCCCGTCCTCACTGTCGAGAGCTTCAGCGGGCCGACGCCCGAGGAGGCCGAGGACGCCGCGGTGGCGATCGCCAACGACACCGTCTACGGGCTCGCGGGCGCCGTCTGGACCGAGAACGCCGGACGCGCTGAACGCGTGGCCCGACGGCTCCGCCACGGGACGATCTGGATCAACGACTACCACCCCTACGTACCGCAGGCGGAATGGGGCGGCATGAAGCAGTCCGGCATCGGTCGCGAGCTGGGGATCGCCGGGCTGGGCGAGTACCAGGAGCACAAGCACATCTGGCACAACCTCCGACCGGCACGAGCCGGATGGTTCGACGATCCCGCAGACAAGGGCTGAGGCCCTCACCTCATCCCCACCGTTTTTCCGCCGTGGCACCGCCGCGGCGGTGCGCCCCCGCGATGAATGCGTCCGGGGCCGTCCCGGGCCGTGGGATCGGCTGTCCCGTGGCCCCGCCACCGGATTCCGCGGCACTCCGCAGCACCGGGAGTCCGCAGTACCCAGAAGAAGGAGAAGAGCTCAGTGAAGAAGCGCTACGACTACGTCATCGTCGGAGGGGGCTCGGCCGGATCGGCCCTCGCGAACCGTCTCTCGGCGGACGCCTCCGCCTCCGTCCTCGTCCTGGAGGCGGGCCGGGCCGACTTCATCATCGATCCCCTCGTGCACATGCCGGCAGCGCTGATGTTCCCGTCCGGCAACCCGCTCTACGACTGGGCCTATGAGACGGACCCCGAGCCCTTCATGGGCGGGCGTCGCGTTAAGCACACCCGTGGCAAGCTGCTGGGGGGCTCCTCATCGATCAACGGCATGATCTTCCAGCACGGCAACCCGGGCGACTACGACCGCTGGGCCGCCGCCCCGGGGATGCAGGAGTGGGACTTCGCGCACTGCCTGCCCTATTTCAAGCGCATGGAGACCCGTCTGGGCGGCGCGAACGCATGGCGCGGGGGATCCGGCCCGCTCCACCTGGAGCGCGGCCCCGCCACGTCGCCACTGTTCCAGGCGTTCTTCGAGGCGACCGTCCAGGCCGGCTATCCGCGCACGGATGACGTCAACGGCTACCGTCAGGAGGGCTTCGCGCCGTTCGACCAGAACATCAACCACGGCTCACGCTGGAGTGCGGCGCGAGCCTATCTGCGCCCGGTCAGGGGCCGGAGGAATCTCGACGTCACGACCCTCGCGTACGTGACGGGCCTGACCTGGAGGGGCACCCGCGTCACCGGGGTCGACTTCCACCGCATGAACCGGACCCATCACGTGGACGCCGGTGAGGTCATCCTGTGCGGCGGCGCGTTCAACAGCCCCCGCCTGCTCGAGCTGTCCGGCGTGGGGGATCCCCAGGTGCTGCGCGCCGCCGGCGTGACCCCGCGCATCGAGCTGCCGGGCGTCGGCGAGAACCTCCAGGACCACCTGGAGGTCTACCTCCAGCACGAGTGCCTGCAGCCCGTCTCGATCGCCCCGTGGCTGAAGATGTGGAAGGCGCCCTGGATCGGAGCCCAGTGGCTCTTCCTCGACTCGGGCGTGGGGGCGTCCAATCACTTCGAGGGAGGCGGCTTCATCCGCACCAACGACGAGGTCCCGTACCCGAACCTGCAGTTCCACTTCCTTCCCATCGCGGTCCGCTACGACGGATCCGCCCCGGCGTCCGAGCACGGCTACCAGGTGCACATCGGACCGATGAACTCCGACGTCCGCGGACACATCCACATCACGAACCCGGACCCCGCCGTGCGCCCGTCCATCCTGTTCAACTACCTGTCGACCGAGCGCGACCGCCGCGAGTGGGTCGAGGTCATCCGCGCCGCCCGCCACATCCTGGCCCAGCCGGCCTTCGCCCCGTTCGACGCCGGCGAGATCTCCCCCGGCCCTCAGGTCGAGTCCGACGAGGAGATCCTCAGCTGGGTCGCGCGGGACGCCGAGACCGCACTGCACCCGTCCTGCTCGACCAGGATGGGCACGGACGACATGTCCGTCGTCGATCCCGCGTCCATGCGGGTCCACGGGGCCGAGGGCCTCCGCGTCGTCGACGCGTCCGTCTTCCCGACGATCACGAACGCCAACATCTACGCGCCGGTCATGATGGTGGCCGAGAAGGCCGCCGACCTGATCATCGGCAACACGCCCCTCGCACCCGAGCGTCCCCCCGTCTACAGGGCTGACGGATCGATGCCGATCTACCCGCCGGGCGATCCGCGCAACAAGGCCTGGGACGCCGTCCCGCGCGTCCCCAGCGCCGCACAGGCGGAGGCGGAGCACCCGGTTCCGCCGCGACGCGTCGGGAGCCACCGGTGACCGGTACCGGTCACCGGGCGGCCGCCCGCACCGACAGGCCGCCCGTCAGGTGGCCCGTCTTCATCACCGCCCTGTCGATCACCGGCTTGGTGGCCGCGTGGTGCCTGGCGGCCCCGGAGTTCGCGGGCGGGGTCCTCGGGAAGACCGTCTCCCGGGCCGCCGACCGCCTCGGCTGGTTCTACATCGCCCTCGCCACCGCGGCGCTGCTCTTCGTGATCCACCTGGGCCTCCGCTATCCGAGGGTCCGCCTGGGCGGCGACTACGACCGTCCCGAGTACTCCACCTTCTCGTGGGCGGCCATGCTGTTCGCGGCGGGCATCGGCACGGACCTCATGTTCTACGCCGTCGCCGAGCCCGCCGCGCAGTTCCTGTCGCCGCCCCAGATCCCCGGCGGAACCGTGGACGCGGCCCGACAGTCGACCGTGTGGGCGATCTACCACTACGGGATCACGGGCTGGGGGATGTACGCCCTCATGGGACTCGCCCTGGGGTACTTCGCCCACCGCAAGAAGGCGCCGCTGGCCGTCCGCTCGGTGCTGGCGCCCCTCTTCGGCAAGCGGGTCCGGGGACTCATCGGGCACTCGGTCGACATCGCGACGGTGATCGGCACGATCTTCGGTGTCGCCACATCACTCGGGATCGGCGTCGTGATGCTCAACGTGGGGTTGAACATCCTCTTCGGGATCCCCCAGGGCCTCGGCGCCCAGACGGCCCTGGTCGTCCTGGCGGTCGTCCTGGCCACCATCTCGGCGACCACCGGCGTCGACAAGGGCATTCGCAGCCTCTCGCAGCTGAACGTGGCGCTGGCGGTCGTCCTCGCGGGCTGGGCGCTGTTCACGGGCAACACCACCTTCCTGCTCCGCTCCATGGTGATGAACATCGGCGACTTCGTCACGATGTTCCCCGGCATGACGCTCGACACGATGGCCTACGACTACCCGGCCGGCTGGATGCAGTCGTGGACGCTGTTCTTCTGGGCGTGGTGGATCGCGTGGTCGGCCTTCGTGGGCATGTTCCTGGCCCGCATCTCGAAGGGGCGCACGATCGGGCAGTTCGTCCTCGGCACGCTGATGATCCCGTTCTCGTACATCGTCATGTGGATCTCGATCTTCGGGAACAGCGCCGTGAAGCGGATCATGGACGGGGACGCCGCGTTCGGTCAGGCCGCGACGGCGTCGCCGGAGCAGGGCTTCTTCCAGCTCCTCACCACGATCCCGGGGACGCCCGTCCTGATCGCGCTGTCCACCTTCGTCGGGCTGCTGTTCTACGTCACCTCCGCCGACTCCGGCGCGCTCGTCATGGCGAACCTCTGCAGCGAGCTGCCCGCGGCCGACACGGACGCGCGACCGTCGCTGCGCATCCTGTGGGCCGCCGCCACGGGGATCCTGACCATCGGCATGCTGATGGTCGGGGGCATCCCGGCGCTGCAGAGCGCGACGATCATCATGGCGATCCCCTTCGCCCTCGTCCTCATGCTCGTCATGGTCGGCCTCAACCGGGCCCTGCGCGAGGAGCACCTGCACGAGCAGGCCGTCCAGCGCTCGTTCACCGCCCAGTGGGCGAGCCCCGAGACGGCGATCTCGAGTGGATCGTGGCGCCGCCGCCTCTCGCTGTCGCTCGACTCGGTGTCCTCGCGCCAGGCCGAGGAGAGGCTCCAGAACGTCATCCGCCCGGCTCTGGACGAGGTCGCCGAGGCCCTGCAGGAGCGCGGGGTCCCGGCCGTCGTCCGCGAGGTCTCGAACGGGCTGCAGCAGAACGTCTCGCGGCGTGTCCAGCTTGAGGCCCTCTCGGAGAGCGAGGACGGCGAGGACTTCGTCTACCCCGTCCAGATCCGGCGCTCGTCCGCGACGTCCTGCGGTGCCCGCACGATCGGGACGGACGACGTGACGATCCATCTCGAAGTGGCATTCGGAGAAGGGCTGAGTTACAACATCTACCCCTACGAGTGCAACCAGATCTGCAACGACGTGCTCGACCATTACGAGCGCTACGAGCTGGTGGCAGCATCCAGGCAGGAGGAGGCCACCCTCCAGGCCGCGGTGCAGCACTGAGGCCGCCGGCGACGGCACGGCAGGAACCGACAGGAGGGGTCATCCGCTCTCCGACCAGGCCGAGACCAGCGCCGTCGAGGAGGGAGAGGCCGGGCCCGGGGGCACGGGCCGTCGGCGTCCGTGCTAGACCGGAGGGCATGGAGATCGTCATCAAGCGCGCATACGAGCAGGCATCGGACGAGGACGGCTACCGGGTGCTCGTCGACCGGCTGTGGCCGCGGGGCGTCTCGAAGGCCCGCGCCGCGCTGGACGAGTGGTGCAAGGACGTGGCCCCCAGCCCCGAGCTGCGGGTCTGGTTCGGGCACCGGCCCGAGCGCTTCGAGGAGTTCGCCGCCCGCTACGCGAAGGAGCTGGACGCCTCCGGGGCCCCGGCCGCGCTCTTGGAGCGCGCGGCGGCCTCCGGCAAGGGGCGGCTCACCCTCGTCTACGCGGCGAAGGACGCCGGCAACGATCACGTCACGGTCCTCGCGGACCGCCTGAGCCGACTGCCGGCCTGAGCCGGCGGTCGGCCCGGACCCGGCTCAGGCCCGGTTCACGGCGCTGACGGCGGCCTTGAGGGTCGCCGTCGTGATGTCCGGGTCGATGCCGACGCCCCACAGGACGACGGCGTCGTCGCCGCGGCCGACCTCCACCTCGACATAGGCGGCGGCGTAGGCGTCGCCGCCCGAGGTGAGGGCGTGCTCGGTGTAGTCGAGCACCTTGACCGTCAGGCCGACCTGCCCGAGCGCGTCGATGAAGGCGGACAGCGGGCCGTTGCCCTCGCCGTTGATGCGCTCGTCCCGGCCGTTGAACCCGATCGTCGCGTCGACGCTCGTGAGGCCCCTCGCGGCGCCGACGGTGAAGTCGAGGGCGCCGATCGGTTCGGCGCGCTCGAGGTACTCGTCGTGGAAGAGCCGCCACAGCTCCTCGGAGCTGATCTCCCGGCCGCTGGCGTCGGCGCGGTCCTGCACGACGCGGCTGAACTCCATCTGGAGGCGCCGCGGCAGGTCGAGGTGGTGGTCGCTCTTCATGAGATAGGCCATGCCGCCCTTGCCGGACTGGCTGTTGACGCGGATGACGGCCTCGTAGGTGCGCCCGACGTCATGCGGGTCGATGGGCAGATACGGGGCGAGCCAGTCGACCTCGTGGATGGTCCTGCCCTGCGCCCGGCCCCTGGCCTCGAGGTCCTCCAGGCCCTTCTTGATGGCGTCCTGGTGGGAGCCGGAGAAGGCGGTGTAGACGAGGTCGCCGGCGTACGGCTGGCGGGCCGGCACGGGCATGCCGGTGCAGTACTCGACGGTGCGGCGGATGCGGTCCATGTCGGAGAAGTCGATCTGCGGGTCGACCCCCTGGCTGTACAGGTTCATGCCGAGGGTCACGAGGTCGACGTTGCCGGTGCGCTCGCCGTGGCCGAACAGGCAGCCCTCGACGCGCTGACCGCCGGCCATCATGCCCAGCTCGGTGGCCGCGACGGCGCAGCCCCGGTCGTTGTGGCAGTGCATGGAGACGCAGACGTTGTCGCGGTGGGCGATGGTGCGGCCGAAGTACTCGATGCGGTCGGCGTAGACGTTCGGGGTGGAGACCTCGACGGTGGCCGGCAGGTTGAGGATGATCTCGCGCTCGTCGTCGGGCTGCCAGACGTCCATGACGGCGTTGCACACCTCGACGGCGAAGTCGACGGGCGCCTGGGTGAAGATCTCGGGGCTGTACTCGTAGCCGACAGGCGTGTCGGGCAGGTGCTCCTCGATGGCCCGGATCACCCAGCCGGTGCCGCGCCGAGCCAGGTCGACCGTCTCGGCCTCGGTGTTGTGGAAGACGACGCGGCGGAAGAGCTCGGCGATGGCGTTGTACATGTGGATGACCGCGTGGTGCGCGCCGACGAGCGACTGGGCGGTGCGGTCGATGAGGTCCTCGCGGGCCTGGGTGAGCACCGAGATGGTGACGTCCTCGGGGATGGCGTCGTCCTCGATGAGCGAACGGACGAAGTCCCACTCGGTCTGCGAGGCCGACGGGAAGCCGACCTCGATCTCCTTGTAGCCCATCTGGACGAGCAGGTCGAACATCTTGCGCTTGCGCCCCGGGGTCATCGGGTCGATGAGGGCCTGGTTGCCGTCGCGCAGATCGGTGGACAGCCAGCGCGGGGCCTTCGTGATGCGCCGGTCGGGCCAGGTGCGGTCGGGCAGCGGGATCGTCTCGGCCGGACGGTACCGGCCGACGCTCATGCCGCTGGGCCGCTGGACCGGCGCCGCCAGCGGGCACACGTGGGGGACGGGGGGAACGGTGGTCATGTGAGGATCCTTCGTCAGGAGAGGACTCCGGGCACTGGCCCGGGCGCCGGCGCGACAGCACTCCGCAGCGAGACTGGCCGACTACTCGGAACGGATCTCACTGCGGCACAGAAGTAGCAGCCCCCTCAGGGCGGCACTGTCCACAGCCACGGACCCATGCTAGCTCACAGCCCCGGCACGACGCGACAGCATGTCCTGACGCCCCGGACACCCCTCCGGGCCCATTGCGTCGAGGGGTTTGATGGGGGCATGAGACTCCGCAATGCCAGGATGGTCGACCTCGCGACGGGCGTGTCGGACCGACCCCGCGACATTGTGATCAGCGGCTCGCGCATCTACCGCTCCGACGTGTCGACGACGGGCGCCGGCGACGACGGCGCCGAGATCGACCTGCAGGGCCGCTGGGTCATGCCCGGGCTGTGGGACGCGCACGTGCACTTCGACCTGTGGGCCATGGCCTGCCGTCGCCCCGATGCGGGCCGGGCCGACAGCGCGGCCGAGCTGTGCGCAGGCCTGCGACGCATCGTCGAGGCCGGCTCGGACGAGGATCCCGTCATCGCGATGGGCGCCCAGCACTGGGCCTGGGCCGACGACCTGGACGGCAGGATGCTCGACGCGATCAGCGGGACCCGGCCCCTCGTCGTCGTGGCGGCGAACCTCCACACCGCCTGGGCGAACCGGGCCGCCCGGCGCCACTGGGGCATGGACCGCGAGGATCTCGCCGACGGCGTCCTGCGCGAGAAGGACGCCTTCCGGCTCGAGGACCGGTTCAGCGTCGTGGACGAGGCCCTGCTCGACGACTGGGTCGCCAGGGCGCAGGAGCAGGCGGCCTCCCGCGGCATCGTGGGCATCGTCGACATGCAGCACGGGCCCGAGCGCATCCGCACGTGGCGGCGCCGCGCCGCCCGGACCGACCAGCTCCTGCGCGTCGTCATCGCCTGCTGGGCCGACAGCATCGACGAGGCCATCGGGGCGGGGATGCGCACCGGCCACCCCATCGACGAGGCCGGATGGCTGCGCGGCGGGCCGCTCAAGATCATCACCGACGGCTCCTTCACCGCCCAGACCGCCTGGTGCACGCACCCGTACGGGGATCCGGACAGCGGCCTGGACCCGCACGGCTCGCCGAGCATCAGCCGGGAGAAGCTCGCCACCCTCATGAGCCGCGGCGAGCTGAACGGCCTGCAGCTCGCGGTCCACGCCATCGGGGACCGGGCGATCGCCATGACGCTCGACTGCTTCGCCGAGACGGGGGCCTCGGGCAGCATCGAACACGCCATGGTGCCGAGCGCAGCGGACATCGCCCGCATGGCCGAGCTCGGCCTCCACGCGAGCGTGCAGCCGGTGCACATGCTCGCGGACCGGGAGCTCATCGAGGACAGCTGGCCGACCGGGGCCGGACGCTCCTTCCCGCTGCGCTCGATGCTCGAGGCGGGCGTACCCCTCGCCTTCGGCACCGACGCCCCGGTCACGCCGATCGATCCGTGGCTGGCGATCCGGACCGCGGTGCTGCGCGCCGCCCCGGGGCAGGAGCCGTGGAACGCCTCCGAGTCGCTGAGCATCGCCCAGGCCCTGCGCTCCTCGACCGGGCGCATCGCCGCGCTCGTGCCCGGCGGCCACGCCGATCTCATCGCCCTCGACGAGAACCCGCTCGAGACCGATCCCGAGCACCTCGCCGAGACGCGGGTCCACCTCACGATGGCCAACGGCGAGCTCACCTGGTGGGCGGACGCCGCCGACTGAACGCGCCCGGGGCCGGGATGCGCGGGGAGGGACCGGCCCATGGGCCGGTCCCTCCCCGCGCATCCGCCTCGTCCTGCGCCCACCGGCTCCCGCACGCACCGGGCGCCGAGCCGCTCCGCACCGGACGGTCGGCGCAGGGCCCTCGGGCCGGCGTCGGGGCGCCGACCCCGGACCATCGGACGCCGGCGGTCCCGACGCGGGGTCCGCGGCGGAACTCAGGCGTCCTCGCCGTCCCCCGTCCCGGGGCGGCCGAGGTAGGCCATGGCACCGACGATGCCGCCGAGGACGAGTGTGCAGACGAACAGCCTGCGCACGCAGCGGCCGAGGAACGAGCCCTTCCTCCTGGTCTGGGCCTCCTCGGCCCGGGCAGCGGCCTTGGCGGCCCTCTTCTCCGCCTTCTTCGCGGCACGTTTCTTGCAGATCGCCATGATTGCCTCCTAGTGCGTTGTGCGGTTCCATCGTCTCACGGCCGCGGCCCTCGTCCGGTCATGGCACCGCGGGAACGGCTCATCGCCTGTTCGCGTCCTTCATGAAGTCGATGACACGGTACCGGATGGCCGGCGCGATGTCGGACAGCAGGTCGTCCTCATCGGCGGCGAGCACCGCGGTGAGGGCGCCCTGCTCGCTGGAGACGATCCGCTCGGAGGCGACCGTGTAGCGCCGGCGGAGCGCCCCGTCGAGGGTCCAGGTGATGGTCCCGGGCCCGGTCCAGGTGAAGACCGCCCGGTGCCGCCCCCCGGTGATCTCGTCGATCATCGTGCACGCGATCGGGGCGTGCTCGGGCTTGTCGGCGAGGTAGGTGGCGATGGCGTACTCGGTCCGGCCGGGCACGCAGGGATCGGGCATGTCGGGGGTGCGCTCCAGGTCGTGGAGCCGATCGTCGACCCTGGTCAGGGCGTGCGTCCAGGTGAAGGGGTTGGCGTTCTTGCACTCGATGCGCGAGCTCACCTCGACCAGGTCCCCGTCGACGGGCCGCACCGAGAAGCTCAGGACGTTGGTCGCGCCGAGGTCGTGCACGATCGCGCCCACCTTGTCGCCCTGCGCGTTGACGAGGCCCTCGAAGATGAGCCGCGTGCCGAATGCGGCACGGCGTTCGCGTCCGATGAGTGCCATGACGGTCCCCCTCAGAATCCCAGTCGGTTCAGCTGCTTGGCGTCGCGCTGCCAGTCCTTGACCACCTTGACCCTGAGGTCGAGGCGCACGGGGGTGCCGAGCAGCGACGAGATCTGGCGCCGCGCGCGGGTGCCGATCCGTTTGACGCGCTCGCCGCCCCTGCCGACCATGATGCCCTTCTGCGAGTCCCGCTCGACGACGAGGTCGGCATGGATGTCGAGCAGCGGACGGCGCCCGTCGCGGTCCTCGCGCAGACCCATCTCGACGACGGACACGGTGATCGAGTGCGGCAGCTCGTCGCGCACCTCCTCGAGGGCGGCCTCGCGGATGAGCTCGGCGGCCAGGGTCTCGTCGGGCTCGTCGGTGATCTCGCCGTCGGGGTAGAACGCCGGCCCGGGCTCCATGAGGCCGAGCAGCACGTCGGCGACCTCGTCGACCTGGTCCCCCACGAGCGCCGAGCACGGCACGACCTGCTCGAGGGCGAGGCCGCACTCGTCCTCGAGGGCGCCGATGCCGGCCAGGTGCCGGGCCAGGCGCGGCGGGTTCACGAGGTCGGTCTTCGTGGCGACGGCCACGACCGACGGGCCACCCCGCAGCCGGGCCAGCTGGCCCGCCAGGTATCTGTCGCCGGGGCCGATCCGCTCGTCGCTGGGCAGCACGAGAGCGACGACGTCGACCTCGGCCCAGGTGTCGCGGACGAGGTCGTTGAGCCGGTTCTGGAGCAGCGAGCGGGGTCTGCTCACGCCGGGCGTGTCGATGACGACGAGCTGGCCCTCGGCGCGGTGGACGATGCCGCGCACCGTGTGGCGAGTGGTCTGCGGCTTCGGGCTGGTGATGGCGATCTTACGCCTGACGAGGGCGTTCATCAGCGTCGACTTGCCCGCGTTGGGGCGGCCGACGAAGCAGACGAAGCCGCTGCGGAATCCCTCGGGGGCACTCGCGGGCTCACTCATCGGCGTCCTCCTGCTCGTCGGCCGTCGGCTCCGGAGGCCGGGAGACGACGATGGTGTCGATCTGGTGGCGCCGGCCGGTGGCCCGTTCGGCGGTGAACTCGACGCCCTGCCACGCGACGTGCGCCCCGGGGATGGGGACGCGGTTGAGCAGCTTGGCCATGAGTCCTCCGGCGGTCTCGACGTCCTCGTCGGCGAGCTCGAGGTCGAACAGGTCGCCGACCTCGTCGAGGGGCATGCGGGCCGAGACGCGCCAGCGGTCGGGACCGAGCTCCTCGGCCATGTCGGGCTCGGCGTCGTACTCATCGGTGATCTCGCCGACGATCTCCTCGACGAGGTCCTCGATGGTGGCCAGGCCGGCCGAGCCGCCGAACTCGTCGACGACGACGACCATGTGGTTGCGGCTGGCCTGCATCTCGGCGAGCAGCTCGTCCACCGGCTTGGAGTCCGGGCAGAAGGCGACCGGACGCATGTGCTGGTCGACGGTCTCGGCGCGCTCGGCGTCGGGGTTGTCGAAGACCCGCTGGGTGAGGTCCTTGATGTACATGACGCCGCGCACGTCGTCGAGGTTCTCGCCGATGACGGGGATGCGGCTGAAGCCCGAGCGCAGGGCCAGGCTCATGCCCTGGCGCAGCGTCCGGCCCGACTCGATGAAGACGACGTCGGTGCGGGGCACCATGACCTCGCGCACGAGCGTGTCGCCCAGCTCGAAGACCGAGTGGATCATCTCGCGCTCGCCGTGCTCGATGGCGTCGTTCTGCTCGGCGATGTCGACGAGCCGGCGCAGCTCCTCCTCGGAGGCGAAGGGCCCGTCGGCGTAGCCGCGGCCCGGTGTGACCGCATTGCCGACGAGGATGAGCGCGCTGGTCAGCCAGCCGAGCAGCGCGGTGCACAGGCGCAGCGGGGCGGCGGCGCGCACGGCGACGGTCTCGGCGCGCTGGCGGCCGAGGGTGCGCGGCATGACGCCCCAGAGGATGAAGGCGACAACGGTGAGGATGAGCACGGGCACGACGAGACGCGCCCCGGTGCCCTTCAGGTGCTCGGAGAGCACGTGGAGGACGGCGCAGGCGGTGACCATCTCGCACCCGATGCGCAGGAGCATCGCCGTGTTGATGGTCGGGGCCGGATCGGCCTCGATCTCGGCGACGCGCGCGGCGCCGGCGATGCCGTCGTCGACCATGTGCCGGGCCCGCGAGGGCGTGATGACCTGCAGCGCCGTCTCGCCGGCCGCGAGCAGGCTGGCGAGGACCGTCGCGAGGAGCGCGACGGCCAGCGCGATCCACTGGCCGGAGGTCATCCGGCCTCCCGCCAGCCGGCGATGACGCGGTCGTTGAGGTCGAACATGACGGCCTTCTCCTCGGGCTCGGCGTGGTCGTGGCCGAGCAGGTGGAGCAGCCCGTGGACGAGCAGGTACTCCATCTCCTCCTGGTTGGTGCGGCCGTTGCCCCCCGCCTGGGCGTCCGTGAAGGACGGGCAGATGACGATGTCGCCGAGCAGGCCCTGCGGGGGCTCCTCCTCGTCGTCGGGGACGCGCAGCTCGTCCATGGGGAAGCTCATGACGTCGGTCGGGCCCTCCAGGTCCATGAACCGGCGGTGGTAGGCGGCCATGGTGTCCTCGTCGACGAGCAGGATCGACAGCTCGGCTTGCGGGTGGATGCGCAGCGCCCCGAGGGCGTAGCGCGCCAGCCGGACGAGCGCCTGGGTGTCGACCTGCTCGCCGGACTCGTTGTTGATGTCGATCACTGCTGCTCCTGGCGGCGCCCCGAACGGCGCGCATGGGTGGTGTCGTATCGGTCGTAGGCGGCGACGATGCGCCCGACGAGCCGGTGCCGGACGACGTCGTGGCTGGTCAGCCTGCAGAAGGCGATGTCCTCGATCCCGTCGAGGATGCCCTCGACCTGGCGCAGGCCGCTCGGGGCCCCGCCGGGCAGGTCGACCTGGGTGGTGTCGCCCGTGACGACGATCCTCGAGTTGAAGCCCAGCCGGGTCAGGAACATCTTCATCTGCTCGGGGCTCGTGTTCTGGGCCTCGTCGAGGACGATGAAGGCGTCGTTGAGCGTGCGGCCGCGCATGTAGGCCAGCGGGGCCACCTCGATGACGCCGCTCGTGATGAGCTTCGGCACCCGGTCGGGGTCGAGCATGTCGTGCAGGGCGTCGTGGAGGGGGCGCAGGTACGGGTCGATCTTGTCCGAGAGGGTGCCGGGCAGGAAGCCGAGCCGCTCCCCCGCCTCGATGGCCGGACGGGTCAGGATGAGGCGGTTGACCTGCTTGGACTGCAGCGCCTGGACGGCCTTCGCCATGGCCAGGTAGGTCTTGCCGGTGCCGGCGGGACCGACGCCGAAGGTGAGCGTGTGGGTGTCGATCGCGTCGACGTAGCGCTTCTGGTTGAGGGTCTTGGGCCGGATCGTCCGGCCCCGATTCGACAGGATGTTCTGGGTGAGGACCGCCGAGGGGTGCACCCGCGGGTCGTCCGACTCCATCGCGACGATGCGCTCGACGGCCTCGCCGGTCAGGCCCTGGCCGGTGCGAATGATGGTGATCATCTCGGTGAGCACCCGCCAGGCCAGCTCGACCGCGTCGGCGGGCCCGGTGAGGGTGATGCGGTTGCCGCGGACCATGACGTCCGCGTCGAGGCGCCCCTCGAGCAGGCGCAGGAACTCGTCGCGCGGACCGAGCAGGTTGACCATGTCGAGCGAGGCGGGCACGAGGATGGTGCGCACGCCTTGGTCGTCGGTGTCGTCGGCGCCATCGGCGCGCCGGATGTTCGTGCTGGTCAGAACGGGGCCTTTCACAAGAGAACGATCTCCCCCGAAGGGGCGGTGCCGGCCCCCATGCTACGCGGCGACCGCCCCCGGCGGACGTCCGCCGCACCCGGGCGACGCCGGACGCGGCGGGCGCGGGTCAGCCCTGCGCCACGACGACGACCGTGCCGTCGCGGCCCACGGTGTCGAGGTCGAGGTCCTTGGTCTCCCTCATGGTGACGAGCGAGGCCAGGGTGCACAGGGCCATGGCGATGAGGTAGAGACCGACGGCGCCCGGGCCGAAGCGGCCGGCGAGCCAGGCGGCGATGAACGGGGCCACCGAGGCGCCCAGGATCGAGGCCACGTTGTAGCTGATGGCCGAGCCGGTGTAGCGCACATTGGTCGGGAACAGCTCGGGCAGCAGGGCCGACTGGATGCCGAAGGTCAGGCCCATGAGGGCCATGCCGATGAGCATGAAGACGGTCATGCGGACGAGGTTGGCGTCGGAGCCGGTGCCGATCCTCTCGGGGCTCAGGAAGAAGCCGAAGCTGGCCCCGAAGAGCACGATGGCGGCGGTGACGATCGTGAGGAAGCGCTTGCGCCCCCAGCGGTCGCCGAGGATGCCCGAGATCGGGATGGTCACGGCGAACGCGCAGATCGTGATGAGCTGGACGACGAGGAAGTCGTGGTAGCCGATGCCGAGGAGGCCGGAGCCGACCTTGCCGATCGAGTAGGACAGGATCCACGTCGTCATGAGGTAGAAGAGCGTGTAGGTGGCGACCATGAGGAAGGTGCCGCGCACCAGTGGGCCCCAGGAGGTCCGGAAGACCTCGACGACCGGGGCCTTCACCACGTCGCCCCGCTGCTGGGCCCGCCGGAAACTCGGGGTCTCGTCCAGCGTGAAGCGCACCCACAGGCCGAGGACGACGATGACGGCCGAGAAGAGGAAGGGCAGGCGCCATCCCCAGGCGAGGAAGACGTGGTTGCTCGGGGCCGTCGTCGAGTCGTAGTCCATCGCCACGGTGAGCAGGAGGAAGAAGCCGTTGGCCAGCAGGAAGCCGATCGGGGCGCCCAGCTGGGGCCACATCGAGTCGAAGCCGCGCTTGCCGGGGCGGGAGTTCTCACCGGCCAGCAGCGAGGCGCCCGACCACTCGCCGCCGAGGCCCAGACCCTGGCAGAAGCGCATGAGGGCGAGGAATGCGGGGGCGGCGATGCCGACCGCCTCGTAGGTGGGCAGCAGGCCGATGAGGACGGTGGCGATGCCCATGGTCAGCAGCGAGGCGACGAGGGTGGCCTTGCGCCCGGCGCGGTCGCCGAAGTGGCCGAAGAGCACGGAGCCGACGGGACGCGCGACGAAGGCGACGCCGAAGGTGGCCAGCGAGGCCAGCAACGCGCCGGTGTCGGTCGCCGTCCTGAAGAACAGGAGCGGGAAGACCGAGATGGCCGCCGTCGCGTACGCGTAGAAGTCGTAGAACTCGATGGTCGTGCCGACCAACGAGGAGACGATGATGCGCCATGCGGAACTGCCGCCGGCAGGGGCTCCCCGGTCGGCGGTCATGGCGTCATTCGTGAGATCGGTTGCTGTTGACACGTCCTCCAGGATAAGTATGTCTCACGAAACGAGACAGTTATTTCGTCATTCGAGACGCATGCCGTGAGCGAACCACGCCCGGGCGGGGCGGACGGCGGACCGGGGGCGCGGGGCTCAGCCGTGGGCGGGGCGGGACCCCGCCGGCTCGTCGTCCTCGTCGCCGCGGCGGGCGAGGTCGTCCTCGTCGATGATGTGCATCGCGGCCTCCTCGGCGCTGGCGGCGCCCCCGGAGATGCCCACGTCGGAGGCGACCGCCTGGGACTCCGTGTCCGGGCCGTCGACACCGCCGCCCGCGGCCACGAGCCGTCCGGCCCGTGTCGAACCGACCTGGCGCTTCTCGCCGCCGGGGTTCCAGTCGGGGCCGGGCTCGCCGCTGGGCTCGGGCTCCTCCTGGGCGGCCCGCTGGTCGATGGTCTCCCCCTGCGCCATCTCCGCCGGGGTGTTCCCGAAGCGCTGGGCCGCGGACCAGTGGTCGGGGGCGACGAAGCCCTCGTCCAGGGGATCGGCGACCCCCCGGTCGATGAGCGAATCGGCCTGGGACAGCTGGGCCAGATCGCTGTTCTCCGCGCTCTCGCCGACGGGCAGCTCCTCGTTGATCTCACTCATGTCTCGATCCTGCCATGACAGGGCCGCCGATGGCGGCATTGCCGACGATGATCCCGAACGGATTCGCCCCGCCCGACGGGACGTCACGGCGAGGCGGCCCGCCCCCCGTTGGCGTTGTAGCGGCCGAGCCACTCGGCGCGGAAGTCCTCGAAGTCGCCGTCGGCCATGGAGCGGCGGATGCGGTCGACGAGCCGGACGGTGAAGCGCTCGTTGTGCACCGTCGCGAGGACCTTCCCGTTGATCTCGTGGGCCTTGAACAGGTGGTGCAGATAGGCGCGTGTGCAGTGCGTGCAGGTGTAGCAGTCGCAGCCGTCCTCGAGGGGGACGAAGGCGCGGCGGTTCGCGGCGGTGGTGACGTTGTAGCGCCCGTCCGCCGTGTAGATGGCGGCGTTGCGGGCCACGCGGCTGGGGTTGACGCAGTCGAAGGTGTCGGCGCCGGCCGCGCAGGCGGCGAAGAGGTCGTCGGGCTCGCTGATGCCGAGCAGGTGGCGGGGCCGGTCGTCGGGCAGCTCGTCGGCGCACCAGCCGACGATCTCGCCCAGGCGGGCCTTCTCGATGGCGCCGCCGATGCCGTAGCCGTCGAAGGGCAGACCGCCGTCGGACGAGCGCATCGCCGACAGCTCGCGGCAGGCCCTGCGGCGCAGGTCCTCGTACTGGGCGCCCTGGATGATGCCGAAGAGCGCCTGGTAGGGCCGGTGGCGGCGCGCCCCGGTCAGGCGCGCATGCTCGTCGAGGCAGCGCCGGGCCCAGCGCCGGGTGCGCTCGAGGGCCTCGACCTGGTAGCCGCGAGTGTTGAACAACGTCGTCAACTCGTCGAAGGCGAACATGATGTCGGCACCGAGGCGGTGCTGGACGTCCATGCTCACCTCGGGGGTGAAGCGGTGCGGGGAGCCGTCCAGGGGGCTCTTGAAGTCGACGCCGTCGTCGTCGACGCGGGCCCGGCGCTCATGCCCGGCGGCGATGACGTCGTCGTCCTGGAGGCCCGTGGTGTCCATGGCGAGGGTCTTCCGGAAGCCCGAGCCGAGGCTCATCACCTGGAAACCGCCGGAGTCGGTGAGGGTGGGCCCGGGCCAGCCCATGAAGCGGCCCAGGCCGCCCGCCGCGTCGACGATCCCCGGCCCGGGCTGGAGGTACAGGTGGAAGGCGTTGGCCAGCACGGCCTGGCCTCCGGCGGCCGCGACCTGCTCGGGCAGCATGGCCTTGACGGCCGCCTTCGTCCCGACGACGACGAACGCCGGGGTCCGGACCGTCCCGTGCGGCGTCGTGATCGTCCCCGTGCGCCCCAGGCCGTTGGGCAGCCGCGCGCCCGGGGTGAAGCCGAAGTCGTCCTGGGAGGTCATGGAGATGATTGTGGCAGAACCACCGCCGCGCCCGGTCCCCGCGAACGGGTGCGGCCCCTCGCGGCCGTCGGCGCCCGGGAGGCCCCTCCCTTCCGTGGCGCGGGGCCGCCCCGGGCCTCCGGGTGCGGCCGCCCCGCGTGCACCGGCATCGGCGGAACCGGCGAGCTGGCACCCGGCCGCGGGCCGGAGCGCAGTAGTCTCGGCCCGTGCCGAAGCCCTTCCTAGCGACCGATCTCGAAGTCCTCACCATCACCCCCACGAGCGTGGTGATCAGCTGGATCACGCGATGCATCCGCCACGGCAGGCTCGTCCCCCAGCCCTACCGCACCGACGCGCGGGTCTGGCTGGCCCCGGCCGGCGCCCCGCTGCGGCTCGTCCACGAGGACAGTCGGCCGACCGCCTTCCACAAGGTGCGGATCGACGGTCTGGAGCCAGGGTGCGAGTACCACTTCCGCGCCATGTCCGGCGACCAGCAGCCCACGCCCGGCATGGCCATCACGAACCGTCGCCACAGCCCGGAGCGCACCCACCGCTTCATGACGCTCACCCCTCCGCCCGGGCACTACCTGGAGACGATCGCCCTGGCCAACGACTCGCACCTGGGCGAGAAGCGCCAGGGCATCGTCCTCGGGCCGCTGCCCACCTCGGTGAAGCCGGGACCGGGGCAGAAGAACTACGCGCAGGCGATGTTCACCGCCATGCTCGACGAGCTCGACTCGCGGCGGGGTCACCCCTTCCTCGTGCTCGGCGGCGACGTGACCTCCAAGGGCACGGCCGAGCAGACCGCCTGCGCCCGCGCCCTGCTGGACAGCTACGGCCGGCGCCACGAGTCCTGGCTGGCGGTGCGCGGCAACCACGACAGATCGCAGCACGACGGCACCGATCCCTTCGCCGAGCACTTCACCGACTACCAGGCGATGTGCACCACCACGACGACCTCGGGACTGCGCATCATCGGCCTGGACACCACCCGCGGCGGGGGCGGCGGCTGGATCACGCCGGCGCAGATGAGCGACTTCCGGTCCCTCCTGTCCGAGGACCACGACCGGCCCACCATCGTCACCGCCCACCACCCCGCGACCAACGATGCGGCCCTGACCTATCCGTCGGGGCCGCAGTTCATGCTGCGCATGCGCGACCGCATGGAGCTCCAGCTCGCCGAGCGGAAGGCCCGCGGGCTGTTCCTGCACCACGCCGGGCACACCCACCGGATGCGCCGCGGCCGCGCCGACGTGCAGGGGGCCAGCGCCGAGTACCTCGAGGTGGCGGCCTGCTCGTCCTACCCGGCCGGCTACGCCCTGCTCCATCTGTACGAGGGCGGCTACCTGGTGAACTTCTGGCGCATCGGCGGCGACGACGCAGCGGCCTGGCAGATGCGCAGCCGCTGGCAGTCGATGGGCCTGGGCCCCCTGTTCACGGTGGGCTCGACGAACGACCGCAACCACGTCGTCCTCAAGGACCTGTCCGGCCTGCGCCCCTCGGGCATGCCCGTACCGCCCGAACTGCGGGTGTGAGAACCCGACGGCCCCGCCCCGACGGCGAACACGACGCCAGGAGTCAACGACCCGCGAGGGCCCGCACCTGGGCGAGCGCGACGACGCCCGCCGTCGAGCTGCGCAGCACCGCGTCCGAGACGAGGACGGGTCGGGCACCGGCTGCGGTGAACGTCCCGAGCTCGTCGGGGGCGATGCCGCCCTCGGGCCCGATGACCACGACGACGCGGCCCGTGGACGGCACCGGCACCTCCGACAGCGGCTGCGCGGATCCCTCGTGGAGGACCAGGGGCAGGTCGGCGCCGGCGAGCAGCTCCGCGACGGAGCCGGTGCCGGCCGCCTCGAGCCGCGGGACGCGCAGACGGCGCGACTGCTTGGCGGCACGGGCGGCTGCGGCGCGCCACCTGGCGAGGCCCTTGTCAACCTTGCCGTCCCAGCGCACGACGCTGCGCGAGGCCTGCCAGGCGACGATGCGGCGGACCCCCAGCTCCGTCATGGCCTCGATGGCGATCTCGGAGCGGTCCCCCTTGGCCAGGCCCTGGACGGCGACGAGCTCCAGGGGCTCGGCGGGGGCCTCGAGCAGTTCGTCGACCGCGACTTCGAGCGAGGACCCCCCGATCGCCGTGACGCGGCCGCGCACGCCGCGACCCTCGCCGTCGGCCAGCACGACGGACTCGCCGACGCGCAGGCGCCGCACGGCGGCGGCGTGACGGCCCTCGTCGCCCTCGAGGAGGATCGTGGCGCCGGGCCGGGCCGCGGCGACGTCCTCGGGACCGGCCCAGAAGAGCGGATCGGTCATCCGTTGAAGGCCTCGCGCAGCCGGTTGAAGAAGCCCCTGTCGGCGCCGGGCCGCACACCGACCCCGCCATCGCCCTCGCCGCGCAGCTCCGCGAGCCGGGCCAGCAGCTCGCGCTGCTCGTCGCTGAGCCGGGTCGGGGTCTCGACGACGACGGTGACGCCCAGTTCGCCGCGCCGGCCCTTGTCGCGGCCGCGCAGGGCCGGGACGCCGCGGCCCTTGACGACGAGCCGGGTGGCGGCCTGGGTTCCGGCCGGGATCGCGAGCTCGACCGTCGAGTCCTCAGGGGTGGCGCCCTCCAGCTCGGCCTCGAGCGTGGTGATCGGCACGGTGCAGCCGAGGGCGGCGGCCGTCATCGGGATGGTCAGGACCATCTCGAGATTGTCGCCGTCGCGCCGGAAGACCTCGTGCTCGGCCACGAGGACCTCGACGTACAGGTCTCCGGCCGGGCCGCCGCCGGTGCCGACCTCGCCCTGGCCGCGCAGGTGGATGCGGTTGCCGCTGCTCACCCCGGCGGGGATCTTCACCGAGATCTGGCGGCGGGTGCGCACCCTGCCCTGGCCGGAGCACTCCGGGCAGGGGTTCGGAATCGTCGAGCCGTAGCCGTTGCACGTCGGGCAGACGGTGGTGGAGCGGATGTCGCCGAGGAAGGAGCGCTGCACCTGCGTCACCGAGCCGGAACCGTGGCACTGGACGCAGATGACCGGCTCGGAGCCGGCCGCCGAGCCCTTGCCGGAGCAGGTCGGGCAGACGACGTAGGTGTCGAGGTCGAGCTTGCTCGTCGTGCCGAACGCGGCCTCGGCCAGGCTGAGCCGCACGCGCAGCAGCTGGTCGGAGCCCTGGTGGACGCGCGAGCGAGGGCCGCGGCTCGAGGCGCCCCCGGCGCCGCCGAACATGGCGCCGAGCAGGTCGCCGACGTCGAAGCCGCCGGCGCCGGAGAAGCCGCCGAAACCGCCCATGCCGCCGAAGGGGTCGCCGTAGCCGGCACCGCCGGAGCCGCCGGCGCCGTTGCGCATGGGGTCGCCGCCGCGGTCGAAGACCGCCTTCTTCTGCGGATCGGAGAGCACCTCGTAGGCCTCGTTGACGGCCTTGAACTTCTCCTCGGCGTCCGGATCGTCCGTGACGTCCGGGTGCACCTGCATCGCCTTCTTCCGGTAGGCGCGCTTGATCTGCTCGGCGGTGGCGTCGCGGGGGACGCCGAGGACCTCGTAATAGTCAGTACTCATCGGTGAAGTTGATCAACCTTCTGTCAGGAACTGGCCGACATAGCGGGCGACGGCACGCACGATGGCCATCGTGGACGGGTAGTCCATCCGGGTGGGACCGACGATACCCAGGTGCGCCGGCGAATCGGAGGGCCCGTAGCTGCTCGCCACGACGGAGGTCGTCCGGAGCGGGCCGTAGGGGTTCTCCTCGCCGATGCGCACGGCGACGTCACCGGGAAGGTCGGCGGCGGCGGCGCCGAGCAGCTTGAGCAGGACGACCTGCTCCTCGAGGGCCTCGAGCATCGGCTTGACGGTCGTGTCGAACTCGGCGCCGAGGCGCGACAGGTTCGGCACGCCGCCGACCGCGATCCGCGGGGCGGTGTCGGCCGCGAGCATGTCGTCGAGGGCGCCCAGGACATCGCCGGCGACCGACGGCAGGCCGCGCGGGTCGAGGCCGCGCAGCGCCTCGAGAGCCGTCGAGACGGTCCGGGCGCCCACCGCGGAGTTGATGCGCTCGCGCAGCAGGGCCAGGTCGTCCGCCGAGTGCTCGGGGACCAGCAGACTGCGCTGGTGGATGCTGCCGACCGAGGTGATGAGGATCACCATGACCGTCTGGGGGGCCAGGGTGACGAGCTCCACGTGGCGCACGCGCACGGAGCCGACGGCCGGGTACTGCACGAGGGCGACCTGGTGGGTGATCATGGCCAGCAGCCGCACGGTGCGCGTGACGATGTCGTCCAGGTCGACGGCCCCGTCGAGGAAGGTCGAGATGGCGCGGCGCTCGGCCGGCGACAGCGGCTTGACCTGCGCGATCCGGTCGACGAAGAGGCGGTAGCCCTTGTCGGTGGGGATGCGCCCGGCGCTCGTGTGCGGCTGGGTGAGGTAGCCCTCCTCCTCGAGGGCCGCCATGTCGTTGCGCACGGTGGCCGGCGAGACCTTCATGTGGTGGCGCTCGACGAGGGCCTTGGAGCCGACGGGCTCGCGGCTCGAGACGTAGTCGGTGACGACAGCCCTGAGCACGTCGAGCTTGCGATCGTCGATCACCGCTGCCCCCTCTGCTGGATCCGCCGTTCCCCGATCCGCCGACGCCGGTCGGGCCCTCGCGCGCCGGGCTCTGGCACTCTCGGCCACCGAGTGCCAGCATAGCGCGCCGCCCGCCGCCGTCGGGCGCCCGCACCGCCCCGGGACGGGTCAGGAGCGCAGGGTGTACGGCAGCCACAGGGCGCCGACGCGCCGGGCGGTGTCCAGGTCGCGGCTGCTGATGATCGGGGTCTCGGGGCCGCCGGGCGTCCACGGGGAGCCGTCGAGGTGGACGATGCCGCCGCCCATCTCGGTGAGCATGAGGCCGCCCGCCAGGTGGTCCCAGGGTCTGGGGCGGCGGTAGGCGACGAAGTCGAGCAGGCCGGTGACGACCTGCGGGTAGTCGACGCCGGCGCAGTGCGAGGACTCCCGGAGCGGGGCCAGGCGCCCGGCGGCGTCGAAGCCGCGCCACAGGCGCTGCCCGGTGGCGCCGGTCGGGCGCGGATGGGTGGGGCTCGGCGTGACGGGCGCGCCGTTGCGGGTGACTCCCCCGCCGACCGTCGCCTGGTAGCCGAGCCCGTGGCGGGGCTGCCAGATCCATCCGGCGACGGTCCGCGGCCCCCGCATCTCGGCGACCATGACGGCGAAGTCGTCGCTGCCGCGGACGAAGTTGCCGGTTCCGTCGACCGGATCGATGACGAAGCAGTGCTCGGCGGCGCCGATGGCGCCCATGAGGGACGGGTCGGCGTAGCAGCTTTCCTCGCCGACGACGACGGCGCCGGGGAAGGCCCGCCCGAGGAGCCGGATGAACTCCGCCTCGGCCTGGCGGTCGGCGACGGTGACGAAGTCGCCGGGCCCCTTCGTGCCCACGTCGCCGCTGCCGAGCGCGCGGAAGCGCGGCTCGATGATGCGGGCGCTGACGTCCTTGATCAGGTCCATCACGTCGTCGGGGTTCATGCCCTCTCCTGTCCGGTCCCCACCGGTCCCGCGGCCGGCATCAGCCCAGCTCGTCCAGGTGGTCCTGGGTGACGAAGTCGATGAGTCTCTCGACCTCGCGGACGAAGTCGATGTCGAGGTCCTTGTAGGTGCGCACGCGTGCGAGCATCGCCCGCCAGGCCCGGCCGACGTCGGCCTGGTCGATCTGCTCGTAGCGCTTGCCGCGGGGGATGCCCAGGCGCGCCAGCGTGCCCCGCTTCCAGTCCTGGTCGAGCGGCACCTGCGGCCAGGCGGAGAAGCCGAGCAGGTGCGGGTCGATGGTCTGCCAGATGTCGATGAACCGGTGCCCGGTGATCATGACGTGGTCGCCGCGGCCCGCGCGACGCACCTGCGCGGCGATGCGCGACTCCTTGGTGTCGGCGACCAGGTGGTCGATGAGCACGCCGAGGCGACGGCCCGGGCCGGGACGGAACTCGGCGACGATGCCGAGCAGGTCGTCCATGCCGCCCATGTACTCGACGACGACGCCGACGTGACGCAGGTCGGCGCCCCAGATCTTCTCGACGAGCTCGGCGTCGTGGCGGCCCTCGACGTAGATGCGACTGCCGAGCGCCGTCCGGGCGTCCTCGCGCGGGCCGGCGAGCGAGCCGGAGGCGGTGCGGCGGCGGGTGGAGCCGCGGCGCGGGGGGATGCGCAGCGCGACGGGGCGGCCCTCGACGAGGTAGCCGTACTCGCCGACGGGGAAGGTGCGGCGCCGTCCGGCCCGGTCCTCGAGGACGACCAGTCCATTCTCCCAGCCCACGACCTCGCCGCAGTAGCCGTCGGGGCCGACCTCGATGATGAGCCCGAGCTCCAGGGGCAGGTCGACCGTCCTCGGCCTGTTGCCGCGCCTCCAGTCCCCCGAGAGCACGTCGGCGCCGTAGCGATCCTGACCAGCCATGCTCCCCAGCCTAATGGTCGCGGTCGTCGCTCTCGTCCGGCGGGCGCCCCGCGACCGGTCGGGCGCTCAGCCGACCGCTGGACCGCGGGATCGCAGTCGAGATCTGCCAGCCGGAGGCCCCGGCGGCCGGCCGGACGCTCAGCCGACCGCTGGACCGCGGGATCGCAGTCGAGATCTGCCAGCCGGAGGCCCCGGCGGCCGGCCGGACGCTCAGCCGAGGATCTCCAGCGTCACGGCGTCGCCGAGCAGCCGCCCCGCCGGGGTGAGGCGCACCTCCCCGCCGGCCGTGGTGACGAGCCCGCGCTCGACCAGGCCGGGCAGCGGGGAGCGCTCGGGGCCGCTCAGCTCGGCCACGTCGAGGCCCTCGCGCAGGCGCAGCCGCAGCATGACCGTCTCCTCATGGCGGGTCCGCGCGTCGAGGATCTCGTGGCCGGCCCGCGGGCTGGCCCCGGCGGCGAGCATCGTCGCATAACGGCGCGGGTGCTTCACGTTCCACCAGCGCGCCGATCCGAGGTGGCTGTGCGCGCCGGGGCCGATCCCCCACCAGTCACCGCCGCGCCAGTAGGCGAGGTTGTGGACGGCCTCGCGCCCCGGACGGGCCCAGTTGCTGATCTCGTAGTTGGACAGCCCGGCGCTCCCCAGCAGTTCCTCGGCGAGCAGGTACTCGTCGGCCTCGAGGTCCTCGTCGGGCTCGGGCAGCTCGCCGCGGGCGATGCGCCGGGCCATGGCGGTTCCGGGCTCGACGATGAGGCCGTAGGCGCTGACGTGCTCGGGCTCGGCGCCCAGGGCGGTCTCGAGCGAGACCCGCCACTGGTCCAGCGTCTCGCCCGGCGCGCCGTAGATGAGGTCGAGCGAGACGTTGTCGAAGCCCGCCCGGTGGGCCCAGCGCGCCGCCTGCACCGCGCGGCCCGGGCGGTGGCGCCGTTCGAGGGTGGCGAGCACCCGCTCGTCGCCGGACTGCATGCCCAGGCTGAGCCGGTTGAAGCCCGCCGCCCGCAGGTTCGCCAGGCGACGCTCGTCGAGGGTCTCGGGGTTGGCCTCGATGGTGATCTCGGCGCCCGGGACGAGGGCGAAGGAGCGGTGCAGGTGCTCCAGCAAGCCGGCGAGCTCGTCATCGGTGGCCATCGTCGGGGTGCCGCCGCCGAGGAAGACGCTCGTGAGGGCCCGGCCGTCGCCGGCCAGCGCCCGTGCGGCCAGGTCGATCTCGCGGCGGGCGGCCCGCGCGTAGTCACCCGTCGACATGCCGGGCAGCTGGGCGGGCGTGTAGGTGTTGAAGTCGCAGTAGCCGCAGCGCGCCGCGCAGAAGGGCACGTGGACGTAGCACGACAGCGTCCGCCCGGGCGTCGTGACGAGGGCGCCCGGTTCGGCGGCCGCGGCGGGGCCGGCCGGCGGCACTACGCCCTCTTCCCGGCGGCGTCGACGGCGGTGAGGGCGGCGACGAAGGCCTCCTGCGGCACCTCGACGCGACCGACCATCTTCATGCGCTTCTTGCCCTGCTTCTGCTTCTCGAGCAGCTTGCGCTTGCGGGTGATGTCGCCGCCGTAGCACTTCGCCAGGACGTCCTTCCGGACCGCGCGGATGGTCTCGCGGGCGATGACGCGGGTGCCGACGGCTGCCTGGACGGGCACCTCGAACTGCTGACGGGGGATGAGTCTGCGCAGCCTGCCCGTCATCTCGACCCCGTAGTCGAAGGCCTTGTCGCGGTGGACGATCGCGCTGAAGGCGTCGACCGGTTCGCCGTTGAGCAGGATGTCGACCTTGACCATGTCGGCGCTCTGCTCGCCGGCCTCCTCGTAGTCGAGGCTGGCGTAGCCCTTCGTCCGGGACTTGAGGGCGTCGAAGAAGTCGAAGACGATCTCGCCGAGCGGCAGCGTGTAGCGCATCTCGACGCGGTCCTCGGACAGGTAGTCGACGCCGTCCTGGGTGCCGCGGCGGCTCTGGCACAGCTCCATGACGGGGCCGATGAACTCGGCCGGGCACAGGATCGTGGCGCGCACGACCGGCTCATGGACGGATTCGACCCTCCCGTCGGGGAACTCGGAGGGGTTCTGCACCCGGTGCTCCGTGCCGTCCTCCATGACGACGCGGTAGTCGACGCTCGGGGCCGTGCTGATGAGGTCGAGGCCGAACTCGCGTTCGAGGCGCTCCTGGATGATCTCCATGTGGAGCAGCCCGAGGAAGCCTGCGCGGAAGCCGAAGCCCAGGGCGCTGGAGGTCTCGGGCTCGAAGGTCAGGGAGGCGTCGTTGAGCTGGAGCTTCTCGAGGGCCTCGCGCAGCTCGGGGAAGTCGCTCGCGTCGATCGGGTAGAGGCCCGCGAAGACCATCGGCTTCGGGTCCTTGTACCCGGCCAGCGGCTCCGCGGCGGGCCGCGGGGCCAGGGTGATGGTGTCGCCGACGCGCGACTGGCGCACGTCCTTCACCCCGGTGATGAGATAGCCGACCTCGCCGACCGACAGCCCCTCGGAGGGGGCCGGCTCGGGCGCGTGGACGCCGATCTCGAGCACCTCGTGGGTGGCGCCGGTCGACATCATGCGGATGCGGTCGCGATGGCTCAGGCGGCCGTCGACGACGCGCACGTAGGTGACGACGCCGCGGTAGACGTCGTAGACGGAGTCGAAGATGAGTGCCCTGGCCCGTCCGTCGGCGTCGCCGACCGGCGCGGGGACCTGTTCGACGATTGCGTCGAGCAGCTCGGGGACGCCCTCGCCGGTCTTGGCCGAGACGCGCAGGACGTCGGAGGGCTCGCAGCCGATGATGCCGGCGAGCTCCGCGGCGAACTTGTCGGGCTGGGCGCCGGGGAGGTCGATCTTGTTGAGCACCGGGATGATCGTCAGATCGGCCTCGAGCGCCAGGTAGAGGTTCGCGAGGGTCTGGGCCTCGATGCCCTGGGCCGCGTCGACGAGCAGCACGGCGCCCTCGCAGGCCTCGAGCGAGCGGCTCACCTCGTAGGTGAAGTCGACGTGGCCGGGGGTGTCGATCATGTTGAGGACGTGCTCCCGGCCCCCGACGATCCAGGGCATGCGCACCGCCTGCGACTTGATGGTGATGCCGCGCTCGCGCTCGATGTCCATCCTGTCGAGGTACTGGGCGCGCATCTCGCGCTCGTCGACGATGCCGGTCAGCTGGAGCATGCGGTCGGCCAGCGTCGACTTGCCGTGGTCGATGTGCGCGATGATGCTGAAATTGCGGATGATGGCCGGATCGGTGGCTCCGGGCTGGACGGTCAAATCTCGTCGACTCCTCGATCGATCGTGCGCCGCCCGTGGGGCCGCCGTGGACGACGCGTTCTGGCCGGCGGCCGGGCCGCGGGCGAACCCATTGTCGCACGGCCGCGAAACGCGCCCGGCCCGCGCGGGGCCGTGTGATCGGCCATGCCGATCCTGCCCTGCGGATGCGCATCGGTCCGGCCCGCGCTGGGCCGTGCGATCGCGCGGAGGATCGACGCACGGGTCGACAACGCGTCCGGCCCGCGCGGGACCTCGGGGCGATCCACGGGGCCATCGCCGCCCCGCCGGCGCGTCCGGTCCGTACGGGGCCGGGCGGGTGCGCCGGCTCGCCCGGGCCCGGGCGCCCGCGCGTGGTTTGAGGCGGCATGCGTTCGGGTGATAGAATCTCTCGCTGTGTCTGTGCGCCGTCCGCGCGACAACGCCGGATCGTGCTCACGCGACACGAATCACCCAGTACCGGCACCAGAGGTTGAGGACACGTGGCAAACATCAAGTCGCAGAAGAAGCGCATCAAGACCAATGAGAAGGCCCGTCGGCGCAACAGGGCGGTGAAGTCCGCCCTGCGCACGCACGTGCGTCACTTCCGCGAGGCCGCAGCCGCAGGCGACAGGGAGAAGGCACTCGAGCTGGCGAAGGTCGCCAACCGCGCCCTCGACAAGGCGGCGTCCGCCGGCGTCATCCACGCCAACCAGGCGGCCAACCGCAAATCGGCCATCTCCCTGAGGGCCGACTCCCTCTGATCCTCATCCGAGTCCGCCGCGCCCGCACCGGGCCGGGGACTGACTCCCCGCAGCAAGCGCCCCGATCCTCACTGGGTGGTCGGGGCGCTTGCGCGCGCCCTGGACCGGCCGGCCGAGCGGGCACGGTCGACGGCCAGGAGCAGCTGCTCCAGGGCGAAGTGCGGATCGGTGGCGGCCCCCTTGACGGCGGCGTCCGCGGCGGCGACGGCGACGAGCGCCCGGGCGACACCGCCGGGCTGCCAGCCCCGCGCCTGGGCGCGCAGCGTCTTGACCTTCCACGGGCCGACGCCGCAGATCTCGGCCATCTGGTTGTCGCGCAAGCGCTCGCCCTGGGCGCCGAGGTAAAGGCCGAGGGCGCGCAGATCGGCGGCGAAGGCGGCGGTGACGGCCGCCGGGTGGACGCCGCACGACAGGGCCCAGCGCAGTTTCTCGAGGGCCTGGCCGGGGCGTCCGGCGAGCGCATCGGCGCTCACCGCGTAGCCGGTGACGTCGACGCGGCCCGCGAAGTAGCGGTTGACGACATCGACGGTGAGCCGCTCGCCCCGCCAGTCGGACGCGAGCTGCCCGACGGCGCCCGCCAGGGCGCGAAGGTCCTTGCCGACGGCCTCGACGAGCCCCTGGGCGGCCCGGCCGTCGATGCTCATGCCCTGCTCGCGGGCCTCCCCGGCAACGAAGTCGGTGAGCTCCCAGGCCTTGAGGGGCTCGGCGGCGATCCGGGCGACCCCGGCCTTGCGGAGCCTGGTGAGCAGCCCGCGGCCCTTCGTGCCGCCGGTGTGCTCGGCGACGACGCAGACCGTCTCGCTCGGGGTGGCGGCGAACTCGACGAGCCTGGCCCCCAGTCCGTCGTCGGCGCTGCCCAGGTCGTGGATGACGACGACGCTGTGGCTGGCGAACAGGGAGCCGCCGGTGGCCTCGAGGAAGTCGGCCGGGCTCGCCGAGGAGGCGTCGAGCTCGTTGACCTGGACGTCCGGCCGCTCGGCGCGGGCCCGCGCGAGGATCGCGGCCGTGGCGCGCTCGGCCAGCAGCGACTCGGAGCCGTGGACGAGTGTCGTCGTACCGAAGACGGAATCTGAACTCACCCTGCCATCGTGCCACCCGGCACCGGCGGCGGCGCCCCGGGCGCGTCGACGACGGGTCGTCGCAGCGCGTCTCATCGCCTGCTCACCGCCCTCAGCGCGCCGTCGCCGAGAACCACCACGGCGACGGCCCCGTTGCGGTCCGTGCGCATGACCCGCATGCCGAGCAGGCCCAGCGCGTCCACCGTCCTCGCGGCGGGGTGGCCGTAGGAGTTCCCGGCCCCGACGCTCACGAGGGCCAGTCGCGCGCCGGTGGCGGCGAGGAAGTCGGGGCTCTGCCGCGCTGAGCCGTGGTGGGCGACCTTGAGGACGTCGGCGCGCAGGTCGAGACCGGCCGTGACGGCCCTGTCCTGGCCGTCCGTCTCGAGATCGCCCGTGACGACGAGGCCGATCCCCTGCACCGTGATCCGGCCCAGGATGCTCGAGTCGTTCTCGGCCGAGCTCTCCGAGGCCGCCCGCTGCCCGCCGGCGTCGCCGGCGGCGGCCCGGGCCTGGTCGGGGCCCGCGTCCGCGCCGGCCTGCAGGGTCAGCCAGCGGACCGGGCCGACGTCGATGCGCTCGCCGGCCCTCGCGGTGCGGGTCGGCACCCCGGCGGCGTCGAGCAGCTCGTGCACCCGGCGGGCGTTGCCGGCCGGGGACTCCAGCGGGTCGAGGAGGGCCAGGTCGATGCCCATGTGCCCGACGATCTGGGGGAGGCCGCCGACGTGGTCGTCGTGGAAGTGACTCAGGACGAGCATGCTCAGGTGGTCGACGTGCTGCTCGCGCAGGCAGCGCGCCGCCGCGTCCCCGGGCGGGCCGGCGTCGACGAGGACGGCGGAGCGGGCGCCGGTGCGCACGAGGGTGGCGTCGCCCTGGCCGACGTCGCAGCTGACGATCGCCCAGCCGGACGGCCAGCCCGGCGCGGCGGGACGCCACAGGCAGCCGACGAGGAGGACGCCCGCCAGGGCGGCGCAGGCCCCCGGCCGGGCGGCCGCCCGGCCGATGAGTCGGACCAGGGCCAGGCACACGCAGCCCAGCACGGCCAGCGACCAGCCGGAGACGGGCCAGGCGAGCGTCGCTGCGGGCAGGCCGGCGCACAGGCGGGCGACGAGGATGATCGGCTCGGCGCACCAGCCGGCGCACCAGCCGAGGACCGCTCCGGCGGGCGGGCACGCCACCCCGCACAGGGCGGCCAGCAGCCCCAGCACGGTGACCGGCGCGACGAACGGCCCCGCGGCCATGTTGGCGACGAGCCCCGTCATGGAGACGGTGCCCGACAGGGCGGTGATGAGCGGCTGCGTCGCGAGCTGCGCGGCCGCCGGGACGCAGACCGACTCGGCGAGCCAGCCGGGCGCCCAGCCGCTCATCGCGCGCTGCCAGGGGCCGGCCCAGAGCAGGATGCCGCCGGTGGCGGCGACGGACAGCGCGAAGCCCCAGCTGCGGGCCAGCCACGGGTCGACGAGGAGGAGCAGCCACACGGCGCAGGCCAGCTGGCGCAGGCCCGACGGGCCCAGGCCCCTGCGCCCCGTGGCCGCCAGCGCCACGAGACCCATGGCGGCGGCCCGCACGACGCTGGGCTCGGCCCGGCACAGGACGACGAAGGCCGCCACGACGAGCACGGCGAGCGACCTCAGCGACCAGCCGCGGACGCCCGCCGCCCTGGCGACCGCGAGGAAGAAGGCGAGCATGAGGGTGAGGTTCGTGCCGGAGACCGCCGTGAGATGGGTGAGGCTGGACGCCCTGAAGTCCTCCTCGAGCGTCCCGTCGAGGCCGCTCGTGTCCCCCTCGACGAGGGAGGGCACGAGCCCCGCCTGGTCGTGGGGGCTCCACCGCATCGACTCGCGCAGACGCGATCGCACCGCGTTGACCGCCCGGTCGACCGGGCCGGGGCCCGCGAGCCGCTCGACGGGGCCCCGGGGGCGCAGCACGGCGACGAGGCCGTCGTCGTGGTCGTCGGGGGACGAGGCCAGGGCGAGCAGCCGGACCCGTTCCCCCACCCTCAGGCTGGCGATCCGCTCGCCCCGCTCGCCGGAGGCGGTGAGCTCGGCCCTGCTCCGGACGTGCCAGGACCCGCCCCTGACCCGCACGGTCTCGACGACGACCGTCACGCGGGTGGCGGCCGGGAAGGAGCCCCGCTGCTCGAGGGCCACCGGGTCGGCCGCCACCCGGGCGGTGACCTCGACGACCGCCTCGTCGGCGGCGGCCCCGGCCAGCGGACCGTGCTCGCACCAGTGGAGCTGGCCGAGGCAGCAGCCGATGGCGCTCGCGGTCACGAGCGCCGCACCGGCGAGCGCCCACCGGCGGCGGCGGGCCGCGTGGACCGTCAGGGCCAGGCAGAGCCCCAGCACAGGCCAGCTCACCCGGGGCGGGGCGCCGAGCGTCATGAGGGCCCCGGCCCATGCGCACAGCGCCGGGGCGACGAGCCGCAGGTCGCGGGCCGGGCCGCCCCGGCCCTGCGGCGGATCCGCGGCGTCTCGCCCGCCGGGGCGGACGCGTCCGCGCTCAGACCCTGACATGGTCCTTGACCCGCGAGTAGAGCTTCTCGCCGATGCCGTCGACCTCCTGGAGCTCCTCGACCCGACTGAAGCGGCCGTGCTGAGTGCGCCACTCGACGATGCGCTCGGCGAGCACCGGGCCGATGCCGGGCAGTTCCTCGAGCTGGGAGGCGGTGGCCGAGTTGAGGTCGAGCGCGTCGCCCTGCCCGGAGCCCGACGACGGGGCCGGCGCGGCGGGGGCGCCCCCTGCGGACCCCCGGTCGGAGGCCCCCGCCCCGCCCGGCCCGTTCAGCTCGCCCCGCGGGGCGCCGGTCGTGCCGATGACGACCTGGCAGCCGTCGCAGACGGTCTGGGCGAGGTTGAGCTCACCCGGGTCGGCGTCGGCCCCGAGGCCCCCGGCGGCGTCGAGGGCGTCCGAGACTCGGGATCCCTCGGGCAGCTCCACGACGCCCGGGGCCGCGACCGCGCCGATGACGTGCACGCGGATGGCTGCGGGCGACTGGGCCCCCTGGGGCGTCTGCCCGGCGGGCGGGGTCGGCTGCGCCGACGCCTCGGGCCCCGGGCCCTGCACGCCACCGGAGTCCTGAACGCTCGGGCTCGGCGCGTCGACCGTCGTGGCCCGGGCGCGCAGCACCTGGATGACGCTGAACACGAGGACGACGACGCAGACGACCACGATGACCGCGAAGTGCGCGCGGCCGAACTCGCGCAGCCGCTCCCCGGGCCCCGCGACGGGGCCGGGCCCGCGGCCGGGGCCCCGTCGCAGGGCCGGCTCCGCGCCGTCGACGCGGCCCGGTGGGGCGCCGACGAACGGCTCGTCGCTCTCGTCGCCGTCGGGGGCCTCGTCCGCGCCCGGCTCCTCGGGCCCGTCCCAGTCCTCGACGCCGTCGTACCCGGCGGGGTCGACGTCGCCGTACGGGGCGAGGCCCTCGTCGTCGCACCAGGCGGGACCGGCGGACCGTCCACCCCGTGCGCGCCGGGGGCCGCCGACGAGCGGGCCCGCTCCGGCCATGACCTCGCGCAGACGGGAGACCGCCTCGTCGGCGCCCGCGCCGCGCCCGAATCCGTGTGCCATGCCCGCAGTGTGTGCGGGAGGCCGCCGAGTCGATCAGACGGACAACACCCTGTGAGACGGGCGGCTCACAGCTGGTCGACGACCTCGACCTCGGGGTACTCGGCGCGCCACATGCGGTCGGCGATCGCCTGCACCGTGTCGTCGGGGACGACACGGGCCAGCCCCTCGTCGATGGCCTGCTGCGCCACGGCCAGCCCGACCTTCGCGCTGATGACGCGCAGCCGGTGGATGGAGGGCAGGAGGGAGGCGCCCTCGGCGTCCCTGGCCCCGGAGCGGGCGAGGCATGTCGCCGCGGCGCGGATCATGCCGTCGCTGACGCGCGAGGCCTCGACGGCGATGGTCCCCAGACCGATGCCGGGGAACACGAGCGCGTTGTTCGCCTGGGCGATCTCGTAGCGGGTGCCCCCGACGGTGATCGGTTCGAAGGGCGAGCCCGTGGCGATGAGGGCCCTGCCGTCGGTCCACTCGAGGAGGTCGGCCGGAAGGGCCTCGGCCTTCGAGGTCGGGTTCGACAGCGGCATGATGATCGGCCGCTCCTGGTGGGAGGCCATCTCGCGGACGACCCGCTCGGTGAAGGCGCCGAACTGGGCCGAGCAGCCGATGAGCATCGTGGGCCGGGCCCGGTGGACGACCTCGTCCAGGCCGTGGCCGTGCGGGGCGTCCGGCCAGTCGACGACGTCCGAGGCGGGGCGCGCGTAGGGCTCCTGGAAGTCGCGCATCCGGCCGCCCTCGACGATGAGGCCGCGGCTTCCCATCGCCCAGAAGCGGCGGCGCGCCTCCGCGGCGTCGAGTCCCTGCTCGACCATGACCTGCACGAGCAGGTCGCTGATGCCGATGCCGGCGGTGCCCGCGCCGAAGACGACGATCCGCTGCTCCTCGATCGGCACCCCGGAGCGCCTGATGCCGGCCAGCGCCGCGGAGACCACGACGGCCGCCGTGCCCTGGATGTCGTCGTTGAAGGTGCACATCTCGGCGCGGTAGCGGCTGAGGATGCGGTGGGCGTTCGACGCGCCGAAGTCCTCCCAGTGGAGCATCGCATGCGGGAAGAGCTCACCGACCGCCCGCACGAACTGCTCGATGAAGTCGTCGTAGCGCCGCCCGCGCACCCGCGAGTGGCGCACGCCGAGGTAGCAGTCGTCGTTGAGCAGCTCGAGGTTGTTCGTGCCGGTGTCGAGCACGACGGGCAGCACCCGGTCGGGGCGGATGCCGGCGGCCGCGGTGTACACGGCGAGCTTGCCGACCGCGATGGAGACGCCCCCGACGCCCTGGTCCCCGATGCCGAGGATGCCCTCGGAGTCGGTGACGACGATGAGGTCGACCTCGTCGGGGCCGTAGCCGTAGGCGAGGAGCGCCTCGGTCATGTCCTCGGGGTGGTCGATGTCGATGAAGACGCCGCGGGGCCGGTGGAACCAGTGGCTGTACTCCTCGATGGCCCGGCCGATGGTCGGCGTGTAGATGATGGGCAGCATCTGCTCGATGTGCTCGGACACGAGCCGGTAGAACAGGATCTCGTTGCGCTCCTTGAGCGTGTTGAGGAAGACGTAGCGGGCCATGTCGGTCGGCTCAGTGAGGTACTGGTCGTGGATGCGCCGGAGCTGGCCGTTGATGTCCACGACACCGGGCGGCAGCAGGCCGACGAGACCGAGGCGTTCGCGCTGGTCCCTCGTGAAGGCGGTGCCGAAGTTCGTCATCGGGTGGGTGAGCACGTCGCGGCCGCGCGCGGCGATGCGCACGACGTCGTGGCCGTCGCTGCGGACGTACTCGAAATTCTTGCTCACGTGATCCTCCTCCGTGCGGCGGGCGCGCTCAGCCCGCCGCGAAGACGCCGTCCAGGTCGAAGGTGGGACGGCCGTGCAGGACGGTGGCCACGACCCGGGCGTGATAGGTGCGCCCCTTGTACGGGGTGTTGCGGGCGATCGACGACAGCCCGGCGGGATCGACCGTCCAGGGCCGCTGCGGGTCGATCAGGCACAGATTCCCGGGCCGGCCGACGGACAGGTCGCCGCCGTAGCGGTGCCCGAGGCCGAGGAGGCCGGCGGGCCGGGTGGACATCCGGTCGGCCAGCTGCGCCCAGCTCATGCGCCCGGTGCGGACGAACAGCTCGGCCACGACGGCCAGGGCGGTCTCGAGACCGAGCATGCCGTTGGCCGCCCGGCTCCAGTCGCAGCCCTTGGCCGAGTCGGGGTGCGGGGCGTGGTCGGTGCCGATCATGTCGATGGTGCCGTCGAGGAGCCCTTCGCGCACCGCGGCGACGTCCGCGGTGCCGCGCAGCGGCGGGTTCACCTTGAAGTCGGGGTCGCCCGCGGCGGTCGCGCCCGAGTCGAGCGCCAGGTGGTGCGGGGTCGCCTCGGCGGTCACCTGGAAGCCCTGCGCCTTGGCCCAGCGCACGACCTCGACGCCCGTGGCGGTGGAGATGTGGCAGACGTGCAGGCGGGCGCCCAGGTGGCCGGCCATGATCGCGTCGCGGGCGATGATCGTCGACTCGGCCATCGCGGGCCAGCCCGTCATCCCGAGGGCCCGCGACAGCTCGCCCTCGTCGAGCTGGGCGCCCGCCGTGAGAGCCAGGTCCTGGCTGTGCTGGGCGAGCACCCCGCCGAGGGCGCTGATGCGCTCGAGGGCCTCGCGCATGAGATCGGAGCGCCCCACGCACATGCCGTCGTCGCTGAACATGCGCACGGCGGCGCGGCTGGAGGCCATGGCCTCCAGGTCGGCGAGCTCCTGCCCGGCGAGGCCCTTCGTGACGGCCCCGATCGGGTGAAGATCGCACAGACCCGCCCGCTCGGCGGTGTCGCGCTCGTACTCGACAACGGCCGCGGTGTCGGCGACCGGCTCGGTGTTGGCCATGACGAAGACCGCCCCGTAACCGCCAGCGGCCGCGGCCCTCAGACCCGTGGCGATCGTCTCGGCGTCCCCGGCGCCCGGGTCGCGCAGGTGCGTGTGCGGGTCGACGAGGGCCGGCAGCGCGACGAGCCCGGAGCAGCCGACGGACCGTGCGGCCGGCCCGACGAGGGCGGGGTCGATGATCGCGCCGCCGTCGAGGGCGATGTCGCGGCGCCCCCGCCCGAGGACGTCGACGTCACGCAGAAGCCACTGCACGGGGTCCTCCTCCTCGCTGTGCCGCCCTCAGCATGCCACGGGCCCCCGGGGGCTCCCGCGCCGGGGCGGCGCCCCGGTCAGCGGCCGGGGACGATGCTCACCATGCGCGGCAGCCGGGTGATCGTCTTCGCGACCGGGCGGCAGTCGAGGGCCCGACGGACTTTCGGGTCGGCCAGGGCCAGCGCGACGGCGTCGTCCTCGGCGATGTCGGGGGCGACCTGCAGCTTGGCGCGCACCTTGCCCTGCACTTGGACGACCATCGTCACCTCGTCGGCGACGAGCAGGGCGGGATCGGCGGTCGGCCAGGTGGAGTTGGCGATGGACGGGGCGCCGCCGAGCAGCTCCCACATCTCCTCGGCGACGTACGGGGCGAACAGGCTGAGGGCCTGGGCGATGAACTCGACCGCCTCGCGCACCGCCGGGTCGGCGGCGCCGGGACCGGTGTCGATGGCCTTGCGGGTCGTGTTGACGAGTTCCATGATGCGGGCGATCGCCACGTTGAAGCGGCCGGAGCCGACCAGCTCGGTGATCTCGGCGACGGCCCGGTGGGTGGCCCGGCGCTGCTGCCGGTCGCCGGCGGCCGGGTCGGCGCCGTGGGGGGCCCTCACGTCCTGGGCGAGGCGGTGGGCGCGCTGCAGGAAGCGCAGCGAGCTCGCCGGGGAGACGTCGGCCCAGTCGATGTCGTCGGCCGGCGGCCCGGCGAAGACGACGGTGAGGCGCACCGCGTCGACGCCGTACGCGTCGAGCTGGGCGCCGAGGTCGACGCCGTTGCCGAGGGACTTGCTCATGGCCTTGCCCTCGTTGATGACCTGGCCCTGGTTGAGCAGGCGCGTGAAGGGCTCATCGAAGTCGACCAGCCCCAGGTCGCGCAGCACCTTGGTGAAGAAGCGCGAGTAGAGCAGGTGCATCGTGGCGTGCTCGACGCCGCCGACGTACTGGTCGACGGGGGACCAGAGCCGGACCTGCGCGGGGTCGAAGGGGCCCTCGTCGTCCTGCGGGGAGCAGTAACGGAAGAAGTACCAGGACGAGTCGACGAAAGTGTCCATCGTGTCGGTGTCGCGCTCCGCGTCGGCGCCGCAGCGCGGGCAGGCCACCTGCTTCCACTCGGTCGCGGCGGCCAGGGGCGAGACGCCGCGGGGCGCCAGCGCCTCGCCGCGCAGGTCGGGCAGCCGGACCGGCAGCCGGTCCTCGGGGACGGGGACGTCCCCGCAGGCCGGGCAGCGGATGATCGGGATGGGGCAGCCCCAGAAGCGCTGCCGACTGAGCAGCCAGTCGCGCAGCCGGTAGGTGACGGTGGCCTCGCCGGTGCCGGCGGCCTCGAGCTCGGCGATGATGCGGCGCGCGGCGGAGGCCTTGTCGGACAGGCCGTCGAGCGAGCCGGAGTTCACGTAGGCGCCGTCGCCGGTGGTGGCGATGCCGGAGACCGCCGGGTCGGGCTCGCCGGTGTCGATGACCATGCGGACTGGCAGGCCGTACGTGCGGGCGAAGTCGAGGTCGCGCTGGTCGTGGGCGGGCACGGCCATGATGGCGCCGGAGCCGTACTCGGACAGCACGTAGTCGCCGGCCCAGATCGGGATCGATTCGCCGTTGACGGGGTTGACGGCGGTGACGCCCAGCGGCACGCCGGTCTTGACGTGCTCGGTGGACTGGCGCTCGATGTCATTGGTCCTCTTGACCCGCTCGAGGTACTCCTCGAAGGCCGGGCGGCACTCGTCCGAGACGATCTCCTCGGCCAGCGGGGCGTCGGGGGCGACGACCATGAAGCTGGCGCCGTGGAGCGTGTCGGGGCGCGTGGTGAAGACGGTGATGGGCTCGTCGCGGCCCTCGACGGCGAACGTCACCCAGGCGCCCTCGGAACGGCCGATCCAGTTGCGCTGCATCGCGAGCACCCGGTCGGGCCACGTGCCCTCCAGCTGGCCCATGTCGTCGAGCAGCTCCTGGGCGTAGTCGGTGATGCGGAAGTACCACTGGGTGAGCTCGCGCTTGGTCACGACCGAGCCGCAGCGCTCGCACAGACCCTCCTTGACCTGCTCGTTGGCGAGCACGGTCTGGTCGGTCGGGCACCAGTTGACGTAGCCGTCCTTGCGGTAGGCCAGGCCCTTGCGGAAGAACTGCAGGAAGAGCCACTGGGTCCAGCGGTAGTACTCCTCGTCGCAGGTGTGGATCTCGCGGCTCCAGTCCAGGCTCAGGCCGTAGCGCTTGAACGACTTCTTCTGCGTCTCGATGTTCTCGTAGGTCCAGCGGGACGGGTGCTCGTCGTTGCGGATGGCCGCGTTCTCGGCCGGCAGGCCGAAGGCGTCCCAGCCGATCGGGTGCATGACGTTGTAGCCCTGCATCCGCCAGATGCGGGCGAGCACGTCGCCCATCGCGTACGCCTCGGCGTGCCCCATGTGGAGGTCGCCGGAGGGGTACGGGAACATGTCGAGCATGTAGCGGCGTTCGCGGGGGTCGTCGTCGCGGGCCACGAACGTCCGGTCCTCGGCCCAGAACCTCTGCCACTTCGCCTCGGCGGCAGCGGCGTCGTAGCCGCCGCGCTCGGCCCGCGGCTGGCCCGCGCCCTGGCTCGTCTCCACCTGGCTCACTTCGAGCTCCTCCTGCGACTCGTGCCCGTGCCCCTGTCGGATGCCGGTCGTGCCGGCACAGCATACCGCCGCTCCCGCGAGCGTCCCGTGCCCCGCCGGATGCCGGCCGCCCGACGGCCCGTCCCGCCGGGCGGGCCCTCAGCGGTGCGGGCGCCGACGACCCCGGGGAGGGCGACGGGTGCGCAGATCAGTGAGGACGAGGATCATGCCCGACGCCGGGTCGAGCGCCTCGAGACGGGCGATCACCTCGCTGAGCAGCGCTCCCCCGCCGCGCCGCCAGGACGCGATGCCGAGCAGGCCGAGCACCGGGGGCGCCCACCGCGCGGGGGCGATCGCCACGGCGTCGGCCCACAGCTGCTCGTAGGCCGCTGGGTCGTCCTCGTCGAGGCCCGTCCGGACCATGACGTGCCGGCGCATGGGCCCGCCCGCGAGCACGCACAGCCGACGCAGCCGCTCGCGGTCCAGGCGCCGCCCGGCCTCGACGGCGTCGGCGAGGCAGTCGTCGACGAACGCCCGCTGGCGGCCCGGCGGCCAGCCCAGGCATTCGCAGGCCACGTCCCACGCCGCGGCCTCGTCGGGCCCGGGGTCGCCCGGCCCGGCGACGACGGCGACGAGCTCGTCGCGGCTGGCGTAGGCCGACATGCCCGAGGCGATCGCCTGGACGGCGACCGGGGAGGTGCTCGGGTCGAACTCGTGGCCGGGGGCCAGGCCTGGGACCTCGCCCGCGCCGACGTCCCAGAACAGGCGGTCGGTGACCACGAGGCAGCAGAGCATCTCGCCGGGGCGCAGCTCCTGCCGGACGGTCATAACGGCGGCGTCGGCCCATTCGGGCGGGCCGTAGCCGACGACGATGAACTCCGAGCCGGGGGTGGCGGCCCGCATGGACCCGATGATGGGCGTCAGGGAGTCGGGCTCGTCGACGAGGGCCCTGCTCATGCACGAGGACTGCGCGACGGCGCCGTCGCAGTGCGTCATGACGAGCAGCGCCTCGTCGGGCTCGTAGCCGATGAGATAGGGGATGAGCGCGAGCAGGTCCTCGCAGGAGCCGACGGTGAAGCGGTCGAGGGCGGTTGTGGCTGTCATGCCCTCACTGTGCGCAGCGAGGACCGACTTTCTCGCCTCCGGCGGAAGCTGTGGACAACTCCCGCCGTTCGGTCCGACGGCCCGGACGCCGACCGGCCGTCACCCGGCTGGCCTAGGCTGAGAACCATCATGAGCGAGCAGAGCAGCGACGGCACCAGCCCCGGCACGGGCCCGAACGCACCCGGGCCCGGCGCCGGCGGCCCGGCGGCGCCCCAGGGCCCCGCGCCCGGGGCCACGGCTCCGACGTGGGACCGCCTGAAACCGGCCGGCCGGGCCCCCGGACCCGCCCAGCAGCCGGCCGGCTGGTACCCCGGGGCCGAGCTGCCCGGTTTCGACGAGGCCGCTGCGGGGGTCCCGCCGGCCGCACCGGGCCCCCGGATCGATCCCTACGGCGACCGCAGCAGCGCGGCGACGAGCGCTCCGGTCGCCCCGCCGCCGCAGGAGCCGTGCGCGCCATCGGGCGCACCGACGGCGCCGAGCAACGCGATCGGGCAGTACGCGGTGCACCGCAACCGCACCTACCTCATCGCCGTCGCCGCCCTCGTCCTCGTGATCCTCATGGCGATGATGGCCGTGGCGATGCGCAGCCCCCGGCAGGACCAGGGCGGGCAGGGCGCCGCGCCGTCCACGAGCGCGGCGCCGTCCACCCCCGGCCAGTCGACGAGCGTCGTCGGCGCGATCCCCGTCGAGTCGGGCTCCTTCACCGGTACCTGGCAGATCAGCAGCTCCCGCTGGGACTCGAACGGGCTCGTGATCGACATGACGATCACGAGCACGAAGGGTCGGCTGGCGTTCACGACGTTCGCGATCGACAATGCGAGCACCGGGCAGACCAACGGCACCGGCGAGATGGCCTCCGGCACGGTCGAAGACGGACGGACGACGCAGGGCGAGGTGCGCTTCGGCAAGGACCGCAACGACACGACCATCGTGCTCGCGGACGCCAGCGGCCACCAAATCACCGCCCTCGTCGTGCCCGCCTGAGTCCCCGCGGCAGGGCCCGGAGCGGGACCCCGTCGGCGCCGGGGCACTGATTTTGCATCGCGCCGATGGTGCGTTACCATATGTCAGGCCGCCGCGGCCGACCGGCCGGCGCGGCACCCGTTCGGGGCTATGGCGCAGTTGGTAGCGCGCTTCCATGGCATGGAAGAGGTCAGGGGTTCGAATCCCCTTAGCTCCACCCCGTTGGTTTCGACATGGCCCCGCCCGATGGCGGGGCCGCTTCGTTTTCAGTCTCGAAGCGGGCGACCGTTCGGCCCGAACTGATGAGAAGACTGGTCCCGCTGGTGGGCGCAGCGTGGTCGAGAAACTACGTGCCTCGGGTGGCTTGGGCGAGCTGTTCGAGCTGATTGACTCCGGCCAAGTGGAGCTGACGGGCAGTGACGGGCTGCTGCCGGCACTGCTCAAAGAGGCTCTGGAACGGGGTCTGGCCGCCGAGTTGACCGATCACTTGGGCTATGAGAAGGGCGGGCCGACACCGGTGGCCCGTGGCAACGCGCGTAACGGCACCACGACCAAGACGATCGACTCCGAGGCCGGCTCGTTCGAGACCCGTGGTCCCCCGCGACCGCGCCGGCACGTACACGCCCCGCCTGGTCAGGAAGGGTCAGCGGCGCATGGACGGGTTGGACGCGATGATCATCAGCCTGTACGCCGGCGGAATTGAAGGTCCGCGAGATCCGCCATCGGCTGGACTCCACCCTCGGGGTGGAACTGAGCGCCGGCACGATCAGCAAGATCACCGACGCCGTGCCCGACGCCGTCCTGGCCTGGCAGGCCCACCCGCTGGAGGCCTTCTACCCGGTGATTTACCTCGACGCGATCCGCGTCAAGGTCCGCCATAACTCGCGCGTGACCAATCGGGCTGCTCACATCGCCGTCGGCGTCAATATGGACGGGATCAAGCACGTCCTGGGGATCTGGGTCCAAGCCGATGAGGGAGCCCCCTTCTGGGCTCACGTGTGCGCCGAGCTCGCCAACAGGGGCGTGAAGGACGTACTCATCGTGTGCTGCGACGGGCTGGCGGGCCTGGCCGAGGCCATCGAGGCCACCTGGTGGCCCGACTCGGTGGTCCAGACCTGCGTGGTCCACCTGATCCGTTCCTTGATGAGGTTCGTGGCCTACCAAGACCGCAAGAAGGTCGCCGCCGCCCTCAAACCGGTCTACGCCGCCCCGAGCGAGGACGCCGCCCGCAAGGCCCTGGCGGACTTCTCCGACTCTGCGCTGGGAGCCCGGTACCCCGACACCGTGACGACCTGGGAGAGAGCCTGGGAACGGTTCACGCCGTTCCTGTCCTTCCCACCCATGCTGCGCCGCGTGATCTTGGAGTGAAGTGGGTTTTCGGACAGTGGTGAACTTCTGGTTCAGGCTGTCTTATTATGGCGTCTCCATTCGGCGTCGACTTCGTTGGGTGTGCGGTAGTCGATCGCCGAGCGGGGATCGTTTGTGATTGTATGGCTGTCATGAAACAAAATCGTTTCTGGTTTCGCGGAGTGGGAGGTGCTCGAAGTCGTAGTCGAAGGCACGGCCGGTGATGTATGAGGCGAACGCGCCGAAGGTTTCTTCGGGGGTCTCGCGCTGGATGTTCGCGATGTTGTTCTTGGCCGTGTTCCAGACGTGCTCGACCGGGTTGTGGTCGGGCGCGTACGGCGGCAGGAAAACAGGGGTGATGCGCTCCAGCAGCCGGCCGGGCTCGTAGAGGGCGGTCAACGCTTTCGCGTGGTGGAAGCGGGCGTTGTCCAGGACAACTGCGATCTTCTCTGTCTCGGTTTCTCGTTGGAGCCGGTCCAGCGCGAGAATCGTCTGCTCGGTGTTCTGGTTGCCCTCGATCGGGTACAGTTTGACTTTTTTGCTGGTCAGGGAGAGCGCACCGAAGAAGGACTGGGACGTCTTCTTCCGGTCCACGGACAGCTTGGTGCGCTGCCCTCTGGGGAGCCACATGCGGCGGGTCTCGGCCTCGTGCTCCAAGCGG
>NZ_AUFR01000005.1 GCF_000426605.1 Propionibacterium acidifaciens DSM 21887
TCGGCCTGGGTGCGGTTACGTCGGTGATAGACGAGGGTGAGTCTGATTTCCTGTTCGGTGGTCAGCGCCCGGGGCCTGCCTGTTCTCTGCGGGGGACGAGGGTGGGTCTCGATGAGGATCGTGCACAAGGCTGCCATTGCGGCCGCGGAGAAACCTGTTGTATGATACACGTGAGGACCTGTTTTGAGATTTTCGGCCTTCGGCCATTGGTTGCTTTATTGTCTCAGGGCAGGTCCTCATTGTCTGTTCCGACACGCCCGGGAGCGGGAATCACCGAAGATTCAAATCAGGAGTTTTGCATAACCCTCCACGAGCCCACCCCCAAGGAACAACCCTCAGGGACCACCCAGGGACCTCACCAAGAAACCCCCGCCAACCGCCCAAGAATCTCGAGGGTGGCGACCGAGCGGTTCTGGGTGAAGAACTGGATGCCGGGCGCCCCACCGGCGAGCAGCTCACGGGCCAGTTCGGCGCAGAGGGCCGTGCCGACACCACGCACCGCGGCGCGGTCGTCCCCGACGGCCCGCAGCCGGGCGACCATCTCGTCGGGCAGCGGAGCGCCCGACAGCTCGGCGAACCTGTCGATCTGGCCGATGGCGATGACCGGCATCATGCCGGCGATGACGGGCAGCCCGCAGCCGGCGTCGCGCAGCCGATCGACGAGCCGTCGGTAGGCGCCGGGGCGGAAGAACAGCTGGGTGATGGCGAACTCGGCGCCGGCCGTCTGCTTGTCGCGCAGCACCTGCACGTCCCGCTCGGCGGTCGAACCCGGGTGCACGTCGGGGAAGGCGCCGACGCCGACGCAGAACTCGCCGCGGCTCTTGACGAGCTCCACCAGCTCGGTGGCGTTGGCCAGACCCTGCGGGTGCCGCTCCCACGGCACGAGCGGGCCGCCGGGCATGTCGCCGCGGATCGCGAGGACGTGGCGCACGCCCATCTCGCCGTAGCCGTCGATGACGGCCTTCAGCTCGTCGACGCTCTGGCCGGTGCAGGTCAGGTGACCCATGACGCGCAGCCGCGTGCTGGCGAGGATGTCGCGCACGGCGTCGAGGGTGCGCTCGCGGCTGGAGCCGTTGGCGCCGTAGGTGACCGAGACGAAGTCGGGGTGCAGCGCCTCGAGCTGCTCGATGGACCGGTGCAGCACCGCTGCGCCCTCGTCGTCGCGGGGCGGGAAGAACTCCGCGCTGATGGTCGGCCGGTCGGCTCGGGCGAGCAACTGCGCGATGGTCTCATCGGGCCGGGAGTCCAGGCGGTCCTGCGGCGCCACTGCGGTGGGACGGTACTCGTGCTGCACGGTTCACAGCGTACCGGGCATCCACTAGGCTGCTGGGCGTGTCCGCCGCCATGTTCAGCCCCGACGACCCGGCCGGCCCGGCCTTCCGCGCCGCCATCGGTGCGCGCCTGGGCGACTTCCTCGACGACGCCTGCGCGCGTCTGGACGCGATCTCACCGGCGCTCGCCCCGCTCGGCGAGCTGGCCCTCGCCTTCACCGCCGGCGGCAAGCGGCTGCGTCCGGCCTTCTGCTACTGGGGCCATGCCGCCGTCGCCGGCCAGCCCGACGATCCGGCCCCGCTCCTCGACGCCGCCGCGAGCTTCGATCTGCTGCACGTCGCGGCCCTCGTGCACGACGACGTGATCGACGCCTCGGACACCCGCCGGGGGCAGGCCTCGGCCCACCGCCAGCTCGAGGCCCGGCACGTCGACCGGTCGGGGGCCGGCGACCCGGCCGCCTTCGGGCGCGCCGGGGCGATCCTCCTCGGCGACCTGCTGACCGCCTGGTCCGATGAGCTCGTCGGCCGCTCGGGCCTGCCGCCCGCGGTGCTGGCCCGGGCGCACACCGTGCTCGACGAGGTCCGCACCGAGGTCAACGCGGGGCAGTTCCTCGACATGGCGGCGGAGGCCGGGCTGGCCGGCGGAGACGACCCGGTCGCGGTCGCCGAGCGCGTCGTCGAGTTCAAGACCGCCCGGTACACCGTCATCCGTCCCCTGCAGTACGGTGCCGCCCTGGCCGGGGCCGACCCGGCGACGCTCGAGGGCCTCGCGCGACTCGGCTCGCCGCTGGGCCGGGCCTTCCAGCTCCGGGACGATCTGCTCGGCGTCTTCGGCGACGAGGCCCGCACGGGCAAACCGGCAGGCGACGACCTGCGCGAGGGCAAGCGCACCGTGCTCGTCGCAGAGGCCCTGGCCGTCGAGCCGCGGATCCTCGACTTCCTCGGGCGGCCGCTGAGCGCCCCGGAGCTGGAACGGGCCCGGGCCCTGCTCGTCGACTGCGGCGCCCTCGCCCGCGTCGAGGAGCGCATCGGCGCCGACGGCGAGCGCGCCCGAGCGGCCCTGTCCCGGCTCGACGTCACCACCGAGGGGCGCACCGCGCTGGGCGCCCTCATCGAGGTCTGCCTCGTCCGCGAGTCCTGAGCCCGTCGCCGGGCCCTCGCATCGGCCTGGCGTCGGACCCCGGCGCCCCCGCGGAGCACGGGTCATTCCCGGGACCGCCCCCTGCCGGCCCTCCCCCGGACGATGAGTTGCTTTTCAACGAAACAGCGTCGGCAGGTGTTTCGTTCGACCTCGCCCATCTCGACGCCCTACACTGGCTCACAGGCTTGCACGGCCTTCCTTCCCCGACCGTGTTTGGAGCAACACCGTGACCAGAAATGGCACTGTTGACCCTCTGGTGGGTCATGTGCTGGACGACCGCTACGAGATCCTGCAGAAGCTGGCTCGTGGCGGCATGGCCACGGTGTACCGCGCCCAGGATCTGAGGCTCGGCCGCATCGTCGCGGTGAAGGTCATGCACGACGACCTCGACGAGTCCCAGGACACCGACTTCGCCCGCAAGTTCGACCGCGAGGCTCGGGCGGCGGCCGCCCTGACCGACTCGCACGTCGTCGGCGTCTTCGACCAGGGCATCGACCACGGCCGCCCGTACATCGTCATGGAGTTCGTCGAGGGCTGCACACTGCGCAATCTCATCACGCGCGAGGCGCCGTTCGACCCCGAGCGCGCCCTCAGCCTCATCGAGCCCGTCGCGGCCGCCCTGGCGGCGGCCCACGAGTCCGGTCTGGTGCACCGCGACGTCAAGCCCGAGAACGTCCTCATCGGGGACAAGGGCCAGATCAAGGTGGGCGACTTCGGCTTGGCGCGCGCCGCCAGCGCCAAGACGATCACCGTCGCCAAGGGCAACGTCATCGGCACGGTCAGCTACCTCCCGCCCGAGATCGTCGCCCAGACGCACGCGGACGCCCGCTCCGACATCTACTCGACCGGCATCGTCCTCTACGAGCTGCTGACCGGCGAGAAGCCCTACACGGGCGAGAACCTCCAGGTCGCCTACGCGCACGTCCACCGGTCGGTGCCCGCGCCGTCCCGGACGCTGCGCCGCAACGGCCACGCCCCGGTGCCCGACTATGTGGACGCCCTCGTCGCCGCGTGCACGCGCCGCGATCCCGACCGCCGTCCGGCCGACGGCCACGAGCTGCTCTCCCGGGTGCGGCGCGCCCGCGCCGCCGCAGCGGCCGGCGTGACGCACGACGAATCGCTGGCCATGGTCATGTACCCGCCCGGCTGGCGCGAGGGCCGCCACTGGTCCGCCGGGAGCGCCGGCCGCGAGCACGCCGACACCGAGCCGATCCGCCTCGCCTCGAGGGCGGAGCGTCGCGAGTACGTCGGAGCCTCGAGCGTCTCGGGGCCGGTGCCCTCGCGCGCCCGCGGCACCGGTCCGTCCCGGTCGGGCCCGACGAGCCCCCGGGTGCACCCGAACCGGGTGCGCGGCCGGCAGCGCCCCGGGGAGGCGGCACGGCCCCCCTCCGGCGGCTGGCGGCCGGTCGGGGCCCCGACGCGCCCCGCCGCGCCGGTCAGCCCGGTGGACTACCGCGACCACCTCTCGCAGACCGGCTCGCACCAGCTGCCCCGCAACCCGCAGCCCCACGGCCCCCTGCCCCGCAGCCAGCGCACACCGCTGTTCCCCGAGATCGTCAACGACCCGGTGCACCGGCGCCGACGCGGCCTCGTCGCAACGCTGCTCGTCCTCGTCCTCGCCGCCGTCATCGGCGTGAGCTCCTGGTGGTTCGCCGCCGGCCGCTTCACCGAGACCCCGGCCATGGCGGGCATGAGCCAGGCCGACGCGATCGGCGCCGCCCAGCAGGCCGATCTCACGGTCAACGTCGAGCAGCAGTACAGCGACGACGTGGCAGCCGGCGTCGTCATCTCGACCGACCCGACGGCCGGGACGAGGGTCGAGCGCAGAGCGCAGATCGACACCGTCGTCTCGGCGGGGCCGCAGACCTACGCGATGCCGAACGTCGTGGGCCTGTCCCAGGACGCCGCCTCGAGTGCGCTCGTCGGCGCCCACCTGGCCGTCGGTTCGGTGACCGGGGAGTACTCCGACACCGTCGACAGCGGCAGGGTCGTCTCGGCCGGCGCCGAGGCGGGCTCCCAGGTCGTCCACGACACGGCCGTCGACCTGGTCGTCTCGATGGGTCCTGCGCCCGTCGCGGTGACCGACTGCACGGGACGGTCCGCCGCGGACGCCCGGAGCACGCTGGAGGCGGCCGGCTTCACCGTGACGACCGAGGAGAAGCCCTCGGCGGACGTCGAGGCGGGCAAGGTCATCTCGCAGGACCCGGCCTCCGGGCAGCTGCAGGCCGGCAGCGAGATCCACCTGGTCGTCTCGAGCGGCGCCGAGCAGGTCGCGGTTCCGGACGTGCGCGCCCGCACGACCGCCGACGCACGCTCGACCCTCGAGGCGGCCGGCTTCACCGTCGAGCAGAAGTACGTGGACGAGAGCGCCTCGACCCACCTCGACCGGGTGCAGCGGACCGACCCGGTGCGCGGCACGAGGCTGGCCAAGGGCTCCACCGTGACGATCTACGTCATCTGAGCCCCGTCCCGGATCCCGCGGCCAGGCGGCCGCGGGTCGCGCAGTCCCGCCCCGGGCCGGCCCCGGTCAGAGCAGCAGGCGAGCCCCCACCACCACCGCGGCGACGAGCGCGCACGCCAGCACGACGAGCAGCGCCCGCCGGCCCCTCCGGCCGCCGACGACCGCCGGCTCGCCGGACGAGGGGACCGCCGGGACGTCCCCCGCGGGCTCCGGGTCCCGGATGACGCGGACCATGTGCTCGCTCACGCGTGCCGGCAGAGGCCCGCCGACGCCCCAGTCGGGCGGCAGGTCCGGGGTGAGGTCCTCGACGACGAAGGGCGCGGCGAAGCGCACCGCGGGGCCCTCCTGGGCGTTGAGGGCGGCCCGCACGGCGGCGAGCTCGGCGCGGGCAGCCGACGCGCTGGGGGTCCGGGACGCGGCCGTGGCCAGCAGGTGCGAGAGGAAATCGCCGACCGGCGTGCCGCGGTGACGGGCCGGCACCTCGGCCCCTCCACGGGCCACGGCCCCGGCCGAGGGGCGACGCCCCGTGAGCATCTGGACCAGCAGGGCTCCCACCGAGTAGAGGTCCTGCACCGGCTCCGGGGCGGCGCCGGAGAAGGCCTCGAGCGACATGTACCCGGGGACGCCGACCACCGGGCCGACCCCGCGGGCGCTCCCGGGGGCCGCAGCCTCCGCCACCCCGCCGAGACCGCCGAGGAGCACATGGGGGCGCCGGCCCGCGCGCAGCACGACGACGCGGTCGCCGAGGGCGCGGTGGACGAGCCCGACGCCGTGCAGCACGCCGAGGGCCGCCAGCACCTGGTCCGTGATCTCCAGGGCGTTGTCGACGTCGATCGGCTCGTGGTCCGCCATCCGGTCGGCGAGCAGTTGGCCGGGGACGAGGGGGCCGACGACGAGCGCCGTGCCGTGGTCGGTGCAGCAGCCGACGGGAACCGCCAGATGGGCACCGGCGCGGGGGATCCGGCCGAGCAGCTCGGCCAGGTCCTCGGAGGCGTCCTCGATGAGCCGACCGACCCGGTAGACGCGGTCGCGGGCGTCCCAGACCCGGTTCAGCGGTGCCGGCGGCCCGGCGAGGGCATCGACCAGTTCGTAGCGTTCAGCGAAGACATCACCCATGGTGCCGACAAGCATGCCACCAACGGGCCCGCCACGGGCATCGTGACCGCCCACGGGTGGCGCGCACGAGGGGTCGCCGGTGGGCCGGACGGGTGCACGGCGACGTCCCGGCCCCCCGCGCGCCGGCCCGGAATGGACCCCATTCCGCACACGCGCGAGGGGCGCCGTGCCGTCATTTCTGACGGCGGATCCCGCACGAGCGAGGGGCGGCCGTACCATTACGTGGTGTACTGTCCGCCCCCTGCCGTACCCCGCGCACGCGCGAGGGGCGGCCCCCTCCGGGGCCGCCCCTCGCGACGGGACCGTTCTCAACGCTCGGTGACGCTGCCTCCGGCCCTCTCGATCTTCTCCTTGGCGGAGGCGCTGAACCGGTCGGCGGTGATGTCGAGCCTGACGCTCAGTTCGCCGTCCCCCAGCACCTTGACCGGCCTGCCGCCGCGGACGAGTCCCGCGGCGACGAGGTCCTCGACGCCGACGGCACCGCCGTCCGGGAAGTGCTCGGCGATCCGGGCCACGTTCACGGGCTGGTACTCCACCCGGAACGGATTCTGGAAGCCGCGCAGCTTCGGCATGCGCATGTGCATCGGCATCTGACCGCCCTCGAAGCTCTCGGGCACGTTCTTGCGCGCGCCCGTGCCCTTGGTACCACGGCCGGCCGTCTTGCCGCCCTTGCCGGCCTCGCCCCGGCCGACACGCTTCCTGGGGCGGTTCGCACCGGGTGCGGGGCGCAGGTGGTGGACCTTGATCGCCATGCTCACTTCACCTCTTCCACGGTGACCAGGTGGCGCGCAGCGCGGATCATACCGCGGATCTCCGGCCGATCGGGCTGCGTGACGGTGTCACCAATTCGCTTCAGACCGAGGGCCCGCACGCTCGCCCTGATGGCGGGCTTCTGGGCCACGGTCGACTTGATCTGCGTGATCCTCAGGTCTGCCATCAGGCCGACACCTCCGCTTCCTGACGGGCGCGCAGCAGGGCGGCCGGGGCGATGTCCTCGACCGACTTGCCGCGGCGCTTAGCGATCTGCTCGGGCTCCTCGAGCATCTGGAGGGCCTCGACAGTGGCGTGGACCACGTTGATGGCGTTCGGCGAGCCGAGAGACTTGGCCAGCACGTCGTGCACGCCGGCGCATTCGAGGACCGCGCGGGCCGAACCACCGGCGATGACGCCGGTGCCCGGGGATGCCGGACGCAGCATGACGACGCCGGCCGCCTTCTCGCCCTGCACGGGGTGCGGGATGGTGCGCTGGATCAGCGGCACCCTGAAGAAGTGCTTCTTGGCCTCCTCGACGCCCTTGGCGATCGCCGCGGGCACCTCCTTGGCCTTGCCGTAGCCGACGCCCACGGTGCCCTCGCCGTCGCCCACCACGACGAGCGCGGTGAAGCTGAAGCGGCGGCCGCCCTGGACGACCTTGGACACGCGGTTGATGGCGACGACGCGCTCCAAGTACTCGTCCTTGCGCTCGTTCTGCTTGTCGCGGCTCCGACGGTCGTCACGGCCGCGACGGTCACCGCTCTGGCGGCTGTTGGCGCCGCGCTGGGATGTGTTCATCGCTTTTCCTAATCCTTCCGTCAGAGACTCAGACCGGCCTTGCGGGCGCCGTCGGCGACCGCGGCGACGCGACCGTGGTACTGGTTGCCGGCGCGATCGAAGACGACCTGCTCGATCCCGGCGTCCTTGGCGCGCCGGCCGACGAGCTCGCCGACCCTCGCGGCCTTGGCCTTCTTGTCGCCGTCGAGGGCGCGCACGTCCTTCTCCATGGTGGAGGCCGAGACGAGCGTGACGCCGGCGACGTCGTCGATGACCTGCGCCACCATGTGGCGGGCGCTGCGGGTGACGACCAGGCGCGGGCGCTCCGGGTAGCCGAAGATCTTCTTGCGGCCGCGCTTCTGACGACGCAGCCGGGCGGACCTGCGGGCGGCGAGGTGCTTCTGATGATTGATGTTGACCGCCATGATCACTTACCAGCCTTCCCGACCTTGCGGCGGATGTGCTCGCCGGCGTACCGGACACCCTTGCCCTTGTAGGGCTCGGGCTTGCGGATCTTGCGGATGTTCGCCGCAACCTCGCCGACGACCTGCTTGTCGATGCCGTGCACCTTGAAGCTCGTCTGCGTGATGACCTCGAAGGTGATGCCCTCGGGGGCGTCGACGATCACCGGGTGCGAGAAGCCGAGCGCGAACTCGAGCTGCGCGGGGCCCTTGGCGACGACGCGGTAGCCGACGCCGACGACCTCGAGGTGCTTCTCGTAGCCCTCGGTGACGCCGACCACCATGTTGTTCACCAGGGTGCGGCTCAGCCCGTGCAGCGACTTGCTCGTGCGCTCGTCGTCGGGACGCTCGACGACCAGCTGGCCCTCGTCGTTCCGGGAGATGGTGATGGGCTCCGGGATGGTCCGCGAGAGCTCGCCCTTCGGGCCCTTCACGGTCACGTCCTGGCCCTCGAGGGTCACCTCGACGCCGGACGGGACTGCGATGGGGAGCCTGCCAATTCGTGACATTTCTCTATCTCCTTGCCTGTCTCGTCCGCTCACCAGACGTAGGCGAGCACTTCGCCGCCCACGGACCTGCGGTGGGCCTGCCTGTCGGTCATCAGGCCCTGGGAGGTCGAGATGATCGCGATGCCCATGCCGCCCAGTACCTTGGGCAGCTGGTTGGACTTCGCGTAGACGCGCAGACCCGGCTTGCTGATGCGGCGCAGGCCGGCGATGGAGCGCTTGCGGTCGTCGCCGTACTTGAGCCTGAGGGTGAGCGTCCTGCCCACCTCGCCGGCCTGGGGCTCGACCACCGAGAAGTCGGCGATGTAGCCCTCCTGCTTCAGGATCGTCGCGATGCCCACCTTGATCTTGGAGCTGGGCATGCTCGTCTCGTCGTGATACGCCTGATTGGCGTTGCGCAGACGCGTGAGCATGTCTGCGATCGGGTCAGTCATGGTCATGGCTTGTCAGCCTCTTTCTCACCACGGTTTCCGGGCGACGCCCGGACCTGTCGTGTTCGAGTTCTGGTCCGTCCGCCCCGGCCGGTTCGCCGGGCCGGGCGGAGAGCGGCTCGCGCCGCCGTGGGGTCATCGGGTGGACGCGCGCGCTCACCAGGACGACTTGGTCACGCCCGGCAGGTCGCCCGCGTGGGCGAGCTCGCGCAGGCAGATGCGGCACAGGCCGAACTTGCGGTAGACGGCCTTCGGGCGGCCGCAGCGCTGGCACCTGGTGTAGGCGCGCACGGCGAACTTGGGCTTGCGCGCCTGCTTCACCTTGAGAGCGGTCTTGGCCATGGCTGTCACTTCTTCCTGCGACCGCGCTGCGGGCCGCTCTTCTTCTTGGTCTTGGGATCGTCGACCGCCTTGAACGGGAAGCCGAGGGCCTTGAGCAGGGCCCTGCCCTCCTCGTCGGTCCGGGCGGTCGTGACGAAGGTGATGTCCATGCCGCGGACCCGGTCGATCTTGTCCTGGTCGATCTCGTGGAACATGACCTGCTCGGTCAGGCCGAAGGTGTAGTTGCCGTTGCCGTCGAACTGGTTGCCGTTGAGCCCGCGGAAGTCGCGGATGCGGGGCAGGGCCAGGGTGAGCAGCCGGTCGGCGAACTCCCACATGCGGTCGCCGCGCAGGGTGACGTAGGCGCCGATCGCCTGGCCCTCGCGCAGGTGGAACTGGGCGATCGACTTGCGGGCCCTGACGACCATGGGCTTCTGGCCGGTGATGGCCGTGAGGTCCTTGATCGCCCCGTCGAGCACCTTCGAGTCGTGCGCGGCCTCGCCGACGCCCATGTTCACGACGATCTTCGTGAGACCGGGGACGAGCATCGGGTTGGTGTACGAGAACTGCTCCTGGAGCCGCCCGCGGATCTCGTCGAGGTAGCGGGCCTTGAGACGCGGGGTCTGCGGCGCGGCGGCCCGGGCCGCGTCCGCGACCTTGAGGGTGTTGTCGGTGTTGCGGGCCATCAGATCTCCTCCCCCGTCCTGCGGGCGATGCGGACACCGCGGGTGCCCTCGTACTCGGAGCCGTCGGGACGGCGCTTGGTCACGGTCACCCGCTTGGAGCCGATCCGGGTCACGACGTCCTCGCCGCCGTCCTTGACGAGCAACTGGACGTTGGAGACGTGGATCGGGGCCTCCCGCGAGATGATCCCGCCCTTGACCTGCCGACCGGTGTTGGGGTCGCCGGTGTCGCGCTGGTGGCGCTTGACGACGTTGACGCCCTGGACCGTCACGCGGTCGTCCTCGGGGAAGACGGCGATGATCTCGCCGACCACGCCCTTGTCCTTGCCGGCGATGACCTTGACGCGGTCGCCCTTCTTCAGCTTCATCTTCGCCATCCTCAGATCACCTCGGGAGCCAGCGAGACGATACGCATGAAGCGCCTGTCACGCAGTTCGCGGGCCACCGGCCCGAAGATACGGGTGCCGCGGGGTTCGCTCGTGCTGCCGCCCAGGACGACGGCCGCGTTCTCGTCGAACTTGATGTAGGAGCCATCGGCCCGGCGGTGCGGCTTGACGGTGCGCACGACGACGGCCTTGACGACCTCGCCCTTCTTCACGTTGCCACCGGGGATGGCGTCCTTGACGGTGCACACGATGGTGTCGCCGAGCCCGGCGTAGCGACGCTTCGAGCCGCCGAGAACACGGATGCACAAGAGCTCCTTGGCACCCGTGTTGTCAGCGACCCTCAGTCGCGTCTCCTGCTGGATCATTTCTTCTCCTCCGTCCGACCGGTTCCCCGGGGCTGCCCGAGGCCTCGCCGGACTCGTAGTTGACCTCTGGATTCTGCCAGAGGGAGCAGCGGCGCCGCCGACGCGGACGGCGCCGCCGGGTCTCGGTTACTTGGCCTTCTCGACGATGGCGACCAGGCGCCAGCGCTTGGCGGCGGACAGCGGGCGCGTCTCCATGATGCGCACGCGGTCGCCCATGCCGGCCTCGTTGTTCTCGTCGTGGGCCTTGAAGCGGACGGTCTTGGTCATGACCTTGCCGTACAGCGGGTGCTTCACCCGGTCCTCGACGGCGACGACGATCGTCTTGTCCATCTTGTCGGACACGACCAGACCCTCGCGGACCTTGCGCGTGTTGCGCCTGGTGGCGCTCTGTGCCGACTCGCTCATGCCTCGACCTCTCCTTCACGGTCCGGATCGTCGACGATGCCGAGGTTGCGCTCCTGCAGCACCGTGTAGATGCGGGCGATGTCCTTGCGAACCTCGCGCAGCCGCGCGGTGTTCTCGAGCTGGCCCGTGGCGGCCTGGAAGCGCAGCGCGAACAGCTCCTCCTTCAGCTCCACGACCCTGGCGTTGAGATCGGCGCGGGACAGCTCGCGCAGCTCGGCTGCGGTGGCCCTCTGGTTCTTCGCCATGTCAGTTCTCACCTGCTTCGCGCTTGATGATGCGTGCCTTGAAGGGCAGCTTGTGGATGGCCAGGCGCAGCGCCTCGGAGGCGACCTCCTCGGACACGCCGGCCAGCTCGAAGAGCACGCGGCCCGGCTTGACGTTGACGACCCAGAACTCGGGCGTGCCCTTGCCGGAGCCCATGCGGGATTCGGCGGGGTGCTTGGTCAGCGGACGGTCGGGATAGACGTCGATCCAGACCTTCCCGCCGCGCTTGATGTAGCGGGTCATGGCGATACGGGCGGCCTCGATCTGGCGGTTCGTCAGGTAGCCCGGCTCGAGGGCCTGGATGCCGAACTCGCCGAAGGCCAGCTGCGTCCCGCCCTTGGCCATGCCTCGGCGCTTCGGGTGGTGCTGCTTGCGGTACTTGACGCGCTTGGGAATCAACATGGGTCTCAGGCTCCTGCGTTCTGGATTTCGGGCGCCTCTGCCGGGGCGTTGGGAGCGGCGCTGCGCGGGGCCTGCTCGCGGGCGGCGTCGGCGCGACGACGACCGGAGCGCTCGCCGCGGCCCGGACGACGGTTGCTGCGCTGACGGCCCGGGGCCGCCTGACGGGCGGCCTTCTGGGCCGCGCGCTCGGCGCGGGTGCCGGTGACGTCGCCCTTGTAGATCCACACCTTGACGCCGATGCGCCCGTAGGTGGTGCGGGCCTCGTAGAAGCCGTAGTCGATGTCGGCGCGCAGGGTGTGCAGCGGCACGCGGCCCTCGCGGTAGCCCTCGGAGCGGCTCATCTCGGCGCCGCCGAGACGGCCGGAGCACTTGATGCGGATGCCCTGGGCGCCCATCCGGACGGCGGTCTGCTGGGCCTTGCGCATCGCGCGGCGGAAGGCGACGCGGGCGCCGAGCTGCTCGGCGATGCCCTGGGCCACGAGCTGGGCGTCGATCTCGGGGCTCTTGACCTCGAGGATGTTCAGCTGGATCTGCTTGCCCGTGAGCTTCTCGAGCTCGCTGCGCACGCGCTCCGCCTCGGCGCCGTTGCGGCCGATGACGATGCCCGGACGCGCGGCGTAGAGGAAGATCGTGAGGCGCTCGGAGCGGCGCTCGATCTCCACCGAGGAGACCCCGGCGCGCTCGAGGTTCTTGGTGAGCCAGGAGCGCACCGCGTCGTCCTCGCCCACGAGCTCGGCGTACTGCTTCTCGGCGTACCAGCGCGACGTGTGGTCGGTGGTCACGCCCAGGCGGAAGCCGTTCGGGTTGATCTTCTGTCCCATGCTCAGGCTCCCTTCCTGGCAGCCGAGCGGGGCTCGACGACCGCGGTGATGTGGCTGGCGCGCTTGAGGATCCGGCTGGCCGAGCCCTTGGCGCGGGGGCGGATGCGGCGCATCGTGACGCCCTCGTCCACGAAGATCTGGCTGACGTAGAGGTCGTCGACGCGCAGGCCCTCGGCCGACTCGGCGTTGGCGACCGCGCTCTGGATCACCTTGCGGACCGGCTCGGCGGCGGCCTGCGGGGCGAAGCGGAGGGTGGCGATGGCCTGGGCGGCGTCCATCCCGCGCACCGTGTCGACGACACGGCGCACCTTGCGGGGGCTCATCCGGACGTGACGCGCAATGGCGTACGAGCCAGGACGATCCCCGAGCAGGGCAAGACGACGGCTGGGCCGTTCGTTGGTGTTGCTCATCGAATTCATTCCTTCTGGTCCGCGCCTCAGCGCCGGCGGGCCTTCTTGTCGTCCTTCACATGGCCGCGGAAAGTGCGCGTGGGCGCGAACTCACCGAGCTTGTGACCGATCATCGACTCGGTGATGAACACCGGGACGTGCTTGCGACCGTCGTGCACGGCGATGGTGTGGCCGAGCATGTCCGGGGTGACCATCGAGCGGCGCGACCAGGTCTTGATGACGTTCTTCGTGCCGCTCTCGTTCTGCAGGTCGATCTTCTTCTGCAGGTGCTCGTCTACGAACGGGCCCTTCTTCAAGCTGCGAGGCATATCTCTACTGGCTCCTGAATCAGCGCTTCTTGCCGGACTTGCGGCGACGGACGATCAGCTTGCTGCTGGCCTTGTTCCTGTTGCGGGTGCGGCCCTCGGGCTTGCCCCACGGGCTCACCGGGTGACGGCCGCCGGAGGTGCGGCCCTCGCCACCGCCGTGGGGGTGGTCGATCGGGTTCATCACGACGCCGCGCACGGTCGGTCGGACGCCGCGCCAGCGGTTGCGGCCGGCCTTGCCCCAGCTGATGTTGGCGTACTCGGCGTTGCCGACCGCGCCGATGGTGGCGCGGCAGCGGACGTCGACCATGCGCATCTCGCCCGAGGGCATGCGCAGGGTGGCGTACTTGCCCTCGCGGGCGACCAGCTGGATCACGGCGCCGGCGCTGCGGCCGAGCTTGGCGCCGCCGCCGGGGCGCAGCTCCACGGCGTGCACCTGGGTGCCGACCGGGATGTTGCGCAGCGGCAGATTGTTGCCGGGCTTGATGTCGGCGTCGGGGCCGGAGACCACCGTCGCGCCCTGGGACAGGCCCAGCGGGGCGATGATGTAGCGCTTCTCGCCGTCCGCGTAGTGGAGCAGCGCGATGCGGGCGGTGCGGCCCGGATCGTACTCGAGGTGGGCGACCCGGGCCGGCACGCCGTCCTTGTCGTAGCGCTTGAAGTCCACCAGGCGGTAGGCCTGCTTGTGCCCGCCTCCGATGTGGCGGGTGGTGATGCGGCCGGAGTTGTTGCGACCGCCTGTCTTCGGCTTCGGGACGACCAGCGACTTCTCCGGCCTCGAGCGTGTCAGTTCACTGAAGTCGGACACGCTGGAGCCGCGACGGCCCGGCGTGGTGGGCCTGTACTTGCGAATGGCCATGAGGTTCTTCGTTCCTTGTCTGCGCGTCGGCTCCCGGTCACTCGGCCGGAGCGTTCCCGAAAATGTCGATGTGGTCGTCGGCCGCCAGGGTCACGAGGGCGCGCTTGGTGTCGGCGGTGCGGCCGATGCCGTGACGCGTGCGACGCCTCTTGCCGGCCCTGTTCAGGGTGTTGACCGACAGGACCCGGACCCCGAAGATGGCCTCGACGGCCTGACGGATCTCGATCTTGTTGGCCTTGGGGCTGACCTCGAAGGTGTAGGTGTTCTGGTCGATCAGACCGTAGGTCTTCTCGCTCACCACGGGGGCGAGGATGACGTCGTGCGGATCGTGGATCTTGAAGTCGCTCACTTGGCGTCCTCCTCGAGCTCGGCCTCACCGCTGGCGGAGACGGCCTTGACGGACTTGCCCTTGGCGGGGCCGGCGATGAAGGCCTCGAGGGCCGACCTGCTGAACACCACGGCATCGGCGACGAGCACGTCGTAGGCGTTCAGCTGGTCCCAGGACAGGACGTGGACGCCGACGAGGTTGCGCAGCGAGAGCCGGCTGGTCTCCTCGGAGCGCTCGAGCACGGCGAGGACACGGTCGTGGTCGCCGAGGGTGGCGAGCAGGGCGGCGGCGGTCCTCGTGCTGGGCCGCTCGCCGGAGGCGAAGGAGTCCACCACGTGGAGCCGGCCCTCGCGGGCCCGGTCGGAGAGGGCCCCGCGCAGGGCGGCGGCGATCATCTTCTTGGGCGTGCGCTGCGCGTAGCTGCGCGGCACCGGGCCGTGGGCGATGCCGCCGCCGGTCCACTGGGGGGCGCGGGTTGAGCCCTGGCGGGCACGGCCGGTGCCCTTCTGGCGCCACGGCTTCCGGCCGCCGCCGGAGACCCGCGAACGGGTCCTCGTGGCGTGGGTGCCCTGGCGGGCCGCCGCGAGCTGGGCGGTGACGACCTGGTGCATCAGCGCGATGTTGGCCTGGACGTCGAAGAGCTCGCCGGGCAGCTCGACGGAGCCGGACCGCTCGCCCTTGACGTCGACGACGTCGACGGTGCTGTTCTCGTTCACTTGGCATCACCCTTCTTGGCGGCGCTGCGCACGACGACGAGACCGCCCCTGTTGCCGGGGACGGCGCCGCGCACGAGGATCAGGCCCTTGTCGGCGTCGACGGAGACGACCGAGAGGTTCTGGACGGTCTTGCGCTCGTTGCCCATGCGACCGGCCATGCGCAGGCCCTTGAAGACGTGACCCGGGGTCGAGCAGGCGCCGATGCCGCCGGGCGAGCGGTGCTTGCGGTGGACGCCGTGGCTGGCGCGCAGGCCGCGGAAGCCGTGCCGCTTGACGACGCCGGCGGTGCCCTTGCCCTTGGTCACGCCGGTGACGTCGACGACGTCGTCGGCGGCGAAGGTGTCGGCGCCGAGCTCCTGGCCCGGCGTGTACTCGGTGGCGTCGCCGGTCCGGATCTCCGCGAGGTAGCGGCGCGGGGTCGCGCCGGCGGCGGCGAACTGGCCGGCGTCCGGCCTGTTGACCGACGCGGCCCTGATGGTGCCGTAGCCGAGCTGGACGGCGGAGTAGCCGTCCTTGTCAGGCGTGCGGACCCGCGTGACGACGCAGGGGCCGGCCTGGATGACGGTGACCGGCACGAGCCGGTTGTTCTCGTCCCACAACTGGGTCATGCCGAGCTTGGTGCCCAGCACGCCCCTGACTTTGCGATCGGTAGTCATGTTCTGCGGCCTCACGGAAGCTTGATTTCAATGTCAACGCCGGCGGGAAGATCGAGGCGCATGAGCGAGTCGACGGTCTTCGGAGTCGGGTCGAGGATGTCGATGAGCCGCTTGTGGGTGCGCATCTCGAAATGCTCGCGGCTGTCCTTGTACTTGTGGGGCGAACGAATGACGCACCACACGTTCTTCTCGGTCGGCAACGGCACTGGGCCGGCGACCTTGGCACCCGTACGGGTGACGGTGTCGACGATCTTGCGCGCCGACGAGTCGATGACCTCGTGGTCATAGGCACGGAGCCTGATGCGGATCTTCTGTCCCGCCACGGTTGTTCCTCTTCTCGTCCCTGCTGGGCCGGTGCGACCGGCCTGGCCTGGTTGTGACCGGGGCGGAGATGCCTCGAGAACTCGCCGCTCTCGCCACTGTCCACCCTTGTCAATGTCGTGTCGCCTGGCACCCGGGGTCGGGCGTGTCGGCCGGCATTTTTTGAGCGCACGCCGCGCGTGCGCCCTCTGCGGCCGGACAGGGGCCCGCGGACCCGCCGCTCGTCCGGGCTCCCCCGCCGCGGGAGGCCGCGGGCCGAGGGCCCGGACGCGCCCGTACTGCGGGGAGCAACTTGTCCATCGTTCCATGGATCGCCCGCTCAGGCAAGTCGCCGGCGCCGCGGACCGTCCGCCGGGGCGGCCCGGCGGCCGCTGACGTCCGCGGATCGGCACGGGCCCGCGGTCACAGCCGTCCGCGCAGCCCCTCGATGCGGGCCAGCGTGGCGGCGCGCCCGAGGATCTGGCAGCTCTCGAACAGCGGCGGGCTGACCCTGCGGCCGCTGATGGCCGTGCGGAGCGGCGCGAAGGCGACGCGGGGCTTGACGCCCAGCCCGTCGACGAGCCGGGAGCGCAGGGCCGCCTCGATCGAGTCCGCCTCGAAGGGCTCGAGCGGACCGAGGGCCTCGGTGGTGGCGTCGAGGATCCCGGCGACGTCGCCCTTGAGTCGATCGAGCGCCGCGTCCTCGACGACGACCGCGTCGTCGGGGACCGTGAGGAAGGCGATCTGGTCCCAGGCGTCCGACAGCTTGACCAGGCGCGGCTTGATCATGCCGGCGGCCGCCCGCACGACGCCCTCCCACGCGGGGTCGGGGTGCTCGCCCCACTGCCGGTTCTCGCCGATGAACTCGACGAGGCGCTCCCCCAGCTCGGCGTCGTCCAGCTCGCGGATGTAGTGGCCGTTGAGCCAGTCGAGCTTCTTCGTGTCGAAGACCGGGCCGACCGTGTTGACCTTGCCCCAGTCGAAACCGGCGACGAACTGCTCGAAGGTGCTGATCTCCTCGTCCCCGGGCGCCGGCGGGTAGGCCAGCAGCTGGAGGAAGTTGCGCAGGGCCTCCGGCAGGTAGCCCTGCTCCTTGAACCACATGAGGCGCGCCGCCGGGTTCTTGCGCTTGGAGATCTTGGAGTGGTCGGGGTTGCGCAGCAGCGGCATGTGCGCGAACTCCGGCAGCCGCCAGCCGAGCCACTGGTGGAGCAGGACGTGCTTGGGCGTGGAGCTGATCCACTCCTCGCCCCGGACGACCGTCGTGATGCCCATCCCGTGGTCGTCGACGACGACGGCCAGGTGGTAGGTGGGGAAGCCGTCGGCCTTCATGATGACCTGGTCGTCCGGGAACGGCGCCCGCACCTCGCCGCGGATGAGGTCGTGGAAGGTGGTGGGCGCGTCGTCGGGGACGAGCATGCGCACGGTGGGGTTCTCGGTGAAGCCGGGCAGCTCGGCGCGCTCGTCCCTCGTCATGCCGTGGCACAGCCGGTCGTAGCGGGTGTCCTCCTTCCGGGCCGCCTTCTCCTCGCGCATCGCGGCCAGCCGCTCGGGGGAGCACCAGCAGTGGTAGGCGTGCCCGTCGGCGATGAGCCGGTCGACGACCGGCCGGTAGTGGTCCAGCCGCTCGGACTGCCGGTAGGGGGCGCAGGGCCCGCCGACGACCGGCGACTCGTCGGGGTGCAGGCCCAGCCAGTCGAGGGTCTCGACGATCTGCTGCTCGGAGCCCGGGACCAGCCGGTTGCGGTCGGTGTCCTCGATGCGCAGGATGAACCGGCCCCCGGTCCGCACCGCCCAGGCCTTGTCGAAGAGGGCCATGTAGGCGGTGCCGACGTGCGGATCGCCGGTGGGGGACGGGGCAACGCGGGTGCGGGCGGGAGTCGTCATAGTGGCGCCAAGTCTAGTGGTCGCCGCACCAGGGCCTATCATCGAACGCACGTACGACGTGAGATCCCTGCTGCGGGTCGCGCAGCAGGCGGAGGCGGCGCCGGTGCCCGCTGGCCGTCGAGGCCGTCGCGGCGGGCTTCCCCTCGCCCGCGCAGGACTACTTGGGACGGCGACGTCGACCTCACCGAGCACCTGATCCGCAACCGGCCCGCCACGTTCGTCGTGCGGGTCGCCGGGGGCTCGATGGAGGGGGCGGGCATCTTCGACGGCGGCGAGCTCATCGTGGACCGCTCCCTGGAGCCCGGCGAGGGCGACGTGGTCATCGCGGTCGTCGAGGGCGAGCTGACCGTCGAGCGCCTCCGTCTGGGCCCGGACGGCCCCCGGCTGCACCCGGCCAATGACGCCTATCCGGTGCTGCGCCCCCGCGAGCTGACCGTCTGGGGAGTGGTGACGACGTGCCCGCACCACCTGCACCGCTGAGGCGCTACGCGCTCGTGGACGTCGACGCGTACTACTCGTGCGAGCGGGTTTCCCACCCCGAGCTGGAGGGCGCCCCGCTGGTGGTGCTGTCCGACAACGACGGCTGCGTCATCGCCCGCAGCCGGGAGGCGGCCGGGCTCGGGATCGCGCGGGGCGCGCCGTGGTTCCGGGTCAGGGACGCCGCCGCGCGTGGGCGTCGTCGCCCGCTCGCCCAACTACGAGCTCCACGGGTCCCTGTTCCACCGGCTCATGGAGCTCCTGCGCACCCTGTCCCCCGTAGTGGAGGCCCACTCGATCGACGAGGCCTTCGTCCGGGTGCGGGAGGCCAGCCCGGACGCCCTGGCCGGGGCGGGCCGGCGGATCCGCGCGGGCGGCGCATCGGGGCGCTGCTCGACGAGGTCAACGGACAGCTCGGCCGCGGCGCGCTCGGGCTCGGCCTGGCCGGCATGGCCGCCCCGCCGGACCGGCGGATGCGTCGCGGGATGCCCTCCAACCGGGCCACCATCCGCTGGGACGAGCCGACGCGGGTCCGCGCCTGAGGGGCGCGGCGGCCTCTCACCCGGCGTGGCGCAGGCGCAGCTGGGGGCCCGGGGAGCGCACCGGCTCGAAGCCGCAGCGCTCCAGGACCGCGAGCGAGGGGCGGTTGCCGGGGTCCACGTCGGCGAGCACGGTCGCGCAGCCGTGGGCGTGCGCCCACTCGAGGACGGCCGCCAGCGCCTCGGTCAGGTAGCCCCTGCCCCGGGCGCTCTCCGCGAGGCCGTAGCCGATCTCGGCGGCCCCGCGCAGGTCCGGCGGGGCGTGGAAGCCGATGTCGCCGACGACCAGGCCGTCGCGGCGCCGCACGATCATGTACATCCCGTAGCCGGGCACCCAGTTGTCGAGCTCGACGGCGGCCCGGGCCAGGCGGGCGGCGCTGCTCGTGTCTGCGTGCGGGTAGCCGGGCGCGCACGGCAGCGGGCACACCCCCGCGGCGAGCTCCTGGGCCCGGGCCGGGTCGACGCCGACCAGGTCCAGCCGCCGGGTGCGCAGCGAGATCGGTTGCCAGGGCTGGGCGCTCATGCCCCCATCCTGACGCACCGGGCCTCCCGAGCGGGCCCCGGGCCGGGACGGCGGCCATGAGGGGACCAGCAGCGGTGACGGGACGGCGGCCGGGGCGTCCGACCCCTAGACTGGGCCGGTGAGCATGCCAGCGGATCCCGAGCGCAGCGCCCGAGCCGGGCGGGCGCGCACCTGGCCGGACGAGCACTGCACCGCGCTGCTGGCGCTCCTGTGCGCCGCCGCGCTGGCCGCCTATGTGACCGTCAGCCTGCTGAAGTACGCCCGGCTGGGCGACGGGATGGACCTGACGATCTTCGACCAGGCCATCCGGTCCCTGGCGCACGGCGGGCCCGGGAGCACGACGATGAAGTCGCCGGGCATGTCGGTCTTCGGAGACCACTGGCACCCGATCATCGCGGCTCTGGTGCCGTTCTACTGGGTGTGGGACGACCCGCGCGTGCTGCTCGTCGTGCAGGCGCTCTGCGTCGTGTGGGCCGGCTGGGTGCTGGGGCGCCTCGCCCGGCGGCGGGTCGGCGCGGGGCCGGCACTGGCCGTCACGGCCGCCTGGCTGTGCGGGATCGGGGTGCAGTCGGCGGTCACCTTCGACTTCCACGAGGTCGCCCTCGGGGCGCCGCTGCTGGCCCACGCGCTGGGCGCCTTCTGCCGGGGGCGCTGGGGGCGCTTCTGGGCCCTGGCCGCCTCGCTCCTGCTCGTCAAGGAGGACATGTGCTTCCTCGTGGGGGGCCTGGCGATCGCGCTGCTCGTACGCCGACGGGTCAGGGCCGGCCTGGCCCTGGGGGTCCTCGCCGTGACGTGGACGGCCGTCGCCGTCCTCGTGGTCGTCCCCCGCTTCAACCCGCACCACGTCTACGCCTACCTCGGCTCACTGGGCACCGTCACGGTCCAGGGCGTCCAGCCGGCCGCCCACCCGGCCTGGTACGGCCCGCTGGCCACCCTCGGCACCGCCGCCGTCCTGCTCGCCGCGACCGGCTTCGTCGCCGCCCGCTCGGCGCTCGTCTGGGGCTTCATCGGGCCCCTCGCGGTGCGCGCCGCCTCGAAGAACCCGCAGCACTGGACGGCCGGCTTCCACTACAACCTGCTGCCCATGCTCGTCCTCTGCTTCGCCTTCGTCGACGCCTGGCCCGCCCTCGTGGAGCGGGCCGTCGCGCTGCGCGCCCGGGGCGCGGTCGGGGCCCGGGCCCGGGCCGTGCGGGTCTGGCGGGCGCTGGCCCTGCCCGTCGTGGTCGCCGTCGCGCTCGTGTCGGTCCCGACCGGCTCCGTGCTCCACGATCTGGCCGGCAGGCCCTGCGGGGCCGCCTGCGCCGAGCTCGACGAGGCGACCGCGATGATCCCCGACGGCTCGTGGGTCGGCGCCGACGTCTACCTGACGAATCACCTGAGCAGGCGCTTCGAGGTGAGCCAGTGGCGGCCCGCCGACGGTTACCTGGACGACCTGGGCGAACCGGTCGACGCCGCGTGGCTCGTGCTGAACCGCGAGACGACCAGCTACGAGAACGAGTCCACCGGCTGGGTCCAGGCCTTCCTGGACGACCCGGTCGTGCGCGGGGCGCACTACCGCGTCCGCTGGTCGGGCGAGGCGATCGTCGTCCTGGAGCGCGAGGGCTGAGCGGGGCCGGCCCGGACGATGCTCAGACGATGTAGCGGACGAGGACCATCGCCGCCAGCACGACAAGGAAGGCGATCGTGATGATCCAGTCGTTGCCGCTGGCGACGAACCAGCGCAGGCGCACGGTACCCGGCAGGACGTGGTCGCGCACGTTCATGCGCGTCAGCCCCGCCCAGACCAGTGTCGTGGTGAGCGTGATGAGCAGGCACCACGGGCACAGCGCGTGGATGACGAAGTAGGACTGCGTGAACAGCCACAGGGCGAACAGCAGCGCCACCGTGTAGAGCGTCTCGACGCAGCGCATGTACCAGCGGGGGAACCGGATCCCGGCGACGACGGCCACCGAGATGGTGAGCACGATGCCCTCGAAGAGGATGCCGAGGAAGGCGTTGGGGAAGCCGAGCAGGGTGGCCTGCCAGGTCTTGGCGACGGTGGTGCAGCTGATGTGCGAGGTGATGTCGCAGGCCAGGTCGAGCCCGGGGTCGCCGGCCAGCTCCCAGGCCTCGATCGACAGCTTGAACGAGACGAACAGGCCCACCAGGCCGGAGACGATCATCTCGGTGGCGGTGCGGGCGCGCCAGCGCTGCGGGGCGGGGCCGGTCAGCTCCGGGTCGGGGTCCGCGGCCCCGGACGTCTCGAGTTCTGCGTCCTCGACCGTTCCGGACTCGAGGTCTGCTGCCACGACGACTCCTCGTGCATCTTCTCGGCTTCAGGGGGTGGGACGCCCGCCGGGCGCCCCGTCGAGCATACCCGTGCCGGTGCCGGAGGGCGGGCGCCGGAGCCTGTGCCCTCCTCACCGGCCCGGGGACGGCGGAGGGCCCGTCCCCCTCGGGGGACGGGCCCTCCGTCTCGATCAGCGGATCGGACTCACTTGTCGATCTTCGTCACGCGACCGGCGCCGACGGTGTGGCCGCCCTCGCGAATGGCGAACTTCAGACCGACCTCCATGGCGATCGGCTTCTGCAGGTGGACGATCATGTCGGTGTTGTCACCGGGCATGCACATCTCGACGCCCTCGGGCAGGGTCACCGTACCGGTCACGTCCGTGGTGCGGAAGTAGAACTGGGGGCTGTAGTTGGTGAAGAACGGCTTGTGACGGCCGCCCTCCTCCTTCGTCAGGACGTAGACGCTGCCCTCGAAGTCGGTGTGCGGGGTGGTGCTGCCGGGCTTGGTGACGACCATGCCGCGCTCCACGTCCTCCTTCTTGGTGCCGCGCAGGAGCAGACCGACGTTGTCGCCGGCCTGGCCCTCGTCGAGGATCTTGCGGAACATCTCGACGCCCGTGACCGTGGTGGTCTGGGTCGGGGCGAGGCCGACGAGCTCGACGGTCTCACCGGTCTTGATGACGCCGGACTCGACACGACCGGTGACGACGGTGCCGCGGCCGGTGATGGTGAAGACGTCCTCGACGGGCATGAGGAACGGCTTGTCGGTGTCGCGCTGGGGCTGCGGGATGTACTCGTCGACGGCGTTCATGAGCTCCATGATCGCCTCTTCCCACTTCTCGTCGCCCTGGAGCGCCTGGTAGGCGGAGACGCGCACGACCGGGCAGCCGTCGCCGTCGAACTCCTGGCTGGTGAGCAGCTCGCGGGTCTCCATCTCGACGAGCTCGATGAGCTCGTCGTCGTCGACCATGTCGCACTTGTTCAGCGCGACGACGATCGCCGGCACGCCGACCTGGCGGGCGAGCAGGACGTGCTCGTGGGTCTGCGGCATCGGGCCGTCGGTGGCGGCCACGACGAGGATGGCGCCGTCCATCTGGGCGGCACCGGTGATCATGTTCTTGACGTAGTCGGCGTGACCGGGGCAGTCGACGTGCGCGTAGTGGCGCTTCTCGGTCTGGTACTCGACGTGGGCGATCGAGATCGTGATGCCGCGCTGACGCTCCTCAGGGGCCTTGTCGATCTGGTCGAAGGCCTCGAACGAGTTCCATTCGGGGTACTTCTTCGAGAGGACCTTGGTGATCGCCGCAGTCAGGGTGGTCTTGCCGTGGTCGATGTGACCGATCGTGCCGATGTTGCAGTGCGGCTTCGTACGCTCGAAATGGGCCTTTGCCACTGGGGCTCCTTTGTGATGTCGCGTCACGCTGGCTTGCGGGACGCCCGTGTGTTGACTTGCTACGGGTGCTCCCCGCAGTCCTGATTGTGTCAGTTCCCGGTACCGACCGGCGAACACCGGGCACGACAACGCATGGGCTCGCACCCATGAACTTTTGCAATTTTGGTCCCTCGCCGCGGCATAGTCAAACGCCCGGGCGGGACCGGGCCCGTCCGCCGCGGCGCGGCGCCCGGGCGGGCGGCTCACCCGGTGCCGCGGGCCTTCGCGACGATCTCGTCGGCGATCGACTTCGGCACCTCGCCGTAGGAGTCGAACTCCATGGTGTAGGAGGCCTGACCGGAGGTCTTGGACCGCAGGTCGCCCACGTAGCCGAACATCTCCGACAGGGGGACGAGCGCCCGGACGACCTTGTTGCCGTGCTCCTCGATCATCTCGCGGATGTGACCGCGACGGCCGTTGATGTCGCCGATCACGGTGCCCAGGAAGTCCTCGGGCGTGGTGACCTCGACGGCCATCATCGGCTCGAGGAGGGCCGGGTCGGCGCGGCGCGCGGCCTCCTTGAAGACCATCGAGCCGGCGATCTTGAAGGCCAGCTCCGAGGAGTCGACGTCGTGGTAGGCGCCGTCGGTCAGGGTGACCTTGATGTCCTCGACCGGGTAGCCGGCCAGGACGCCGAACTGCATGGCCTCCTGGATGCCGGCGTCGACGGCGGGGATGTACTCCTTGGGGATGCGCCCGCCGGTGACGGCGTTGACGAACTCGTAGCCGCTGCCGGGCTCGGTCGGCTCCAGGTCGATGATGACCTTGCCGTACTGGCCCGAGCCGCCCGACTGCTTCTTGTGGGTGTAGTCGACGTTCCTGACCGGGCGGCGCAGGGTCTCGCGGTAGGCGACCTGCGGCCGGCCGATGTTGGCCTCGACGTGGAACTCGCGCTTCATGCGGTCGATGAGGATGTCGAGGTGCAGCTCGCCCATGCCGGCGATGATCGTCTGGCCGGTGTCCTCGTCGGTGTGCACCTGGAAGGTCGGGTCCTCCTCGGCGAGCCGCTGGATGGCGATCGACAGCTTCTCCTGGTCGGCCTTCGACTTCGGCTCGATGGCCTGCTCGATGACCGGGGCCGGGAAGGTCATGGACTCGAGCACGACCGGGGCGGCGCCGTCGCACAGGGTGTCACCGGTGCCGGTGTCCTTGAGGCCCATGACGGCGCAGATCATGCCCGCCGGCATCTCCTCGACCTCTTGGCGCTTGTTGGCGTGCATCTGGTAGATCTTGCCGATGCGCTCCTTCTTGCCCTTGGTCGAGTTGAGCACCTGCGAGCCGGTCGTGAGAACGCCGGAGTACACGCGGACGAAGGTCAGCTTGCCCAGGTGCGGATCGGCGGCGATCTTGAACGCCAGGGCGCTCAGCGGCTCGTCCTTGCCGGGATGGCGGTCGATCTCGACGGACTCGTCGCCGGGCTTGAAGCCCCGGATGGCGGGCACGTCGAGCGGGCTCGGCAGGTAGTCGATGATCGCGTCGAGCAGGGGCTGGACGCCCTTGTTCTTGAACGAGGTGCCGCAGGTGACGGCGGTGAAGGCGTTGGCCAGGACGCCGCGGCGGATGGCCGCCTTGAGGTCGTCCTTGGTCCAGTCCTCGCCGCCGAGGTACATCTCCATGAACTGCTCGTCGTTCTCGGCGACGGTCTCGACCATCTCGGCGCGGGCGGCGCGGGCGGGCTCGACCATCTCGGCCGGGATCTCCTCGACCTCGTAGTGGGCGCCGAGCTCGGTCTCGCCGCGCCAGGTCTTGGCGTGCATCTCGACCAGGTCGACGACGCCGATGAAGTCGGCCTCGGAGCCGATCGGCAGCTGCAGCAGGACCGGGATGGCGTTGAGTCGCTCCTTGATGGTCCGGATGCACCAGTCGAAGGAGGCGCCCGTGCGGTCGAGCTTGTTGATGTAGCAGATGCGCGGGACGCTGTACTTGCTGGCCTGGCGCCACACGGTCATCGACTGGGGTTCGACGCCGGCGACGCCGTCGAACACCGCCACGGCGCCGTCGAGGACGCGCAGGGCGCGCTCGACCTCGACCGTGAAGTCGACGTGACCGGGGGTGTCGATGATGTTGATCTGGTAGTCGTTCCAGAAACAGGTCGTGGCGGCCGACGTGATCGTGATGCCGCGCTCCTGCTCCTGCTCCATCCAGTCCATGGTGGCCGCGCCATCGTGCACCTCGCCGATCTTGTGGTTCACACCGGTGTAGTACAGGATGCGCTCGGTCGTGGTGGTCTTGCCAGCGTCAATGTGGGCCATGATGCCGATGTTGCGCACCTTGGCCAGGTTCGTCTGCAGGTCCAGGGCCACTGGATCAAACCTCTATTTCTTGGTCTTGAGTGAAGGATGTGCCCAGAGCAGGGCAGCGCCCCCGCCGCGGTGGACGGGGGCCTGGGCGGCGGTCACCAGCGGTAATGGGCGAAGGCCCGGTTGGCCTCGGCCATGCGGTGGGTGTCCTCGCGCTTCTTGACGGAGGCGCCCAGACCGTTGCTGGCGTCCAGGATCTCGTTCATGAGGCGCTCGGCCATGGTCTTCTCGCGGCGGTCGCGGGCGAAACCCACGAGCCAGCGCATGGCCAGCGTGTTCGAGCGCGAGGGCTTGACCTCGACGGGCACCTGGTAGGTGGCGCCGCCGACCCGGCGGGAGCGGACCTCGACGGAGGGCCTGACGTTGTCGAGAGCCTTCTTGAGGGTCTGCACCGGATCGACGCCGGTCTTCTCGCGGGCGCCCTCGAGGGCGGTGTAGACGATGCGCTGGGCGGTGGTCTTCTTGCCGTCGAGCAGGATCTTGCTCACGAGCTGGGAGACCAGCGGGGAGCTGTACACGGGGTCGATGATGACGGGGCGCTTGGGCGTGGGTCCCTTGCGAGGCATTACTTCTCCTTCTTCGCGCCGTAGCGGCTGCGGGCCTGCTTGCGGCCCTTGACGCCCTGGGTGTCGAGGGCGCCGCGGATGATCTTGTACCGGACGCCAGGCAGGTCCTTCACGCGGCCGCCGCGCACGAGCACCATCGAGTGCTCCTGCAGGTTGTGGCCGATGCCGGGGATGTAGGCCGTGACCTCGATGCCGGAGCTGAGGCGGACGCGGGCGACCTTCCGCAGGGCCGAGTTCGGCTTCTTCGGGGTGGTCGTGTACACGCGCGTGCACACGCCGCGACGCTGGGGCGAGCCCTTGAGCGCCGGCGTCTTGGCCTTGTTGACCTTGTCGGTGCGGCCCTTGCGGACCAGCTGCTGAATGGTAGGCACCTGCTGGTATCTCTTTCGTTGTCGAGGGGGGATTCTCCTGATGGTGCAATTCCCCCAGCGGCCGGACCGCCGCACCCAGCAACCGGTGCGCGTTCGAAGGACGATGGGTCATTGCCGCACGCGCCCCGCACCCGCCGGGCCGCCTCGCAACGTCTAGGGGCCAGGCCGTGAGCGCACGTGCTTCATCCGGGCAAACCGAACCAAGTCGTCAGTGTACGTGGCGCAGCGCCAGTTGGCAAAAACATGCGGCGCATCCCGCCGGGTCGCGGCGGCGCTTCCGGCCGCCGTCCCGTTCGCCACCGGCGAGGGCGCCTCGGCAGGAAACCCCGGAGCGGTTCCCCTGCGGGCGGGACGAAACGACGACTCACTGCTCGTCGACCGGCAGCCAGGCCAGTCCCGGGCTCGTCCGCACCGCCTGGTCGGTGACCGTCAGCTGCTCGACGCCGTCGAGCAGCCCGGCCAGCCGTCCGGCGGGACGCATCATGAGAGCGGTCGCCGCCACCTCGGCGCGCATGCCGTCGGCGCACACCGCGCTGGCCTGACGCACCCCGCCGGAGGCCGGACGGCCCGTCGCCGGGTCGATGACATGATGCACCGGCTGACCGTCGACGAGCTCGGGGAGCCGCTGCAGGTGGTCGCCGGAGGTCGCCAGGTCGGCGGTGCCGCGCAGCTCGACCGAGCCGATGATGCCGGCGCCGCCGGGATCCTCGATCCCGACCCGCCAGGGCCCCTGCGGCCGGTCGCCGGCGGCGGCCACCGACGAGGAGCCCACCGACACGAGGACGGCCTCGGCCCCGCGGTCGAGGCACAGCTCCCGCACGGCATCGGCGACGAAGCCCTTGGCGATGGCCCCCAGATCGAGCTGCGCGCCGTCGTGCAGGCGGTAGGCGCGCTCGTCGACCTTCTCGAGGAGCCCCGGCGCGCACCGGGCGCGGGCCTCGTCGACGAGCTCCGGCGCCGGCGGGGCCGGCCGTCGGCCGGCGGCGATGCCCGCCAACCAGGCCCGCACGTCCCACAGCCCGACGAGCGCCCCGATGCAGGGGGTGAAGGCCCCGTCGCTCAGCGGGGCCAGCTCACCGGCGGCGTCCAGCACCGCGGCCGTCGTCGCGTCCACCTCGACGACGGCGCCGTCCGCCCGGTTGAGCGCCGACACGTCGGAATCGGGCTGGAAGCAGGACAGCAGCGCCTCGTCGTGGATGAGCAGGCCGGCGGTCTCGGCGACGAGATCGCCCAGGCGCGGCATCACCACGGTCACCTCGACGACGGTCGCCATCGCCGGGAGCACGAAGCGCAGCGCCCCCGGGGTGGGGCGGATGCGCGCAACGGCGCCGCGCGGGGCCGCCCGCTCAGTAATCCTCGTCCTCCAAGCCGAGGCCGGGCATGGCGACGGTGTCGGCGCGACCGTCGTCGGCGACGCCCTGCGCCTGATAGACGGCGCGCAGCGAGGCCTGGAGGAACTGGCTGTGCGCCACGGTGGCGCCCGAGACCGTGTCGACGGCGGTCGGGTCCTGCACCTCGACGAGCTTGGCGGAGTACTGCTCGTACGAGGCGACAGCGGCCTGGGCGCGCCGGTAGTAGTCCTGGTTGGCTACCTGCCCGGAGCCGTCCTTGCCGTAGTTCTCGTCCTTGACGGTGCCGTCGGACTCGACCGTCTCGTAGGAGGCCTCGGTGATCCGCCCGCCCGCCACGGTGATCGTGACAGTGCCCACCGCGCCCTGCTCGTCGGCATTGGACTGGCCGGTGTAGGTGCCGTCGTTCATGGGGATGCTCATGTCGATGAGCTCGTCGTCGCTCTGACCGCCCGAGCAGGCGGTGAGCATCATCGCACCGACCGCGCCGAGACCGGCGAGGGCGGCGAAACGGCGGGCGAGGACCCTGCGCTGCTCGTCCACGGTCACTCCCCCCGCTCGTCGGTCACGGTGACGTTCGGCTGGGCGGGCTCGGCTCCCCCGTCGTACTCGTGGACCGTCCGGTCGACGATCCGGCCGTGGTCGAGGCGGACCTCCCGCTGGCCCTTCGAGGCGACCCAGGCGTCGTGGGTGACGACGATGAGCGTCGTCCCGTCGGCGTGCAACCGGCCGAAGATGTCGAGCACGATGCGCTCATTCGTCTCGTCCAGGTTGCCGGTGGGCTCGTCGGCGAGGACGATCTTCGGCGAGTTGATGAGGGCCCGGGCGACGCAGACGCGCTGCTGCTCGCCGCCGGACAGCTGCCGCGGGAGGTGGGTGGCGCGCTCGCCCAGACCCACCCGCTCGAGGTCGGCCATGGCCTCGGCCTCGTCCGGCATCGAGTGGTAGTACTGGGCGACCATGACGTTCTCGAGGGCCGTCAGATGCGGGATGAGGTGGAACTGTTGGAAGATGAGGCCGATCGTCTCGCGGCGCACCTGGGTGAGGTCGAAGTCGGAGAACTTCGAGATGTCGCGACCGTCGAGCATGACGGTGCCCTCGGTCGGCTGGTCCATGCAGCCGATGATGTTCATCATCGTCGTCTTGCCCGAACCGGACGGGCCGACGATCGAGACCCAATCGCCGCGGTCGACGGTGAGGTCGATGTGGTCGAGGGCGTGCAACTCGCCGTAGATCTTCGAGACGTCGGTGAGCCTCAGCAGCTCGGATGCGGTGTCACTCATGTGTTTCTCCTATTCCCCGCGCAGCACCGGGGCGGGATCGACGTCGACGGCGCGGCGCACCGGAATGAGGCTGGCCAGCGTGGACACGAGGATGGACGCCAGCACCGTGCCGATGAGGATGAGCACGTGGGCCTCGACGGTGCGGTGGAAGACGTTGAACGAGATCACCTGGGCCAGGCCGAAGCCGGCCGCCGCCCCGACGACGCCGCCGACGAGGCCGAGGACGACGCCCTCGCCGAGGAACTCCCCGATGATCGAGCGGTCATCGGCGCCGAGCGCCTTGCGCAGCCCGATCTCGTTGCGGCGCTCCGTGACGACGGCCATCATCGTCGTCGAGACGCCGATCATGATGAGGGCGAGGACGATGATCGAGATGATCACCATGAGCGAGCGCAGCATGCCGAGCACGTCCTCGTCGGACTGGGCCAGTCGCGCGACGGGATCGGCGCTCACCTGGGGGTGGTCCGCACCGATCCGGTCGGCCAGGGACTGCAGCTCGCCGCCCTCCGCGGTGACCGAGAACTCGGCGACCGTGCAGACCGGGGCGGCGCCGGTCAGCGTGGACATGTCGTCCGAGCCCAGGTAGACGAAGCGGTCCTCGTTGCCGCCGGTCTCGAGGATGCCCGAGACCGTCGCCTCGAGCTGCGCCCCCGTGGACGCCTGGGCCTGGCTCACGTCCTGGTTCGAGATCTCCTTACCGTCGGCGTTCGTCGCACCGGAGCCCGGTGTGCTGCTTCCGCTCGCGCCGGGGGTCGCGCTCTGCTCGCCGGCGACCAGCATCGACAGCGCGACCTTGTCACCCACCTGGGCGTCGAGGGCCTCGGCGACGTCCTGGCCGACGAGCACCTGGCCGGAACCGGCCGGCCATGAGCCGTCGACGTACCAGTACGGGTTGAGGCCGTGGACGGCGTCGAGGTCGGCGCCGGCGGCGACGTACGGCAGGTCGTTGACGAGGATCGCCTCGTAGTCGATGCCGACCGCCCCGACGAGCTCGCCGGAGGGGACCTCGGAGGCGACCTCGTCGACGACGGCGGGGTCGAAGCTGCCCGCACCGCCGGCCGGCGTGAGGAGCATGTTGGCGCCGGCCGAGCGCATCTCCCGGGCCATCTGGCGGGGCACGTCGACCGAGATCGTGGCCAGCGCCGACAGGGTGGTGGCGCCCACCGCGACGGCCAGCATCGCGACGATGACGCGCGAGCGCCGCCGCAGGATCGACGACATCACCATGCGGATGAACAGTCTGCGCTTGGGGTTCATCGACTCACCTCCCGTGGAGCACTTCGGCCGGACGCAGCGCGAGCAGGAAGCGGATCGCCGGGATCGAGCCGGCCAGCACGACGAGCAGGACGAGCGCCGCGACGATGCCCGCCACCGACGGCAGGATGGAGATGGACGAGCCGAACACGAGGTGTCCGATGAGCTGGGCCAGGGCCGCGCCGGCCCCGAAGCCGACGAGGCCGCCCACCAGCCCGACGATGAGGATCTCGGTGAGGATGAGCCGGACCACCGCCGCGTCGCGCGCTCCGAGCGCCTTCATGAGACCGATCTGGCCCGCCCGTTCCATGACGTCGGCGGTGACGAGGTTGGCGATGGCGAGCGCGGCGCCGGCCATCGACAGGACCGTGACGAGCACCATGAGCAACTGCGTCTTCTCGAGGATGGTGCCCTCCGACTCGGAGACCTGCCGCACCGCGCGGGCCGTCGAGCCGGGGATGACCTCCTCGATCTGGTAGGCGATCGAGGAGACGTAGGCCGTGCAGTACCAGGTCTCGCGCTCGGCGACCGACAGGCTGGCCGGGTTCTTCGCGGCCTTCCTCGCCAGGTCGTTGTCCGGAGTGGTGAGAGCCGAGACCTCGATCTCGCCGACCGCGCCGGGCCGGCCGATGAGCTGCTGGGTCGTGGCGATGCCGGTGAGGACCTGGTTGTCCTCGTCCTCGCCGGTCGTGACGACGCCCGAGACCGTCAACTGCACGGTGACGCCGCCGCGGGTGAGCGTGAGGGGGTCGCCCGCGCTGAGCCCGTGCTCCCGGGCGAAGGCGACGCCCACCACCGCCTGGGACGGATCGTCGGCGGACGGCCAGGAGCCGTCGATCGTCCACCAGCCGCGCATGTTCACGAGCCCGGTGTCGACCGACTCGCCGTCGGCCAGGTCGAGGTGCCTGGTGAACCACGTGCCGACGACGGTCACGTCATCGGCGGTGCCGCCGCCCGCGGCCACGTCGGCACTGGTGTCGAGCACCGGGGCGAAGTCGACGATGTTGTAGGTCCAGAAGATCGTCTTGATCCTCGGCACGTCCTCCTCGGCGAGATAGGACTGCTGGGACTCGTCCGCGTCCCCGACGTCGTAGACGTCCTGGACGACGGCGGCGTCGCGCGGCCGGACGACGATGTTCGCGCCGTAGGCCTTCAGCTCCTGGTTGATCTTGTCGCCCACGGAGAACATGACCGAGAGCATCGAGGTCGCGACGGAGGCGCCGAGCGCGACGGTCAGGATGATCATGAGGCGCCTGGAGCGCTGCCCGAGCAGCGCGCTGCGCAGCATGCGGAGAAACACTGTGATTCACCTCGTTCCGGCTCACGCGAAGATCTTCGCGTTGGCCTCCAGCACCGAGATCGGCACGGTGAGCGTGCCGTTGGCGACGGTGAAGTCGATCGGGATCGGATTGCAGCCGCCCTTGAAGCCGATGGTGGCGATGTTCATGGCGACGCCGCAGAGCTTGCAGATGACCTTGCCGTCCTCCTCGTAGTAGCCGGAGGCGCCGCAGATCTCGCAGGCGTCCAGGCCGACGCCGAAGGATGTCCCGGCCTTCTGGATGACGATGAAGCGCACCGCGGGGCCGGCCGAGGTGGGGTACTCGAAGCGGTGCAGGTGGGTGTCGCTGATCCGGTCGAGCCCGACCACGACGTTGTCGCCGACGACGTCGAAGGGCTCGGGGGCCGACAGCTCGACCTCACGGGTGGCGTAGTGCCTGCCGACCGTCATGGCCGTGGCGCTCGCGGCGAGGGTGGCGAGGACGAGGACGGAGCGGCGGCTCATCGAACGGACCCCGGCGGCCCGGAGGCGGTGCTGGGCGGCCACGTCCGCGTCGGTGCTGGTCCGGCGCGCGGCGATGAGCGCGAAGACCGCTGCGACGGCCGTGACCGCCATGGCGGCGAAGGCGAAGAGGTTATCGTGGTTGACGAGCCAGGACATCCCCGCGGCGGTCCGGCGGGAGACACGGATGACGCGCAGCGAGTACAGCAGCCGGACGATGAGGAAGAGATGGCTCGCGGTGAGCACGACGCCGGAGACCGTGAGGAGGATCGGCGCGAGGAGCGGCCGGCGCGTGCACAGCATCGAGACGCTCGCACCGGCGAGGACGGCGATGCCGATGCCGATGACGAAGCCCAGGACGTTGAGGAAGGTGGTGCTCGAGAAGACCGTGGAACTGGACGGCACCCAGCTCCAGATCTGGAGGTAGACACTCTGGCTGGCGCGGAAGACGACGGCGAGGGCCCAGATGAAGCCCGCGAGAGCGACGACGACGCGCCAGGGCCCCGGGATCGGGTTGTCGACGCCGGCGCTGGCCAGGGAGTCGCCCCTGGCCCCGCGCAGGAGCCGGAGGGTCCGCCGACCGAGGATCCACACGAGGGCCAGGAGGACCACGAAGAGCGCGACGGTGGGCTCGAGGGTGGTCAGGGTGAGGTGCTGACGGTCGAAGCGGATGATCGAGAACTGGTGGACGACGATGAGGGCCAGGCCGATCGCCGCACCGGCCAGGGAGCCCCACACCACCGGGTGCGGGCCCGGGCGAGCCGGGTCCCCACCGGAGGCGAGGCGCACGCCGGGGGACAGGGCGCCGATCGTCAGGGCGACGAGGATGAGCGAGCCGAGCGAATCGACAAGCTGAGCGAGCACTGTCTGCCTCCTGGTCGGGTCGGGGTGGATGCGCGCAGTCGTTCGCCGGGCGTCGGTTCCCCGGCGCCCGGCGAACGGTCCGGCTCACCACCAGACGGTCTCGGGATCCCAGTGCCAGTCGCTGAAGCTCGCGACGATCGGCTCGGTCCAGAAGCGGCCCTTGACGCCGGTCTCCTCGTCGGTGTGCAGCATCCAGCCGTTCTCCTCCGGGGAGTGGATGGTGATCTGCAGCGTGTAGTCGCCGGCGGCCAGCTCGGGCAGGTTGAGGCCGTAGTGCGGGCCGTCCGAGGCGTTCATCGTCATGAAGGTGCCGGACTGCACGCTCTTGCCGGACTGGTCGAGGATGGAGTACTCGACGGTGAGACCGGGCACGAAGTCGCCGGCGCCGTAGCCGAGGTCGTTGTCCTCGGCGGCCGTGATATCGGCCTCGAGGTGCATGGCGGCGGCGGAGGCGTCGACACCGGTGGACGGGGTCATCTGGACGGGCTGGAAGTAGACGGCGGAGACCTTGATCGGGCCCGAGAAGACCTCGTCGCCGATGGGCATCTCCTGGAAGCCGGCGTCGCTGCTGTCGTCGGTGGCGGAGGCCGAGGAGCTGGAGTCGGCGGACGAGCCGGAGCCGGAGGAGCTCGAGCCGGAGGAGCAGGCGGTCATGAAGCCGGCCAGCGCCAAGGCGGCGAGGAGGCTCCCCGCCTTCTTGAGGGACATGGACATGATGTGTCTCCTGTGTTGAGGGATCGGTGGGGTTATTCGGTTGTCTCGATCGCCGCCTGCTCGTTCCGGCCTTCGGATGCGGCGCGACGACGCCTGGCGCGCCGGACCCCGATGACGTCGAGAGCAACGATGATGATGAGAACCACGGCCTGGGCGGTCAGATTCTCGACCCTGGGGTAGATGCCCACCAGGTCGAATGTGGGGAGCCCGCTGATGGAGGTGGTGGGCAGCATCCCGGCCTCCTGGAGCTCCTTGATGCCGGAACCGGTGAAGACGACCGCCATGGCGGCCAGGAAGATCGACATCACGAGGAAGAACGGGCGCAGGGGGATGCGCACGCTGAAGAAGCGGATGAGGATGTAGACGACGATCAGGCTCGCGCCGCCGACGGCCAGGCCGAGCCACACGAGGTGGGTCTCGTCGCCGGCCATTGCGAGGATGGGCTGGTAGAAGAGGATCGTCTCGGCGCCCTCGCGCAGCACTGCGAGGAAGGCCATGAAGGCCAGCGAGATGAGCGTGCCGCGCGTGATGGTCTCGGCGGTCTGCCCCTCCAGGGCGCCCTGCCAGGAGTTGTCGCCGCCCTTGCTGCTCATCCAGTTCGACGCCCAGATGAGCATGGCGACGGCGAAGAGGGCCGTTACGCCCTCGAGCAGCTCTTGGTTGGCACCCGCCGCGGCCGTGACGAAGTGGAACAGCAGGGCCAGGGCGACCGAGAGCGCCACCGCGAGCCCGACGCCGGCCCACACGACGCGGGACTGGCGCTTCATGCCGGCCTTGACCATGAAGGCGATGACCGCGACGACGACGAGGATGGCCTCGAGGCCCTCACGCAGGATGACGAGGAAGGCGGAGATGAACAGCGTGAAGCCGCCCGATCCCCCGCTGCTCGTGCCGGTGCTCGGGTCGTAGTCGTCGAGGGTGTTGGCGTCCTGGATGAGCATGACCTCCAGATCGGCGATGCGCTCGGCCGCCGAGTCGTTGTTCCGGTCGGTCATGTCCTTCTTGATGTTGGCGAACTGCAGCTCGATGGTCGACACGCGGGCCCCGGAGACCCGGCTCATCGTGACCTTCTCGAAGCCCGTGGTCTCGTAGTTGCCGTAGTAGGCTTGGTTGACGAGGTCCTTGCCCTGCTCCGGGTCGCCGCCGGCCGAGGCGTCCCGGCCTTGGTCGAGCAGGCCGATCATCGTCGTGGCGACCTGGCCCCACTTGCCGGGGCTGATCGCCAAGTCGGCGACGTTCTGCGAGGAGCCGTCGAGGGTCTGGGCGGCGTTCTTGAGGAGCTTCTTGAGCTCGTCGATCTTGCCGTCGACCTTGTCCGCGTTGCTGTCCTTGATCGCCTGGACGAGCAGCGCGAAGTCCATGTCGGCGTCCTTGACGTCGGCGCCGGACTTGGCGCCGAGGGCCTCCTCGAAACCCGAGCCGACGTAGGTGCTGTAGCGGGCCTCCTTGACCCGGCTCCTCGCCCCCTCGGCGTCGCCGTCGTGGAAGGCGGTGCCGGCGCCGTCGAGCTGGTCGCTGATCTTCTGGGCCACCGCGGCCCACTGCCCTGCCGAGGCCGAGGGATCGGCGACGGCTCCCGCCGGCCGGTGGACCGGCAGCAGTATCAGCAGGAGCAGCAGCACGCCGCCGAGAACGAACGGACGGCGCAGGACGACGGGTTCGGCCATCACTGCCGACTGTGCGGAACGCACTGGCGAACACCCCATTCCCGGGAGGAACCCGATTCGGTCACAGGTTCTTGACAGAACCTTCGGGAGATCAGCTTAGGCTAAACATTTGAGAATTGACCCGTCACTCCCTGCATTATCGCGTCGTTGCTCGTCACAGCGGGGTCGAAGGGTCTCATCTCCGTGTGACATCTTGTCCCGAACCCATCCGGTCGTCCCGAACTCATCCGGTTCTCCCGAACCCGTCCGGGACCCGGAGTTCCGTTTTCCTCCGGTACCGGTCGGCCCCGCCGGGACGGTCACGGCCGATTCGATTCCGACAGCCCGTCCCAGTCCACGGGCCGGCCCCGCCGGGCGGTCGCGGCGCGTCGCCTCGGCCCGCCCGTCGCCCGGCCGGCGCCTCCGATGGGCGGGGCCGGTCGCTCGGGGCGTCCGCTCGGGGTGGCCGTCGGAGGGCGCCCCGCGCGGGCAGCCGGCCGCCCCGGCCCCCGGACGCGCCGAGGGCGCCCGCGCATGCGGGCGCCCTCGGCGGGAATCGGAGCGGGGCCTCAGCGCAGATCGCCGAAGTCCAGGTCGTCGAGCGGGACGGCGGCGCCGGAACTGGAGCCGAAGTCGTAGTCGAACGGGTCGTAGCTCACCTGGAAGGAGTTCGCCCTCGCCTCGGCCGTGGGCTCCACCCGGATGTTGCGGTAGCGCTCCAGGCCGGTGCCGGTCGGGATGAGCTTGCCGAGGATGACGTTCTCCTTCAGGCCGACCAGGTGGTCCGACTTGCCCTGGATGGACGCGTCGGTGAGCACCTTGGTGGTCTCCTGGAAGGAGGCCGCGCTCAACCAGGAGTCGGTCGCCAACGAGGCCTTCGTGATGCCCATGAGCACCGGACGGCCCTCGGCGGGGCGCCCGCCCTCCTCCACGGCCTTGCGGTTGGCCGCCTCGTAGGTCTGCCGGTCCACGAGCTCGCCCGGCATCATCGGGGTGTCGCCGGACTCGATGACGGTCACCCGGCGCAGCATCTGGCGGATGACGATCTCGATGTGCTTGTCGTGGATCGGCGAGCCCTGGGAGGCGTACACCTTCTGGACCTCCTCGACCAAGTGCTCCTGCACCCGGCGGACGCCGCGCACGCGCAGCACGTCCTGGGGATCGATGGTGCCGCCGGTGAGCTGCTCCCCCACGCTGACGTGGACGCCGTCGGCGATCTGGTGGCGCACGCGGTTCGAGTCCTCGAACTCGAGCCGGGCGCGGCGCGGGAGGAGATACTCGACATCGGCACCGCCGTCGTCACGGACGATCGTCAGCCTGCGGCCCCGGTCGGTCTCCTCGATCCGCACGCGCCCGTCGGCCTCGGCGATCGGCGCCTTGCCCTTCGGGGTGCGGGCCTCGAAGAGCTCGACGACGCGCGGCAGGCCCTGCGTGATGTCGTCGCCCGCCACACCGCCGGTGTGGAAGGTGCGCATCGTCAGCTGGGTGCCGGGCTCGCCGATGGACTGGGCGGCCTGGATGCCGACCGCCTCGCCGACCTCGACGAGGCGGTTGGTGGCCAGCGAGGTGCCGTAGCACATCGCGCAGGCGCCGGTGTGGGCCTCGCACGTGAGGACCGAGCGGACCTTGACGGTGGTGACGCCGGCAGCGATCGCGGCGGCGACGTTGGCGGCCCTGAACAGGGTCCCGGCCGGGACGACGACCTCGCCGGACCCGCCCACGACGTCGACGGCCGCGGTGCGCCCGTGGACGGAGGTGTCGAGCATCCGCGCGGGGACGAGCGCGCCGTCCTGCCCGGTCCGCGCGATGACCTTGGTCAGGCCGCGCTCGGTGCCGCAGTCCTCCTCGCGGATGACGACGTCCTGGGAGACGTCGACGAGCCGACGGGTCAGGTATCCCGAGTCGGCGGTGCGCAGGGCCGTGTCGGCCTGGCCCTTGCGGCCGCCGTGCGTCGAGATGAAGTACTCCAGGACAGTGAGGCCCTCGCGGAAGTTCGACTTGATGGGCCGCTCGATGATGTCGCCCTTCGGGTTGGCCACGAGGCCGCGCATGGCGGCGATCTGACGCATCTGCGTCATGTTGCCGCGGGCGCCCGAGTTCACCATCATGTAGATCGGGTTCGTCTTGGTGAAGTTCTTCTCCATCGCGCTGGTCAGCTCGGCCGTCGCGTCGTTCCAGATCTGGACGAGCTCACCCCGGCGCTCCTCCTCGGTCACGGCGCCGCGCTCGTAGAGCTTGTCGATCTTGGCGGCCTTGGCCTCGTAGGTGGCCATGATCTCGGGCTTGTTCGGCGGCGTCTGCACGTCGCCGATCGAGACGGTGACGCCCGAGCGGGTACCCCACTCGAAGCCGAGGTCCTTGAGGTTGTCGAGGGTCTCGACGACGACGGGGCGCGGGTAGCGCACGGCGAGGTCGTTGATGAGGGCCGAGAGCTGCTTCTTGCCCACGTGGTAGTCGACGAACGGGTAGTCGTCGGGCAGCGCGTGGTTGAAGATCACGGCGCCGAGGGTCGTGTCGAGGATGATCGAGCCGTCGGCGCGCATCCGCTCGGCCTGGGCCGCCGGCGGGACGATCCCGGTGAGCTTGATCCGGCACTTGGCACGCAGGTCCAGCTGGCCCAGGTCGCGGGCCATGATGGCCTCGGCCTCGGAGCTGAAGGCGCGCCCGGAGCCCGGCAGGCCGTCGAGGTCCTGGGTCAGGTAGTACATGCCGATGATCATCTCGTGGCTGGGCAGGGCGATCGGTTTGCCGTCGGCCGGCTTGAGGATGTTGTTCGAGCTCAGCATGAGGATGCGGGCCTCGGCCTGCGCCTCGGCGCTCAGCGGCAGATGGACGGCCATCTGGTCGCCGTCGAAGTCGGCGTTGAAGGCCGCGCAGACGAGCGGGTGCAGCTGGATGGCCTTGCCCTCGATCAGCTGGGGCTCGAACGCCTGGATGCCGAGGCGGTGCAGCGTCGGCGCGCGGTTGAGCAGCACCGGGTGCTCCTTGATGACCTCGTCGAGGACGTCGAAGACCTGCGGGCGCTGGCGCTCGACCATGCGCTTGGCGCTCTTGATGTTGGGCGCGTAGTTGAGATCGTCCAAGCGCTTCATGACGAAGGGCTTGAACAGCTCCAGGGCCATCTGCTTGGGCAAACCGCACTGGTGCATCTTGAGCTGCGGGCCGACGACGATGACGCTGCGGCCCGAGTAGTCGACGCGCTTGCCGAGCAGGTTCTGACGGAAGCGGCCCTGCTTGCCCTTGAGCATGTCGGACAGCGACTTGAGCGGGCGGTTGCCGGGCCCGGTGACCGGACGGCCGCGGCGGCCGTTGTCGAACAGGGAGTCGACGGCCTCCTGGAGCATGCGCTTCTCGTTGTTCACGATGATCTCGGGCGCGCCGAGGTCGAGCAGCCGACCCAACCGGTTGTTGCGGTTGATGACGCGGCGGTAGAGATCGTTGAGGTCGCTCGTGGCGAAGCGCCCGCCGTCGAGCTGCACCATCGGGCGCAGGTCGGGGGGGATGACCGGGACGGCGTCGAGCACCATGCCCATCGGGGAGTTGCCGTTCTCGAGGAAGGCGCTGACCACCTTGAGGCGCTTGAGGGCGCGGGTCTTGCGCTGGCCCTTGCCGGTGCGGATGATCTCGCGCAGCTTCTCGGACTCCGCGGCCAGGTCGAAGGTCTCCAGGCGGCGCTTGACGGCCTCAGCGCCCATGAAGCCCTCGAAGTACTTCCCGAAGCGGTTCTTCATCTCGCGGTAGAGCACCTCGTCGCCCTCGAGGTCCTGGACCTTGAGGCCCTTGAAGCGCTCCCACACGGCGTCGAGGCGGTCGAGCTCGCGGCCGGCGCGGGCACGGATGGTCTTGAGCTCCTTCTCGGCGGAGTCCTTGACCTTCTTGCGGACGTCGGCCCTGGCGTCCTCGGCCTCGAGGGCCGCGAGGTCCTCCTCGAGCTTGGCCATGCGCGCGTCGACGTCCGCGTCGCGACGCTTGGCGAGCTGCTCGCGCTCGGCGGCGACCTTGGCCTCCAGGGAGGGCAGGTCGCGGCGGCGGGCCTCCTCGTCGACGCTCGTGACCATGTACGCGGCGAAGTAGATGACCTTCTCGAGGTCCTTCGGCGCGACGTCGAGCAGATAGCCCAGCCGCGAGGGGACGCCCTTGAAGTACCAGATGTGGGTGACGGGGGCGCGCAGCTCGATGTGGCCCATGCGCTCACGGCGCACGTTGGAGCGGGTCACCTCCACGCCGCAGCGCTCGCAGACGATGCCCTTGAAGCGCACGCGCTTGTACTTGCCGCAGTAGCACTCCCAGTCGCGGGTGGGACCGAAGATCTTCTCGCAGAACAGGCCGTCGCGCTCGGGCTTGAGCGTGCGGTAGTTGATCGTCTCGGGCTTCTTCACCTCGCCGTGCGACCATTCGCGGATCTGGTCGGCCGTGGCCAGCCCGATCTGGAGCGTGTCGTAGGTGTTGACGTCCAGCACGTTGGTTCTCTTTCCCCTGCCTCCGGGGCAGGCGGTCGAAACTGTGATCCAGTGGTCGTGGGACGGGCCGGGGCCCGACGCCGGGAGGGGCCGTCAGGCCTCGGACTCCAGCTTGTACGAATCGGCGCCGGGGCGGCGGGAGAGGTCGATGCCCAGATCGTCGGCGGAGCGGAAGTCGTCGTCGGAATCGCGCAGATCGATGACCTGACCGTCGACGCCGAGGACCTCGACGTTCAGGCACAGCGACTGCATCTCCTTGACGAGGACCTTGAAACCCTCGGGGATGCCCGGCTCGGGGATGTTCTCGCCCTTGACGATAGCCTCGTAGACCTTGACCCGGCCGGCCACGTCATCGGACTTGATGGTGAGCATCTCCTGGAGCGCCCAAGCGGCGCCGTAGGCCTCGAGGGCCCACACCTCCATCTCGCCGAAGCGCTGGCCGCCGAACTGGGCCTTGCCGCCCAGGGGCTGCTGGGTGATCATCGAGTACGGGCCGGTGGAGCGCGCGTGGATCTTGTCGTCGACGAGGTGGTGCAGCTTCAGCATGTACATGTAGCCGACGCCGACCTTCTCGGGGAACGGCTCGCCGGAGCGCCCGTCGAAGAGAGTGGTCTTGCCGTCGGTGTCGACGACCATGTCACCGTCGCGGTTGGGCAGGCCGTTGGCCAGCAGGCCGGAGATCTCCTCCTCGTTGGCGCCGTCGAAGACGGGGGTGGCCAGGTGGGCGTCGCCGCCGACGTGCTCGAGGCCGACCTCGCGCAGGCGCCGGGCCCAGGGCTCGTCGCAGGAGCCGATGTCCCAGCCCGAGTGGGCGATCCAGCCGAGGTGCATCTCGAGCACCTGGCCGAGGTTCATCCGCGAGGGCACGCCGAGCGGATTGAGGATGATGTCGACCGGGGTGCCGTCGGTCATGAACGGCATGTCCTCGACCGGCAGGATCTTGGAGATGACGCCCTTGTTGCCGTGGCGGCCGGCGAGCTTGTCGCCGACCTGCACCTTGCGCTTCTGGGCGACGTAGACGCGGACCATCTGGTTGACGCCGGGCGGCAGCTCGTCGGACTCCTCGCGGTCGAAGATGCGCACGCCGATGACGGTGCCCTCCTCGCCGTGCGGGACCTTCATCGAGGTGTCGCGGACCTCGCGGGCCTTCTCGCCGAAGATGGCGCGCAGCAACCGCTCCTCGGGGGTCAGCTCGGTCTCGCCCTTGGGCGTGACCTTGCCGACGAGGATGTCGCCGGTGCGGACCTCGGCGCCGATGCGGATGATGCCGCGCTCGTCGAGGTTGGCGATCATGTCGTCGGACACGTTCGGGATGTCGCGGGTGATCTCCTCGGGCCCGAGCTTGGTGTCGCGGGCGTCGACCTCGTGCTCCTCGATGTGGATCGAGGTGAGGATGTCCTCGGAGACGATGCGCTGGGACAGGATGATGGCGTCCTCGTAGTTCAGGCCGTTCCAGGGCATGAACGCGGCGAGCAGGTTGCGACCCAGGGCGAGCTCGCCCCGGTCGGTGCAGGGGCCGTCCGCCAGGGGCGTGCCCTTCTCCACGTGCTGGCCGGGGACCACGATGGGGCGCTGGTTGACGCAGGTGCCGGCGTTCGAGCGCTGGAACTTCTCGAGCTTGAACGTCTGGTAGGTGCCGTCGTCGCAGGCGATGTCGATGAGATCGGCGGTGACGGAGGTCACGGCGCCGGGCTTGGAGGCGCAGGTGACCTCGCCGACGTCGACGGCCGTGCGGTACTCCATGCCGGTGCCGACGAGGGGGGCCTCGTTGCGGACGAGCGGGACGGCCTGGCGCTGCATGTTGGCGCCCATGAGGGCCCGCGAGGAGTCGTCGTGCTCGAGGAAGGGGATGAGGGCCGAGCCCACCGAGACCATCTGGCGAGGCGAGACGTCCATGTAGTCGGCGTCGTCGCACGGGAGGAGGTCGACCTCGCCGTGGTGCTTGCGCACGAGGACGCGGTCCTCGACGAAGTGGCCGTTCTCGTCGATCCTGGCGTTGGCCTGGGCGATGATGTGCCGGTCCTCCTCGTCGGCGGTGAGGTAGTCCACGTCGTCGGTGACGGTGCCGTCGACGACCTTCCGGTAGGGCGTCTCGATGAAGCCGAAGGCGTTGACGCGGGCGAAGGAGGCGAGCGAGCCGATGAGGCCGATGTTCGGGCCCTCGGGGGTCTCGATCGGACACATGCGGCCGTAGTGGCTCGGGTGGACGTCGCGGACCTCCATGCCGGCGCGGTCGCGGGACAGGCCGCCGGGGCCCAGGGCGGACAGGCGGCGCTTGTGCGTCATCTCGGCCAGCGGGTTGTTCTGGTCCATGAACTGGGAGAGCTGGCTGGTGCCGAAGAACTCCTTGAGCGCGGCGGTGACCGGGCGCACGTTGATGAGGGTCTGCGGCGTGATGGCCTCGATGTCCTGGGTGGTCATGCGGTCGCGCACGACACGCTCCATGCGGCCCAAGCCGGTGCGCAGCTGGTTCTGGATCAGCTCGCCCACGGTGCGCAGACGGCGGTTGCCGAAGTGGTCGATGTCGTCGGCCTCGACGGGCAGCCCGCCGTCGAGCTCGGTCCGCCCCTCGTGGAGGGCGCAGATGTAGTGGATCGCGGCCTTGATGTCGTCGATCGTGAGGACCTGCTGGTCGAACGGCAGGTTCAGGCCGAGCTTCTTGTTGATCTTGTAGCGGCCGACCTTGGCGGTGTCGTAGCGCTTCGGGTTGAAGTAGAAGTTCTCCAGCAGCGTCTGCGCCGCGTCGCGGCTCGGCGGCTCGCCCGGGCGCAGCTTGCGGTAGATGTCCAAGAGCGCCTCGCCCTGGGTCGTGACGTGGTCCTTGTCCATCGTCATGCGGATGGACTCGTACTGCCCGAACTCCTCGAGGATCTGCTCCTCGGTCCAACCGAGCGCCTTGAGCAGGACGGTGACGTTCTGCTTGCGCTTGCGGTCGAGGCGCACGCCGACGGTGTCGCGCTTGTCGATCTCGAGCTCCAGCCAGGCGCCGCGCGAGGGGATCACCTTGCAGGTGAAGACGTCCTTGTCGCTCGTCTTGTCGGGGGTCTGCTCGAAGTAGACGCCCGGGGAGCGCACCAGCTGGGAGACGACGACGCGCTCGGTGCCGGTGATGATGAAGGTGCCCTTGTCGGTCATGAGCGGGAAGTCGCCGATGAACACGGTCTGGCTCTTGATCTCGCCCGTGTCGTTGTTCATGAACTCGGCGGTGACGAACAGCGGCGCCGCGTAGGTGGCGTCGCGGTCCTTGCACTCGTCGATGGTGTACTTGGGCTCCTCGAAGCGATGGTCGCGGAAGCTCAGCGACATCGTCTGGGAGAAGTCCTCGATCGGGGAGATCTCCTCGAAGATCTCCTCGAGCCCGGACTTGGTGTTGACGTCGGTGCGGCCCTGCGCCAGGGCCTCGTCCACCTCGCGCTGCCACACGTCGTTGCCGACGAGCCAGTTGAACGATTTCACCTGCAGGTCGAGCAGGTTGGGGACTTCCAGGGGCTCGTGGATCTTCGCGAAGGAGATCCGTCCACTGCTGGAGACGACATCGGTGTTCTTCAACGCGTAGCGCGAGGCGGCCAAGGTGTGGTCCTTCCAAGAACTCGCAAGGGTTCTTTGCATGCAAAACGGCCCGCGGCGAGACGGGTCGTCCTTATGGCGATAAGCAACTACTAACTGTAGACCCTCGCCGCCAGAAGGGCAAGCTCGCGCCGGGACCCCTCGCGGGGCACTCGCCCGGGGCGGACGCGTCGCGCGTGGCCGCGGAGCAGGACCACGCCCCCGATGATACGCACGCCCCGGTGCGTCCGGCGGCGGCGCGCCAGGGCACGGATCAGGGTCGGGACTCGTCGGGGTCGAGGTGGTTGATCCGCTCCAGGCGGATGATGTCGTCGCACAGCCGCCCGGCCAGCGCCGGGTTGTGCGTGATGACGAGCAGCCCGATCCCCCGCTCGCGGATGAGCCCGACGAGACGCGACCAGATGAGGGCCTGGGTGATCGGGTCCAGCATCGTCGTCATCTCGTCGGCGACGAGATGACGCAGCCGCGGGTGCAGGGCGCGGGCGATGCAGAAGCGCTGGAGCTCTCCCCCGCTCAGCTCGCCGGGGAAGCGACCGAGCCAGCCCGGCTCGATGCCGAGCGCCCGACGGGTCCGCTCGTCGACGGGCCAGCACTCGGTGAGGATGCGCTCCATCCGCCAGCGGGGGTTGACCGCGAGTTCGGGGTTCTGGTTGAGGTACTGCACCCGGCAGGGGCGGTGCGCCCCGAGCGGGCCGCCGTCGAGCGTCACGGCGCCGCTGTCCGGGCGCTCCCAGCCGGCGAGGATGCGGGCGAGGGTGCTCTTGCCGTGGCCGGACGGGGCGATGAGGCCGAGCACCCGACCGGGGGCCAGCTCGAGGCTGACGTCGCGCAGGATCGGCGTCCCCCTGCGGTAGGCGAAGCAGATGTTCTCAGCCCTCAGCACGGTCGGCCCCCTCGTCCTCGGCCGGGCGGGCTCCAACGGCCAGTGACAGGTCGGCGTCGTCGAAGTCGTTCTGCGGCAGGGCCCGCCACAGCCCGGCGGCGTACCGGCCGTGGTCGTGGTGGTCGGGATCCATGAACTCGACGGCCGGCATCTCGGCGACCCGGCGCCCCCTGTTGAGGATGAGCACCCGGTCGGCCACGGCGCTGATGAGATCGACGTCGTGGCTGATGACGAGGAGGCAGCGCCCCTCGTCGGCCATCGCGCGGAAGTCGGCGAGCATCCGCTCGGCGAGGTCCACGGACAGTCCGGGCGTGGGCTCGTCGGCGATGATCAGCCTGGCGGGGCTGAGCATGGCGGTGGCGAGCAGCACGCGCCGGGCCATGCCGCCGGAGAGCTGGAAGGGGAACTTGTCGAGGTCGCCGGCCCGCATGCCGAAGCGCTCGGCGATCCCGGCGAGCTCGTCGGGGTCGGGCCGGGCGCCGGTGAACAGCTGCCGGCGGACCCGCATGAGCGGATCGAGGTGGCCGATCGACTGCGGGATGAGCGCGAACTCGGTGCCCCGCAGCGTCCTCGTGCGCTCGGGCGTGAGCGGCCGCCCGTCGTAGGTCATCGTCCCGGCGGTCCGGGCGTTGTACGGCAGCAGGCCCATGATGGCGTGGGCCAGGAGCGACTTGCCCGAGCCGGAGGCGCCGACGATGCCGAGGATCTGCCCCGCCTCGGCGCGCAGGTCGAGGCCGTCGACGGCCCAGCCGACGGCGCGCCGGAAGAGGGAGCGGTACATCATGAAGCCGACCCGCAGGCCGTCGATCTCGAGGAGGGGCATCACGAGCTCCTAGTTCTGCGCCGCGGCCGGGCTGACGAGGGCCTGCAGGGAGTCGCCGCAGCGGTCGATGACCAGGACGATGGCCAGCAGCGCCAGGCCGGGCAGGACGCCGAGCCACCAGGCGCCCGTGGACAGATAGCGCATCGACTCCGACAGGATGACGCCGACGGCCGGCAGCTGGCTGGGGATGCCGAAGCCGAGGAAGGTCAGGCCGGACTCGTGCAGGATCGCGTGCGGGAACATGAGCACCGTGTTCACCAGGGCCTGCGGCACGATGTGGGGCAGGAAGTGCGCCCGGGCGATGAACCACCGGCCGCGCCCCATCTGGCGCGAGGCGATGACGTACGGGCTGGTCCGCAGGTGGATCGTCTCGGCGCGCACGATGCGGGCGAGGGAGACCCAGTGGGTCGCCGCGACGCCGATCATGACGCCGGGGATGCCGCGCCCGACGAGGATCGAGATGAAGATCATGAAGACGAGGTGGGGCATGCCCTGCACGAGGTCGATGAGCCACAGGACGATCCTGTCGACCCAGCCGCCGCAGACGGCGGCGCCGACCCCCAGCAGCAGGGCGATGAGCGTGGAGACCAGCGAGGCGAACAGGCCGATGCGGATCGAGATCGACAGGCCCTTGAGCGTGCGCATGAGCATGTCGCGGCCCATCCAGTCGGTGCCGAACGGGTCGGCGGCCGAGGGGGGCCGGTTGGCCAGGTCGAAGTGGACGGCGTAGGCGCTCTCGGGGATCATGGCGCCGCCGACGCCCAGCCCGATGAGGAGCAGTGCGGTGAGGACGAGGACGACGGCGGCGGTCCGGCGCCCGTTCCAGCGCTCGGCGACGGCCTCCGAGGAGAGGAGGAGCGCACTCATGCCCACGCCTGCCTGATCCTGGGGTCGATGACGGGGTACAGCAGGTTCGCCACGAGATTGCCGCAGAAGACGATCGTCGCGCTGATGACCGTGATGCCGATGAGCAGCGGCAGATCGCCCTTCGTGCCGGCCATCGAGGTGAGCGCGCCGAGACCGGCGTAGCTGAAGACCGTCTCGGCGAGCACGGAGCCCCCGATGATCTCGCTGACGGAGCCGAACTGCAGGGTGACGAACGGCTTGAGGCAGTTGCGCAGGCCGTGGCGCAGCACGAAGCGCCACGGCCCCTCGCCGCGGGCGGTCGCGAAGAGCGCGTAGTCCGACTCGGACTCCTGGACCAGCCGGGCCCGGGTCTGGAGGGCGATCGAGGAGACCCCCGAGACCGACAGGGTCAGGGCGGGCAGGATCATGTGGTGGATCCGCTCCCCCAGGCTCGAGTCGGCCATCGTCACGCCGGCGCCCGTGGACAGGCCGATCGGGAACCAGCCGAGCCGGACGGCGAACAGCAGGAGCATGAGCAGGCCGAACCAGAAGGTCGGCAGCGCCGCGAAGACGTAGCAGACCGTGCTGATCAGCCGGTCGGGCCAGCGGCTGCGGTTCTTGCCCGCGATGACGCCGAGCGCCCCGCCGAACAGGCCCGAGACGACCCAGGCCGTGGTGAGCAGCATGAGCGAGTTGGACAGGCCCTCGGCGATCACCTCGACGACCGGGCGCTGCAGCATGAGCGAGGTGCCCAGGTCCCCGTGCAGGGCGTTGCCCCACCACAGGACGAACTGCTCGACGGCCGGGCGGTCGAGGCCCCACTTGGCCGTCAGGGCCGCGTACTGGCTCGGGTCGATGGCGTTCTCGGCACCCAGGTAGGACTCCACCGGATCCATCGGCGAGGCCTTGGCGAGGAAGAAGGTCAGGGCGCTCACCGCGAGGACCAGCGAGGCGCACTTGAGGACCTGTCCCAGCGCGTGGCGCGCCGGCCCGACGAGGGCTGCGCGGCGACCGGGGGCGGGACCGGCGGTCCGGGAGGCGGTCGTGCTCACGCCGAGACGTCCCACGAGCCGAGGTTGTAGATGACCTGGAGGAAGTGGTCGTGCGGGTGCACGCGCTGGGTCCCGATGTCGAGGCCGTCTCGCACGAAGTAGTTGTGCGTGATGCAGCAGATCGTCACGTACGGGGTGTCGCCGAGGATCGAGCCGCCGGTCGTGCCGTCCCACAGCGCCGCGTGCCACTGCTCGCGGGCGGTCCCCTGGTCGGAGGCGGCCAGCGCCTCGTCGAGGTGCCCGTCGACGATCGGGTTGGCGTAGCAGGAGATGTTCGACCAGCCGCGCGAGTGACCCAACGAGCTGTGGAGCATGGTGTACTCGTGGTAGGGATTGAGCCGGCCGCCGCCGAGGACGACCGCGTTGGAGCGGTTGTGGTCGACCTGCCAGGTGAAGTCGCCGGACGTCGGTTCGACCTCGATGCCCAGCGGGGCCATCTGCGCCGAGAAGGCCTCGGCGATGGCTTGGCGCCCCGAGTCGTTCGACGGGTAGAGCAGCTGGAAGGAGGCCCGCTGGCCGCCCTTGGCACGGATGCCGTCCGAGCCGGCCCGCCAGCCCGCGTCCTCGAGGACCCGCTGGGCGCCGGCCACGTCGCCGTCCACGAGCGAGGCGGTGTCGGCCTTGATGCCCCAGTCGAACGAGTCGAAGATGTCGAAGGCGACGGTGCCGTAGCCCATGAGGCTGTCGTTGATCATCTGCTGACGGTCCACGCCCGCCGCCATGGCCCTTCGCAGGGCCGGGTCGCTCGTCGCCGCGTTGCCGACCTGCTGGCCCTCGACCTCGAACGCGCCGGGGGCCTGGCACGGCAGCGTGATGGCGCGGTAGCCGAAGGTGGGCAGGCTCCTCAGGGTGAAGCCGTTGACCGTCTGGTTCGACAGGCTGGGGTAGACGCAGGCCAGGTCGACCTGACCGGACTGGGCCGCGGCGAGGGCGGCGTCGGGCTCCATGAGCAGCAGGGTGGCCTTGGCGAAGACGGTCTTCGGGCCGTAGTAGGAGTCGTTGCGTTCGAGGATGAGCTGCTGGCCCTGGATGTAGTCGGTCAGCCTCCAGGGCCCCGAGCCGATCGGTTTCGACGCGAAGGACGCCTCGTCGTAGCTCGCGGCGGGCACGATGCCGAGCGTGGCGGCCGTGTTGAGCAGGGTGGACGAGGGCTTGGCGAGCACCAGCCGGACGGTCCGGTCGTCGACGGCGACGGCCCGGTCGAAGCCGGGCATGATGACCTTGGCGGCCTCCTTCGCCTTGTTGTAGGTGAAGGCGACGTCCTGGGCGGTCAGGGCGGTGCCGTCGGAGAAGACGGCGTCGGTGCGCAGGACGAAGGTCCAGGTGAGCGAGTCGTCACTGACGGAGTACTCGGTGGCGAGGTCGTTGACGATCCGGTTCTGGTCGTCGGCCGCGACGAGGGTGCTGTTGACCGGCAGGACGCCGGTCTCGCCGAAGCCCTTGACGGGATCGAAGGGGGCCTTCACGGTCGAGGGGTCCATCGCGATGATGACCTCCTGGCGGCTCCTCAGGCGGTCGGGCAGGGCGACGGAGGAGGCGCTGCTCGAGGCGCCGGGGCCGGAGCAGCCGACCAGGCCCAGGCCGCCCGCCACGGCGACGGCCGTCGCCCCGCCCAGCAGGGCGCGTCGTGAGACCGGGCCGTGGAGACGGCCCCCGGCGGGATGGTGGGTGCTGCGCATGTGATGCTCCTCGGCGGACGTGCCTCCCCGGGGATGCGCGCACGGCAGGACCTGCGAGCCCTCCGCGGGGCACAACGTGAACCGACGGCGAACACCGCCGGGCCGGCAGGTCTTCGGGCTCATGGGCACTCCGGACCACTCCGGCTTCCTCGACCGCTGCTTCCCGGACCCCCGGCCCAGTGCACTCGATGCGGCCTCGTTCCCACTGACCGCTGCGGGACAGCTCCGGACTCGCACCGGATTCCCTCTTGCGACGATCCACCGACGCCACACACCGACGACGACGAACCGAACCAGCGGACGCCACTCTAAGCCACGACCGACCCCGACCCCCAGACCCAGGACGAATGAGAGACTCACCCACCCCGGACAGGACACCACCCGCCGGGACGCCCCTCAACGCCTCAACAACTGGACCGGCGCGCACGCCGCGTCACGGTCGGCACCGGCATCGAGATTCGCGTAGTGCTCGTCGCACCAGCCCTGGGCGTCCCCGCCGGAGCCGAAGCCCTTGGAGACGAGGGTGACGAAGATGAACTGGTCGTCGGTGACCGCCGGACCGTAGGCCGAGCGGCGCACGAGCAGCACCTGGGTGCCGTCGAAGGCGAAGCGGTCGACGAGCGCCTCGTACTCCGCGAGGACGATCGGCGCCGAGTCGACGGTGGCCTTGCCGCTGGGGCGCGAGGCGGGCTGGTTCGGCGACAGCACGACATGGCTGCCCACCAGGGCCGCCCACTGGCCCTGCACCGGCTGGATGCTCGCCCAGCCGGCGTCGGCGTGGCTCGACAGCTCGCCGTAGGCCTGGGTGTCGGTCGACAGCGAGGAGCCGGCCGGCGAGCCGGCCGTGGCGGGGGTCGTGGAGATCGCCCGGGCCGACTCCGAGCCGGCGGTGGCCCGCTCGTCCCGCGAGGGCCCGGTGCCGAGCGCGAAGAGCACGACGACGAGCGCGAGCGTCAGTCCGATGGTCGACCATCGGATGATCTCGCCGCGGCTGCGCTCACCCCGCGCCGACCCGCTCCGTGCTGTGTTCAAAAGATCGGTCCTCCCCCGCTGCGCCCGACTCCCCGCGGGACGCCTCCACCGTACCGGTTCGCCCCGTCCGGGAGCCGTTCAGGCCCCGGGCGGAAGGAGCGCACCGGGACGACGAACGGGCACCACCCCGCGGGGTGGTGCCCGTTGCGGCGCCGTTCCTCAGCCGACGGGCCGAGCCGTGCGCCTCGCTCCGGAGCGTCTCACTTGAAGGAGACGGTGGCGCCGACGGCCTCGAGCTTCTCCTTGGTCTGCTCGGCGGTCTCCTTGGCAACCTTCTCGAGGAGGACCTTCGGGGCGGCCTCGACGAGATCCTTGGCATCCTTGAGGCCGAGGCTCGTGAGAGTACGGACCTCCTTGATGACCTGGATCTTCTTGTCGCCGGCGGCCTCGAGGACGACGTCCACCTCGGCATCGCCCTCGTCGGCGGCGGCCTCGCCGTCAGCGGCGGCGACGCCGGCGGCCGGGGCCGCCGCGACGGCCACGGGGGCGGCGGCCTCGACGTCGAAGGCCTCCTCGAAGGCCTTCACGAAATCGGACAGTTCGATGAGGGTCATGTCCTTGAACTGGTCAAGGAGCTCCTCGGTGCTGAGCTTCGCCATGCTGGGCGTCCTTCCTTACTCGTTCGATGCAGCGTCAGCCGCGTCTGTGGTGGCCTCGGCAGCATCCGCTGCTTCGGGTGCCGAATCATCGGCGGTGGTGCGCTCCTGGTCGGTGGCGGGGGTTCCGGGCCCGCCGATGACGGAGGGGTCCTGGGCCGCCTTCTCCTGGAGGGCGCCCATGGCGCGGGCGGCCTGCGTGAGCGGGGCGGCGAGCAGGGCGGCCGCCCTGCTCATGGAAGCCTTCATGCCGCCGGCCAGCTTGGCGAGCAGCACCTCGCGCGATTCGAGATCGGCGAGCTTCCTGACCGTGTCGGCGTCGAGGATCTTGCCGTCCATGACGCCGCCCTTGATGACCAGAAGCGGGTTGTCCTTTGCGAAGTCGCGCAGACCCCTCGCCACGTTGACGACGTCGCCCGTGATGAAGGCGATGGCCGTCGGGCCGGAGAGCTGGTCGTCGAGTCCCTCGACACCGGCCTTGGCGGCAGCGAGCTTGGTCAGGGTGTTCTTCGCAACGGCGTAGGCGGCGTCGCCGCCGAGGGACCTGCGCAGAGTCTTCAGGTCCTTGACGCTGAGTCCGCGATACTCGGTCAGCACGGCGGCGTTGCTCTCGGCGAACTGCGCGGAGAGTCGCTCGACCGTGGCCGCCTTCTCAGGCCTCGCCATTGGGTCTCCTTCCCACTTCTTGTTCCGGCCGAGGACTCCGGCGGCCCCGGGCATGGGAAAGCCCCGGTGCGCGGGCACTGGGGCATGACACATGGGCGTCGGATCAGCACCTGCGCGGGCGCCGCCCCACGAGGGGATGGCATTGTGGAGAACCACCAGCGGTCTTCGGCCCGACAAACTGTACTCTCCGGGCGCGCACGAGCCAAGTCGGGCGGCCCCCGCGGCAGGGCCCGGACGGATCAGCGACCGGTGAGGAGCTCGGCGCGGTCGGCCCGGCCGTCCCCGTCCGCGCGCCGCTCGATCGCGCGGCGGTACAGCGTCCCGGCGCGGTAGCTGGAGCGCACCAAGGGCCCGCTCATGACGCCGGCGAAGCCGATCCGCTCGGCCAGCCGTCCGAGACGGACGAACTCCTCCGGCCGGACCCAGCGGTCGACGGGGCGCAGCGTCGGGCCGGGGCGCAGGTACTGGGTGATCGTGATGAGCTCGGCGCCGGTGTCGCGGATGTCGCACAGCGCCTCCACGACCTCCTCGTCGGTCTCCCCCATGCCGAGGATGAGGTTCGACTTCGTGATGAGACCGGCCTCGTGGGCCTGCTCGAGGACCGACAGGGAGCCCTCGTAGCTGAAACCGGGGCGGATCCGCCCGAACAGGCGCGGGACGGTCTCGACGTTGTGGCCGAAGACCTCCGGGCGGGCGTCGAAGACCACCGTCAGCTTCGCGGGGTCGGCCGAGAAGTCCTGGGCCAGCATCTCGACGCCGACGCCGGGGTTGAGCTCGTGGATGCGGCGGATCGTCTCGGCGCACAGCCAGGCGCCCTCGTCGGGCAGGTCGTCGCGGCAGACGCTCGTGACGGTGGCGTAGCGCAGCCCGAGCCGCTCGACCGATCGGGCCACGCGGAGGGGCTCGGCGGTGTCGTACCCCCGGGGCCGGGCCGAGGTGATCTGGCAGAAGTCGCAGCGACGGGTGCACCTGTCGCCGCCGATGAGGAAGGTGGCCTCGCGGTCCTCCCAGCACTCGTGGATGTTCGGGCAGCCCGCCTCCCGACACACGGTGTGCAGATCGCCGTCCACCATGCGACGGCGCACGTCCTGGTAGTCCGGGCCGGCGCTCAGGCGCGTCCTGAGCCACTCGGGACGGTCCCGCTCGACGGGGGTCCGGGCGTTCCTCGCCTCGATGCGCAGCATCCTGCGTCCGCCGGGCCCCCTCCCCTCCGGGGTCCTCGCCGCGGACGCGCCCGCGGGAGTCGTCGCGCCGGTCATGAGCGCGCCCCCTCCGGGGTGCGGGGGGACGGCCGGTCGGCCCTCGGACGGCAGAAGCGCGGGTGGGCGTTCCTGGGGATGTCGGGGCTCATCCGGTAGGGGCGCATGGCCAGCAGCTCGCGCAGCCGGGGTTCGAGGTCGTCGGCGACCCGCTCCAGGCTCGGGGCGCTCCCGAGCTCGCGACGGATCGAGGTGACATCGGCGTCGGTGATCCCGCAGGGGACGATGGTGTCGAAGCGCTCGAGGTCCGGCGCGACGTTCAGCGCGAAACCGTGCATGGTCGTCCGGTGGGCGCAGCGCACGCCGATGGCGCAGATCTTGCGCTCGGGGCGCAGGCCGTCGGAGGGGAGCCACACGCCGGTCCGGCCCGGCACCCGCCCGGTCGCGAGACCGTAGTCGGCCAGCAGCCGGATGACGGCCTCCTCGAGGCGGCGCACGTGGTCGACGACCCCCACCCCCCGCTGGAGGAAGACGATGGGGTACCCGACGAGTTGCCCCGGCCCGTGCCAGGTGATGTCCCCTCCTCGGTCGACGTCGATGACGGGCGTGCCGTCGAGGGGACGGTCCTCGTCCTTCGTCCGCCGTCCGGCGGTGTAGACGGACTCGTGCTGGCAGAGGATGACCCTGTCGGGCGCCCGGTGGTGGCAGACCTCGTCGAGCACCCGGCGCTGGTGCTCCCACCCGGCGCGGTAGTCGTACAGGGCCCCGGGCGCGGCGTCGAGGCAGTGGCGCTCGACCTCGAGGCCCGCGGGATGGTTGACCCAGTCGGCAGGACGCTCCCCGGCGACGATTCGAGAAGCTCCTGACTTGGGCATTCGCACATTCTGGTCGGTCATGCCCGGCAATGATAGCGCCACGCGCCCCGGCCGGGGGCCGGCCGCCGGGCCATCGCCCCGGGCGCGGGACGCCCCTGACGCGCCGGAGGGCCGGCCCTCCGGCGCCGGTTCGGCCGTGGTCAGGACTCGGTGGGACGAGCGGCGAGCGGATCGACCTGGACGCCGGGACCCATCGTCGTGGAGAACGTGATCTTGCGCACGTAGCGGCCCTTGGCCGTGCTGGGCCGCAGACGGTAGACCTCGTCGGCGGCGGCGCGGTAGTTGGCCAGCAGGGCGTCGCGGTCGAAGCTCGACTTGCCGATGACGAACTGCAGGTTGGCGTGCCGGTCGACGCGGAACTCGATCCGTCCGCCCTTGATGTCCGAGACGGCCTTGGCGACGTCCATGGTCACCGTGCCGGTCTTCGGGTTCGGCATGAGGCCGCGGGGGCCGAGCACGCGGCCGAGCCGACCGACCCTGCCCATGAGATCGGGCGTGGCGACGACGGCGTCGAAGTCGAGGTAGCCGTCGGCGACCCTGGCGATGAGCTCGTCGGCGCCGACCTCATCGGCTCCGGCGGCGACGGCCTCGTCGGCCCTGGCGCCTTGGGCGAAGACGAGGACCCTCGCCGTCTTGCCCGTGCCGTTCGGCAGGTTGACCGTTCCGCGCACCATCTGGTCGGCCTTGCGGGGATCGACGCCGAGGCGCATGGAGACCTCGACGGTCTCGTCGAAGTTGCCGGGCTTGTACTGCTTGATGATCGCCAAGGCCTCCTCGGGGGAGTACTGCTGGTTGTCACCGCGCAGCTGCGCGTCGGCGGTGTAACGCTTGGAGTGCTTCATGCTGGTTCCCTTCCGTCAGCCTCGCGGGCTGATCCACCAGTTCCTGGTGAGGGGGCACAACCCCTGCCAGGTCTCTGAGCACGGCGCCGTGCGCCGTGCGGTTCCGGGATGGTGCCCGGTCTCACTCGACGACGACGCCCATGGAGCGGGCGGTGCCCGCGACGATGCCCATGGCGGCCTCGACGTCGTCGGCGTTGAGGTCGGGCATCTTGGTCTGGGCGATCTCGCGCACCTGGTCGGCGGTGATGGTGCCGACCTTCTCCTTGTCGGGCTTGCCCGAGCCCTTGTGGATGCCGGCGGCCTTCTTGATGAGCTCGGCGGCCGGCGGGGTCTTCGTGATGAAGGTGAAGGTGCGGTCCTCGTAGATCGTGATCTCCGCGGGGACGATGGTTCCGCGCATGGCCTCCGTCTTGGCGTTGTAGGCCTTGACGAACTCCATGATGTTGACGCCGTGCTGGCCGAGGGCGGTGCCGACGGGGGGCGCGGGGGTTGCGGAACCAGCCTGGATGGCGACCTTGACGATCGCCGCTACCTTCTTCTTGGGAGGCATGTGTCGGGTCCTTCTTCGCTGGTCCCCGGTGCGCGCTGCGAGGGCTCGCGCATCGGGATGGTTGTCGGGCGCCCTGCCGCCCCGGCCCGCCGCGGGCCGTGCAGGTCCTCAGTCCATGACCTTCTGGATCTGCGGGAAGGTCAAGTCTACCGGGGTCTCCCGACCCAGGATCTCGACATTGGCCTTCAAGCGCTGGTTGTGGGTGTTGATCTCGGTGATCGTCGCATGGACGCCGGCGAAGGGGCCGTCGACGACCATGACCTGGTCGCCCACCGCGTAGTCGACGACCTCGACCCTGGCCCGGGCACGGCCCGACCGGGACTGGTGCTCGGCGTTCACCCGGGCGACGACCGCGGGGGTCAGCATGCCCTCCACCTCGGACAGGCTCAGCGGGGTGGGCTCCTGGGCGTTGCCGACGAAACCGGTCACCGACGGGGTGTGGCGCACCGTACCCCAGCTCTCGTCGGTCATCTCCATGCGCACGAGCACGTAGCCGGGCATGTAGGTGCGGGTGACGTTCTTCTTCTGACCGTTGCGCATCTCGACCGCGTCCTCGGTGGGGACGACGGTCTCGTAGATGAAGTCCTCCATGTTGAGGGACTTCACGCGGTTGTCGATGTTCTGCTTGACGCGGTTCTCCATGCCGGAGTACGTGTGCACGACGAACCAGTCGCCGGGCTTGACGACGAGCTCGGCGTGGAGCTCCTCAAGCGCCTTGGCGAGGGCCTCGTCGGTCTCCGTGTCCTCGGCGGAGGGCTCGGCGGCGGACTCCTCCGCGGCGCGCTCGGCCTCATCCACGGCGTTCAGGTCGATCTGGACGTCGTCCGCGTCGGACGAGAAGTCCGCGAAGTCGAGGTTGATGCCGGTGTCGGCGCTCTCGGAGGACTCCTCGGCGGGTCCGAGATCGATCCGGATGTCGTCGGCGGGTTCGATGGGCCCGTCGTCAGGGACTTCAGTCACGTGTATCCTCCTCCTGGTCCTCAGCCGAACAGCTTCAGCAACAGTTTCGCGAAGCCGTAGTCGAGACCCGCGACGATGGCCATGATGAGCACGACGAAGACGAGCACGACGATGAAGTACTGACCGACCTCCTGGCCGTTGGGCCAGATGACCTTCTTCAGCTCGCCGACCGACTGCTTCGCGAAGCTCCACGGGGTGGCGCGCCTGCGCTCGGCCTGCTGCCGGCCCGACCTCTTCCCCGCACCGTCGGCGCGGCGGACCGGGGCCGTCGTGTGCTTGCGCTTGATGCCCTTCGCGGAGTCCTCGGCGCAGGCCGAACGGCGCGCCGGCCTGCCGGCGCGCGGGATCCGGCGGGGCCCCTTCTCGACGCCGTCCCGTCGCGGGGCCTTCCCGCCGTCGCCCCGACGCGGGGCGCGCTGCGCGTCACCCGCGTGCATGCTGTCATCGGCCACGTGCTGCCCCTGTTCGAGTCTTCTGCGGGAGCACCGACCGGCGCCCCCGGTGGCCCCGGGACGGATCGCGTCCCAGTGCGTCGTTCTGCGGACCGGCCGGCCCGCACGTCAAGGGCACGCCCCGCACGGGCCGCGACGGGACGTGCCCTTGCAGGGCACGAGGGACTTGAACCCCCAACCTGCGGTTTTGGAGACCGCTGCTCTGCCAATTGAGCTAGTGCCCTTCGGAGCCCAGCGGCACCACGGGGACGACCGCCCCGAGAGCGCACTGCGCCACCAAGAGCTGAAGTTTAGCCGCAAAGCCTCCGCAAGCGAAACGCCTCCGCAAGCGGAACCGAACGGCGCGCAGGCCATGTCCGCCACCACGGACTGACGTCCGGACGGGGCGACCCGCCCGGGTCGACGTCTCACATCGCAGAATCAGGGGACCCTGAGGATGGAATCAGGGTATCGTCCGTCGTCGCACACAGAATCAGCACAGGAGCGTTTGACCAGGCCAGAAGACATTTTCACCCAGGCATCCTGCACGTTTGTGCAATCCTCAACAGTTGACCTCACAGTCGATTCCAAGCCCATTCACAGCTGGGAGCGAACAAAACCCTGAGTGACAAGCACCATCACGGTCCCAGGCGGGGCCGGCGCTCAGCAGAGGCGTGAAAACCGCTCGCTGGAAGACGATTGAGGACCGCCCCGAGGACTCGGCTCCCCGCACGGGAAGCTGTAGTCTTCTGCGCGAAGCCGTCTCCGTCCCCCCGTTGCACCCGCAGCTGGAGATCCGACTCATCGACCGGCGGGTCGCCGCGCTCGCGCCGAGAGGCCGTCGAGGCCCCCGGCACGAGCGCACCTCCCGGCCCGGTTCGGCGCCGGTTTCCGCATGGACACGCAGTACACCCCCTCATCGAAAGCTGGTGATTCCGTCCGCGGATACCTGCCATGTCGCTCATCACCAAGGATCACTCACTCGCCGACTTCGACGAAGGGAACCTCGACGAGCTGTTCCCGCGGGCCGGCGCGGGCTCCGGGCCGGAACCCGCATGGTGCAGCGGCGTCGAGCCGCGCGACCGCGTGCGCAGGCACAACGGCCTGGCCGTGGTGGGCGCCGTCGTCTCCGATTTCATCGCGATGGCGATCGCCACCGGTGTCGCCGTCCGCTTCCGCGACTCGCTCACCTGGCTCGGCACCGGAGGCACGACCGGCGCCGCGGCCCTCGTCACGGTGCTCGTCTGGCTCGTCTGCCTGCGCCAGTGCGGCGCCTACGGCGTGCGGAACTTCGGCATCGACGTCATCGACTACCGCAACGTGCTGCACGGCTCGCTCGTCGCGATCGGCCTGACCGGGGCGGGCGTCTTCCTGTTCGACGTGCCCGTCTCGCGCGGCTACTTCCTCCTCACCTACGTCGTCGGCATCCCGGCGCTGCTGCTCGGCCGCTGGATCGGCCGCCGCCTCCTCTTCGCCCTGCACCGGCACCGGCGCGTCCGGCGCTCGGTCGTCGTGGCCGGGGACGCCGCCCACGTCGCCGACATCATCCGCGTCTTCAAACGCGAGCGCTGGCTGGGCTACGACGTCGTCGGCGTGCTGACCCCGAACGTGATGGCCTGCCCGCAGTTCCCGGGCATCCCGGCCGTGGGCGCCCCGGAGAACGCCCTCGACGTGGCGCGCACCACCGATGTCAGCACGATCGTCTTCGCCGAGGGCTCGTTCCCGCGCTCCCACATGTTCAACCGCCTGGCCGCGAAACTCGAGGCCGAGAAGGTCGAACTCATCGTCGTCCCGGCGCTGAGCGACATCGCGGCCCAGCGCATGACCATGCGCCCAGTGGCCGGCATGCCGCTCATGTACATCGACAAGCCGTCGACGCACAGCTACAACCAGATCACCAAACGCGCCTTCGACATCGTGTGCTCGTCGCTGCTCATCCTCGTCAGCCTGCCGGTCATCGGAATCACGGCCCTCGCCATCAAGCGCGAGGACGGCGGCCCGATCCTCTTCAAGCAGCAGCGGATCGGCATCGGCGGCCGGCCCTTCGAGTGCTACAAGGTCCGGTCGATGGTCACCAATGCGGCCGAGATCAAGAAGCAGCTCATCGCGCAGAACCAGAACGAGTCCGACGGGGACGTCCTGTTCAAGATGAAGGAGGACCCTCGCATCACGAAGGTGGGGCGCTTCATCCGCCGCTTCTCGATCGATGAGCTCCCCCAGTTCTTCAACGTCCTCAAGGGCGACATGTCCCTCGTGGGGCCCCGCCCGGCCCTCAAGTCGGAGGTGGACAAGTACGAGCAGCACGTGAGGCGCCGCCTCGACGTCCGGCCCGGCATCACCGGCCTGTGGCAGGTCTCGGGCCGCTCCGACCTGTCCTGGGAGGACACGGTCCGTCTGGACCTGTACTACGTCGACAACTGGTCCCTCATCCAGGACTTCAGCATCCTGGTCAAGACCTTCAAGGCGGTGTTCAGCTCCTCCGGCGCCTACTGAGGAGATGCGCCCGGGGCCTCGGGTGCCCGCCGAGAGGCCGGCCCCATCCGCCTGCGGCGGTCCCGTGGGAGGGGGGCGGCCGGGCCCCTCGCCTCGCGCAGCGCATGAGACCGCTGCGCGTTCGGCCTTACTCGCATCCATCCGCCCAGCAGTCCGGTCATCGCGCCGCGGGCGCGCGGGGGCGTACGCCCTCTACCAGCCGGGCCGCATATTCCTGCATCGCGCCGCGGGCGCGCGAGAGGGGCGCTGGGAGGGGATCTGAAGCCCGCCAACCGATCCTTCCGGCGGTGTCGCGGACCGTCGCGCCTCGGGCCGCGCAAGGGGCTCAGAGCCGCACGCCCACGAGGTTCGGCTCGGGCACGAGGCTGACGCCGTAGGCGGCCCGCACACCGTCGCGGATCGTCCTGGCCAGCGCGACGACATCGGCGGCAGTGGCACCGCCGCGGTTCGTCAGGGCCAGCGTGTGCTTCGTCGAGAGGCGCGCCGGGCCGTCGCCGAAGCCCTTGTGGAAGCCGGCGTGGTCGATGAGCCAGGCGGCCGAGGACTTCACGCGCCCGTCGGGCTGGACGAAGCGCGGAGCGTCGGCGGGCAGGCGGGCGGCCTGCTCGGCGCTCAGGATCGGGTTGGTGAAGAACGAGCCCGCCGACCAGGTGTCGTGGTCGTCCGGGTCGAGGACCATGCCCTTGGAGGCCCGCAGGGCAAGCACGGCGCTGCGCACCTGCGCCGACGGGGCGCGTCCGCCCGGTTCGACGCCGAGGCGGGCGGCGAGCTCGTCGTAGGCGATCGGCATGGACAGATCGCCGAGCAGGAACTGGAAGACGACCTCGAGGACGACGTAGCGCCCGGTCGCCGAGCCGGGCATCCGGGTCCGCTTGAAGACCGAGTCGCGGTAGGCGAACTCGCAGTCGGCGTTGGCGAAGGTCCGGTAGCCCCTCGTCAGGCGGTCCCAGGTGCGCACCTGGTAGACGTACCGGCTCACATCGGTGCCGTAGGCGCCGACGTTCTGCACGACGGTCGAGCCGACGAGGCCGGGGATGCCCGACAGGGCCTCGGGGCCGCGCCACTCGTTCCCGACGGCGCACGAGACGAGGTCGTCCCAGACCTCGCCGGCGGCGACCCGCACGACCGCTCCCCCGCAGGCGGAGACCTCGGCCCGGACGCCGTGGTTGTCGACGCGCACGACCGTGCCGTCGAAGCCGGCGTCGGTGATGAGGACGTTCGAGCCGCCCGAGAGCACGAGGAGGGGCTCGCCGGCGTCATCGGCCGCGGTGACGGCGTCGATGAGCCCGCGCTCGGTGCGGGCGACGACGAACCGGGCGGCCGGGCCGCCGATGCGGAAGCTCGTGTGCTCGCTGAGCAGCGGGGTGTCGGGGACGGGACGGGGTTCGAGGGCGCCGTCGATGCTGTCGAGCCGGCAGTCGTCGCCCGGTTCGACCGGGAACTCGTCGACCTCCTCCCAGCCGATGCTCATGCGGGCTCCTCGAGCCGGACGCGGGCGCGGGCGGCGCCGAGGACCTTGACGGGCCTGCCGTCCTCGGAGTCGGCGGGGACCCTGGCGTCGATGAGGACGGTGGCGATCCCGTCGTCGATCCCGGTGACCTTCGCTGTGACCCGCACGAGGGTCCCCTCGTCGTCATCGGGCAGCGGGACGGGGCCGGTGAAGCGCACCGAGTAGCCGACGAGGCGGGCGGGATCGGCGCACCAGTCGGTGACGATGCGCAGGGCAGAGCCCATCGTCCACATGCCGTGGATGATGACGCCGTCCAGACCCAGCCCGCGGGCCATCCGATCGCTCCAGTGGATGGGGTTGAAGTCCGTCGACGCGCCGGCGTAGCGCACGGCGGCGGCTCGGGTGGCGCGCAGGTCGAGCGGGGGCAGCTCGTCGCCGACGGCGACGGCTGCGGGGTCGAATGCGCTCATGCCGCGTCCTCCTGGCGGGTGTGGATGAGGGTCGAGACCGCGGTGCAGCAGGGCTCGCCCTCGACGGTGTCGAGTCGGACCGAGAGGGTGATCATGTCGGCCGGGCCGCGGCGGCGCACCGTCGTGATGGTCGGTGTCGAGACGATGCGGTCGCCGACGCGCAGCGGGCGGACGACCTCGAAGCGCTGGTCGGCGTGGATCGTGCGGTGCAGCGCCAGGCCGAGCTCGGGGTCGTCGAAGATCGCGCCCCAGGCGCGGGCCGCGATGACGGCCGCGAAGGTCGGCGGCGCGACGACGGAGCCGTCGTCGCCGGTGTAGGCGGGGTTGGTGTCGCCGAGCGCCGCGACGAACTCGTCGATCTTCGCGCGGCTGACAGTGTAGGGCCGGGAGGGCGGGTAGCTGCGCCCCTCGTGTTCAGTGCCGATGCTCACCCCTCGATTCTAGGGGGTGGCGCTCCGGCCGGCCCCGTGCTCGTCCCAGGGCCCGGAGCCGGTCGGCCCCTCGGTCGGCGCCTCCGGTTCCGAACCGTCGGCGGCTCCGGAGTCGGGCGCTGGCTCGGGAGCCGGGCCCGTCGACGACTCGCGCCGACCGTCATCCGCATCCCCGCCCGACGGAGCAGCACCCGACGGGGCATCGAGGACACCGGCCCCGGCCGGGGCATCAGCCCCAGGGCCGGCAGCCGGCCCGCCGCTCGTCGGGGGTGAGCAGGAAACCGGTCGCACCACGCCCCACCGCCGCATAACGACGCATGTCGACCACATGCAGCACAGGAACAAGCGCGCAGCAGGCCGCCATCATGATGGCAGCGGCCGGAATCACGATGAGGGGTGGCCTGGCATCGGCGAGGATGCCGACGGCCAGCAGCAACTCGCCCGCGAACCCCACCCAGCAACTCGTGAGCGGCACGATGAGAGCGATGAGGGAGGCCATGACCACCAGACGAGCACCGACCAGCGCCACCATCAGCTCACGAGGGGTCGTGTCCATGACACCGAACAGCTCGCGAGGGTCCGTGCCGATGACGCCGAGCACCAGCCAGTCGCCGAGAACGGCGACAGCCACGGCCCCGAGACGCACCAGCACGATGCTGCCCGCCCTCGAACACCACAACGCATCAGGGGCATCGAGAACAGGCGGATGCGCGTCCCGAGCCAGGAACGCCCCGGAAGAAGGGCTCGTCATGCCCCGAACCCTGCAACCGCACCCCGGCCCCCGCAGAAGGAACGACAGGACGGGTGACCAGGAATCGGAGCCCCGACAACGACATCGGGACCACCGGGGATGAGTGCCCGGCGGCCCCGACGAGGAGGACCCGTGCCGCTCAGCGCGTCTCGCGGTGCGCGGTGTGCCTGCCGCAGCGCGGGCAGAACTTGCTCAGCTCGAGGCGGTCGGGCGTGTTGCGGCGGTTCTTCTTCGTGATGTAGTTGCGCTCCTTGCACTCGGTGCAGGCGAGCGTGATCTTGGGACGGACGTCCCCGGACTTCTTGGCCATGATCGAATCCTCCGTCGTCTTGCCGGTGCTCTCAGGAGCACGTCGCCGTCTCGTGTCGCCCGAGCGCCTGCCGGCGCCGCACACGACGGCCATAGCGCACGAGGCGCCACGGCCCTGGTAGCGGGAGCGGGATTCGAACCCGCGACACAGCGATTATGAGCCGCTTGCTCTGCCGCCTGAGCTATCCCGCCTCCCGCCGGTCCACCGATCGGCGAGCAGCCGCGACACCGACGGATCGCGCGGTGACGACCCTGCCGCAGCAGAGCCCCCATGCGGAATCGAACCGCAGACCTTCTCCTTACCATGGAGACGCTCTACCGTCTGAGCTATAGGGGCCAGCCGAGGTAGAACCATACCGGACGGCGACCCCGGTTCTCAAGTCGCCGCTGAGGGCCGGTGCGGCCCGGCCACGAGCCGGCGGGACCGGAAGGCCCTAGGCTTGGCGTGATCCCGACCCCGGAGACGAGATGCCCGCACCGCACGACCCGCCCCACAGACACCGCACTCCCGGCCCAAGACTGCTGGGCCTCGTACTCCTCACCGCCCTGGCACTCGCCGCCGCAATGATCCGCTGGGCCAATGACCCTGAGATCGCCAATCCCGACTTCATCGCCTGGGCGGTCTCCGGCACCGAGCACCATGTGGACGGCTTCACCCTCACCGAACTCGACCTGGAGGGGTGGCTCTCTACGTCATCGGACGAGACGGCTCCGGAAACGACGTGGAGCGCGCTTACACGCTCCGGGGCCTCTTCGACGACTCCCACAACCGGAGTGCGGACTCCCCCCCCCACCGTCCCCCTGAGAGCCGATGCCGGGCTATACGAGCACCTCGCGGACCACCACCGGGCCATCGCAGCCTATTGCAGCCCGCCGCGCACAACAGCCACGAGTACGTGGTCGCGACGAACCGTCCACACCAACTCCTGCTCCACACTTCGTCGGGGCGGCTGGCTCGACGAGAACGCACTGCCCCCAAGCGTCAACTGGGACCCCATGGAGGATGATCGCATGGAGGATGGTATCGCCGGCACGCTCGACGCGATGTTCGCCGCAGCCGCACCCGGCCGACCCGTCACCGGCATCGACTACGAATTCACCACCGCTTACACTCACGATTACGTGATGGGCTGCCGGTTGCACCAGGACGGGGACGCCGACACGGAGCTGGCGACGGAGCTCCATCTGAGCTCGGATCTTTCCGAGGACGCCATCTCCTCCTCCCGAAGCTGGACGAAGAGCCACCCCGGGGGCGACGACGAGAAGAACTCGCTGAGCCGCGACGAACTCGACCCCGTAGCGATCGCGACACTCCTGCACACCGCCATGACCACCAACCCTCGCTATTACCACCACCAGCTGGACATCGGCTGGGACGATGAATTCGACCAGTTCACGATGCGTGTAGATGCAGATGATGATGCCGCCTACGCGCTCGACGGGACACCCCTCGGCTGACCGCCCGCAGCCGGGCCAGTGGGCCGACGGTCAGCCGGGCCCGGTGCCCTAGGATCATCGCAGAGTCCCCGAGGAAGGAAGCCCATGAATCCCCATCGCGCTGCCCGGACCGCGCCGGAGTCCCTGTCATGAGGCGCCGCATCATGGTCGGCGGCATCGGCCTCCTCGCCGCCCTCGTGGTCCTGCTCGTCGTCCTCGTGGCGGTCATCGTCGCCGCCATCGCCGGGCTCTTCTCACCCGGGACCGCCGAGCCCGCGCCGAGCCCGGCCGATCCGGAGTCCGCGCAGTACGGCCGGGGCGCCGACCCCGACTTCGTCGGCCAGTCGATCGACCGGGCCCTGGCGGACGCGCCCTCGGCCCGGCTCGTGCGCATCGTCGTGTCCCACGACGGCGTCGACGTCGTGACCGACGGCGGCGGCCGCGCCACCCACCACTCCTACGCCCCGGACCGTGATCCCCTCACGAGCGAGGAGGACACCGCCGGGGCCGATCCCGTCGGCCTGGACCGCGGCGGCATCGACCTTCAGCGGCTGCAGTCGATCTGGTCGGACGGGCGCTGCGGCTCGGACGCCCCTCAGGTGCAGGTGCTGGGAACGGTCGGCGGGACGGCCGCGTACTCCCTCCTGTGCTCCGCGAACCCGGACTCCGCCGACCCCGGCTACGCGCTGGAGGGCACCTGGGTCGGCGACCAGGAGCTGGCCCTGCCCGACGAGCTCTCGTCGGCCGCCTCGCTCACCGGGGCGGTCAGGGACGTCCTGCCGTCCCTGACCGGGGACGAGCCCCTGTCCCAGCTCGTCGTCCACGAGGACCGGGGCGACCAGGGCGGGGCGTCCGTCGAGGTGGACCAGCAGGTCCAGGGCGCGTCGGGGCCGCAGCTGCGCACCACCGTCCTCGCGCCGCGGGGCTCGCACTCCCCCGGCCTGAGCACGACGCTCACGGCCACCGATGATGCGACCGTCCCGGCGCGGTTCGGCTGGGACCAGGTCGATCCCGGGGCGCTCGCCGGGATCGCCGACGACTGCCGCCACGACCCCGCCCTCGGCGACTTCCGGGGCGTCCGGGTGCACTGGTCCGACGAGTGGTGGCAGCTCGCCGTCACGACGGACTCCGACCCGACCCGCAGCTACGCGCTCGACGGGACGCCCCTCGGCTGAGCGCCCCGGGGAGCGATGAGCGGGCCCGCTCGTTCGTCGTCCGTACGGCCTCAGCCGCGGACCAGGTGCTCCCAGGCCGACAGGGCCGCCGTGGCGCCGGCGCCCGAGGCGATGACGATCTGCTTGTACGGGGCGTCCGTGCAGTCGCCGGCGGCGAAGACGCCCGGCATGCTCGTGGCGCCCTTGGCGTCGACGACGACCTGACCCCGGTCGTCGAGCTCGACGGCCCCGTCCAACCAGCCGGTGTTCGGCACCTGGCCGATCTGGACGAAGACGCCGTCGACGCCGAGCTCGGCGCCCCCGCCGCCGGCGCGGTCCTCGTAGCGGACCGCCCGCACCCGGGAGCCGTCGCCGAGCACCTCGGCCACGGCGGCGTTCGTCACGACGTCGATGGCCGGGGACTCGGCCATGCGCCGGAGCAGGACCTCGTCGGCCCTGCACTCGGGCATGAACTCGAGGACGGTGACGTGCCGGGCGACACCTGCCAGGTCGAGCGCCGCCTCGACGCCGGAATTGCCGCCGCCGATGACCGCCACGTCCCTGCCCTTGAAGAGGGGGCCGTCGCAGTGGGGGCAGTAGGTGACCCCCTTGTTGCGGTACTCGTCCTCGCCGGGCACGCCCATGCGGCGCCAGCCGGCTCCGGTGGCCAGGACGACGGCGCGGGCCGTGAGGGCGGCCCCGCCCAGCCGGACGGCGAGGGCGCCGTCGTCCGCCCGGTCGATGCCGGAGGCCGTGACGCCGTCGATGATGTCGATGTCGTACTGCTCGGCATGGGCGCGCAGGTCGGCGGCCAGCTTGGGGCCCTCGGTGTGCGGCACCGAGATGAGGTTCTCGATGGCCAGCGTGTCGTTGACCTGCCCGCCGAAGCGGTCGCCGACGAGCCCGGTGCGGATGCCCTTGCGGGCCAGGTAGACGGCGGCCGAGACGCCGGCGGGGCCCTGGCCGATGACGAGCACCTGGTAGGGCTTCCGGTCGGCGAGGCCGGTCTCGACCGCCCCGGCCGCCCCGGCGTCGACAGCGGCGATGATCCGGGCGGCCTCCATGCGGCCCTGGCCGAGCAGCTCGCCGTTGCGGTAGACGGTCGGGGTGGCCAGGACGTTCCTGGACTCGACCTCGTCGCGGAACAGCGAGCCGTCGACGACGGTGTGCCGGATCAGCGGGTTGAGGACCGCCATGGCGTTGATCGTCTGGACGACGGTCGGGCAGTTCTGGCAGGTCAGCGAGATGTAGGTGACGAACTCCTGCTCGGCCCGGATCGACCGGACCGCCTCGACGACCCGCTCGTCCAGCTTGACGGGATTGCCGCCGACCTGGAGCAGCGCGAGGGCGAACGAGGTGAACTCGTGGCCCAGGGGCACCGCGGCGAACGTGATGGCGATCCCGGTGCCGGGCGAGGTGATCGTGAACGACGGCCTGCGCTCGTGGGCGTCGTCGTCGCAGCGGACGCCGATGCGCTCGGACAGGGCCGCAACCTGCCCGAGCATCTCGTCGAGCCGGGCGGACGCGCTGCGGTCGTCGAGGCTCACGACGAACTCGACGGGCCGGGTGATGCGGTCCATGAGCGCGCGCAGCTGGTCGATGAGTCCTTCGTCGAGGACTGCCATGATGCTCCTCCGTCCGCTGCCCGCTCAGATCTTGCCGACGAGGTCGAGACCCGGGGTCAGGGTGTCGCCGGTCTCGTCCCAGTGCGCCGGGCAGACCTGGTCGGGGTGCTGGCGGATGTACTGGGCGGCGCGGACCTTGCGCAGCAGCTCGGTCGCATCGCGGGCGATGCCGTCGGCGCTGACCTCCATGAGCTGGATGACGCCGTCGGGGTCGATGAGGAAGGTGCCGCGGTCGGCCAGGCCCTCGCCCTCGCGCAGCACCTGGAAGTTCGTGGCGAGCTGGGCGGACGGGTCGCCGAGCATGACGTACTGCACCTTCTTGACCTGGTCGGAGTCGGCGTGCCAGGCGGCGTGGACGAAGTGGGTGTCGGTGGAGGCCGAGTAGATCTCGACGCCGAGGGAGCGGAACTCGTCGTAGTGGTCGGCCAGGTCACCGAGCTCGGTGGGGCAGACGAAGGAGAAGTCGGCGGGGTAGAAGAAGACGACGGACCACGAGCCCCGCAGGTCCTCGTCGGTGATCTCGACGAAGTCGCCCTGGCGGAAGGCGGTGGTCTTGAAGGGAAGGATCTGGGTTCCTACGAGCGACACGTGCGGACCTCCTGGTCGTTTGTCGTCACCGGTCATCGGTGCTGTCACTCGCCGGAACCGCGCGGAGGGCGGTGTTGTTCCCGGGGACGGCCCATCGGCCCCCGATCCCGCCGAGGGCGAACGGCGGGGCGGACGCGCGGAGCGGGCATGAAGAATCCCCGCACCCATCCGGTACGGGGATCCTCCTCCCGCGGAGCCGGGCCCCGGGGGTGGGTGGCAGGTGAAGGATTCGAACCTTCGTAGGACATCGCCGACGGTTTTACAGACCGCTCCCATTGGCCGCTCGGGCAACCTGCCGTGCGTCGCTGGATTTTACCAGCCCTTCGGGCCGAGAGGAAATCGGCCGGATGGGCGACGGCTCATCGTCCCTTGTCGTCTCGTCCCTTGTCGCCCTGGTGGCGGGGCATGACGGTCGTGCCCAGGGGACGGGCCTTCATGAGGACGAGGACGCAGCCCAGCACGGTGAGCAGGATGCTCACGAGCGCCCAGCTCCACAGCAGGACCGAGTCGCGCAGAGCGTCGACCGTCAGGACCTGGCCGCCGACCAGGCCGTAGACGAGCTGCACGATCCCGTCGACGACGAGCAGCAGCGCGCCGAGCCGGGGAGTGCCGCGGCTGCGGACGAGCCCGATGACGGCCAGGACGAACAGGACGGCGCCGACCGCGACGGCGCCGACCGCCAGCAGGAGGATGCCCGCCGCGGCGGCGTCGGAGGTGGCGCCCCGCGCCGAGCGCAGCACGGGCGGGACGACGAGCAGGGCGAGCAGCAGGACGGCGGCCCCGACGGCGGCGGCGAGCGCGGCGCGGCTGCGCCGCGGTTCGACGTCGAGCCGCACGGCCCCGTCCGCGGCGTCCCGGCCCCCGGACCCCGGGCTCATTCGGCCTGGGCCGCCACGTCGTCCCCGCCCCCGGCGGCCGCGGCACGCTCGGCGCGCTGGGGCGACCCCGCCGGGTACTGCGGCTCAACGGCGCGCGGGGTGTCGGAGGGCTCGGCGGTGTGGCGGCAGACGAAGACGATGCCCAGGACGATCGCCGCGTACAGGACGACGACGGCGGCGAGCATGCCGGCGCTCACGGGGCGCAGCACGCGCCCGGTCAGCTGGACGACAGCGGCGTCGGCCGCCGCGGCGACGAGGAAGCAGATGTCGCCGATGCGGACCTGGCTGCCGTCGCGGAACAGCCCGATGACGGCGAGGAGCGCCAGGACGGCCGAGGCGATCACCGAGGGCAGGGCCAGGAAGGGCGCGTTGACCGGGGACAGCAGCCCCCAGCCCAGGCCGAGACCGATCACGATGGACAGGGCGGCGGCCACCAGGGTGGTGCTCGAGCAGAAGGTCGGGACCCTCGCGGCGGTCGATGCCCCGTGCGAAGTGGTACTCGTCATGGCTTCCAGTCTGTCAGGCCGCGCGGGGCCGTCTGCGCACCACACTCCGTGACGGGCGGATCGCTCCGTGGCGGGCGGATCGGCGCGCCCGGGCTCCGGACGGTTAGTCTGGCCCCCATGCTGACCCTCGCCACGTACAACGTCAACGGCATCCGGGCCGCCCAGCGCCGCGGCATCACCGCCTGGATCGGGCGCCGGAGCCCGGACGTGCTCTGCCTCCAGGAGGTGCGCTGCCCGGCCGACAAGCTGCCGCTGGAGGTCTTCGAGGGTTACCACGCCGTCTGCAGCCCGGGCTCGCTCGCCGGCCGCAACGGCGTCGCCGTCCTGACCCGCGCGCCGGTCGCGGCCGTGCGCGGCTGGGGCGGCGAGGTCCTGGCGATCGATGAGGGCGGGCTGTCGTCCCTCGACCCCGCCCGGGTGGGTCTGGCCGGCGGCGCTCCGGCCCGCGCGCTCCGCGAGTTCGTCGACGAGGGCCGCTACCTCGAGGTCGACCTGGCCGAGGCGCCGGTCACCGTCGGCTGCCTCTACCTGCCCAAGGGCGACTCGCTGCTCGCCCCGGGCGTCCGCACGCGGACGCCCACACCGGAGCAGCTCGAGGGGGTGCGGGCCCGCTACGAGCACAAGATGCGCTTCTTCAAGGGATTCAGCACCCAGCTGGCCCGTTCGCGGCGGGCCGCGGTGCGCTCCGGGCGGCAGTTCGTCGTCGTCGGCGACTTCAACGTCGCCCATGAGAGGGCGGACGTGAGGAACTGGCGACCGGCGCAGAAGGCCTCGGGCTTCCTGCCCGAGGAGCGCCGGTGGCTGACCGAGCAGCTGGGCCCGCGCACGCTCGTCGACGTCGTGCGCGCCCTGCACCCGGACGAGGACGGCCCCTACTCGTGGTGGAGCTGGATGGGCCAGGCCTTCGCGAGGGACACCGGCTGGCGCATCGACTACCACCTGGCCACGCCGCGGCTCGCGAGGACGGCCGTGAGCGCCACGACCGAGCGGGACGCCGACCCCTCGGCCCGCGTGAGCGACCACTGCCCCGTCGTCGTCGAGTACGACGTCGACTCCCTGCCCCGGCCCTGACCCGGCGGGCCGGGCGCCTCAGCGGGCCGGGTCGGCCTCGGTCACCACCAGGTGCGCCGCGGTCTCAGGCAGGTGGCTGGGCACCCTCACCGAGGAGATGTGCGACCACGTCATGAAGAGGAAGGCGATGACGGCGGCGATCGAGATCGCCAGGCCGTTGTTGCGCAGGCTCATGTCGACGGCGTCGTAGCCGAGCAGGGCGAAGTTCACCCAGATCGCGATCGAGACCTGACGCGAGCTGGGGCGCGCCAACGGCAGTGTCAGTCCTCCCCAGAGCATGTACCAGGAGTGCAGGGCAGGGCTGGTCATGGCGGCGATGAGATAGCCCCACGAGACGAAGGTGGCGGGTCTGCGTCGGGCCACCGTGAGAGCGGCGACGGCCAGCAGCACGATGCCGAGGCCCACGAAGACGGTGTGGCTGACGTCGACCGCGGTGCGTCCGGTCGTCACGCCGACCAGGCGCAGGCCGAGCCGGACGAGCTCGCCGACGATCGTCGAGGGGGCGGGCGAGTTCGAGCTGCCGGGCACGCTCACCGCGTTGTACCAGCCGAAGTCGAGGCCGGTCAGGAGGCTGATGCCGGCGAAGACGCCGATCGCGACGAGCATCGAGACGAGGATGCGCGAGACCGTGACGAGGCCCTCGCGCAGGCCCCGCCCCGACCAGCGGCGGGCCAGCATCGGCACGACGTAGGCGGCCAGGAGGGCCGGCTGCTTGATGGCGGCGCCGACGCCGCAGGCCGCCGCGCCGAGCAGCCACCACCAGCCGCCGTCGGCCCAGCCGCGACGCCTGGTCTGCGGTGTGCGCCGGCGCGGCGGCACGGTGGCGAGCCACAGGCCGAGGACGACCAGGCCCATCATGAGCGCGTCGTTGTGGCCCCCGCCCACGAAGTCGATGATGAACAGCGGGTTGAGGGTGCCGAACCAGGCGGTGAAGGCCGGGTCGATGTGCAGCCGCAGCGAGATGCGCGGCAGGCAGACGCAGATGAGGACGACGCCGACGAGGGCCGGGACGCGCTGGGCGACGGCCGACCAGTACGGGTCGAACCCGAAGACGTGCAGCAGCAGGTGCGAGAGCTGCATCGACAGCGGCCCGTACGGGCTCGGGGTGTCGCGCCAGACCCATGAGACCTGGTCGGCGAAGGCGCCGGGCAGGACCCCGGGCCCCGAGTAGTACGGGTTGATGCCGTTGTGCACGAGCCAGCCCTGCGCCGCGTACGAGTAGGCGTCGTGGCTGAAGATGGGCGGGGCGAGCAGGAACGGGAACGACCAGATGGCGAGCACGGCCCAGTGCTTGACGTGCCGGTAGACCTGCGGGCCGCGGCGGGTTCGGGCCTGGGCCGAGCGCAGCGGCCGCAGCGAGAACCAGGCGCTCATCACCAGCAGGAGGCCCGCCATCGTCACGACGGTGCCGACGAGCTTCGACAGCGAGCCCTCCAGGCGCAGGGACGCGAGCATCCGCCACCACGGCGAACTGCGCGGCAGGTAGGCCGGGCTCAGCGCCCCGACGGCGATGAGCGCGGTGCCGTAGAAGCCGCGTCGGACGGGGCCCGCGCGGGCGGCCGCGGCGAGATCGGCGCCGAGGCGCCGCGCTGGGGCGAACGCGCCCGGGGCCGCGGAAGACATGCCCTCAGCGTAGCGTTCCGCCCCGTCGGGGCACGGGGGCGAACCGTCCGACGCCCCTACCGCGGAAAGTGCGTCGCCACTACCGTGGAAGATGCGCGGCAGGCCGTCGTCCCCGCGGAGGAGGCCACGGACGACGACGCGCCGGGGCAGTGAGGACCAGACATGAGCACCGATCGCACGAGCGCCCCGACCCGACGGATCGACCGCGTCGTCATCCGCTTCGCGGGCGACTCGGGCGACGGCGTGCAACTGACCGGCGGGCGCTTCGGCACGGACTCGGCGGAACTGGGCAACGACATCGCGACCCTGCCCAGCTACCCGTCCGAGATCCGCGCCCCGCAGGGCACGGTCGCCGGCGTCAGCAGCTTCCAGATCCAGTTCGCGGACCGCGAAGTCACGTCCCCGGGCGAGCACCTCGACGCGCTCGTCGCCATGAATGCCGCAGCGCTGCGGGCCAACGTCGCCGACGTGAGGCGCGACGGACTCGTCATCGTGGACGACCACGGTTTCGGCGCCCGCGACCTGCGCCGGGCCGGTTACCGGGACGACCCCCTCGAAGACGGCTCACTGGACGCCCTCCGGGTCATCCGCGTGGACATGACCGCGCTGACCATCGCAGCCGTCGAGCCCCTCGGCCTGGGCCGCAAGGACGCCCGGCGCTGCCGCGCCATGTTCGCGCTGGGCCTCGTCAGCTGGTTGTACTCGCGTCCGGTCGACGAGACCGTCTCCTGGCTCGACCGCCGGTTCGCGGACAGACCCGCCCTCCGTGACGCCGACATCGCGGCCCTGCGCGCCGGTGCGAACTACGGCGAGACCGCCGAGCTGTTCGCGGTGCGCTACGAGGTGGCGCCGGCGCCGCTGCGGAGCGGGCGCTACCGTCAGATCACAGGGAACACCGCCACCGCCTACGGACTCATGGTCGGGGCCCACCGCGCGGGGCTGCGGCTGTTCGTCGGCTCGTACCCGATCACCCCGGCCTCCGAGCTGCTGCACGAGTTGAGCCGGCAGGCCTCGCACGGGGTCATCACCTTCCAGGCCGAGGATGAGATCGCCGGCGTCGGCGCGGCCCTCGGCGCGAGTTTCGGCGGTTCGCTGGGCGTCACCACCACCTCGGGCCCGGGCTTCGCGCTGAAGCAGGAGATGATCAACCTCGCCGTCATGATCGAGCTGCCGCTCGTCATCGTCGACGTCCAGCGGGCCGGCCCGTCGACCGGCATGCCCACCAAGACCGAGCAGGGCGACCTGCTGCAGGCCATGTGGGGCCGCAACGGCGAGTCGCCGCTGCCGGTCGTGGCCGCCGCCTCGCCCTCGGACTGCTTCGACGTGGCCGTGACGGCCTGCCGCATGGCGGTCGAGTACCGCACGCCCGTCGTCATGCTGTCCGACGCCCTCCTCGCCAACGGCGCCGAGCCGTGGCTCCTGCCCGACCTGTCGGAGATCCCGCCGATCGACTCCCACTTGGCCACCGGGCCCAACGGCACCGACGACAGGGGCGAGCCGGTCCACCTGCCGTACCGGCGCGATCCGCGGACGCTGGCCCGCGACTGGGCGGTGCCCGGCACGCCGGGCGCCGAGCACCGGCTGGGAGGGCTCGAGAAGTCGATCGAGGCCGGCACCGTCACCTACTCCCCCCTCAACCACGAGCAGATGGTCCGCACGAGGGCGCGGCGCATCGCCGGCATCCCGGTGCCCGACGTCGAGGTGGACGACCCGAGCGGCGGTGCCAGGGTGCTCGTCGTCGGCTGGGGCTCGGCGTGGGGCTCGATCACCGCCGCCGTGCAGCGGCTGCGCGCGGCGGGCGCGGACATCGCCCGGGTGCAGGTGCGCACGCTGAACCCGCTGCCCGCCAACCTCGGCCGGGTGCTGCGCGGCTACGAGCGGGTCGTCGTCCCCGAGGCGAACCTCGGCCAGTTCGCGACGATCCTGCGCGCCCGATACCTCGTCGACGCGCGCAGTGTCACGCAGGTGCGCGGGCAGCCGCTCGGCCTGGACGAGCTGACCGACCGCCTGGCCCGGCAGATCGACGGGCTCGACGACCCGGCGGGGGCCGTCGACGGGGAGAGCACCGAGGAGGACCATCGATGAGCGGCGCCGCACGGCAGCGGACCACGACGAGACCGGCGGGCGCGCGCCCGGGCCCCGACGGCCTGGCGGGGGTGCCGCGGGCCGTCGAACCGACCAGTCGCACCGATTTCGCCTCCGACGAGGAGGTGCGCTGGTGCCCCGGGTGCGGCGACCACGCGATCCTGTCGGCCCTCCAGTCGGTGCTGCCGCGGCTCGGGGTCAGACGCGAGAACACGGTCGTCATCTCAGGCATCGGCTGCTCCAGCCGCCTGCCCTACTACATGAACTGCTACGGCATGCACACGATCCACGGACGCGCCCCCACGCTGGCCACGGGTCTGGCCATCACGCGCGAGGACCTGGCTGTCTTCGTCGTGACCGGCGACGGAGACGCCCTGTCGATCGGTGCGAATCATCTCGTGCACGCGCTGCGCCGCAACGTGAACCTCACGATCCTGCTCCTCAACAACCGTATCTACGGGCTGACGAAGGGCCAGTACTCCCCCACCTCGCCGGTCGGCACGGTGACGAAGTCGAGCCCGGACGGCTCGCCCGATGCCCCGCTCGACCCGGTGAGCCTGGCGCTCGGGGCCGGGGCCACCTTCGTGGCGCGGACCATGGACTGCGACCGGTCGACCCTGGCGGCGGTGCTCGAGTCGGCGGCGCGGCACCGCGGGGCGTCCCTCGTGGAGATCTACCAGAACTGCGTGGTCTTCAACGACGGGGCTCATGCGGCGCTGCGCGGACCGGGGAGCGTCGAGGCGCTCATCCCGTTGCGGCCCGGTGAGCCGATCCGCTTCGGCCACGACGACCACTTGGGGGTCGTCGCCGACGGGAACGGCGGGGTCCGGGTCGCGGAGGTCGCCGAGACGGGCCCCGGCGCCGTGCTCGTCCACGACCCGACCCTCGACGACCCGAGCCGGGCCTTCGCGCTGAGCCGTCTCACGACGTCCGGGGCGACGGGACGAACGGCGATGGGGATCTTCCGCGACGTGGCGCGCCCCGCCCACGACGACCGGGTCCGCGAGCGGATCCGTCGGGCCCGGGCGACCCGCGCCGGCGAGCCGGACGACGACGAGGCCCTCGCCCGGCTCATCGCCGGCACTGACAGCTGGCTGCTGTGAGGGACGGGCCGTCGACGGGTACCCTTGCTCCCCGTGACTGAACCGGCATTCCACTTCGAGGACTTCGACCGGGACGTGCCCGCCGTCCAGGACCTGTTCCGCCATGTCAACGGGACCTGGCTGGCCACCGCCGAGATCCCCGCCGACCGCGGCTCCTGGGGCGCCTTCGACAAGCTCCGGGAGGACTCCGAGAGGGCCGTCCGCGAGATCATCGAGGCCCAGTCGGCCGACGCCGACCCCGCGAGCGACGAGGGCCGCATCGCCGGCCTCTACGCGTCGTTCATGGACGAGGACGCCGTCGAGGCCGCCGGCACCGCCCCCCTGGCCCCCGTCCTCGAACGCATCGACGCCATCGACTCCGTCGAGGACCTGGCCCGGTTCTGGGGCTGGAGCGCGCGCCACGGCATCGACGTGCCGCTCGACCTCGACAACGACTCCGACCCGGGCGACCCCGACCGCTACCTCATGTTCGTCGGCCAGTCCGGCATCGGCCTGCCCGACGAGGAGTACTACCGCCTCGACGAGCACGCCGCACTGCGCGAGGCCTACCGCGCGCACATCGCCACCAGCCTCGCCCTGGCCGGCGTCGCGGAGCCCGAGGCGCAGGCCGAGGCGGCCTACGGGCTCGAGCGCGAGATCGCCGCCTGCCACTGGGACAAGGTCCGCACCCGTGACATGGTCGAGATGTACCACCTCCAGACCTGGGAGCAGTTCTGCTCCGAGAGCCCGGCCCTGTGCTGGGACGCCTTCCTCGAGGGCGCCCGGCTGCCCGCCTCCTCGGTCGCCGAGGTCGTGAACTGCAACCGCACCGTCCCGACCGCCATCGCCGCGCTGGCCGTGCCCGAACGCCTCGACGACTGGCGCAGCTGGGCCCGCTGGCAGGTCGTCAACGCCCTCACCCCCTACCTCACGCGCGAGCTGGTGACCGCCGGCTTCGACTTCTACTCGAGGACCCTGCGCGGCGTTCCCACCCAGCGGCCGCGCTGGAAGCGCGGCGTCGCGCTCACCGAGGGCGTCCTCGGCGAGGCCCTCGGCCGCCGCTACGTCACCGAGCACTTCCCTCCCGAGACGAAGACCGCCGCCGACCGTCTCGTCGCCAACCTCCTCGAGGCCTACCGCGTCTCGATCGGCGAACTCGACTGGATGACCGAGGCCACCCGGACCGAGGCCCTCGACAAGCTGAGCCGCTTCCGCGCCAAGATCGGCTACCCGTCCCGCTGGCGCGACTACTCGGCGCTCGAGATCCGCCCCGACGATCTCGTCGGCAATGTGCTGCGCGCCTGGTCCTTCGGGTTCGACCACACCATCGAGCAGCTCTCCGGCCCGGTCGACCGCGAGGAGTGGCTCATGTACCCGCAGACGGTCAACGCCTACTACCACCCGCTGCGCAACGAGATCGTCTTCCCGGCCGCCATCCTCCAGCCGCCCTTCTTCAACCCGGCGGCCGACGACGCGGTGAACTACGGCGGCATCGGCGCGGTGATCGGCCACGAGATCGGGCACGGCTTCGACGACCAGGGCTCCACCTGCGATGGCGAGGGCCGCCTGCGCGACTGGTGGACGGACGAGGACCGCGAGGCCTTCCGGGCCCGCACCGGCGCGCTCGTCGCCCAGTACGACGCGCTGTCGCCCGCGGGCGTCGACGACGTCCACGTCAACGGCGAGCTGACACTCGGCGAGAACATCGGCGATCTCGGCGGCCTGACCATCGCCCACCGGGCCTGGCTCCTCTCCACCGGGGGCGTCGAGCCCGAGCCGATCGACGGTCTCACCGGCGCCCAGCGGTTCTTCCTCGGCTGGGCCCAGGTGTGGCAGGACCTCTCGCGCCCCGAGCAGCTGCGCCAGCGACTGGCCACCGACCCGCACGCGCCCGACGAGATCCGCTGCAACCAGGTGGCGCGCAACGTCGACGCCTTCCACGAGGCCTTCGGCACGACTCCCGGGGACGGCATGTGGCTCGACCCCGAGGAGCGTGTCCGCATCTGGTGAGGGCCGGGGGCACGATCTGGACACCCGTGGACCTGGCCCCGCCCTCCGTGCCATACTGTCGGGTCAGCCCTCACGACGGACAGGAGAGTCCATGAGTTTCACCGAATCGGTCACGATCTGTTTGACCAAGAAGTACGCGGACTTCAACGGACGCGCCAGCCGCAGCGAGTACTGGTGGTTCTTCGCCTTCTACATGGGCATCCTCACCATCCTCTTCACCCTCGCCTGGGTCACCTTCAGCGCCAGCGTCGCGGCGAGCCGCTACGGCGAGCCCTCCGGGTTCTCCGCCCTGCTCTTCGTGCTCTTTTTCATCGTCTTCCTGGCGGGCGTCGTCCCGTTCCTGGCCGCGGGGGCCCGCCGCCTGCACGACACCGGCAAGCCGGCCACCTACCTGCTCTTCTACCTGCTCGGCGGCCTCGCCGGCATCGGCGGCATCGTCCTGATCATCCTGTGCGCCATGGAGCCCAACCGCGGCCCGAACGTCTACGGCCCCGACCCGCTCGGTCCCGCCGGTCAGGCCGCCGGACTGCCCAATCCGTACGCACAGCCCTACGGCTCCACCCAGCCCTACGCGCAGCCCCAGGCCCAGCAGTTCGGGGGTGCCCCGACGGCCCAGCCCGCCGGCAACCCGTACGCCCAGCCCTACGGCTACAGCTCCGCCCCGGCGGACGCCCAGCCCGCCGGCAACCCGTACGCCCAGCCCTACGGCTACGGCTCCGCCCCGGCGGACGCCCAGCCCACGAGCGGCCCCTACACGGCCCCGGCCTCGAACCAGCCCCCGGCCCAGCCGACCGGCAACCCCTACGCCGCCCCGGCCCAGCCCTACGGCTCCGCCCCGGCGGACGCCCAGCCCGCGGGCAACCCCTACGCCGCCCCGGAGAGCCAGCCGTCCCCGGCCGCGACCGATCAGCCCTGTCAGGACCAGACCGGCTCCACCGCCCCCGAGGGCGATCGGAACGGCAATGGCGCCACTGGCAACGGCACCGTCTGACCGCACGACCGGCATCGCACGCGGTGGGCCCGGCGCATGCGCCGGGCCCACCGCGTGCACTCGGGCGCCTACACCGCGACCGCGGTCTCGGCTGCTGCGCGCCTGCGCACGGCCTCGCGCCGCTGCGGTCCCCAGGTCTCGCGGGTGGCGAGGGCCGAGACGAGACCGATGACGCCGTAGATGACGATGAGCAGGGCCGGGCCCCTCCAGTCGAGGGCCTCGAAGAGGGCGGTGCAGAAGAAGGGCGTGAAGCCCGACACGACGGCCGAGAACTGGTAGGCCAGCGAGACGCCGGCCGAACGCCGCTCCGGCGGATAGAGCTCGGAGAACCAGGCGCCCTGAATGCCGGCCATGCCGTTCTGGCAGACGCAGTAACTGACGACCATGCAGCCGAACAGGACGGCGAAGGAGCTCACCTGCACGAGGCGGAACAGCGGGAAGCCCCAGGCGATGACGACGACCGACAGCATGATGTAGAGGCCGCGCCGCCCGACCCGGTCGGACAGGGCGCCCCAGCCCACCGTGGCGAACAGGCCGATGGCCGCCGCGATGAGCAGGGCCGGCAGGGTGCGGCCCGCGTTCTGGGGCGCGTGCATCTTCACGTAGGACAGCACATAGGTGATCGACACGGCGTAGGTGGCGGTCTCGGCGATCCGCAGACCCATGGCCTTGAGGAAGTTCCGCCAGTCGTTGCGCAGCGAGGCGCCAATGGGATTCTTCTCGATGTGCCCCTCCTGCTTGACCTCCTCGAACTCGGGGGACTCGGAGACGTGGGTGCGGATAACGATGCCGACGACGATGAGGATCGCGCTGAGCAGGAAGGGGACGCGCCAGGCCCAGGTGCCGGGCAGCCTCGTGGAGGCCTGGAAGGCGATCGTCGACAGCAGCAGGCCGAACGGGAAGCCCGCCTGCGTGATGCCGGTCAGGAGGCCCTTGCGGCACCACGGGGCGTGCTCGTAGGTCATGAGGATGGCGCCGCCCCACTCCCCTCCGAAGGCCAGGCCCTGGATGATGCGCACGACGAGCAGGAGGATCGGGGCGAGGATGCCCACGCTGTGGTAGGTCGGCAGGCAGCCGATGGCGACCGTCGCGCCGCCCATGAGGAGCAGCGAGGCGATGAGGATCGGCTTGCGTCCGATGCGGTCGCCGAGGTGACCGGCGATGATGCCGCCGATGGGACGCACGGCGAAGCCGATGCCCAGGGTGGCGAAGGAGGCCAACAGGCCGATGACGGGGCTGACCGCCGGGAAGAAGGCCTCGTTGAGGTACAGCGACGCCGCCGTGCCGAAACCGATGAAGTCATAGGTCTCGACGGTGGCTCCGACGCTCGACCCGATGGCGACCTTGTACTTCTCCGGCGTCCCGTGGACGGGCGTGCCGTGCCCGGCGAGCTCGGCGAGCTCATCCTGGACTGCAGAGGTCGGTTCCTGTGCAGTGCTCATGGTGCTCCAGAAGAGTCTGAGAGGGCGCGCGGCGCCCTCTCGGTGATTGATCGGGCGGGACGCATCCGGTGCGTTCCGCTGCCCGCCGGACCGGATCGCCCTCGATCCGGTCGTGCGGGACGACGGCGGGGGTCTTCATCGCTCCCCCACCGCCGCTGGCGGTACCAGCGAACCCGCCGCACCGCCGCCGGCGGTGCGGGGAAGACCTCCGGGGTCCTCCCCGCACCGGGCCCCGACGGGGCGCTCGGCTCAGGCCAGCAGACCCTTGACGCGCTCGACGATCTTCGCCGTGCTCACGCCGTACCGGTCGTACAGGGTGGGCAGGGCGCCGGCGTCGAGGAATTCGTCGGGCAGGGCCACCGGGTGGATCCGCTTCGTGACGCCCCTCGTCGCCATGGCCTCGGCCACGGCGCCGAAGAGACCGCCGATGACGGTGTGGTTCTCGGCCGTGAGCACGAGCCGGTCCTCGGCGATCTCGGCGAGGACGGTCTCGGTGTCGAACGGCTTGAGGGTCGGGCAGTGCAGCACGGAGACGTCGATGCCGTCACCGGCGAGCTCCTTGGCCGCGTCGAGCGCGCGCTCGGTCATGAGGCCGGTCGACACGATGAGCACCTCGTTTCCGGGGCGGACGACCTTGGCCCTGCCCAGCTCGAAGGCGTAGTCGTACTCGTCGAGGACGACCGGCACCCTGCCGCGCAGCACCCGCATGTAGGTCGGGCCGTCGTACGCGACCAGCTGCGGGGTGGCCTGGACGATGTCGATCGCGTCGCAGGGGTCGACGATCGTCATGTTCGGCATGCCGCGCAGGATCGCGATGTCCTCGGTGGCCTGGTGGGACGGGCCGTAACCGGTGGTCAGACCGGGCAGGGCGCACACCATGTTGACGTTCAGGTTGCGCTCGGCGACATCGAGGCAGATGAAGTCGTAGGCGCGGCGGGTGGCGAACACCGAGTAGGTCGAGGCGAAGGGGATGAAGCCCTCCTGGGCGAGGCCGGTCGCCGCGCCGACCAGGGCCATCTCGGCCATGCCGACCTGGTAGAAGCGGTCGGGCATCGCGTCGCGGAAGACGTGCAGGTCGGTGTACTTGGCCAGGTCGGCGGACAGTCCGACGAGACGCTCGTCGGACTCGGCGACCTCGAGCAGGGCGTGGCCGAGCGGGGCGACCATGGTGCGCTGACCCTCGCGGGCGATGTCGGCGCTCATCGCGCCGGAGACGAGTTTCTTGGGGCTCATAGTCCGTATGCCTCCTTGAGATGCTGCTGTGCGACGGCCCACTCCTGCGGAGCGACCCTCATGAAGTGGAGCTTCTCGCGGGTCTCGAGGAAGTCCACGCCCTTCGCGAGCCTGGTGTCGACGACGAGGCAGCGCGGCCTGTCGTTGTCGACGCCGTGGCGGAGCTCCTCGAGGAGCTCGACGACCCTGCCCAGGTCATTGCCGTCGCATCGACGGGTCTCCCAGCCGAAGGCCCGGAAGCGCCCGTCGATGGACTCGGTGCCCATGATCTCCTGGCTCCTGCCGTCGGCCTGCTGGTTGTTGAAGTCGACGATCGCGATGAGGTTGTCGAGCCTGAAGTGGGCCGCGGTCTGCGCGGCCTCCCAGGTGGAGCCCTCGTCGAGCTCGCCGTCGGACAGGACGTTGTAGCAGACGTTCCCGGTGTTGCCCTTGCGCTTGAGACCGAGGGCGATGCCGTTGGCGATGACCAGGCCGTGGCCGAGGGAGCCGCCGGAGATCTCGACACCGGGGGTGTACGAGGCCATGGCCGACATCGGCAGGCGGGAGTCGTCGGTGGCGTAGGTGTCCAGCTCGTCCTCGGGGATCATGCCGATCTCGACGAGCGCGGCGTAGATCGCCAGACCGTAGTGGCCCATCGAGACGAGCACGCGGTCGCGGTCCTCCCACTCGGGGTTCCTCGGGTCGATCCTGGCCTGGTCGACGTACAGCGCGGCAAGCACGTCCGACAGGCCGAGGGCCTGGCCGATGTAGCCCTCGCCCTGCACCTCGGCCTCGCGCAGTGCGTTGCGGCGGATGCGGTAGGCCGCCATGCGGAGCGTCTCGAGGCGCTCCGGCGTGATCGGTTCGCGGTTGGTTGTCATTGTCACTCCTCCTCGGACGCGTCAGGCGATGTAGGCGCCGCCGTTGATCGACTGGGTCGTTCCCGTGACGTAGCCGGCGTCCTCGCTGGACAGCCAGACGTACATGTTGGCGATGTCGCGGCCGGTGCCCTGGCGCCTCATCGGGATGGTCGCGGTGAGCCTCTCCTCGTCCTCGGCGCTGTTGCCGGCGCGGATGTCGGTGGCGACGACGGCCGGGCAGATGGCGTTGACGGTGATGCCCTGCGGGGCCATCTCGCGGGCCAGCGAGCGGGTCAGGCCGAGCACGCCGGCCTTGGCCGCCGAGTACGGGGTCTTGCTGAAGACGCCGCCGCCCTGCTGGGCGGAGACGGAGCTCATGTTGACGATGCGGCCGTAGCCGCCGTCGATCATGGCGGGCAGGAAGGCCTGGCAGGTGTTGAAGACGCCGGTCAGGTTGACGGCGATGACCCTGTCCCACAGCTGCGGGGTGACCTCGAGGAAGGGCACCGGGGAGGGGATGCCGGCAACGTTGGCCAGGGCCCCCACCGGAGGAAGATCGGATGCCGCGATCCGCTTGGCGGTGTCGAAGACCTGCTCGCGGTTCGTGACGTCCACCGCGTAGGCGGCGACCTGGGCGCCGGTGTCCTCCGCGATGGTCTCGGCCGCGCTCGTGACGCCCTCCCCGTTCATGTCGAGGACGACGACCGCCCAGCCCTCCTCTGCGTAGCGCTGGGCGGTCGCATGGCCGATGCCGTGGGGCGAGGCGGCGCCCGTCACCACCGCCGTTCGAGGGCCAACACCAGTTCCGAGTCCCATGTCTGGATCTCCTCACGTCGTTGTGATATCCGACAATCAACTGTTTTCTGTCGACTGTTGACATAAACGATAAGGCGGTCCCTCCCCCGCCGTCAAGCACTCCGGGGCACGAAGAAGGGGGATCCGCACAAGGCGGCCGAGGCTGCGTCGGACGGGATGGCTGCGCGGGCGGGCCCGATGCGGGCGTCTGCGGCGATGTCGGCGGTGGCGGGGAATCCGCGGGCGCGCGGGCGGACCTGACCTGGTCGGCTCGCTGACGGTCGTCTGCTCGAGGGAATCAGCGGGCGGGCCAGACACCGCAGCAGCCCTGGGAATCGTCATGAAGGAGAAATCCGCGGGCGGGCGCCCGGCCATCGACCGGCACCGGACGGCAGCCGGGGGAACCGGCGGGCGGGGCGCGACGCCCCACCGGCCCTGGCGCCCCCACCCGCGCGACGGGAGGCGGGCCCAGCGACGGACCCGGGGCTCAGGCGCCCATGCGGGAGACCCAGAAGGAGCCGGCCCTGCTCATGTGGTCGGCGAAGGCCCTGATGATCCCGTCCTCGCCGCCGGAGCGCAGCATCCTCACGAGCGGCTCGTGATGGGCGCGGGTGACGATGACGGGGATGTCGGCGCCCTCGTTCATGGCGCCGGCGACGATGACGATGCGCATCTGGTCCTGGAGCTCGAGCCACTTGGCGAGCAGGAGCCCGTTGCCGGACAGCTCGCACAGCCTGCGGTGGAAGGCCAAGTCCTGCTCGACGGCCTCGGACAGGTCACTCGGGTCCTCCGCGGGAAGGGCCTCGGCGAGCGCATCGGCCTTCGCCTCGCGGTCCGTGCTGCGCGCCAGACGCACGGCGGCGCCGCACTCGAGGAAGGAGCGCACCTCGTACAGCTCGGTGACCTCAGTGGCGTCGAACGAGCGGACGACGAGGCGCCCGTGCGAGGCCGACTCGGCCAGCCCGGCCTGCTCGAGGGCGCGCAGCGCCTCCCGGACCGTGCCGCGGCTGACGGAGAACTGCGACGCCAGCTCGGTCTCGTTGAGGTGCTCCCCCACCGTCAGCTGACCGTCGAGGATCGCCTCGCGCAACTGGTCGAGCACCTGCGTCCGCAGGTTCACGCGTCGCACGGCAGTGATGCTCATGACACACCCTTCGGTTGCTCGGTGCGGGGCGGCGCCCCGTCTGCTGGATCAGGGGCCGAGTGTACGCCGGGGACGACCTTGTCCCCCGCATTCCGGGCCTCGGCCCTGCTCAGACGGAGCGGCTCACGACCTCGTCGCACAGCCGGTCGAGGGCGCGGCGCGCCGGTCCGGCCGGCAGGATGGACAGCTCGGCGCGGGCGAGCTCGGCGCGGCGCTCGATCTCCGCCCGGGCCTCGCCGATGACGTGGCTGGCCCGCAGTGCGGCGAGGGCGCGGGCGAGCTCGGCGTCGTCGCCCAGCCCCGTGCGGATGAGGGCCGTGAGCTCGGCGTCGGCCGGGTCGTCGCTGGCGGCGAGCATGAGGGTGGGCAGCGTCAGGACGCCCTCCCGCAGGTCCGTGCCGGGCGTCTTGCCGGTCTCGTCGCTCGTGATGTCGATGAGGTCGTCGGCCAGCTGGAAGACCACGCCGATCCGCATGCCGTAGCGCCCGATCGCGTCGACGACCCTCCGGTCGGCGCCGGAGACCATGGCGCCGAACAGCGCCGAGGTGCGGATGAGGGCGCCGGTCTTGCCCTCGATGACGCGCAGGTAGTGCTCCATCGGGTCGACGCCGGGCCGGGGGCCCTTCATCTCGCCGATCTGGCCGGCGACGAGCTCGGCGAAGGTCTCGGCCTGGAGCCGCACGTAGTCGGTGCCGAGATGGGTGACCTCGGTGGACGCCCGGGCGAAGAGCCAGTCGCCGACCATGATGGCCGTCGAGTTGCCGAAGGCCGCGTTGGCGCTGGGCACCCCGCGGCGCAGGTCCGCCTCGTCCATGACGTCGTCGTGGTAGAGCGAGGCGACGTGGGTCAGCTCGATGACGACGGCCGCGCGCACCACGTCGGCGAGCTCGGCCCGGGGGCCCAGGTGGCTGGCGACCGCCACGAGCATCGGGCGGAAGCGCTTGCCGCCGGCCCGGATCACATGATCCGCGGCCTCAGCCAGGAAAGGATTGTCGGCCCCGAGAGCCACCTGTCCGAGCCGGTGCTCGATGGCGGCGAGCTGCTCGTCGATGGCCCCGGCGAAGGCGTCGTCCTCGGCCTGGCTCACGGTCGTCTCCTATCAGCGCAGGAATCCTGCTGCGCTCGTGAAAAGGTCGAGCACGAAACCGGGTGCAAGACCAAGGACAAGCGTACCGACGGCACCAACAGCGATCACCGTCCAGGTCGGCGTCCCGGCCTTGACGACGTCGACGGACCCGTCGGGCTCGTCGAAGTACATGACCTTGACCAGCCGGAAGTAGAAGGCCGCGGTGACCAGCGACATGACGACCGCCACCACGACGAGCCACGCGTAGCCGCCCTGCCAGCCGGCGCTGAAGGCCACCAGTTTGCCGACGAAGCCGCCGGTCATCGGGATGCCGGCCATCGACAGCAGGAAGAGCGTCATGATGGCGCCGAGCACGGGCTCGCGGCGTCCCAGGCCCGCCCAGGCCTCGAAGCCGGTGGCCTCGCCGCCGCTGCGGCGGACCATCGTGAGGACCGCGAAGGCGCCCATCGTCGCCAGGCCGTAGCCGGCCAGGTAGAACATGACGCCCGAGACCGAGCCGGAGCGCCCCTGCGCCAGTGCGGGACCGGCCATGGCGCCGACGACGGCGACGAGGATGAAGCCGGCGTGGGCGATCGAGGAGTAGGCCAGCAGGCGCTTGACGTCGGTCTGGGCCAGACCGACGAAACCGCCGAAGATCATCGTGCAGACGGCGATGACGGCGATGACGAGCTGCCAGTCCCAGCGCGCGCCGCCGAGGGCGACGAACAGCAGGCGCAGCAGGCCGCCGAAGGCCGCCAGCTTGGTGCACACGGCCATGAAGGCGGTGACCGGGGTGGGGGCTCCGGTGTAGACGTCGGGCACCCACGAGTGGAAGGGCACGGCGCCGATCTTGAACAGGACCCCCGCCGTCGTGAGCGCCAGACCGGCCATGAGCAGGGTCTGGGACTCGATGCCGAGCGTGACGCCCGCGTCGATGTCGGCGAAGGTGAAGGATCCGCAGAAGCCGTACAGCAGGGCCGCGCCGAACAGGAAGAGCGCGCTGGACATGGCCCCCAGCAGGAAGTACTTGAGGGCCGCCTCCTGCGAGAGCAGGCGCCGGCGCCGGGCCAGGCCGCACATGACGTACAGCGGCAGCGAGAGGATCTCGAGGGCGACGAACATCGTGAGGAGGTCGTTGGCGGCCGGGAAGACGAGCATGCCGAACAGCGACAGCTCGAGCAGGGCGAAGACCTCGGTGTTCTCCTGGCGGGCGGCGATGGCCTCGTGCTCGGCGCGGGAGCCGGGCACCGTGTGCGCCTGGGCGGCGAAGGAGCTCGTCCCCCCGCAGACGCGCCGCTCGCCGTACAGGAGCGTCGCGCCGAGCCCGAAGACGAGCATCATCGCCCACACGACGCGGGTGGGGCCGTCGACGCTCAGGCTGCCCTCCACGGCCGCACCGGGGACGTCCGACCAGCCGGCGCAGACGAGGGCGAGGGCGACGAGCTGGGCCAGCAGGGCCAGGCCGAACTGCGTGTCGAAGCGCCGGGTGCGGGGCACGAGGGCCTCGACGAGCACGGCGCACAGCACCCCGCACAGCATGACGAGCAGCGGGGCGATGAGCCCGTACTCGATCGTGGGACTTGTCATGACTCACTTACCCCCGTTCGAGACGCTCGGCGCCGGATCGGACGCCGAGACGTGCACCATTGCCTGCTGCGCGGCCGGGGCGACCAGGTCGAGCGCCGGCTTGGGCACCAGGCCGAAGAACAGCATGAGGACGATGAGCGGCGCGATGACGGCCCGCTCGCGGCCGTTCAGGTCCCGCGTCATGTGCTTCTCGCTCGCCTCGGTCACCGGGCCCGTGAAGACCCGCTGGTAGGCCAGCATGACGTAGACCGCGGCGAGGACGGTGGCGACGACGGCCACCGCGACGAAGACCAGGTGCCGGCTCCAGGCGCCGGACATGATGAGGTACTCGCCGGCGAAGTTCGCCAGGCCGGGCAGGCCGAGCGTCGCCAGGCCGGAGACGAGGAAGACGCCCGCCAGCACCGGGACGAGCTTCTGGGCCCCGCCGAAGTCGGCGACGAGGGCGGAGCCGCGCCGGTCGGCGAGGAAGCCGACGACGAGGAACATGGCGGCCGCACTGAAGCCGTGGCCGAGCATGTAGAAGATCGAGCCGGTCAGTGAGGCGGTGGTGAACGAGAAGATGCCCAGCACCATGAAGCCGAAGTGACTCACCGAGGTCCAGGCCACCAGACGCAGCAGGTTCTTCGCTCCGATCGCCATGAACGCCCCGTAGAAGATCGAGATGACCGCCAGGGTCAGCACGAAGGGCGTCGCCCACGTGCTCGCGCCCGGGAAGAAGGCCAGGCAGAAGCGGATCATGCCGAAGGTGCCGATCTTGTCGAGCGTGGCCACCAGGAGCGAGGAGGCGCCGGGCCGGGCCTGTTCGGCAGTGTCGGGCAGCCAGGTGTGCACCGGAACCATCGGGGCCTTGATCGCGAAGGCGATGAAGAAGGCCGCGAAGAGCCAGCGCTCGGTGCCGGTGCCCATCGGCAGGCCGGTCAGGTCGGAGGTGAGCAGGCTCGGGGCGCCCCGCCCGGCGGACAGCGCGTACATGCCGATGACGCCGGCCAACAGGACGAGGCCGCCGAGGAGGCTGTAGAGCAGGAACTTCAACGCGGCGCCCGTGCGGCCCGGCCCGCCCCAGCCGGCGACGAGGAAGTACATCGGGATGAGGGTGGCCTCGAAGAAGATGTAGAAGAGCAGCAGGTCAGAGGCCATGAAGACGTAGAGGGTGAAGCCCTCCAGCATCAGGGCCAGGGCCATGAAGGCCTCGGTGCTCCAGCGCGGCGGCAGCACGCCGTCGGCCTCGACCGGCCTGCCCGCCCTCCTCCTCGGGACGCGTCCGTCGCCGACGCGCCACTCGGCGAGCAGGACGATCGGCACGAGGATGACGGTGAGCAGGACGAGCAGCTTGGTCATGCCATCGGCGTCCAGGGCGTACCAGGCGCCGATGGCGCCGATCCAGCTGTGCCTCTCGGCGAGGGAGTCCATCGGCCAGACGGCGACGCCGAGGACGAGATCGGCCAGGGCGACGCACAGGGCGACGGCCTTGCCTCCGCGGCCTCCCAGGACGAGGACGAGGAGCGAGCCCGCGATCGGCAGCAGCCCCACGAGGGTGAGCCAGGGGAATGTCATTTCTCCTCCTCCTCAGGCCAGTCGGCCCAGGATCATCACGACGCCGATGATGACCGCGCCGAAGGTCATCAGGGCGCCGTAGCTGCGGACATATCCGTTCTCGAGCAGGCGCAGCACGCCGGACGCCCCCTTGGCGGCGGCGGCGCTGCCGGTGACGGCGCCGTCCACGACGTAGCGGTCGGTCAGCTCCAGACCGCCGCACAGCCGCTGGCCGGGGCGCATGAACACGGCCTCGTTGAACGAGTCGGCGTAGAGCTCGTTGCGCCCGGCGTTGACGAAGAAGTTCCGGCTCACGGGGGTCCGCTGGGCGATCGGGCGACGGTAGAGCACGACGCCGAGCACGACGCCGCACACCACGACGGCCAGGGTGACCCACGCGATGGCGCCCGTCTCGACGACGTGGACCGGCTCGACCTCGGCGCCGACGGCGTCCGAGAGCCAGCCCTGGATCCAGCCGTTGAGGACCAGACCGCCGACGACCGATCCGATGGCCAGGACGACCAGCGGGAGGACCATGACCGGGCCCGGGCGGTGCGGGTGCACGCCCGGCAGGTGGCGGGACGGGCCGAAGAAGGTCATCATCATGAGGCGCGTCATGTAGAAGGCGGTGATCGCCGCACCGGCGACGGCGAGCCAGCCGAACAGCTGGCCCTTGCCGAAGGCCGCGTTGATGATGTGGTCCTTCGAGTAGTAGCCGGCGAAGAACGGGCAGCCGATGATCGCGAGGTAGCCCATCGCGAAGGTGCCGAAGACCCAGGGCATGCCCTTGGCGAGCGCGCCGAAGTGGCGCATGTCGGTGTCGTCGTCCATGCCGTGCATGACGGCGCCCGCCCCGAGGAACATGTTCGCCTTGAACATGCCGTGCGTGAGCAGGTGGAAGATCGCGAAGGCCACACCCGCCGGGCCGAGACCCGCGGCGAGCATCATGTAGCCGATCTGGCTCATCGTCGAGCCGGCCAGCACCTTCTTGATGTCGTCCTTGGCGCAGCCGATCCAGGCGCCGGCGAAGATCGAGCACAGGCCGACGATGGCGACGGCCAGGGCGGCCTCGTCGCTCAGCGTGAAGATCGCCTGCGAGCGGACGACGAGGTAGACGCCGGCGGTGACCATCGTCGCCGCGTGGATGAGCGCCGACACCGGCGTGGGGCCCTCCATGGCGTCGAGCAGCCACACCTGCAGCGGCACCTGGGCGGACTTGCCGCAGGCGGCCAGCAGGAGGAGCAGGCCCAGCGCCGTGGCCCAGCCGTGCGACAGCCCCGGCGCCCCGGCGTTGACGTCGGCGAAGGAGACCGAGCCGAACAGGGCGAACATCGCGAAGCTGGCGCACAGCAGTCCGAGGTCGCCGACCTTGTTGGTGAGGAAGGCCTTCTTGGCCGCCAGCGCCGCGGAGTTGCGGTCCTGCCAGAAGCCGATGAGCAGGTAGGAGGCCAGACCGACGCCCTCCCAGCCGATGAACAGCATGACGTAGTTGTCGGCCAGCACGAGCGTCAGCATGGCGCCCAGGAAGAAGTTGAGGAAGGCGAAGAAGCGGCGGCGCTTCGGGTCGTCGGCCATGTAGCCGATCGAGTAGATGAAGATGAGCGAGCCGACGCCGGTGACGAGCAGGGCGAAGAGGATCGACAGCGGGTCGACGAGCAGCGAGATCCGGACCGAGCGGCCGCCCGCCTCGATCCACGTGTAGAGGGGCACCGAGACCGCGCGGTCGGCGGCGGGGGCCCCGAGCATCTGGACGAACTCGACCAGCGCGATGACGAGGGCGGCGATCGGGGACGCGGTGCCGAGCAGATGACCCCATGAGTCTCCGACGCGCCCGACGACGAGCAGGATGCCCGACACGGCGAGCGGGATCGCGATGAGCAGCCAGGCGGCGCCGAACGCGCCGGTGGCCGCCACCGGAGTGAGTGTTTCGAGAAGAGTCACCGCAGCCCCCTCAGTGCTTCAGCAGGTTCTCGTCGTCGACCGAGGCCGACCGGCGGGTACGGAAGATGGTGATGATGATGGCCAGTCCGACAACGACCTCCGCGGCCGCGACGACCATGACGAAGAAGGCCGCGATCTGCCCGTCCAGGCCGCCGTGGACGCTCGAGAAGGTCACCATCGCCAGGTTGGCGGCGTTGAGCATGAGCTCCACCGACATGAAGGCGATGAGCGCGTTGCGGCGGATCATGAAGCCGAGCAGCCCGATGCAGAACAGGATGGCCGCCAGGATGATGTAGGCGTTCGGATTCATCACTCGTCCTCCTCGCGACGATGCGCCCCGGTGGACGCCGGCTCGGCGTCGGGCCCGGCAGCCGGCTCGGCGCCGGTCAGCTCGGAGGCGGGCCCCGGGCTCGGCAGCTCGTGCTCTCCCGGCAGCAGGCCGTGCTGGTCGTCCCGCACGGCGCGGACGGCACGGTCGGCGGCGATGTTCGGTGCGACGAGACGGCCCCTGTCGACGACCACGACGCCGCGGGCGGCGAGCGTCGGGACCACCGATCCCTCGGCCGTCGAGCCGTCGGGCAGCAGGGCCGGGTGGTCGACCGAGTTGTGGCGGGCGTAGACGCCGGGGCTGGGCAGCGGGGCCGGGTCGACGCCGTGCTCCGCGTACTCGCGGACCCGACGGGCGGCGCGCGCCTGCTGACGCTCCTTGCGGTGGAGTCGCTCGCCGTGGGCCAGCACCATGGCGGCCAGGGCCGCCGTGATGAGCAGGGCCGCGGTGGCCTCGAACGCGAAGACATAGCGTCCGAAGACGAGGTAGGCCAGCGAGCGGACGTTGCCCTGGTCGCCGACCGCCGCGCCGAGGCCCTTCGAGTCGGTGAGGACGCCGTGGCCGACGGCCAGCAGGAGCAGCACGAGCAGCCCGAGGGCGCCGATGACGGCCGCGACGCGCTGGCCCCTGATCGTCTCGACCATCGCGTCGACCGAGTCGACGCCGATGATCATCATCGTGAAGACGAAGAGCATCATGACGGCGCCCGTGTAGACGATGATCTGGGCGACGAACAGGAAGGGCGCGTCGAGGCTGGCGTACAGGCAGGCCAGGCAGATCATGACGGCCGCCAGGCACAGCGCCGAGTGCACCGGCTTGCGGCTGAGGACGAGCCCCAGCGCCGCCACCGCGGCCAGCACCGCGAACACCCAGAAGGCGACTGCCTGGGCCGTGAGCAGGGGGATCATCATGCGGCTCCCGTCTCGTGCGGAACTGGGTTCGTGCCGGCGGCCCGGGCGGGCGCGCGCACGCCGACCGCGTCGGCCGCGCCCCGCTCGTCGAGCTGGCCGGTGGGCGGCAGGCCGAGGAAGTAGTCTTTCTCGTCGTCGCCCAGACGACGGGCGTGCGGCGGGGCCTCCATGCCGGGCAGCAGCGGCGCCAGGAGGCGCTGCTTGTCGTAGATGAGGCTCTCGCGGCTGCGGTCGGCCAGCTTGAAGTCGTTGGTCATCGTCAGCGCGCGCGTCGGGCAGGCCTCGATGCACATGCCGCACAGGATGCAGCGCAGATAGTTGATCTGGTACACCTTGCCGTAGCGCTCGCCGGGGCTGAAGCGCTGCTCGTCGGTGTTCTCGCCGGCCTCCACGTAGATGGCGTCGGCCGGGCAGGCCCACGCGCACAGCTCGCAGCCGACGCACTTCTCGAGCCCGTCGGGCCAGCGATTCAGCTGGTGACGGCCGTGGAAGCGCGGCGCGACGACGCGCTCGGCGCCCTTCTGCGGGTACTTCTGCGTGAAGGACTTGCGGAACATCGTTCGGAAGGTGATTCCGAAGCCGGACCAGGCTCCCATGTCAGTGCTCCTCCCCCGTCGTCGACGGCCCGTCCGGGGCGGCCCCGGACGGTCCCCCCGGTTCTCCGGGCGGTCCGGACTCGGCGACGATGCCGGCGAACTGGCGGGCCTGACGGCCCGGCATCGGCGGCACCGGGTAGCCGCCGGCGAAGGCGTCGAACTCGGCCTCCGGGGCCTCCTCCTCGGCCTCGGGCGGCCGGGACGGCCACAGCGCCCAGACCAGGAGGGCGACGATGAGCACCCCGACGAGGACGGCGACCACCGGCGAGGCGAACCAGCCGTTGACCATGCCGCCGCGCAGGACCGAGAAGACCAGGATCCACACGAGCGAGATCGGGATGAGCCACTTCCAGCCCAGGTTCATGAACTGGTCGTAGCGGAAGCGCGGGAGCGCCGCCCGGACCCACACGAAGAAGAAGACGACCAGCTGGGCCTTGAGGAAGAACCACAGCATTCCCCACCAGCCGTGGTTGACCGCGTCAACCATGCTGAGCGGCCAGGGCGCGCCGTAGCCGCCGAGGAAGAGCGTCGTGCACACACCGGAGACGGTGGCGACGTTGATGTACTCGGCGAGGAAGAACATGGCGTAGCGGAAGCCCGAGTAGTCGGTGATGTGGCCCGAGACGATCTCGGACTCGCACTCGGCCAGGTCGAAGGGCAGGCGGTTCGTCTCGCCGAAGATCGACACGATGTAGATGCAGAAGCTCGGCAGCAGCGGCAGCCAGTAGTGCGTCGGGAAGAAGGTCTCCAGCCCGAAGAGGCTCAGGTGCTGCATCTGGGCCTCGACGATCTGGCTGGTGCTCATCGAGCCGGCGAACATGAAGACCGTCACGAGCGACAGGCCCATGCACACCTCGTAGCTGATGAGCTGCGCCGTGGCGCGCATCGAGCCGAGGAAGGAGTAGGTGCCGTTGGAGGCCCAGCCCGCCAGGACGACGCCGTAGATGCCGACCGAGGCGATGGCCAGGACGAGCAGCACCGAGACCGGCAGGTCGGAGACCTGCAGCCTGGTGACGTGCCCGAACATCGACACCTCGCCACCGAGCGGGATGACCGCCCAGGAGCTGAAGGCCGCGATGGCGATGAGCATCGGGGCCAGCGAGAAGACGACCCGGTCCGTGCGGGCCGGACGGAAGTCCTCCTTGAGGAGCAGCTTCACACCGTCGCCCAGGGCCTGCGGCAGGCCGAGCGGGCCGTTCATGATCGGGCCCTTGCGGTTCTGCATGCGGCCGAGGACCCGGCGCTCGAACCACACGTTGAAGATGGTCCACACCAGCAGGACGACGAAGACGCCGACGACCTTGATGAGGACCAACCACCAGGGATCTGGGCCGAAGACGGCGCTCTCGAGCGGGTTCATGCTGCACCTCCCTGATCGACGGTCTGCGGGGGCGGGGCGACGCGCGCCGCCTCGACCCTGACGCGGGAACCGGGCCGGACGCCGAGCACGGCGGCCAGCGGCCCCGCGGAGTTGAGGGGGGCCCAGACGACGCCGGGCACCATGTCGGCCTCGACGCGGACCGGCAGGCTCAGCGAGCCGGCCGGGCCGTGCAGGCTCGCCCGCGCCCCCGGCGCCAGGCCCAGGGCCTCGGCGTCGGCCGGGGCCAGGGCGATCGTCGGCGGCGCGGCGGCGGCCCGGGCGAAGTCGGCGCCGTCGAGGGCGGCCGAGTCGTCCATGAGCAGCCGCCAACCGGCCAGGAGCATACCCTCGCCCTCGGGCGCGGGCCCGGCCGAACGGGGCTCGAATCCGGCGCGGGCGCCGGACCAGGGCCCCAGCTCGGCGAGGTCCTCGCCGGCCCGGGCCGGGCCGCGCACGCCGAGGTCGGAGCCGAGGGCGTCGGCCAGGGCGGCCAGCACGCGCACGTCGGTCATCGGGGCCCGGTTCGCGGCGTTGATGAGCGCGACCGGGCGCGGGCGGTGCTCCCAGTCGAGAAGGGTGCCGGCCTGCTCCTCGAGCAGGGCGACCGGGAGGACGACGTCCGCGTGCTCGGTGACGTCGCTGGGGCGCTGCTCGAGGCTCAGCACGAAGTCCGCCGCATCGAGGGCCCGGGCGAAGGCCGCCGGGTCGGCCGTGTCGGCGGCCTGGATGCCGCCGGTGACGAGGGCCTTCAGCTGCCCGTCGAGGGCCGCCCCGATGATGCGCGTCACGTCCCGGCCGCCCCCGGCCGGCAGCGACGGGACGCCCCAGGCGGCGGCGACGTCGACGCGGGCGCTCGGATCGGCGCTCGTCCGCCCGCCAGGCAACAGCCCGGGCAGGGCGCCGGCCTCGAGGGCGGCGAGCTCGCCGGCGCGCCGCGGGATCCACGCGAAGCGGGCGCCGTGGGCCCGCGCCTGGGCGACGACCTCGCTCAACGCGCCGGGGCTCGTCGCCGCGCGCTCGCCGACGAGGATGATCGTCCGCTCGTCGATGCCGCCCTCCCGGGCCAGCTCGGCGAGCCGGGCGGCCTCCTGGCCGGGGGCGGTGGCCCACAGGCGGGCGCCCGTCCTGCGGGAGCCGCGGCTGCTGAACGGGGCCAGCGCGACGACCTCGAGACCGCGCTTGCGCCAGGCCTTGCGCAGGCGCAGGAAGACGATCGGGCACTCGTCCTCGGGCTCGAGGGCCACGAGGACGACGCGTCCGGCGCTCTCCAGGTCGGCGTAGTGGACCGACTCGTCGAACGAGCGGCCCGCGACATGGGCCATGAGGAAGGAGGTCTCCTCGTCGCTGACCGGGCGGGCCCGGAAGTCGATGTCGTCGGTGCCGAGCACGGCGCGGGCGAAGCGGGACCAGCCGTAGGCGTTCTCGAGCGTCAGCCGCCCGCCGGGCAGCACCCCGACCGCCCCGGCGGCCCTCAGCCCGGCGGCCGCGGCGTCGATGGCCTCGTGCCAGCCGGCGGGCACCAGCTCGCCGTCGCGGCGCACGAGCGAGCTCGTGAGCCGGCGCCCGTCCTGGGCCGAGCGGTAGCCGAAGCGGCCCTTGTCGCAGTTCCACTCCTCGTTCACGGCCGGGTCGTCACCGGCCAGCCGGCGGCGCACCGAGTAGTGCCGGTGGTCGACCCGCAGCTCGCAGCCGGCCGCGCAGTTCTCGCAGCTGGTCGTCGTGCTGACCAGGTCGAACGGGCGGGACTGGAAGCGGTAGTCGGCGCTGGTCAGGGCGCCGACCGGGCAGATCTGGACGATGTTGCCGGCGAAGTACGAGAAGTACGGCTGCTCCTCGTAGCCGCTGATCTGGCTCATCGCGCCGCGCTCGGCGAGACTGATGAAGTCGTCACCGCTGATCTGGTTGCTGAAGCGGGTGCAGCGCTGGCACAGCACGCAGCGGTCCCGGTCGAGGAGGATCTCGGCGCTGATGCGGATGGGCTTGGCGTAGGTGCGCTTGGCCCCCTCGTAGCGGGACTCGCCCGGGCCGTGGCTCATCGTCTGGTTCTGCAGCGGGCACTCGCCGCCCTTGTCGCAGATCGGGCAGTCGAGCGGGTGGTTGATGAGGAGGAACTCGAGCATCCCCCGCTGGTGCTTGGCCACCGTCTCGTTGGACTCACCGGTCTCGACCCGCATGCCGGGCATCGCGGCGAGCGCGCAGGCCGGCTGGGGCTTCATCGGACGGCCGTTGCCGGCGTCGGGCACCTCGACCAGGCAGGCGCGGCAGGCCGCGACCGGGTCGAGCAGCGGGTGGTCGCAGAACCGCGGGATCTCGAGGCCGATCATCTCGGCGGCCCGGATGACGAGCGTGCCCTTGGGCACCTCGACCTCGGTGCCGTCGATGGTGAAGGTGACCGTGTCCGGCTTCGCGGCGACGTCGGCGCTCATGCCGCACCCCCTTCGTTCGTGGACTGGACGGTGAGGCGTTCGCGGGGCGGCGCGAAGAGCGCGCTGGCCTCGTACGGGAGGAGCTCCCAGGCGGGCGTGCCCCGGCAGCCGGCCTCGAACTCGCTGCGGAAGTTCCTGACGGCGCTCCTGATGCAGGCGACGAAGCCGTCGGCGAGGGTGCAGAAGCTCTTCATCGACACGTTGTCGCAGATGTCGAGCAGCTTGTCGACGTCGCCCGGGGCGCCCCGACCGGCCTCGATGTTGCGCAGCGTCTGGACGAGCCACCAGCTGCCCTCGCGGCACGGGGTGCACTTGCCGCAGCTCTCGTGCTTGTAGAACTCGGTCCAGCGCAGCGTCGTGCGGACCACCGAGACGGTGTCGTCGAAGCACTGGAGGGCCTTCGTGCCGAGGATCGAGCCGGCCGCGGAGACCGCCTCGTAGTCGAGCGGCACGTCGAGCTGCTCCGTCGTGAAGATCGGGGTGGACGAGCCGCCCGGCGTGAAGAACTTCAGCTCGTGGCCCTCGCGGACGCCGCCCGCCATCTCGAGGAGCTCGCGCATCGTGATGCCGAGCGGGGCCTCGAACTGGCCGGGGCGCTTCACGTGCCCGCTCACCGAGTAGATCGTCGCGCCCCTGGAGCGCTCGGTGCCCATCTGCCGGTACCAGGCGGCACCGTGGGCGACGATCGCGGGCACCGAGGCGATGGACTCGGCGTTGTTGACCACCGTCGGGCAGGCGTACAGGCCCTCGACGGCCGGGAACGGCGGGCGCAGCCGGGGCTGGCCGCGCCGGCCCGACAGCGAGTCGAGCAGGGCCGTCTCCTCGCCGCAGATGTAGGCGCCCGCGCCGGCGTGGACGACGACGTCGAGGTCGTATCCGGTGCCGAACAGGTTCGCGCCGAGGTAGCCGGCCGCGTAGGCGTCGGCGACGGCCTTGCGCAGGCGGCGGATCACGTGGAGCACCTCGCCGCGCACGTAGACGAAGGCGTGGTGGGCGTTGACCGCGTAGCAGGCGATGATGATGCCCTCGAGGAGCGTGTGCGGGGTGGCCATGAGCATCGGCACGTCCTTGCACGTGCCGGGCTCGGACTCGTCGCAGTTGACCACGAGGTACTTCGGGTTCGGGTTGTCCTGGGGGATGAAAGACCACTTCATGCCCGTCGGGAAGCCCGCGCCGCCGCGGCCGCGCAGGCCGGCGTCCTTGACGAGGGCGATGACCTCCGCCGAGCTCATCGTCGTGAGCGCGGTGCGGGCGGCGCCGTAGCCGCCGTGGCCCACGTGGTTCTCGAGCCGCCAGGAGCCATCCTCGCCCCAGTGGGCCGAGAGGATGGGGGTCAGCTTGTCGGTCATCACGCCTCCCGGTCCTCGGACGACGGCTCGGCCGGGGCCGTCCAGCCGTGCTCCCGCGCGTACTCCACTCCGCGCAGGCTGGGTTCGCCCGCGCTGGGCCCCTCGTCGGCCCGGCCGTCGTCGAAGCCGGCGAGGACCCGCTCGGCCTGCCGCCAGCTCGTGATCGTCGCGCCGCGGCTGGAGCGGACCGTCCTGCCCTCCGCCAGGTCGTCCAGCAGACGGTCGGCCTTCTCGGGGGTCATGTTGTCCATGAACTCCCAGTTGACCATCATGACCGGCGCGAAGTCGCAGGCGGCGTTGCACTCGAGGCGCTCGAGGCTGAACCTGCCGTCCGGCGTCGTCTCGCCCTCGCCGATGCCGAGCCTGCGCTCGACGTGGTCGAGCAGGATGTCGCCGCCGAGCACCGCGCACAGGGAGGTGGTGCACACGCCGATGTGCTGCTCGCCGCCGGGGCGGCGCTTGTACATCGTGTAGAAGGTGGCCACGCCGTTGACCTGGGCGGTGCTGATGCCCAGGATCTGCGCGCAGGCCCGCACGCCGGCGTCGGAGACGCGCCCGTCGACCGACTGCACGAGGTGCAGCATCGGCATGAGCGCCGAGCGGGGGTCGGGATAGCGCCCGGCCAGTTCGCGCATCTCGGCGAGCGTCGTCTCGTCGATCTCCGTGGCCGTCCCCCCGGCGTCGATGCGCACGGAGTCGTCGAAGTGGGACACGAACTCGTGATCGCTCATGACACGTCGCTCCTTCTCGTCACCGGTTCGGCTGTCCTGGTCCGCTGGGCGCTCATCGGTCGACACCGCCCATCACGGGGTCGAGCGAGGCGATGCCCATGATCGAGTCCGAGAGCATGCCGCCCTCGGCCATGATCGGGATCGACTGCACATGGTTGAAGCCGGGGTCGCGCAGGTGCGCCCGGTACGGCCGGGTGCCGCCGTCGGAGACGAGGTGCCAGCCCAGCTCGCCGGCCGGCGCCTCGATCGGCACGTAGACCTCGCCGGCCGGCACGTGGAAGCCCTGCGAGACGACCTTGAAGTGGTGGATGAGCCCCTCCATGGACTCGCCCATGATGTGCCTCACGTGCTCGTTCGAGTTGCCCTGCCCGTCGGCCGCCACCGTCAGCTCGGACGGCCAGCGCAGCTCGGGGTCCTCGATGCGGTAGGGCTCGCCCTTGGTCGAGGCGAGCGCGTCGCGCACCTGCTCGAGGATGCGCACCGACTGGTCCATCTCGTCGAGGCGGATCACCCAGCGCCCGTAGGCGTCCATGCTCGAGGCCGTGCAGACGTCGAACTCGTAGTTCTCGTAGCCGCAGTACGGCTCGGTCCTGCGCAGGTCCCAGGGGTAGCCGGTCGAGCGCAGCACCGGGCCCGAAGCGTTGAGCATCATGCACTGGCTCAGGTCCATGCGCGCGACGTTCTGCAGGCGGTTCTTGAAGATCGGGTTCTGGAGGGTGAACTGGCCGATCTCGGGCAGGTTCCTCCTCAGCTGGCGCAGCAGCTCGTCGAGCAGGTCCAGGCCGTCGTCGGGCAGGTCGTTCTCGACGCCGCCGGGGCGGACGTACGCGTTGTTCATGCGCAGGCCGGTGACGGCCTCGGTGAAGTCCAGGACGCGCTCGCGCTCGCGCAGGCAGACCTCCTGGACGCTCGTGGCGCCCAGCTCGAGGCCGCCGGCGCCGACGCCGGTGAGGTGCGAGGCGATGCGATTGACCTCCATCATGAGGACCCGCAGCTGGCCGGCGCGCGGCGGCATGTCGTCGGTGACGCCCAGCAGCCGCTCGACGGCCAGCGAGTAGGCGGCCTCGTTGAAGATGCCCGCCACGTAGTTGCACCGGGTGGCGAAGGCCGAGCCCTGCGTCCAGGAGCGGTACTCCATGTTCTTCTCGATGCCGGTGTGCAGGAAGCCGATGCTCGGGCGCACGGACACGACCGTCTCGCCGTCCAGCTCCATCACCAGGCGCATGACGCCGTGGGTGCTGGGGTGCTGGGGACCCACGTTGATGACGATCGTCTCGTCGGTGCTCTCGCGCTGGGCCTCGACGATCTGGTCCCAGTCGGCGCCGTTGGCCAGGTAGGCCGCGTCGACGCACTCGTCGTCGGGGCCGGCGAAGAGGTCCTCGGCACCGGTGCGGTTCTCTGTCTGGCTCATTGGTTGTAGCTCCTGCGCTCGCTGGGGGGCGCCACGACGGCTCCCTTGAACTCGACCGGAATGCCCCCCAGGGGGTAGTCCTTGCGCTGGGGGTGGCCCACCCAGTCGTCGGGCATGAGGATGCGCGTGAGGCCCGGGTGGCCGTCGAAGACGATGCCGAACATGTCCCAGGTCTCGCGCTCGTGGTAGTTGGCGTGCGGGTAGACCGGCACGACCGAGGGCGCGTGCGGGTCCGCGTCGGGCAGCTCCACCTCGAGGCGGATGCGGCGGTTGTAGGTGTACGAGAGCAGGTGGTAGACGACGTGCAGCTCGCGTCCGGCCTGCTCCGGGTAGTGCACGCCGGAGACCGCCGGGCAGACCTCGAAGCGCAGCTCCTCGTCGTCGCGCAGCGCCCGGCACAGCTCGACGAGCCGCTCGGGCAGGACGAAGAAGGTGATCTCCCCGCGGTGCACCATGACGTGGGTGGCGAAGCCCGGGACGAGCTCGGCCATGCGGTCGGCGAGCTGGTCGAACCAGCCGCCGAAGGGCGGGGCCGTGATGCCGGCCAGGGCGGTGGTGCGCTCCATCCCGTTGAAGCCGGAAGTGTCGCCCGGGCCGGAGCCCGAGCCCCACATGCCCTTCCGCCGGGCGACGACCTGGTCGTCGACGGCCGGGGCGGCCCCGGGGGCGAACAGCTGCGCCAGATGCGGGAACTCGGCGAGCCCGGAGTCGGTTCCGGGGCGTGCCGGAGTGGCGTCGTTCTCGCTCATCGCATGAGCCCCTTCTGCTCGATGGTGGCCGGCGCCTCGAGCGCGGCCCTCTCCTTCTCGGCGACCTCGGCGACGCGGTCGGCGCCGATCCGGGCGTGCATGACCTCGCGGGCGCGCAGCTTGAAGACCGCGTCGATGAGCATGTCGGGACGCGGCGGGCAGCCGGGGATGTACATGTCGACGGGGACGATGTGGTCGGCGCCCTGCACGACCGCGTAGTTGTTGAAGATGCCGCCGCTGGAGGCGCAGGCCCCCATGGCGATGCACCACTTCGGATTCGGCATCTGGTCCCACAGCTGCCGGACGACCGGGGCCATCTTCTGGCTCACCCGGCCCGAGACGATCATGAGATCGGCCTGGCGCGGGCTGGCGCGGAAGACCTCCTGGCCCCACCGGCCGGCGTCGGCGCGCGGGCCGCCGTAGCTGATCATCTCGATGGCGCAGCAGGCCAGGCCCATCGTCAGCGGCCAGAAGGAGGTCTTGCGCGTCCAGCCGGCGATGGCCTCGAGCGTGGTGAGGAAGATGCCCGAGGGGATCTTCTCCTCGATACCCATGTGTGATCACCTGGCCTTTCAGTCCCAGTCGAGCCCGCCGCGGCGCAGCACGTAGGCGTAGGCGACGAAGACGACGACGATGAACAGGAGCATCTCGACGACACCGAACGCCCCGAGACGGTCGAAGGCGACCGCCCACGGGTAGAGGAAGACGATCTCGATGTCGAAGACGATGAAGAGCATCGCGGTGACGTAGTACTTGACCGCGAAGCGCCCGCCGCCGGTGACGGTCTGCGGGGTGGGCTGGATGCCGCACTCGAAGGAGTCGTACTTGGTGCGGTTGTAGCGGTGCGGACCGATGAGGGGGGACAGCCAGATCGCCGCCACCCACACGAAGACGGCGGCCAGTACGACCAGCCCGAGGATCGGGATGTATGCGCTCATGTCCGTTCCTTCCTGCTCTCCGTTTCGACTGCCCTGGTCCTCCGCACTACGCGGAGGGGGCGATCCTGGTCAGCGTGTTGATGATGCGGTCGAAGGCGTCGCCGTCGTTCTCGTCCGTGAGATTGGCGAGCAGCTTGTTCACGAAGCGCATCAGCGTCGGCCGCGGGAGGCCGTAGGTGGTGCACAGGTGCATGATCCGGGGGTTCCCGATGAGACGGGAGAAGATCATGCCCAAGCGATGATAGCCGCCGAAGTCCCGCCGCACGTGGTTCTCGTAGCCGAGCAGCGCCCGTTCGGCCGCCGCGGCGCCGACGCCGCGGGAGTGGGCCTCGGCGATCGCGTCGGCGGCCAGCTCGGCGGCCTCGAGCGAGTAGTCGATGCCCTCGCCGTTGAAGGGGCTGACCATGCCGCCGGCGTCGCCGACGAGCAGCAGGCCGTTGGCGTAGAGGGGCTTGCGGTTGAGCGCCATCGGCAGGGCCGCGCCGCGGATCCGGTCGATCATGTGCGCGTCGTCGAAGCACCACTGCGGCGGGGTCGTGGCCAGCCAGGCGCGCATCAGCCTGCGGTAGTCGGTGCGGCCGAAGGCCGGGGACGAGTTGAGCATGCCCAGGCCGACGTTGCAGCGGCCGTCGCCCATCGGGAAGACCCAGGCGTAGCCGGGCAGCTGGGTCGAGGCGCCGCGCTCGCCGTCCCACAGCTCGAGCCAGCTCTCCATCCACGGATCGTCGTGACGAGGGCTCTCGAAGTAGGCGCGCACGGCCACGCCCATGGGCCGCCGCTCGTCGCGTCGGCGCCCCATCGCCACGCCGAGGCGGGTGGAGTTGCCGTCGGCCGCGACGACGACCGGCGCGCGGACGGTGCGCCCGTCGCGGGTGCGCACACCGGTGATGCGATCGCCCACCAGGACGGGCTCGGTGACGTTGGCTCCGCAGATCAGGTGCGCCCCCAGCTGCACGGCCCGGCCGGCGAGCAGGTCGTCGAGGCGGCGGCGCGGGCAGGTGGTGCCGTAGTCGGGGAAGTCGGACAGCTGCGGCCAGGGCAGCTCGAAGGGCGCCGTGCGGCCCCCGTAGACGCGCAGCCCCCTCGTGTGCAGGAATCCGGCCGACTCGGAGGTGTCGATGCCCAGACGCGTGAGCATGCGCACGGCGCGCGGGGTGAGTCCGTCGCCGCAGACCTTGTCGCGGGGGAACTCGGCCTTCTCGAGGAGGAGGACGTCGAGGCCGCGCTGGGCGCAGAGGGCGGCGGTCGCGGAGCCCCCGGGACCGGCGCCGACGACGATGACGTCGGCCTCGTTCCGGTCGACCGGCGGAGCCGACGAGAGCAGCTCGGACGCAAGGGCATTGGTCACGCCCGGCACCTCCCTGCTCGTCATCGCCTCACCCGATTCCAAATCCTCGTCCGATGCTCCGCCGGGCCCCGCTCCACAGCCGATCCGGAGCGGGGCCGGGCCGTCCGGAGCCCGGGAACCGGGGCTGCGGAGCCGTCCCGACTCTGCCGACGGCCCTGTCGGAACCCCATGTGCCCACAAGACTAGGCGCATGCTCCGGCCACGTCATCGGCGGGGTCACGAAGCGGACCGGAACCGACCCGAATCGCTTTCGGCTACTCTGCACGGGTGATCATCAATCCCGGCTCCACGCGGATGAGGGCCAGCACGGCCGCCATCGCGGACCCCGGCCGACTGACCGATTTCCTGGACGACTCCGGGGCCGCCTTCCTCAAGGGCCGCGACGGCTTCATCGCGCTCGGCGAGATGGCCCGCCTCGACGACGTGACGATGGCGACGGCCGACCAGTGGTGGCGGGAGTTCTCGGCCCGGATCGAGAACGAGACCGAGATGCCCGAGGCCTTCGGCACCGGCCCCATCGCCTACGGCTCCTTCGTCTACGACCCGGCGCGCTCCGGCCAGTGCTCCTGCCTCGTCGTCCCCGAGGTCGTCGTCGGGCGCCGGGAGGGCCGCTGCTGGGTCACCCGGCTCGGCTACGACAGCGTCGACCCCGTCCTGCCCGAGCGCCGGACCGCTCCCCCTCCCCCGCTGGGGCTCTCGTTCGGGCCGGGCGAGGAAACCGGGCACGAGGAGACGAGCCAGGAGTGGATCGACCGCTTCAACCGCATCAGAGGGCTCATCGACGAGGGACGCGCCGACCGCATCGTCCTGCTGCGCCAGCTCACCGCCCGCGCCGAGGGCCGGCTCGACCCGCGTTGGGTGCTGCGCCAGTGGCGGATGAACTACGGCGGCTCGTGGACCTACCTGGTGGGCGGCCTCGTCGGCGCGACCCCCGAGGTCATGGTGCGCCGCAGCGGCGGTCTGAACGTCTCGCGGATCCTCGCCGGCTCGGTGCAGCCCCTCGGCGGCCCGGACGAGGCCGCCCGGATCGCCCGGCTGCTGTCCGACGGCGACCGCCTGCGCCAGCACCGCCGCGCCGTCGACGCGGCCGCCGAGGGGCTGCGCCCCTTCATGCGGGGCATGCACGTGCCCGAGCAGCCGTTCGCCCTCGCGCTGCCCGACGGGCTCAACCTCGCCACCGACATCTGCGGGGCGGCCTCGCCGGGGCACTCCGCCCTGGCGCTCGCCGCCGCCCTGCACCCGCTGGCCTCGGTCACCGGCTCGCCCGTCGAGGCGGCCCGCGAGATCATCCGCACGGAGGGCACGACGGACCGCGGGCGCTTCGGCGCCCCGGTCGGCTGGATCGACGCCCAGGGCGACGGCGAGTGGTTCGCCGCGCTTCGCCCCTGCCAGATCGAGGACGACGGCGTCGTCCGCCTCTACGCCTCGGCGACCGCCTCGGCGAGCACGAGCGCTCATGACAAGCTCGTCTCCACGCAGGTCAAGCTCGACCAGATGCGCGGGCTGCTCACCGGGCGCTGAGCCGCAGGGCGGTGGGCCGTCGAGGGCCCGGACCGGACGCCCGGGGCCCTCGACGGGAGCGACTCAGTCGCCGTACGGCAGACCGACGGGGCCGGAGCCGAGGTTGACGAGGATGTTCTTCGTCTGCTGGTAGGCGTCGAGGATCATCGTGCGGGTCTCGCGCCCGATGCCGCTGTCCTTGCAGCCGCCGAATGGGGCGCCCGCGGGGAAGGCGTTGCACTGGTTGACCCAGCGGCCGGTACGCGCGCGGGTGGCCACGCGCAGGGCGCGGTTGAGGTCCGAGCTGAACACGCCTCCGCCCAGGCCGTGGTCGGAGTCGTCGGCCATGGCGATGACCTCGTCCTCGAAGGGGGTGATGACGCCGGCCGGCCCGAAGATCTCCTCGCGGGCGACGCGCATGTCGTTGCGGCCGAGCACCAGGGTCGACTTCATGAAGGCGCCCCTGGCGAGCGGACCGCTCCCGTACCGGGAACCACCGGTGACGATCTCGGCGCCCTCCGAGCGACCGGTCTCGACGTAGACGAGGATCTTCGCCAGCCGCTTCTCGTTGATCCGGGCTCTCATCTGGATCTGGGTGGCCGGGTCGAGCGGGTCGCCGACCCGCACGGCCGAGAACGCGGCTCCCAGGACCTCCATGAAGCGGTCCGGACCGCTGGGCCCGGACGAGGATCCGCGACCCGGCCGAGCAGACCTGGCCCTGGTTGAACAGGACGCCCATCTGGACGCCGTCGACCGCCCGGTCCGGGTCGTCGTCGAAGAAGATGTTGGCGCTCTTGCCCCCGGCTCCAGGGTGACCGGGATGATCCTCTGCGCCGCGGCCAGACCGATGCCGCGGCCGACCTCGGTGGGCCCGGTGAAGGCGAGCTCGTCGACGTCGACGGTCTTGAGGTACTCGCCGGAGCGGTCGCCCGAACCGTTGATGACGTCGAGCACGCCGGCGGGCAGGAGGCCCGCCTCGTCGATGAGCCGGGTCAGCTCGAGCACCGACAGCGAGGCGGCGCTGGAGGGCTTGAAGACGACGGTGCTGCCGGCGACCAGCGCCGGGGCGAGCTCCCAGGCCGCCATGAGGAAGGGGGGTTCCACGGCACGATCCGGCCGACGAGGCCCAGCGGCTCGCGCAGGATGATGTCCAACGCGCCGGTGTCGAGCATGGTCGCCGAGCCCTCGTCGGCGCGCATGCGGCCGGCGAAGCAACGGAAGTGGTCGACACTCAACGGCAGATCGGCGCCGCTCGTCTCGCGGATCGGCTCGCCGTTGTCGAGCGGCTCGACGCGGGCCGGGTGGTCGAGGTTCGCCTCGATGAGATCGGCGATGGCCAGCAGTGTCCCTGAGCGCTCGGCGACGGAACTGCGCGACCAGGCCCCGAAGGCCGTGCGGGCGGCGGAGACCGCCGCGTCCACGTCCTGCCGCGTCGCGTCGGCGATGATGGCCAGGCGCTCCGTCATGGCGGGATCGTGGGACTCGAGCGTCGCCCCGTCCGAGGCGGGACGCCACTGCCCGTCGATGTACGACCCGTAGCCGTCCCGGATGCCGTAACCGTCCCGGATGCTGATCCTGTCGTTCATCCGGATCTTCTCCCCGGGATCGTCGGGCGGACCGTCATCGGTGACGAGCCGCCGTGCACACCCGTCCACCGGCCATGGCCCGTGCCGGGGCACCGGGTGCCGACACCCTCCAGGGCATGCGCGCGACCGATGCGCCCCGCCCCGTTCCCGTCAGCCCACGGGGACGATCCCGGATCACGTGCGCAGCGGCGGGCGCGAGCGCCCGGCCGAGCCCGACAGCGGCGGGCGGGTGCGGCCGGTCGGGGTCGAGCGCGAGACGACCCGCTTCGTACGCGGCGCCTGACCGCCGCGCGCCTGCCCGCGGGCCTGTTCGAGCTCGCGGCGGGACTCGGCCTGGGCCTCCATGAGCTCCTCCTGGTTGAGGGAGGCGCCCGAGCGCAGAATCACCCAGACGACGACGGCGATGACCGCCGAGACGATCGGCGACCAGTTCATGACGAGCGGGAAGGTGACGAGCACCACCATGTCGAGGCCGCGCACCATGTTGAACATGAGACTCGGCGGCACGGCTCCGGCGCCGGTGGCGACCATGGGGGCGCTGTAGTCGGCCGACTTCGCGCTGACCCAGCGCATGGCCCCCAGGACGGCACCCATGGCCGCGATGAGGCCGTACCACAGCGCCCGGTGCGGATCGGGCCGCGAGCCCCCCAGCCCCAGGACGAAGGCCGGCGTCACGGCGACGGCCCACACGAGGGCCAGCGCACCGGGGACCACGAGGACCGCGTCGCGCAGCTCCGAGTCGCTCATCGGGAACAGGCGGACCAGGCCCTTCGTCCGGCTGAGCACGCGCATCGAGTCGAAGAAGGGCACGATGACGATGAGCAGGACGAGGGAGGAGACGAACGGGGCGAGCGCGACGACGCCCAGCGAGCTGAGCGCGTACGGCACGACGGCGGCGATCGCCAGGCCGACGAGGGGGGCCGGGTTGCGGCGCAGCCGGTGGACGTCGCGCCAGACGAGGGCACGAGTCCCCTTCCCGCGGCCGCGAATGACCCGCACGTGGCCCCTCAGCCGGCAGCGGCGCTCGATGAGGATGTCGCGCATGAGCGCGAAGTCGAGGGCGAACGCGGCGCCCTGCATGCCCGAGACGAGCTCACCTCCGCTCACGAGCCGGCTCCGGCCGACGGCGCCCAGCCGGCGGCGCGCGAGCACCGAGGCCAGGACGCACAGCACGAGCCCGAAGGCTGCGATGAGGAGGGCGATGCGCCGCGACAGCACGGTGGCGACGTCGACGCGGAACCAGCCGGCGGCGGTGGCGATGACGAGGACGAGGACGGCCACGGCGAGCGCCCCGACGAGCATCTGGGCCAGCCGGACGGGACGGTCCCCCTCGGCGCCCTGCTGGGCGGCGGCGAAGGCCATCCACCCGGCGGTCGTCAGGCCGGTGGCGACGGTCCAGGCGAGGACCGAGGGGCCCGGCAGACCGGTGAGCGCCGCGACGAGCGCGCCGAGCGCCGCGCCGACGAGGCCGGCGCCGACGATCATGAGCCACAGGCGCCGGGCGAGGATCGCCGAGCGGCGCAGCGGCGCGTCGAGCAGCCAGAAACCCTCCGCCGCGGAGGCGATGACCGGCCCGAAGACGCGGCTGACGGCCAGGACGGCGACCCAGCAGGCCGCGACGACGAGCCACGGGATGAGTTCGCGCGCGGTGCCGCAGCCCTCCGAGGTGCAGCCGGCCGCCTGCTTCTGGGCGCTGCGGATCGCGCTGATGACCATCGCGGCGATGATGCCGATGCTGAAGACGGCGACGTAGCCGTCGGTGAACACCGACCAGATCGACCGCGTGGCCCGGCCCCTGCGCCAGTCCTTGAGCAGCAGCATGAGCTGGCGCTCGATGACCTGGCCCTGCTCGTGGTCGTCGACGTCCGCGAACGGGTAGTCGGGGTCGAAGGCGACCGCCGGCCCCCCGGTCTCGAGGGCCTGCGCGGCGGCCTGCTGCGACTGCTCGGCCTGCGGCCCCCTGTCGGAGGACTGCCTGTTCCTGCGCCTGTTCCTCGACCTGCTCATACGAGCTGCTCCGGCTCGGCGAGGGACTGGCTCGCGGACCCGGCGGCGCCCACGCGCACGATGCGCGCGCCGACCGCCTCGACGAGCGAGGGCTCGTGGCTGGCCATGATGATGGCCAGGCCGTTGTCGTCCCTCTCGTGACGCAGGCGCTTGCCCAGCCAGTCGATGCCTTCGACGTCCAGGCGCTGCTCGGGCTCGTCGAGCACGAGGAGCCTCTTGGGGCGCACGAAGGCGGTGGCCAGGGCGAGGCGGCGGCGCTGACCGCTGGACAGGGTGCCTGGCAGCTGACCCGACTGCGGGACGAGCTGGACCTCCTCGAGGACGGCGTCGACGAGCTCGTCGGTGTCGTCCAGGCCGTGGGCGCGGGCGAGCAGGTCGAGGTGCTCCACGACGGACAGGTCGGGGAAGAAGTCGAGGTCGTCGATGACGGTGGCGACGTTGCGCCGGAACTGCGGATCGGTGTCCTTGGCCTTGACGCCGAGCACCTCGACCGCCCCCTCGGTGGGCCGGTCGGAGCCGACGATGCACCGCAGGATCGTCGACTTGCCCGAGCCGTTGCGGCCGGTCAGGGCGACGGCCTCGCCCTCGTGGACGTCGAGGCTGAAGCGGGAGACGATCGTGCGGTCCCCGTACTTCTTCGCGAGGTTGCTGATTCTCAGGACTGTGGAGCGCCGTGCCATGGGGTCCATTGTGCTGCACGCGCAAGCCCGCTCCGGCCCGTGACGGTGGTCACCGCCCGCATGCCGGTGCCCGGCTGCCGCGCCCCGGGGCGCGGACGGGCGTCCGGGGCGCGCACCGCCGCGGCCTGCCACAATGGGGTCGTGGCACGCAGAGCGGATCTTGACAGGCATCGCGACGAGGTCGCCGGCATGTTCGACGAGACGGCCCCCAGGTACGACCTCATGAACGACGTGATGAGCCTGGGGCGGGACCGCTCCTGGCGCCGCGAGGTCGTGCGGGCCCTCGCGATCCGCCCCGGCGAGCGGGTCCTCGACCTGGCCGCCGGAACGGGCGCCTCGTCCGCGCCGCTCGCCGCCGCCGGCGCGGCGGTCTACCCCACCGACCTGTCGATGGGCATGCTGCGCACCGGCAAGCGCCGCCGCCCCGAGCTCGCATTCGTCCGCGGCGACGCCACGCGACTGCCCTACCGCGACGGGGTCTTCGACGCCGCGACGATCAGCTTCGGCCTGCGCAACGTCGAGGACGCCCTCGGCGCCCTGCGCGAGCTGCGCCGCGTCACCCGCCCCGGCGGACGGCTCGTCATCTGCGAGTTCAGCCGCCCCACCCGGCCGCCCTTCCGCTGGGCCTACCAGAGGGTCTATCTGCCGCATGTCATGCCGCGCATGGGCCGGGCGAGCGCCAACCCGATGTCCTACGACTACCTGGCCGAGACGATCCTCGCCTGGCACGACCAGCCGCACCTGGCCGCGCTCATGGAACGGGCCGGATGGGACCGCGTCGAATGGCGCGACCTCACCGGCGGCATCGTCGCCCTGCACCGCGGACGGGCGAGCTGACCGATGGGCGGATCGGCCCGCCTCCACGCGCGGCGCGCGCGGACGGCCCCGGCACCGCCCCGCGACATCGAGGCCCCCGCCGTGCCCGACGTCACGGGCCTGGTCCTGCTCGACGCCGACGCCGCGGTGAGCTGCCCGGTGCGGACCCACAACCGCTTCGACCCGGCCGTCCCCGATCCCGGGCCCGGCGCCGCCGGCCAGGACGGGCGGCCGGCCGACGAACCGACCGCGGCGCGCCGGGCCACCGAGGCCTTCCGCGGGCGCGTCCTCGACGCGCTGGCCGCCATGCCCCGGGCCGTCGACCTGCGCGGGCTCGAGCACGACTGGCCCGGCCGCTTCCAGGCGACCGCGCGGGCCGTGGCGGCCGGGAGGCGCGTCATCATCGGCCCCGCCCTGCCACCCGACGCGGCCGGCGGGCGGATCGGGGAGCCCGACGCGCTCGTCCTCGGCGAGCCCGCCGCCGGCGGCGGCCACGGCTACGACCCCGTCCTCGTCGTCCGTCACCAAGTGCTCGAACCGGCCTCGTCGGCACGAGATCAGCGCGCGGGCTCCCTGGCCCGCGGCCTGCGCCTGGTCCGGGTGCGCGGCACGGCCGTGCGCCCGAGCCGCGAGCACGACCTGCTGCGCCTGGCTCACCACAGGCGCGTCCTCGAGTCCGCCGGCTGGGCCGGCGGCGGGGCCGCGTACGGCGGCCTCATCGGCACCGACCGCATCGGCTACGAGCGAGGCGTCGCCACGGTGCGCCGCTCCCCCCGACGGCAGGCGCCCCCGAACCGCCAGCTCGTCCTCGTCTGGGCCGACCTCGAGGCGAAGCGCCTGCGTGCCGAGGCCCGCACGGCCGGCCGCGGCTGGCGCGCCCACTCGGCGCTGGAACGCTACGACCACGAGTTCGGCTTCCGACGCCGGATCGCCGTCGAGGCCGCCGCCCGCACGCCGTCCCCGCGCGTACGGCCCATCGTCACGGCCGAGTGCCAGGGGTGCCCGTGGTGGTCGTGCTGCCGCCCGCAGCTGGCCGACGACGACCTGAGCCTGTGCATCGACAAGGCCCGCCCCAGCGCCAGGGAGATCGGTCTCCTGCGCGCCATGGGCGTGTGGACGGTCGGCGACCTGGCCGGGCGCGACGTCGACGAGCTCCTCGCGGCACTAACCCCTCAGGTGGCTCGCCCCGACGAGACGGCCCGGCGGGTGCGGCTGGCCGCGCGCCGGGCCCGCATGCTCAGGGACGGGCGCACGGTGGAGCGCACGACGAGCGGCCCGCTGCGGCTGCCGCCGCCCGGCTACGCGATCGATCTCGACATCGAGACGAGCGCCGACGACACGGTCTACCTGTGGGGATTCCTCGTGGACGATCCCGACGAGCCCGCCGGGCCCCGCTACGTCCCCTTCGCCCGGTTCGCCGAGCTGGACCGCACCGGCGAGCGGGAACTCGCGCGCGAGGCGCTCTGCTGGCTCGACGAGCGGCTCGCGGCCCACCCCGGGGCGAGGGTCTACCACTACTCCGACTACGAGGTCATCCACATCCGGCGCATCGCCAGAACGAGCGACGACCCGCTCCTGACCGGGTTCGCGCGCTCCCGGTGCCGGTCGAACTTCTCCGACCTGTTCGGCGTCGTGCGCGCCAACTTCTTCGGCGTGCACGGACTGGGCCTCAAGTGCATCGCCCACGACGGCGCCGGGTTCAGCTGGCGCGACGGGCAGGCGGGCGGCCTCAACTCGCAGAGCTGGTTCGACGAGGCCGTCCACGCCGACGAGCCGGAGCGCCGCCGTGCGGCGGCCCGACGCGTCCTGGAGTACAACGAGGACGACGTGCGCGCCACCCGCGCCCTGCGCGCCTGGCTGCGCGCCCTCGAGTGAGGGCGCGGCGGTACGGGAACGCGGCGGGGCAGCGCCGTTCAGGCCGTCAGCCGCGCGACGGCCACGCCGGCCAGCAGGCCGAGCGAGAGGACGAGCTCGCCCATGCTCGTCGAGCGCAGGGTGGACACGAGGCGCAGCCCGACGGCTCCGCCCAGGATCGTGCGGGCCGCCGGCACGAGCAGCGCCACCCCGAGCAGGCCCAGCAGTGCCCACCACGTGCTCAGCGCGGCGACGAGGACGCAGCAGACGGCGACGGCGACGACCAGCCCCGCGTAGAGCAGGCGACTGGCCCGGTCGCCCAGGCGCGTCTCGAGGGTGCGCTTCCCGGCGGCGGTGTCGCTGGCGATGTCGCGCAGGTTGTTCGTCACGAGCACCCCGTCCGCGGTCAGGCCCATGGCCACCGCCGCGACCCAGCCGGCGGCGCTCACGCGCCCGCAGAGCAGGTAATCGGTCCCGGCCGTGGCGACGAGACCGAAGAAGATGAGGACGAAGACCTCCCCCAGGCCCAAGTAGCCGTAGGGGTGCCGGCCGCCGGTGTAGAACCAGGCGGCGAGGACGCAGGCGACGCCGACGGCCAGCAGCCACCAGTGCCCTGTGGCGGCGACGGCGGCCAGGCCCGCCAGCCCCGAGACGCCGAAGCAGCAGAAGGCGGCGGCGCGCACCCGGCCGGGGGCGGCGGCCCCTGAGCCGACGAGGCGCTGCGGTCCGACGCGGTGGTCGTCGGTGCCGCGGACGCCGTCCGAGTAGTCGTTGGCGAAGTTGACGCCGATGACCAGCCCGAGCGCGACGACCAGGCACAGGCCGACGACGAGGAGGGGCGCCCGCCCCTGCCACCAGCCGATCGCCGTCCCGGCCAGGACCGGTGAGATCGCGGTGGGCAGGGTGCGCATGCGCGCCCCCTCGATCCATTCTGCAGCGCTGGCCATTGGGTCCCCTCGTCGATCGGGGCGCCGCCGGGCCCGCCGTCGCGGCGGGGACGCCCACCGCCCGATCCTGCCACGCGATCCCGCCGCCCCGGCGCCCCGTCCGGCGGCCGTGCCGCCGCGGCGGCACGGCCGTAGACTGGAGCCATGGCACGACTCCTGCCGGCGCTGGTCCTGCTGGCGCTGACCATCTACGCGATCGTCGACCTGGCCCAGAGCCGGGACGAGGACGTGCCGTTCATGCCCAAGTGGCTGTGGCTGTTCGTGGTGATCTTCATCCCCGCGGTCGGCCCCCTGCTGTGGATCATCGTCGGCTACGGCGTCCGCCGCGCCAGGCCGCCCCGCGAGGTGCCGCCGGACGACAACGAGGACTGGCTGCGCCGCCACTGAGGGCGCCCGTGACGGCCCGGTACCCGGAGGAATCACTGATACGGGTCCCCGAGGACGCATCCGGCATGACATCGGCGCCCGCGGTGGCATAGCGTGAGCGGGTCACTGGCGCAGACCGCCTCGGCGGAAAGGAGGCTCATGACGGACGACAACTACGACGACCTGTACAACTCGGACGTCGTCGACCGCGATGGGAGGAGGATCGGCGGCGTCGGGCAGGTCTACCTGGACGACCGGACCGGCCGGCCCACCTGGGTGACCGTCAAGACCGGCCTGTTCGGGACGAAGGAGAACTTCGTGCCGCTGTTCCGGGCCGAGGTGGACGACGGCCAGATCCAGGTGCCCTACGCCGAGGCCACCGTCAAGAACGCCCCGACCGTCGACCCCGACCGCCACCTCGACTCCGACGAGGAGGCCGACCTGTACAAGTACTACGGCATCTCCGCCGTGCGCCCGTCCGGGACGGACGAGAACGACTCCTCCGACGACGCGGACGCCGGGCAGGACCAGGACGGCTGATCCGCCCCTCCGCCGGTCGCCCGAACCGCCCGGGTCCCGCGGACGACCTCCACGCGGAGACGACCTCGTGAGAGGGGACCCGCTCGTGGAGGGGCCGCCGGAGCGGGAGGCCCCGACCGCGCCTCGCGGCCGCACGGGCGCGGAGGAGGTCCACGGCCGTGCGGCAGACGGCCGGCCCCTCCCCGCGACCGGGCGGCGGCGCCTCAGCCGAAGTCGACGAGCCCGTCCTCATCCATCGAGCCGGTGGGCCACACGGCCCGCACGATGCCGGCCGCGGCGAGCGCCTTGCGGCAACCCGGGCACGGCTGGTCGGTGACGTAGGCCGTGGCGCCCTTCGTGTCGCGCGTGCTGAACAGCAGCGCGTTGACCTCGGCATGGATGGCGATGCAGAAGCCGGGCGCCCCGGGCCGGTCGTAGTCGCCCAGACCGGGCACCTCGTCGTATCCGAGACGCCCGCGCGGGCACGCGCCCTCGAGGCAGTCGGGGCGCCCGGGCGCGGCGCCGTTGTAGCCGGTGGCGATGATCCGGTGGTCGGGGCCCACGAGCACGGCGCCGACCCGCCGGCGCGTGCACTTGGCGCGCGCCGAGACGGCCTCGGCGATGCCCAGGAAGTAGTCGTCCCAGCCCGGAACGGGAATCGTCCGCCCACCCCTCGTCGTCGCCATGCCCACCAGCGTACGGCCCCTCAGATCTCGATGTCCTCGTAGGACCGCGCGTCGTGCAGCGGCTCCGTGTGCACGGTGACGCGCAGGTCCGGCTCGATCTCGCGCAGCTCATCGACGATGTCCTCGGCGAGGTCGTGACCGGCCTTGACGCTCCACTCGTCGGGCACGAGCAGGTGGAACTCCATGAAGCGCCGGTTCCCACTCTCGCGGGTGCGCACCGCGTGGAAGTCGACCTCCTCGCCGCGGTGGGTCTCGAGCACGCCCATGAGACGGGCCTCGAGCTCGGCGGGCAGGGCGATGTCCATGAGACCGTCGACCGAGCTGCGCACCAGCCCGATGCCGATGCGCACGATGTTCGCGCCGGCGACGATCGCGACGATCGGGTCGAGAAGGGGCTGGCCGGTGAGCGCGACGAGACCCACCCCCGCGAGCACGGCCACCGAGGTGACGACGTCGGTCATGAGGTGCCTCCCGTCGGCGGACAGGGTCGCCGAGCGCATCTGCGCACCGCGGCGGATGAGCAGCAGGCCGACGGCGCCGTTGACCAGGGCGGCGACGGCGCTGATGGCCAGGCCGATGCCGAGCTGCTCGGGCATCCGCGGGTGGACCAGCCGCCCGACCGCCTCCCAGATGATGAGGATCGCGGCGACCAGCACCATGGCGCCCTCGACGGCGGCCGAGAAGTACTCCGCCTTGGAATGCCCGAAGCGGTGGTTGTCGTCCGGCGGTCGGATCGAGATCTTCAGCATGACGAGGGCGAGGACGGCAGCCACCAGGTTGACGACCGACTCGAGGGCGTCGGACAGCAGCGAGACCGAACCGGTGAGCGCAGCGGCCCCGCCCTTGAGCACGATGGTCACCGCCGCAGCGGCGATGGAGAGCCAGGCGTAACGGCTCAGATCGACGGGCGGAGAGTAACGCGGTCCGTTCGGCATGGCTCCAGTATGATCGGCCGAATCCGCCCGTGCACCCAAGCAAGTCCTCACTGCCCTCGGGTTCTTCCCCGTCCACAAGGGAGGACGTCTGATGCGCAGGCATTGCGGATCGGCGCTCCCCCGGCCGCGCGCCGGGCGGGCCCTGCGCACGGGCGCCCCATGCCGGCCCCGGCCCTGCGCCCCGCGCGGCCCGTCGGGCCGGGCCCCGCGACGGTGCCGGTTAGGCTGTCCGCATGCCACGTCCAGCATGGTCCGGTCTGCGGCCCCTCCTCGGCCGCGGGCACTCCCGGGAGGACCCGGAGGAGGTCCAGGGCCTGGTCATGGCGGGCGGAGGGGCCAGGGCGAGCTTCCAGACCGGCGCGCTGCGCCATCCGTACGAGCGAGAGCGCATCGCACCGGCGGTCATCACGGCCGCCTCGTCCGGTTCGATCCTCGGCGCGCTGCTCGCCCAGTTCGAGGATCCGGCCGAGCAGGAGGCCGCGCTGCGCCGCGTCGAGGACCTGTGGCCGTCGATGCGGACGAACGCCGACATGTTCACCGAGCGCTCGTGGTTCTCGCGCCCGCTCGCCCACCAGCACGTCCTCGAGACCCTGCGCGAGGCCGAGGAGCGCACGGTCGAGCGCACCCGCCGGTCCCACACCCGGCGCCGGGCCTCCTGTCGCACCGACGACGCCGAGGACGAGGACGCCCCGGCCGCCGGAGACGAGCGCCCGGCCCCGCAGGAGCGCACCCCGGCGCTCGCCATGGCCGAGGCCCCCGTCGAGCCGCTGGAGTTCAACGCCGACCTCGTCCACCAGCTCATGGTCGGGCTGCCCCGCTTCGGGCGCATCGGCTCGGACCCGACCGCCGCGTTCCGCGGCCTGGAGAGCAACCGCTCGCTGTACCGCCCCGGGCCCCTGCTGGAGCGCCTGCTGAGCCGCGACTTCTTCCACTCGGAGCCGGTGGGCTCCTCCGGCGTCGCCCCCCGCTGCGCCTTCGTCGGCCTCGACAGCGGAGAGCCGCGCTCCATGCGCGAGGACGGCCGGATCGTCGACCGCGACGATCGGCCCCTGGACGGTCCGGGGTTCGACGTGGCGATGGGCACGCCGGCGTCCTGCTCGGTCCCGGGCGTCTTCGAGCCGGTCGAGATGAACGGCGAGTGGTACGTCGACGGCGGCATCCGCGAGAACGTCCCGGTCGAGGCGGCGATCAAGAACCTCGGCGTCACGAGGCCCTGTGCGATCATCTCGTCCCCGCCCGGCGCGGCCCCGAACCCGGGCGCCGGCAGGGGCGGCGTCCTGTCGATCCTGTTCCGCGTCGAGTCGATCCGCGCGGACGAGTCCGAGCGCGACGAGATCGCCTACGCCCGGGCGGCGGGCGCCACCGTCATCGAGCCGGAGATCCTCGTCCACGACGCCATGACGATCGATCCGGGCCTGCTGTCCATCAACCGCGACTACGGCCGGATCCGGGCCGCCGAGGCGGTCGGGAAGGCCCCCTGCGAGGTGCAGGGCGTCCACCGCGAGATGATCCGCACCCGGCTGAGGGCCTGGCGCCTCGGGAAGGCCCTCCTGGAGACCGATCCGCACGCCCCCGACGCGGGCCCCGACGCGACCCGCGGGCTGCCGGACGAGCTGATCGGGACGAAGCGGGCGCTGCGCGCCATGGTCGAGCGCGACGACGGGGGCTGCCTGCCGGCCGGGCACGACGACTGGTGGTCGCGCTTCGAGCGCCACCGGCGCCCCGGGGGCGCGCATGTCTGAGCAGCAGCACCGGGCCGACGGGCCGGCCCCCGAGCACGCCCTGGTCGGCGCGCGGGTCATGGACTCCACCGGCAGGCTCCTCGGCCACGCCCTGCGGATCCTGCGCGACGCCCGCACCGACTCCCTGGCCTTCGTGAGCGTGCGCGACGGCGTGCTGAGCGGGCGCCGCCACCTCATTCCGCTGGCCGCCGCCGAGATCGGCTACGAGCGCATCGACGTGCCCTACCCCCGCTCCCTCGTGATGAGCTCGCCGCGCCTCGAGACGGGACACCGCGTCCTGCCCGAGGACGAGGCCGCTGTCTGCGCCCACTACGGCCTGCCGGGCCCGACGCCCTGGATCGCTTGATGGGCCAGCCCGGGCTCCTCGATCGCGACGCGGCGGGCCCCGCGCCGGCGCGTGCCGAGCCGTGGCGTCCCCGCGCACGGCACCGGCGGTCGAGGCCGATGAGCCGTCCCGGCAGGATCGGCCCCGGCCGGCGACCCCGCCGAGCAGCGGACCCCGCCGGCCCCGGCCGCGTACGCTTCCCCGAGCAGAGCATCCACCGCCCGCGCCCCCGGGGGGCGCGGGCGGGAGCGGCAGCGGATCAGTCGTCCCCGGGTCGGGGAGTCTCGGCCCGGGCCTGCTCGTAGACCTCGCCGGCGGCGCGCAGGTTGATCGCGCCCGCGGCGACGCCGATGACGACGTCGGGCCAGATCGAGGGTCGGGCCGCCGTCACCAGGCCCGCGACGAGGATGAGCGCATCGGCCAGCACGTCGTTGCGCGCCGCGAGCCAGGCGCCGCGCACGAGGGATCCGCCCTCGGTGCGCCGGGCGACGAGCAGCAGCGCGCAGAGCAGGTTGAGGGCGAGCGCGGCACCGGCCGTGAGCGACAGTCGAAAGGGCTCGGGGGGCTCGCCCGAGACGAGCTTCCACGCGGCCGTCGTGAGGGCCGCGACGGCGGGGATGAGGATGAGACCGGCGAGCCAGACGCTCGCCCGGCGACGCCCTCGCACGGACCAGCCCAGCGCCGCGACGACGAGCCCGTTGATGAGGAAGTCCTCGCAGAAGTCGGCCGCATCGGCGAACAGCGCGACCGAACCGGCCAGGACCGCCATGATGATCTCGCCGATCATCCCCAGCAGGTTGAGGAGCGCGACGACCGCCACGACCCGCCGCAGCGCCGTGCCGGGCCCGCCGTCGCCGTGGAGGTCCTCGTGATCGTCACCGGTGGCCACGGCACCCCATCATGCCGCGGGGCACCGGTCCCCGGCCCGCCGTCCGCACCCCGGACGGGGCCCGGGGGCACGGCTCACCAGCAGCGCCAGGACCAGTAGCCGGGGTGCCAGCCCCACCAGTCGTAGTAGGGCTGGTTGACCCAGACCCAACCGCAGTTCCCACCGCCGTACGGCCAGTTCCGGTGGGAGTCCTCCTCGTCGTCGTCGTCATCATCGTCGTCGTCGGACTCATGGTGCGAGCCGTGGGAGCCGGAGCCGTCCGAGGTGGTGGGTCCGCCGCCCGAGCCCGGATTGTCCAGCTTCGAGCCGCCCCCACCGTTGTCGGCGGCCCCGCCGGAGTTGGAGCCCCCGGAGCCGCCGGTGGGGTTCCCGGGGTTGTTCTCCTCGGGTGCGGGCGTGCCGCCGGTGGGCTGATCGGGCTTGGACTCCTGGGTCTGCGCCTGCTGCTCGGCGGCCTGCTCCGAGGCGATGCCGGCGGCCTTGGCCGTGTCGTCCTTCTTGGTGCTCAGCTCGATCCTCTTGGCCCCCATCGCCTTCGTCGACTCGTCGACGGGCGCCGGATCATTGCTGCCGGCGGCCTGCTCGCGGGCGTCGGCAGCCGCGTCGAGCAGGGCGGTGGCCTCGTCGATCTCGGTCCGCAGCTCACTGCGCACCCCGTCGTCGGGCAGCTGCCCGGCAGAGCCGTCGTAGACGCTCTGGGCGGCCTGGATCACGGCCGAGAGCTCGTCCGCCGCCTTCGCATTGTTGTACGACGAGATCGACACCGTGAGATGGAGGGTGTCGGTGACCAGGGCGTCCCTCTTCGTGCCCAGCTCGGCCGTGGCGTTTCTGAGGGCCTCGAGCTGGCCCCGGTCGGTGCAGGTGAGGTCCATGCGCACCTGACGATCGGCGCCGGCGACCGCGTCGACGAGCGCGGAGGCGCCCTCGCTGTCCTTGTAGCCGGACGTGTCGTCGGCGCTGCGCAGGACCGGCTCGGTGGCGGTGACCGCGCTCACGTAGTCGTCGACGGCCTGGTCGGCCGAGCTCACCGCCGCCGCGCAGTCGTTCCGCAGCTCGGTGTTGTGGCGGTGCACACCGAAGACGGTGCCGAAGGCCGCCAGCAGGAGCGCGCAGACGGCAGTGCCGACGATGGCACGCCGGGGGTGCCTCGTCCTCTCTGCCCTGCCTGTCATATGGCTCTTTCGTTCGCCTTCACCGGATCGTCGGCCGGACGGCGGCCGCCGTCCGGCCCCGACTCGTGCAAGCACTGTGCTGGGGTGCGCGGACCGTGTGATGTCCTCAGGCTCAGAGCCCGTTATGGGACGGGCCCGAGCAATCACACAGCTCCCGCGGGAAACCTGAAACGTGAGCCCGCGACGGTCCGAGCGATGCGCGCAGCACCGTCGGGGCCCGGGGTCCTGCGTCTCCAGGTGTCCCGCAGCTGCAGCCACGGGACGAGAACCTCGGGGGTGCCCGCCTTGGAACAGACCGCAGCCGCTTCAGTTTATCGCGCGATGTGACACCCTGTCCAAGATCCGCGTTCGGGATCCGGACGCCAGGCCCCTCCGGCTTCGTCCGATCGGTGCCCCCACGGGGGCTCGAACCCCGGACCCAAGGATTAAAAGTCCCTTGCTCTGCCAGCTGAGCTATGGAGGCGGCACCATCTTAGCCGCTCGGACCCCGTCGGCACCGCGCCCGGCGACGGGTCGGGGACGGGCCGCGGAACGGGCGCGAAGACTCAACCTCAACCTCGGCTTGAGCCTGTGCGTCGGCGGCGGCCCCGTGCTCCCCCGGCCTGCCCGCAGCCGCCCCACTGGCCCCTGCCGGCACCCTGGATCACCTAGCCAGTGGCGGCTCCACGGGCCTCGTGAAACCCAGACGGTACGCCGCGCCCGCCCGGGGGCCGGCCGGCCCGGAAGTCTCAACCGGTGCTTCAGCCGTCTTGTGGGCCGGGACGGGGCCCGCCTAAGTTCCTTCCAGCCCTGGGGCTCCGGCGTGGCGGCACGCGTCGCCGGGGAAGACGCCACGCCCCGGGGCACGGACCATCGAACATCATGCGGCTCGGGAAGGCCGCGGGAAGGACCAGCAGTGAACAACCCCTTCGCGAAAACGGCGCGCATCGCCGTGACCTCGTCGCTGGTGGCTGCCAGTCTGGCCACCGCCGGGCTCGTCCTGAGCCCGCAGGCGCAGGCCGACTACTCAGACCTGTCCGCGACGACCGACGTGAACGTGCGCACCTCCCCGGACACGAACGGCGAGGTCGTGGCAGTGCTCTCCGCCGGCGACACCGTCACCCAGCGCGGCGCCGAGCAGGACGGCTGGCTGCCGATCATCTACAACGGCACGAACGCCTGGGTCCAGGCCCAGTACGTGTCGAGCACGACCGTCATCACGAGCGGCACCGCCGTCGGCACCGCCACAACGACCGCCGACGCCTACGTCCGCTCCGACGCCGACCCGACGAGCTGGATCATGGGCACTCTGACCCAGGGCACCACCGTCTCGATCACCGGCGACCCGAGCGGCGACTGGACGCCGGTCAACTACTACGGCAGGGCGGGCTGGGTCGCCACGACCCTCCTGTCGGACGCCGGCGACGACTCGACCGCCACGATCACCAGCGCCGTCTCGCAGGACTACCTGTGGGTGCGCACCGGCACGAGCACCGCCTTCACCTCGATCGGCATGCTCTACCCGGGCGACGAGGTCGCCGTGACCGGCGCCCCGTTCGCCGGCTGGGTGCCCGTGAGCTTCAACGGCCAGGACGCCTGGGTGGCGGCGAACTACTCGCGCTACGTCTCCGATCCCGCGACCATCGCGCTCGTCGCCAGCACGACCTCCACCGAGAACGCCGAGGAGCCGGCCCGGACCCCCGAGACCGAGCCCGCCCCCGAGGCCGAGCAGACCGCGCAGGCCCCGGCCGAGGAGCCGGCCCAGACCCCCGAGACCGAGCAGACCGCGCAGGCCCCGGCCGAGGAGCCGGCCCGGACCCCCGAGAGCGAGCAGACCGCGCAGCCCCAGGAGGCCGCGGACGACTCCCAGGAGGAGGCCCCCGCGACGACGACGAAGTGGGTCTCCGACGACGTCAACGTCCGCACCGGGCCCGGCACCGACTACGAGGTCGTCGACATTCTGGACCAGGGGGACACCATCGAGGCCACCGGCGTCACCAACGGCGACTGGACCGAGATCATCCTCGACGGCGTTTCCCGCTGGGTGAACAGCGCCTTCGTCTCCGACACCGAGGTCGCCCCCGGTGACGAGGAGGAGGCCGACGACGAGGGCGGCGGGAACTCCCCGCAGCCGGTGACCGTCGCCTACGACAGCGCCACGGCGGCCCGGACCGCGATCGACTTCGCCTACTCCAAGCTCGGCGGCCCCTACGTGTGGGGCGGCACCGGCCCTGTCGGCTACGACTGCTCGGGGCTCATGCAGGCCGCGTACGCCGCGGCCGGCGTCTCGCTCCCGCGCACGACCTGGGACCAGGTGAACTCCGGTGCACCGGTCTCCTCGACCGATGACCTGCAGCCCGGTGACCTGGTGTTCTACTACGACGACGGCCACGTCGGCATGTACGTCGGCGACGGTCTCGTGCTCAACGCCCAGAACGAGGACACCGGCATCGTCATCTCGGGCCTGTACGACATGGCCCCGATCTCCGCCATGGTCCGCGTCGTCTGAGCGCGGCCCCAGCGGCTCGGGCGTTGGCGGACTTCCGTCCCGGACGCCCGAGCCGCTACCATGTTCGTCGCGGGTCCCCATCGTCTAGCGGCCCAGGACCCCACCCTTTCAAGGTGGTAACACGGATTCGAATTCCGTTGGGGATACGCCCGCCGGGGCGGCGCCGACCGGTGCCGCCCCGGCGCACCGCTCCCGTCGGGCCGCTCCGCCCGATCGTCGCGCGGGGTGCACGGGCGGTTTTGCTTTCCCCCGGAAGCACGCTATTGTTGTGGAGCCCGCTCGCGCGGGTGACAAGTGAATCGAGGCCCTGTGGCGCAGTTGGTCAGCGCGCCGCCCTGTCACGGCGGAGGTCGTGGGTTCAAGTCCCATCAGGGTCGCTTCTCCTGATCAAGGCCAGGTAGCTCAGTTGGTAGCAGCGTACGCCTGAAAAGTGTAAGGTCGGCGGTTCGACCCCGCCCCTGGCCACCCCGCGGGGACCGCAGCGGCTCAGCCCCGGCTCCCCGTCCTCCGCCCGTCCCGGTCGGTGCGCAGCGTCTCGCGGTACTCCTCGATGAGGCCGGCCGGGCGCACCCTCGCATCGATCCAGCGGGCCATCTCGTCGAAGACCCGGCGTCGTACCGGCTCGCGCGAGAGCACGAGGTCGTGGACTCCCCCGGCGAACCGGCGGATCGTCACCAGCCGCCCCAGGTGCACCGCAGCCGCGCAGATGCGCTCGACGTCGAGCACGAGGTCAGCCCCGCGCATGCTCTCGTCCCAGGTGCGCGAGAAGTCGCTCCGGGCGCTCGTCATGACGAGGACCGGGGTGTCGATGCCCAGGCCGGCGCCGGCGCGGTCCTGGCCGGCCAGGACCGCCCTGCCCCAGCCCCAGCGGTGGACGAAGGCCCCGGTGTTGGACTTGAGGTCGAGATCCCAGTCCCACTCGCCGTCCTCGTCGGCGCGCAGGCTGCGGCGGTAGAGGCCCGTGTCGACGACGGCGCCGAGCTCGGCCAGCGGGTTGACGACGGAGATGGCCGCGGCGACCGGCGAGAGCACGCGCCACAGCGCCGGCGAGCCCTGCATGTCGAGCCACGGCGAGTTGAGGATGACCCCCGCCAGCAGTCCCGGGCGCCGGGACGCCCACAGCGCGCCGGTGAGTCCCCCGGCGGAATGGCCGAGAAAGGTGAGGGGCACCCCCGGATGGTCCTCGCGGATGCACGCGACGGCGTGGTCCAGCTCGGACTCGTAGTGGCTCAGGTCCGTGATGAAGCCGGCGTACAGGCCCGGGACGAGGTTGCGCCCGTAGCGGCGCAGCTCGACGGCGTAGAAGTCGAAGCCCTGCGCGTCGAACCAGTCGGCCAGGTGGGTCTGGAAGAAGTAGTCGTTCCAGCCGTGCAGGTAGAGCACCGCGCGCTCGTGGCGCGGCGGATTCCTCCGGACGAGAGTCCCGGTGAGGGGGGCGCCGGGTTCGCCCTCGGCCGGCCGCGCGCCGGGGATCGCCCAGCTCAGCGACTCGTAGCCCGCCAGCAGCGGATCGGCGGCCCAGCGGCTCATCTCGCAGTCCCGACGGCTCAGTCGGAGTCGACGTCCCGCTCGTACTCCGCGGCGAGATCCGCGTAGTTGTCGGGGATCCCCTCGCCGGGATCCTCGTCGTCGTGGTGCTGCTTGCTGCGGAGCTCCCGCTCCAACGAGGCGAAGTCGGTCTCGACCGAACGGTACTTCAGATCCCTGGCCACCTTGGTCTGCTTCGCCTTTTGCCGGCCGCGCCCCATATGGGTCGACCCCCTCGCTTAGTCCCTCGCGGCTGTGCCGCGGCATGATGAACAACTCTCGTGGGCCCCAGGCTACCCAATAGTTCGGGTCGTCACCAATCACCGCCCATCTCGAACGCGGCGGGCGGTTGGTGTCCGGACAAGCGGTTGAGGCGGGTCAGGCCCGCGGATGCCCCCCGACCAGCTCGACGGCCGCGGGCCCGGGGCGGGCCTCGACGCGACCGCAGACCCAGGCGTCCAGGCCGAGGCCGCCCAGCACGCGCCGGGCCTCGTCCACCTGGTCGGCGGGCAGGAGGGCGACCATGCCGACGCCCATGTTGAGGGTCTCCTCGATGTCCTCCTCGCCGATGCGGCCGACGGACCGGACGAGCTCGAAGACAGGCCCGGGGCGCCACGTGGCGCGGTCGACGGTGACGAGCATCCCGTCGGGGACGACGCGGACGAGGTTGTTCGCCAGACCGCCGCCGGTGATGTGGCTCATCGCGTGCACCGTGACGGTCCGCAGCAGCGTCATGACCTCGCCGGCGTAGACATGGGTGGGTTCCAGGAGCTCCAGGCCCAGACTGCGGCCGAACTCGGGGATCTCCCGGTCCAGCGCCAGTCCCGCGTCCTCGAGCAGGACGCGCCGCACGAGCGAGTAGCCGTTGGAGTGCAGGCCCGAGCTGGCCATGGCCAGGGCGACGTCGCCGTCGCGCACCCGGTCGGGGCCGAGCAGCTCGTCCGCCTCGACGACGCCGGTCGTGGCGCCGGCGATGTCGTACTCGTCGGCGCCCATGAGCCCCGGGTGCTCGGCGGTCTCGCCGCCGAGCAGCGCGCAGCCGGCCGCCACGCAGGCGTCGGCGACGCCCTTGACGATGGCGGCGATGCGTTCGGGCACGACATGGCCGCAGGCGATGTAATCGGTGAGGAAGAGGGGCTCGGCGCCGCACACCACGAGGTCGTCGACGAGCATGCCCACCAGGTCCCAGCCGATGGTGTCGTGGACGTCGAGCGCCCGGGCCAGCGCCACCTTGGTGCCCACGCCGTCGGTGCTCGTGGCGAGCAGCGGATGGCGGTACCGGGCCAGGGCGGAGGCGTCGAACAGGCCGGCGAAGCCCCCGATGCCGCCGAGGACCTCGGGGCGCCGGGTGCGCGCGACATGGCTCCTCATGAGCTCGACGGCCTCGTCACCGGCATGGATGTCGACGCCCGCGCGGGCGTAGGCGGACTGACTCATGCCTCATCCTCGTCCCTGTCGAATTCGGCGTCGCCGTGACCGGCGCAGGCGGCGGGGGCCTCCTCGGCGTGCAGACCCATCTCGACGGCGGCGCCGTGGGGCACCGGGATCGGGTACTCGCCGTCGAAACAGGCCCGGCACAGCTTCTCCTTGGGCACGTGGGTGGCCCGGATGAGGCCCCCGAGGCTGATGTAGCCGAGGGAGTCGGCCCCGATCGAGCGGCGGATCTCGTCCACCGACAGGCCCGGCGCGATGAGCTGGGCGCGGGTGGCGAAGTCGAGACCGTAGAAGCAGGGCCATTCCAGCGGAGGCGACGAGATGCGCACGTGCACCTGCGCGGCGCCGGCCTCGCGCAGCATGCGCACGAGCTGGCGCTGGGTGTTGCCCCGCACGATCGAGTCGTCGACGACGACCAGCCGGCGGCCCTCGATGACGTCGCGCAACGGGTTCAGCTTGAGCCGGATGCCCATGTTGCGCAGGGACTGGGTCGGCTGGATGAAGGTGCGCCCGACGTAGGAGTTCTTCACCAGGCCGTTGCCGAAGGGGATGCCGGAGGCGGCGGCGAAGCCGATCGCCCCGGGGATGCCCGACTCGGGGACGGGGATGACGAGGTCGGCGTCGGCCGGTGACTCCTCGGCCAGGATCTTGCCGACCTTGACGCGGACGTTGTGGATGCGGCGCCCGGAGATGACCGTGTCGGGGCGCGCCACGTAGACGTACTCGAACAGGCAGCCCTTGGGGCGGGCCGGGGCGAAGCGCGCCGAGTGCAGGCCCGACTCGTCGATGCGGATCATCTCGCCGGGCTCGACCTCGCGGACGAAGGTGCCGCCCACGATGTCGAGGGCGGCGGTCTCGGAGGCGACGACCCAGCCGGTCTCCAGGCGGCCGAGCACGAGGGGCCGCACGCCCTGGGGGTCGCGCGCCGCGAAGAGCGTGCTCTCGGTCATGAACACGAGGCTGAAGGCGCCGACCAGGCGCGGCAGCAGGCGCGCGGCGACGTCCTCGAGGGGCGCGTCGTCGAGGGACATGAGCGCGCTCACGAGGTGGGTGTCGTTGCTGGAGTCCATATCCCTCTTGTGCGGCACCCCGCCGGCCGCCCCCTCGCCGCGGCTGAGGGCCAGCAGGTCCTCGAGCTCGTCGGTGTTCGTGAGGTTGCCGTTGTGGGCCAGCGCGAGCGAGCCGCGGGGCGTCGAGGCGAAGGTGGGCTGGGCGTTCCGCCAGACGCTCGAACCGGTCGTCGAGTAGCGCGTGTGGCCGATCGCCACGTGGCCGGTCAGGGAGCTCAGGATGGCCTCGTCGAAGACCTGGCTGACCAGGCCCATGTCCTTGAAGACCATGATCCGCGAGCCGTCGGAGACCGCGATGCCCGCCGACTCCTGGCCGCGGTGCTGGAGGGCGAACAGGCCGTAGTAGGTGAGCCTCGCGACGTCCTCACCCGGCGCGAAGACGCCGAAGACGCCGCACTCGTCCCGCGGTCGGTCGTTGTCGCGTCGTGGGGTCAGCTGGTCGTCCGGGCGAAGAACCACGGGCTCAGCCTAGCGTGACGGCGCGGCGACCCGGTCCGCCACGACCATGATCAGCGCAGGTAGACGACGGCGTTGTTGCCGCCGGTGCAGCTGATGACCGAGCCAGCGGCCACGACGCAGGACATCGTGTAGTCGCGGTTCGTCACAGGGCTGGTCGCCGTGACCTGGACGGTGCCGCTCGTGGCTCCGGCCGACCGGAAGGCGGTCTCGACGTTCAGCGCGAACTGGCAGGAGGTGGACGCGTTGACGGCCACCGTGTCGCTGCACCGGGTGGCGCCGTCGGGGAAGGCGGCCTGGGACGGCGAGGCGCTCGGGCTCGGGGACGGGGCCGTCGAGGCGGGGGCGCTGCTCGCCGGGGCGGACGCCCTCCCCGACGAGGAGCCCGAGCGGCCGCCCGCGATGACCAGGCCGAGCACGGAGGCCAGGACGAGCAGGTGGACGAGCCAGCCGAGCAGGAAGGCGGTCCAGTAGCGGCCGGACGGCAGGCCGGCCTCGCGGGCCCGGTGGGCCGCCCCGGAGGCGGGGGCCGCGCCGAAGACGCCGAAGAGGAGCGAGATGATCGCGGTGAGGCGCCTGCTCGGCGGCCTCGTCGCCTCGGGAACCACCGGGATCGACGGGCTCGTGGGCCAGTCGGCCTCGTCGTCGCGGGGCCGGGTCCCGTAGCGGTCCGCGGCGCCCCGTCCTGCGGGGCCGTGGGGGGCACCGAAGCGCTGCTCGTCGTAGCCGTAGTCGGAGGGCCGAAGCGGGACGCGCGGCCGTGGATCGGGACCAGTCGTCATGCTGGCTCCCCCCTTCCGGCGACCGGGGCGCGCCCGGCCCGCCGGGCGCCTGGGGATCAAGTGTACCCAGGGCCCGTCCGGGCCCCCGGTTCAGCCCTCGGCGGCCGGGCCGGCCCCTCCCGGGTCCCCGCCCTCGTCGACGATGTCGCCGATGATGCCCGAGGCCTGCCGGCTGAAGGTCAGGTAGCGGGCGGCGAGGTTGATCATCGACTGAAGGCGGTTGCGCCCGCCCAGCAGGAAGTACAGGTGGAGGCCGACCCAGGCGAGCCAGGCGACGAAGCCGGTGACGTCGATCCTCAGGCCGTGGAAGCGGGCCATCTGGACGACGGCCGCGTTGCGCCCGATGGTCGCCATCGTGCCCTTGTCGCGGTACGAGAAGCTCCTCGTGCGCCGCCCCGCCTCGAGGTCGAGGATCTGCTCGGCGGCCCAGACGCCCTCCTGCATGGCGGGCTGGGCGAGCTGCGGCAGCGGGTTGCCCTCGATGAGGGCGCCGTCGCCGACGGCGAAGACCCGGTCCTGGCCCTTGGCCCGCAGGTCGGGGCCGACGAGGATGCGGCCCCCGCGGCCGAGCTCCAGGCCCCAGTCCATGACGTCCTCGTGGGCGCCGACGCCGGCGGCCCAGATGACCATGTCGGCGGGCAGCGTGGAGCCGTCCCTGAGCAGGACGGAGCCCTCGCGGACCTCGGCGATCGCCGTGGTGGTGCGCACGTCGACGCCGCGCCTGTGCAGCTGCCGGCGGGTGTAGTGGCGCAGCCTGGCGTCGAACGGCATGAGCAGGTGCTCGGCCATCTCGACGAGGGTGACATGGACGCGGTCGACCGACACATCGGGGAAGATCGCCGGGATGCCGATGGACTTCATCTCGGCGAGGGTGCCGGCCATCTCGACACCGGTGGGGCCGCCGCCGACGACGACGACGTCGAAGTTCCTCCCCCGGTCGGTGTCGAGGGCCTCGAGGTTCGACAGGATGACGTCGCGGGTGCGCACCGAATCGGTGCGGGTGTAGATGGTGTACGAGTGCTCCTGTGCCCCGGGGGTGCCGAAGAAGTTCGCGCCGACGCCCTGGGCGAGGATGAGGTAGTCGTAGTCGATCGGGCCGCCGTTGTCGCACTCGACGCGACGGGCCCCCAGGTCGACACCGGTGACCCGGGCGCGCCGGAACCGGCAGTTCGGCGTCCGCGCGGCGAAGGAGCGCAGCCGGTAGGTGACGTCACCGGGATTGAGGCCGCCGGTGGCCACCTGGTAGAGCAGCGGCTGGAAGCAGGTGTAGGGGTTCTTGTCGACGATGACGACGCGGGCGCCGGCCCTGCCGAGCACGCGGGCGGCGTTGGTGCCGCCGAAGCCCCCGCCGATGATGACGACGCGCGGGCCCGGGCCGGGGCCGGACGCGGCGTCGGGCCTGCGGAGAACGGACGGGATGTTCATCGGATGGGGACCCTCCTTGTCGGGATCGTGCTGTCGGCGGGGCCCGTCGTCCGCCGGGCCCGTCGAGGGGCCGGCAGGCGGGTGGGACCCGCGTCGGTCGATCATCCCACCGTGCGCCGACGCCGGGAACCGCACGGTCGGGCCGTTCACGCTCGGCGGAGCCGCCCGCCGCCCCGGGGCCGTCGCCGCCGACGCGACGGCCCGGACGAGCGGACCGGGACGCGCGGGCCCGGCCGTGGCGGAACCCGGGCGCCGCGCGTCGATAGGGTTGGCCCATGATTGCGATCCTCACCGTGACGGGCCTCGACCACACGGGCATCGTGGCCGCCGTGAGCACGCGGCTGGCGGAGCTCGGCGTCAACCTGTGCAACATCTCGCAGACGATCATGGGCGAGTACTTCACGATGATCGCCCAGTGCGAGTTCGACGAGCGGGCCCATCCGATCGAGTCGCTCCAGAGCGATCTGCGGGCCGTCGGCGAGGAGCAGCAGGTGGTCGTCCGCCTGCAGTCCGAGGCCATCTTCCGCGCGATGCACGAGCTCTGAGCCATGGACACCGCACACGAGATCCTCGAGACCATCGCGATGATCGAGGAGTACCGCCTCGACATCCGCACGGTGACGATGGGCATCGGCCTGCTCGACTGCGCCGACCCCGATCCCGACGTCGCCTGCGCACGGATCCGCGAGCGCATCGTCTCGCGGGCCGGCCGGCTCGTGCCCGTCGCCGAGGGCATCGAGGCCGAGCTCGGCATCCCGATCATCAACAGGCGCATCTCCGTGACGCCGATCTCGCTCGTCGCCGGCGCCAGCCGCACCGAGGACTACACCTGCTTCGCCCGGGCGCTCGACGACGCGGCCCACGAGGTCGGCGTCGACTTCCTCGGCGGCTTCACCGCCCTGGCGCAGAAGTCGCGCAGCACGGCCGACCGCCGCCTCATGGACTCGCTGCCCGAGGCCCTGGCCACCACCGACGTGGTCTGCTCCTCGGTGAGCATCGGCTCGTCCAGGGCGGGCATCAACATGAGCGCGGTGGCCCGCATGGGCGAGGTCGTCCGCGAGCTCGCCGACCGCACCGCCGGCCGGGGCTGCGCCAAGCTCGTCGTCTTCTGCAACGCCGTCGGCGACAACCCCTTCATGGCGGGCGCCTTCCACGGCGTCGAGGAGGGCGATGCGTGCATCAACGTGGGCGTCTCGGGGCCCGGGGTCGTCAAGCGCGCCCTCGACAAGGTCCCGGACGCGAGCTTCGGGGGCATGGCGGAGACCATCAAGAAGGCCGCCTTCAAGATCACCCGGATGGGCCAGCTCGTCGGGACGATGGCCGCCGAGCGCCTGGGCGTGCCGTTCGGGATCGTCGACCTCTCGCTGGCCCCCACGGCGGCCGTCGGCGACTCGGTGGCCGAGATCCTCGAGACGATGGGGGTCGGCGCCGTCGGCGGCCACGGCACCACCGCCGCGCTGGCGCTGCTCAACGACGCCGTGAAGAAGGGCGGCCTCATGGCCTGCTCGCACGTCGGCGGTCTGTCCGGCTCGTTCATCCCGGTCAGCGAGGACGCCGGCATGATCCGCGCCGTCACCGAGGGCGCGCTGGGCCTCGACAAGCTCGAGGCGATGACCTCGATCTGCTCGGTCGGGCTCGACATGATCGCCATCCCCGGCGACACCCCGGCGACGACGATCGCCGCGATGATCGCCGACGAGGCGGCCATCGGCATGATGAACAACAAGACGACCGCCGTGCGCGTCGTCCCCGTCCCCGGGGCCCGGGTCGGCGACGACATCGACTTCGGCGGCCTGCTCGGGCACGCCCCGGTCATGGCCGTCCACCGGTCCGACGCCGGAGCGCTCATCAACCGGGGGGGCAGGCTGCCGGCGCCCGTGCACAGCTTCCGCAGCTGACCGCGCCGCTGGAGAGGCCTCGGGCGCCCGGCGCCCCGCGCCGGCACCGGCTCGTCGGTGAAGAGTTCAAGTGAGGGAGGCTGAGAAGCCTGCCGAGCAGGGCGGGGAGGGCAACCGGCACCGGCTCGTCGGCGAAGAGTTCAAGTGACGGTGCAGAGTTGTCGGCCCGCATTTCCACTCCGCGCCGAACCGCTGGCAGGATCGTGGCATGCTCATCGCGATGTCCGGGCTTCAGGCCACGGGAAAGACCCACGTCTCCGCGGAACTGGCGTCCCGGATGAATGCGATGCGCATCGGCGTCCCCGGCATCGAGTCCGCCATGGTGGCGGCCGGCCTGTGGCGCAACCAGGCCACCGCCCTCGCCGCCTGCCTGTCGGCCCAGTCGGTCGCCCGCGAGAACCTCGCGGCGGGCCACGACGTCATCATCGACGCAGCGAACTACACGAGGGCGAGCCGCCAGCTGTGGACCGACCTGGCCGAGGAGACCGGCGTCGACCTCCTGTTCCTCATCACCGTCTGCTCCGACCCGGCGGTGCACCACGAACGCGTCCGGGCCCGTCGCAACGGCATCCCCGGTGTCAGCCGGATCACCTGGGACGACGTGACCGACCGCAACGCCCACACCGAGATGTGGGGCACCGAGCCGCGCGTGGCCCTCGACACGGCCCGCCCGGTCGACTTCGACCACGTCATCTCGCTGGTGCGCAGTTTCGGCGGGGAGTCCGAGCCGATGCGCACCGCGCCGCGCTACCAGCCGGCCCGCCGCGCCGCCGAGGAGCCCGATGAGGAGCCCGCCGAGCCGGTGAGCGGCTTCGCCCTGCGCTCCTCGTGAAGGGCGCGCCGCTCACGACAGGCCGGTGATCCGGCCGTCGGCGTCGATGTCCATGTCGAGCGCCGCCGGCCTGCTGGGCAGGCCGGGCATCGTGAGGACGTCCCCGGTGAGGCCGACGACGAAACCGGCGCCGGCGCGCACGCTCAGCTCCCGCACGGTGATCGTGAAGCCGCGGGGTGCGCCGAGGAGCCCGGGGTCGTCGCTGAACGAGTACTGCGTCTTGGCGAGGCAGACCGGCAGCTCATCGAAGCCCTGGGCGCTCAGCCGCTCGAGCTGGCGCTGCGCCATTGAGGAGAAGGTCACGCCGTCGGCGCGGTAGATCTCGCGGGCGACCGTCTCGATCTTGCCGCGCAGGCTCGACTCCGCATCGTAGATCGGGGTGAACTCACCGGGCTGCTCGCACAGCTCGACGACGGCCCGGGCCAGTTCGACGCCGCCCGCCCCGCCGTCGGCGAAGACGGTCGAGCCGACGGCCCGCACGCCCAGCTCGGCGCAGCGCTCGCGCACGAGGTCGAGCTCGGCGGCCGTGTCGGTGGGGAACTCGTTGACCGCCACGACGACCGGGACTCCGAACTTGGCGAGGTTGTCGAGGTGCTGCTCCAGGTTGACCATGCCGGCGTCGAGGGCGCCGAGGTCCTCGGCGTCCAGCGCGGCGCCCTGCACTCCCCCGTTGAACTCGAGGGCGCGGACGGTGGCCACGAGCACGATGGCGTCGGGGACGAGGCCCGCGCTCGGGCAGACGATGTCGAGGAACTTCTCGGCGCCCAGGTCCGCCCCGAAGCCGGCCTCGGTGATCGTGTAGTCGGCCAGCTTGAGGCCCATCCGCAGGGCCAGGACCGAGTTGCAGCCGTGGGCGATGTTGGCGAAGGGGCCGCCGTGGATGATCGCCGGGGTGTTCTCCGTGGTCTGCACGAGGTTCGGCTTGACGGCGTCCTTGAGGAGCAGGGCCAGGGCCCCGGTGACGCCGAGCCGGTCGACCGTGACCGGCTCCCCGTCGCGGGTGTAGGCGGGGATGATGCGCCCCAGCCGGGCCTTCAGGTCGTCGAAGCCGCTCGCCAGGCACAGGACCGCCATGATCTCGCTGGCGACGGTGATGTCGTAGCCGCTCTGGCGGGGGACGCCGTCGACGCGCCGCCCCAGGCCGACGACGACGTTGCGCAGGGCGCGGTCGTTCACGTCGACGACGCGGCGCAGGACCACGCGCTGCGGGTCGATGTCCAGGGGGTTGCCCTGGTGGATCGAGTTGTCGACGATGGCCGCCAGCAGATTGTGCGCGGCGCCGATGGCGTGCATGTCGCCGGTGAAGTGCAGGTTGATGTCCTCCATCGGCAGTACCTGGGCGCGGCCGCCGCCGGCGGCGCCGCCCTTCAGGCCGAAGCAGGGGCCCATCGAGGGTTCACGGAGGGTCGTGACGGCCCTCCTGCCGATCCGGTTGAGCGCCATGGACAGGCCGACGTTGGTCGTCGTCTTGCCCTCGCCCGCGGGCGTGGGGTTGATGGCGGTGACCAGGACGAGCCGGCCGTCGGGGCGCCCCGACAGCCGGTCGAGCAGCCCCAGCGAGAGCTTGGCCTTGTCGCGGCCGTAGGACTCGTACTCGTCCGCCTCGATGCCCAGGGACTGCGCGATGGCGGAGATGGGCTCCAGTCTCGTCCCCCGGGCGATCTGGGCGTCGGTCCTCATGCCTGCTCCTCTCCGGCGCGAGACGCCTGGTCGATCATCCCGGCCCGCTGGAGCGCCGCCGCGAAGGGGCCCTCGACGCGAATGCCGAGCTCGCTGTCGGCGACCGGACCCGTGATCCGCTGCACGCCGCCGTCGGCGTCGATGAAGTACAGGTGCGGCGACAGGGCGCGCGGCGCCGAGGCGTACTGGGCCCGGGCGAAGCGCAGCATGCCGTTGAGGGCGGGGACCATGCCTGCGCCGCGGATGGCGTGGACGAGCAGGAGGCCCTGGTGGGGCGCTGCGACGACGATCCCCACGTCACCACGGTGGGCCGCCGGGACCACCGCGTCGAGGACGCCGAGGCGGCCGGCCGCGTAGGGGTCGTCGGCGCCGATGGCGACGACCACCGAGTCGGGCCGCTCGTGGTCGACGATGATGGCCTCCTGCTCGAAGCGCACCCGGGCGAGATTGCGCCGGCCGAGCTCGACGAGACCCGCGAGACCGCCCAGGGGCCTCGTCCGCTCGCCCTCGCCGAAGAGCTTCTCGACGCTCGTGGGGCGGTCGACGGCCGGGACGAGGACGATGCCGGGCAGCACCTCGGTGAGCGCCGGGGCGAGCGGCCCGGGCAGCGCCTCGCGGGGCTGGCAGGACAGGAAGACGGTCGAGGGGTCGATGGGGCCGGCCGCCCCGTCGCGGTCGGTGATCGAGTCGAAGAAGGCGCCGACGACCTGCGGCCAGCGCTCGGGCGGTTCGGCGCGCACGATGCGCGAGAGGTTGTCGAGACCGTAGTTGGTGCCGTCCTCGGCGATGAGGACGCCGTCCCCGTCGTAGACGGCCCGGACCCCGTGGCCGGCGAGGGCGTCGGCGCACAGGTCGATGAACTCGTCGTAGCGGCTCGGGCTCATCCAGCCCGCCCACTCGGGCGCCGCCCCGTCCGGGCTCCCGGGCCCGCCGGCGCGCTCACTCATGCGGATCATCCTCCCGTCCATTCGAGCTGGTCCACGCGTCCGCTCGGCGACTCCCCGGGTGCGCTCACTCATGCGGATCATCATCCTGCCCATGGCCGTCGGAGCGCTCGCCGTCGCGCGCGGGGCGCTCCCGGCGCAGCGCCCGCAGCGCGCGCAGCCCCTCGGGCAGGACGCCGGACAGGTCCTCCCGCTCGAGGCGCTCGACGATCCAGGGCTTCTCGTCGCCGGGCCGGCCCAGGGGCAGCGGTCGACCGGCGTACGGGTTGTCGTCGAACTCGCCGCGCTCGATGGCCTCGCGGACGAGTCGTTCGGGGTAGCTCTCGAAGCGCGGCGCGCCGGTCCTCCCGTTCTCGCGTCCGGCATCCATGACAGCGAACGTACCGCGCCCCGGGCGGGCGTGCGCTCCGGCCACCGTCAGCGGCCCAGCCGGTCGAGGAGGAGCGCCTCGGCCCGGCAGGCCCGGGCGAAGTCGCCCAGCTCGAGGGACTCGTCGGGGCCGTGCATGCGGCAGTCCGGGTCGGCGACGGCCGTGCACAGCACGGTGGCGTCCGGGAAGGCCGCCTGGAAGGAGGCGATCATGCCGATGCTGCCGCCGGTGCCCGCGCGGACCGGGTCGGCGCCGTAGGCGATGCTGTAGGCCCGGCGGGCCTGCTCGGCGATCGGCCCCTCGAAGGGCACGACCGACGGGTCGGCGGCCTCGGTGCTGGAGCACTCCACCCGCAGGCCCCAGGGCGCGTGCCCGATGACATGCCGCCGGAGGCACTCGACCGCGTTCTCGCGGGTGTCGCCGGGGGCGATGCGCAGGCTGACGCGGGCCCGGGCCGAGGGGATGAGCGCATTGGCGCTCGCCGCGATCGGGGTGGTGTCCATGCCGATGACGCTGATCGAGGGCTTGGCCCACAGGCGGTCGGCGACGGAGCCGGTGCCGATGAGCTCGACGCCGTCGAGGACGCCGGCGGCGGCGCGCAGCCGGTCGGGGGGGTGGTCGAGCTCCTCGACGGCGGTCCCGCGCACGAGGCCCGCCACGGCCACGTCCCCGTTCTCGTCGTGCAGGCCGGCCAGCAGCCGGCACAGGCCGGTGAGGGCGTCGGGGACGACGCCGCCGAACTCGCCGGAGTGGACGGCCCGCTCCAGCGCCCGGACCTCGATGACCATGTCGGCGACCCCGCGCAGCGAGGTGGTGAAGGTCGGCACGCCGACCCGCCAGTTCTCGCAGTCGGCGATGACGTAGGCGTCGGCGGCCAGCTCGTCCCGGTGGGCGGCGAGCAGGGCGTCGAGGCTCGGGGAGCCGAGCTCCTCCTCGCCCTCGAAGAGCACGGTCACCCCGACCGGGGGCCTTCCGTCGTGGGCGCGCAGCGCCGCGAGGTGCATGGCCAGGCCGCCCTTGTCGTCGGCGGCGCCGCGGCCGTGGAGGCGGCCGTCGCGCTCGGTGGCGGTGAAGGGATCGGTGCTCCACCGGTCGGGGTCGCCGACGGGCTGGACGTCGTAGTGCGAGTACAGGCACACGGTGGGCCGGCCCTGGGGGGCGGGCCAGTGGGCGAGGACGGCCGGCCTGCCGCCGGCGGCGATCGTGCGCACGTCCGACCAGCCGAGGCCCCGCAGGGAGCCGACGAGGTGGTCCGCCATGGCCGCGACGTCGGCGGCGTGCCGGGGCTGGGAGCTCACCGAGGGGATGGCGATCATCCGGGCGAGCTCGTCGAGGGCGGGCCGCACCTGGGCGTCCGCGGCGGCGAGGACCCGGGCGTCCCGGGCATCGTCGATGCTCGTCATCGGCCTCAGACCCCCTGCATGGCGTCGGGGACGGTGTCCCGCCAGACCTCCCGGATCCGGCTCAGCGGCAGCGTGAACAGGCCCTCGACGGCCAGCTCGGCGGCCTGCGTGACCTCGCCGATGCGGGCCGCGGGCAGCTCATGCTCGGCGCACAGGTCGAGGAGGGCCTCCTGGCGCTCCGGGGCGACCGAGACGATGGCGCGGGCCGGGCTCTCGCTGAACAGCTCGGCGCACGGGTCGAGCCCGCCGGGCAGGGCGACGGCGGCGCCGAGGCCCCGGCGCAGGCAGCAGTCGACGAGGGACTGGGCGAGGCCCCCCTCGGACAGGTCGTGGGCGCTGGTGAGGACGCCGGCGCCGGCCCGGCAGACCGCGGCCAGGGCCCGCTCGGCCGGGAAGTCGGGGAACGGGGGCAGGCCGCCGAGGTGGTGGTCGTGCATGACGTCCTCCCAGGCCGAGCCGCCGAGCTCCTCCTTCGTCGTGCCGAGCAGGACGATGGCGTCGCCGGGCGCGGCGAAGCCCATCGGGGTGCGGGTGCGCACATCGTCGATGACGCCGAGCATGCCGACGAGCGGGGTCGGGAGGATGTTCCTCCCGTCGGTCCGGTTGTAGAGGCTGACGTTGCCGCCGGTGACGGGGACGCCGAGCTCGGCGCAGCCGGCGACGAGGCCCTTGACGGCCTCGACGAGCTGCCACATGACCTCGGGGTCCTCGGGCGAGCCGAAGTTGAGGCAGTCGGTGATGGCGACGGGCTCGGCCCCGGTGACGGCCACGTTGCGGTAGCTCTCGCACAGCGCCAGCTGGGCGCCGCGGAACGGGTCGAGGTGGGCATAGCGGCCGTTGGCGTCGGTGGACAGCGCGATGCCGAGGTGGCTGTCCTCGTCGATGCGAATCATGCCGGCGTCCTCGGGCTGGGCGAGGACCGAGTTGCCCCGCACGAAGCGGTCGTACTGGTCGGTGACCCAGCTCTTGTCGGCGAGGTTCGGGCTGGCGACGAGCCGCATGAGCGTCTCGGCCAGCTCCGGGCCCTCGGCGGGGCGCGGCAGGGCGTTGGCGTGGTCGGCGTTGACGGCGTCGAGCCAGGCGGGACGGGCCTGCGGGCGGTCGTAGGTGGGGCTGTCGTGGGCGACCGTGTGCGGGTCGACGTCGACGATGGTCCGCCCGTGCCAGTCGATGACGAGCCGGTCGCCGTCGGTGACCTCGCCGATGATCGTGGCCTGGACGTCCCACCTGGCGCAGATCGCCATGAAGCGCTCGACGTCGTCTGGGGCGACGACGGCCATCATGCGCTCCTGCGACTCGCTCATGAGGATCTCCTCGGGCGTCATCGTGGGGTCGCGCAGGGGGACGAGGTCGAGCTCGCAGTGCATGCCGCCGTCGCCGGCGCTGGCCAGCTCGCTCGTGGCGCAGCTGATACCGGCCGCGCCGAAGTCCTGCAGAGCGGTGACGACGCCGGCGTGGAAGAGCTCGAGGGAGCACTCGATGAGGAGCTTCTCCATGAAGGGGTCGCCCACCTGGACGCTGGGGCGCTTCTGCGGGCCGTCGGCCTCGAAGGTCTCGGAGGCGAGCACCGAGGCGCCCCCGATGCCGTCGGCGCCGGTGGCGGCGCCGAAGAGGATCACCTTGTTGCCGGCGCCGGTGGCCTTGGCGAAGGCGAGGTCCTCGTGCCGCATGACGCCCACGCACAGGGCGTTGACGAGCGGGTTGCCCAGGTAGGAGTCGTCGAAGACGAGCTCGCCGCCGATGTTCGGCAGGCCCAGGCAGTTGCCGTAGCCGCCCACGCCGGCGACGATGCCGGGCAGCACGCGGCGGGTGTCGGGGGCGTCGAGGGCGCCGAAGCGCAGGGCGTCCATGACGGCGATCGGCCGGGCGCCCATGGCCATGATGTCGCGGACGATGCCGCCGACGCCGGTGGCGGCGCCCTGGTAGGGCTCGACGTAGCTGGGGTGGTTGTGGGACTCGGCCTTGAAGGTGACCGCGTAGCCCTGGCCGATGTCGACGGCGCCGGCGTTGTCGCCGATGCCGGCCAGCAGCGGGCCGCGCGGGGTGGTCTGCGGCAGGGCTGAGAAGCGGGCCAGGTGCAGCTTGCTCGACTTGTAGGAGCAGTGCTCGGACCACATCACGGAGTACATGGCCAGCTCGGCGCCGGTGGGACGCCGACCGAGCAGCTCCCTGATGCGGGCGTACTCGTCGGCCTTCAGGCCGAGCTCGGCCCACGGCTGGTCCGCATCGGGCGTCATGCGTGCATTCTCAACGGTGTCAACCACGGGTCCAAATCTAGCGGTTCGCGGTGACGGGCCCGCGCAGGCGCCACGAGTGATGAGCCGTGTCCCCCGCCTCCCCTGGATCGGCTCCGGTTGTCCTTTGGAATGATATAGGTTTTTCAGACAGTGGTTAATGGTGGAGTGAAGTGAGTTTCTCGGACAGTGGTGAACGTCTGGTTCAGGCTGTTTGATTGTGGCGTCTGCGTTCGGTGCCGATTTCGTTGGGTGTGCGGTAGTCGATCGCAGAGGGGGTCGTTTGTGATTGTATGGCCGACATGAAACGAAATCGTATCTTCCGTGGACTTCCTGTGCGGTTTCGGATATGATTATGACATGTCGGTTGAGGTCGCCCCGGGAAAAACCGTCGTCCTGATCAGGTGGAAGAAACGTTCCGACAATTATGTGTTGGTCCGGATGAAAGCAGAAGCGACCCTGTACGCCTCCCGTGGCGTCGACGTGGGCATCATCGCTGAAAACTGGTTGAGCGCACTGAGCGGACGGTGCAGGAATGGCTGGTCGAGTGGCAGGCCACGCGGATGTGCCCGGTCCTGACCGTGGAGCACTCCACAGAGAAGATCGCGGTCGTCCTGGACAAGGCCCGATTCCACCACGCGAAAGCATTGACCGGCCGCCACGAGCCGGGCCAGCCGCTGGAGCGCATCACACCGATTCATCTGCCCCCCGTACGCGCCCGACCACAATCCGGTCGAGCATGTCTGGAACGCGGCCAAGAACAACATTGCGAACATCCAGCGCGAGCCCCCCAGAAGAAACCTTCGACGCATTCGCCTCATACGTCACCAGCCGCGCCTTCGACTACGACTTCGAACACCTCCCACCCCGCGAAACCAGAAACGATCTTGTTTCATGACGACCATTGTTTCATGACGGCCATAAGAGGGAAAATGGCAACTTTTGATGACTACACCAGTCTTCCATCGGTGATGTATGCAAAAGATGAGATCAGAGTCATACAAGGGTTAATGGGGATGTCCCGTGAATACATTGTCGACAACATCGACAAGTTCAACAAGGTTGTCAGTGGCCTGGACGGATCTCACATGGATGGAGGCGCCTATGGATGGCTGGCATGAAACGAAACCGTATTTTTCGTGGATTTCCTGTGCTGTTTCGGATATGATCGGGGCGTGCAGGTCGGGGTCACCCCGGAAGAAACAGCCGTCCTGATCAGGTGGAAGAAGCGTTCCGACAATCATGTGCTGGTGCGGATGAAGACCGAAGCGATCCTGTACGCCTCCGAAGGAGTCGGAATCGGCATCATCGCGAAGATGGTCGAGCGGGCCGAGAGGACGGTGCAGGAGTGGCCGGCCGAGTGGCGGGCCACCAGGATGTGCTCGGTCCTGACCGGCCACGCCGGGAACCAGAACGCGGCGAAACTCACCCGCACCCAGGAGGAAGAACTCAAGGCCATCCTGGCCCGGCCGCCCTCCCGGTCGGGTGTCCACGCCGAGTTCTGGGACGTCCCAACGATACGTGACGTCGTGAAGATCATGTTCGACGTGGAGTACGAGTCGGATTCTTCGTATCAGCTGCTCCTGC
>NZ_AUFR01000006.1 GCF_000426605.1 Propionibacterium acidifaciens DSM 21887
GAGGGAAAATGGCAACTTTTGATGACTACACCAGTCTTCCATCGGTGATGTATGCAAAAGATGAGATCAGAGTCATACAAGGGTTAATGGGGATGTCCCGTGAATACATTGTCGACAACATCGACAAGTTCAACAAGGTTGTCAGTGGCCTGGACGGATCTCACATGGATGGAGGCGCCTATGGATGGCTGGCATGAAACGAAACCGTATTTTTCGTGGATTTCCTGTGCTGTTTCGGATATGATCGGGGCGTGCAGGTCGGGGTCACCCCGGAAGAAACAGCCGTCCTGATCAGGTGGAAGAAGCGTTCCGACAATCATGTGCTGGTGCGGATGAAGACCGAAGCGATCCTGTACGCCTCCGAAGGAGTCGGAATCGGCATCATCGCGAAGATGGTCGAGCGGGCCGAGAGGACGGTGCAGGAGTGGCCGGCCGAGTGGCGGGCCACCAGGATGTGCTCGGTCCTGACCGGCCACGCCGGGAACCAGAACGCGGCGAAACTCACCCGCACCCAGGAGGAAGAACTCAAGGCCATCCTGGCCCGGCCGCCCTCCCGGTCGGGTGTCCACGCCGAGTTCTGGGACGTCCCAACGATACGTGACGTCGTGAAGATCATGTTCGACGTGGAGTACGAGTCGGATTCTTCGTATCAGCTGCTCCTGCGCCTGTGCGGGCTGAGTCTCGAGCTGCCCGACCCGTTCGACGAGCACCGCGACGAGAAAGCCATCACCAGACGCATGGCCGAGGTGAAAACCCAAGTCAATGCTCTGTTGGACCAGGGCCGGGAGGTCTGCACGGCGGACGAGGTCCGCTTGGAGCACGAGGCCTGGACCCGCCGCATGCAGCCCCCGAAAGGGCAGCGCACCAGACCGGTCCGTGGACCGGCAGAAGACGTCCCAGTCCTTCTCCGACGCCCTCCCCCCGACCAGCAGAACAGTCACGCCGTACCCGACCGAGCAGAACCGGAACACCTGGCAGACGACCCTCGCACCGGACCTGCTCCAACAAGAAACCGGCACCGGCAAGACCGCGGTCGTCCCGGACAACGCCCGATTCCACCATGCCAAGATGCTGGCCGGCCTCCACGAGCCCGGCCGGCTGCTGGAGCGCATCACACCGATTCATCTGCCGCCGTACGCGCCCGACCACAACCCGGTCGAGCACGTCCGGAACGCGGCCAAGAACAACATCGCCACCATCCAGCACGAGACCCCCGGAGAAACCCTCGGCGCGTCCGCCCCACACGTCACCGGCCGCGCCTTCGACCACGACTTCGAACACCCCCACCCCCCGAAACCAGAAACGATCTTGTTTCATGACGGCCAGAGTTCGTCGGAGCAACGAAAAAATATTCATCGCCTTCGCGGACTGGCTTGATGAAATATATGATGAGCTGGGTGTGAAACCGGTCGCCTCGTCCGAAACCTTCCGCGCGAGCTTTGATGACCTGGTGCGAGAGTATCCAGCCATGGCCGAATGGGACGATGACCCACCCGAGGGGAAATGAGATGTTTCCAGGGCCAGCACTCGATCCGTGACGTGACTGGAGGCTTGTGCACAGCCTCATTGAACCAGGCCACGGCCAAGGATTGCGTCTCTCTTCGAGCTTCCTGTGAACAAGTCCCATCACACCACCCACACCACAGACGAAAACTGGGAGACTTTTTCACAGCATGTCAGAACGAAGACCCGACAAGGGGAAACACCGCCGCGGACGATTCCCGTGATCCCATGAACATACCTCTGGGTTGACAGGGCGGCGATGAACGAGACTCGCACCCCATCGGATGGCCGACCCCGCGGAAACAACAAGCAGGAGGCTCCGATCATGGTCACATTCGATGATCTTCCACCACGATCACCCATTCTTGAGATCGATGAGGAGATCGAGGCGATTCATGGCCTCATGAGCATGCCCCTGGACTATCTGAAGGAACACTTCGTTGAATTTCATGACTATGCCATATTCATGATCATGCCTTACGGCAGCGCTGTCTACACTGACATCACACCGGAGAATGAGGGAGAGTTCTTCAAGTTCGCCGACTGGCTCGATGACGTCTACCCGAAACTCGGAAAACCTCGCTTGAAAGGAAGTGCCGCCTTCAGGTTCGGCTATGACAGCTTGATCAAAGAATATCCGGATCTCAAGCGATGATTCTCAATGTGTCACAGCACAGGGGTGGAGGAACACGAGAACACGTCCATCGGCGGCAGGACCGGCGCCGCCGCCAGCGCCCCGGCACGGTCCCGGCCGGGGCCAGCATCGGCGGGAAGATGAGGCTGCGCGCCCGCGCCGAGGACCAGGGCGAAGAGCATGAGCCCGGTCGTGATGACGCACCGGTGGAGCTGATCCGGGCTGGCACGGGGACCTCTCGTCCGCCGCCGACGCCAGTCGTTCGGAGGCGGACGCCGGCGGTGGGCCGGCGGCGCGCGTTGTTTCCGCGGTCACCGCCCCGTGGGGAGCGTGGCGAGGACCTCGTTGAGCGCCTCGGTGCTGGACGGGTGGGTCCAGATGCCGTCACGCAACTGGGTGGCGGTGACGCCGGCGCGCATGGCCAGGGCGACGAGGTTGATGACCTCCTGGGCGTCCGTGCAGAAGACGGTGGCGCCGAGCACCAGATCGGTGCCCGGGTCGACGAGCACCTTGATGAGGCCGTGGGTCTCACCGAGGATCTTCGGACGGGGCATGGCGGCGATGTCGGCGACGTTCTTGACGGCCACCACGTGATCAACGCCCTGCCTGCGGGCCTCGCGTTCGCTCAGACCCACCCGGGCCAGGGGCGGGGTGATGAAGGTGGTGTTCGGCACGGCCGACCGGTCGGCGGTGGTGCGGGAGCCATCGCCGACGAGCTGGCTGGCGATGACGCGGTAGTCGTCCAGCGAGATGTAGGTGAACTGCGGTCCCCCGTTGACGTCGCCGGCCGCCCAGATGCCGGGCGCAGACGTGGCCAAGCGCTCGTCGACGACGATGAAGCCGCGCTCGTCGGTGGTGATACCGGCGGCGTCCAGGTTGAGGGCGGCGGTCTCCGGCCGACGCCCGGTGGCGACCAGGACGGCGTCCGCGTCGACGCGGCCGGCCGGCGTGTTCACACCGGTCTGGTCGATGGACTCGACGGCCGCGTCGGTGAGAATCCGCACGCCGCGATCGGTCAGGGCGGCGAGGACGGCCTCACGCACGTCGTCATCCAGGCCGGCGCCGAACCGGGGTGAGCGTTCGAGGACGACGACCTGTGAGCCGAACGCGGCGAACATCGAGGCGAACTCCATGGCGATGAAGCCGCCGCCGACGATGGCGAGCCGCTCCGGGAGAGCGGCGATGTGCTGGATCGACTGCGAGGTGTGCACGTTCGGCCCGTCGATTCCCGGCAGCTCGGGCAGCAGCGGGCTGCTCCCGGCGTTGATGACGATCTGCTCGGCCGTGATCTCGAGGGTCTCGTCCCCGGCCCGCACCCTGACCCGGTGCGGTCCGACGAAGGAGGCCTCACCGCTGATGAGCGTGACGGCCTCGACCGTCTCGAGCATGGCGCGGTTGGCGGCCCGGAGCCTGGCGACGAGGCTGTCACGAGAGGCGATGGCCTGTCGCAGGTAGGCGGCCGGTTCGGCGTCGGCGCGATGCTCGGCGGAGTCGATGAGGTCCTTGGTGGGCACGCAGGCCACGTTGATGCAGGAGCCGCCGACGAAGGTGTCATCGCGTTCGACGAGGACGACCCGCCTGCCCCGTGAGCCGAGGTCCTTGGCCAGGGTCTTGCCCGCCTTGCCCCAGCCGATGACGAGCAGGTCGGTGTCCACGGTCTGAGTCGCGTCACTGATTCCAGTCATGACGAAAAGGTATGCGACTCGGCCGCTCGCACCACAGGGTCCGGTTGCGCGGTGAGCGGACACTGCCGGACCGTCTCACGCCACGAGGGCACGCGCCGGGTCGGGCAGGAACCGTTCCTCGTTGCGGACGGGGCCGGCCGGGTACGCCCGCCATGGGGTCCGGGCCGGCGCGCAGACCGTCCGGAAGATCATGGCCGCGAACGCCTGCGACTGCCCGCCGGTCCGTGCCACCACGATGTCCCCGTTCCGACCGCGGGCCCCATTTGCATCCCGGCCGAATACGCGAAAATCATGGCCGACCGCGGAATCCTGCCACCGGTGGACCGGACCGGCACCCGCCGCACACAACGCCGCAACGGCCCCATCAACGGCACCCGACGTCAAGAGCTGTGAACCGCGAAATCGGTCCAACCAGGGCCCGCGCGATCCGGGACGCGACATTCTGGACCGAACCGGGACGCGATCGCAGAAGACTCCGCCCGGCGATCGGCACCGCGCACCCGACGAAGTCGGCACCGAACCCGGACGCCGCAATCAGACCGCCTGAACCAGACATTCACCACTGTCCGAAAAGCTGCTTCGCTCCCACACCTCTGACAGCAGGATCCGCATCGGCCGGGCGCCGACCGGTGGCGGCCCGGTCCTGGCCGACGGCGCATGCGTGCCGCCCCTGAGAGACGGGCGCGCCCCGCAGTGGAACACGCCCGCACAGTGCGGCGGGTAGCGAGTGGCGGCCTCGTGGACGCACTGGCCGGGAAGGCCGCCACGCCGTAGTCTTCGCACCATGAGTCACACCCCTGCCCCGTACTCGTCGAACAGCGGCCTGGCGAAGGGAGCCGCCGTGGCGGCCATCGCCTACCACGGCCTGCTGCTCCTCCTGAGCGAGTCCATCGTGCTGTTCGCCGGCTCGTTCCTGTCCGTCAAACTGCGCGAGAGCGACACCGATCTGTCCTCGAGCCTCGGCGGCATGGGCATCAGCCTTCTCGTCGTGCTGGGCGTCGTCTTCCTCCTCGCCTTCGGCATTCCGCTGGCGCTGGCGATCTGGATGCTCGTCGCGGTCCGCCGCAACCATCCCGGGCAGGTCCTCGCGGTGCTCGTCATCTACTCGGTCTTCGCCGCGATCTCCCTCATCACGAGGCTGTCGAAGCTCATCTCGGGCTCGAGTGACGGGACCGCCGGGGCCAATCTGATGCTCCTCGTCTGGTTGGCGATCCTCGCCCTCGGCTGGGTGGGCTGGTCGCGCATGAGGCAGGAGCCGGCTGCCGGGATGATCGGTTACCAGTCCTCCGCCGTCATGTCGGCGCAACCCGGCGCGTACTACTCCCCGGCCCAGCAGTACGGCTGGTCGTCCGACGGGCAGTACGTCCAGGGCGCGGGCGGCCAGTACCCGGGATACGGGTATGGGTACGGGCAGGATCCCTCGTACGGCCAGTACGGCTCGTACGGTCAGTACGGCCAACCACCCGGCGCCCAACCGCCGTACCAGGGGTACGCCGATCCGGGCGACCCCTCCCAGCGCAGTTGGTGAGGGAGGCGATGGCGGCCGATCCCTGCCGGCCGGGCGCGCCCGCCGGGGCTGGCGCGAGATCGAGGAGTCGGCGGCCCGTTCGGGCGGGGCGCTGAAGAACATCGCCAGCCGCCCGTCTCCGGGGACTGCACGGGATCGAGGCCGCCGGTCGGCCTCTGGCGGGTCAGTGCGCAGGTCGACCGCTCAGCGGACCGTGAGCCCGCGCCCGCGGAAGACGTCGCGGACGGCCTCGACCTGCTCGGCGGTCGGCGGCGGGGTGCTCTCGAGCGCGTAGTCGAGACCGAGGTCGTGCCACTTGTCGCGCCCCATCTGGTGGAAGGGCAGCACCTCGGTGCGGGCGACGTTGGGCCAGGCCGCGACGGTGTCGGCGACCCGCGCCACATTGCCGGGATCGTCGGTGAGCCCGGGGACGGCGACGAAGCGGACCCACACGGGGGTGCCCCGGGCGGCCAGCCGGTCGCCGAAGGCCAGCGTCGGGGCCAGTGCCCGGCCGGTGACCCTCTCGTAGGTGTCGGGATCGCCGGACTTCACGTCGAGCAGCACGAGGTCGATGTCGTCGAGCATCTCGTCGGTGCAGGCGGCGCCGAGGAAGCCGGACGTGTCGATGCACGTGTGGATGCCCATCGTCCTGGCCCCATGCAGCAGCCTCGCCGCGAAGGGGGCCTGCATGAGCACCTCGCCGCCGGACAGCGTGATGCCGCCGCCGGTCGCGCCGAAGACGCCGCGGTAGCGGCTGATGCGCGCGAGCATGTCGTCCACGCCCACCAGCCGACCCTTGGCCATGAAGAAGGTGTCGGGGTTGTGGCAGTACTGGCAGCGCAGCGGGCAGCCGGCGAAGAAGATCGTCATGCGGGTGCCCGGACCGTCGACGGCGGTCACGAGCTCCCACGAATGGATCGAGCCGGCGTCGCCGGCCCGTATCGCCTCCAGACGCGCGCCACGGGGCAGGTCCTCGGTGGTGATCCCATCGAGGCCCGCCCCGTGGAGCCGCCGGGCCGGGGACCTGAACGAGCTGTCCCCGGCCGGCGTCATCGCGTCAGCAGTCATCTACTGCGCGGCCGTCAGGCCGACTGGTGGAAGGTGCGGCTCAGCACGTCGAGCTGCTGCTCCTTGGTGAGCTTGACGAAGTTCACCGCGTAGCCGGAGACGCGAACGGTGAGGTTCGGGTACTTCTCGGGGTGCTCGACGGCGTCCTCGAGGGTCTCGCGGTTCAGCACGTTGATGTTGGCGTGGTAGAGACCGTCGGTCGCCCCGGTCTCCTCGCGGTTCGTCTTCATGTCGGCGACGCGCTCGGCGTAGGTCTTCACGGACATGTCAGATCAGATCTCCTTGTCGTGTGGGGCTCAGTAGCAGTTGCAGTCGTTGGGCAGGAAACCGGCGTCGAGGATGCCGACCAGGTTGGTGACCTGCTCGTCCTTGTCACGGCCGAGGCCCGTGGGGGTGATGGTGTTCGTCAGCGAGATGCCGTCGAGCGCATCGTTGTAGTCCAGCTTGCCCACGGACAGCATAGAGGCGACCATGCCGTGGGTGTCCATCCCGTTCTCCGGGTTCGCGCCGGGCGCAAAGGGCGTGCCCTTCTCGTGCCCGGACGGGAAAGCGCCGGTGGCCTTGCCGTAGACGACGTTCGAGGTGATCGTCAGCACGGACTGGGTCGGGATGGCGTCGCGGTAGAGCTCGATCTCGCGGATCTTGCTCATGATCGTGTGGACGACGGTCGAGGCGATCTCGTCGGCGCGGTCGTCGTCGTTGCCGTACTTCGGGAAGTCTCCCTCGGTGACGTAGTCGACCACGAGGCCGGTCTCGTCGCGCACCGGGGTGACCGTGGCGTACTTGATGGCGGACAGCGAGTCGGCGACGATCGACAGGCCGGCGATGCCGCAGCCCAGGGTGCGCACGATGTCGGAGTCGTGCAGGGCCATCTCGATGGCCTCGTAGGCGTAGCGGTCGTGGCAGTAGTGGATGATGTTGAGCGCCTCGACATAGGTGCCGACGACCCAGTCGAGCATCTTCTCGTAGCGCTCCCAGACGTCGTCGAAGTCGAGGGGGCCGTCGCCGGACACGGGCTCGAAGCCGTCGGCGACGAGCTTGCCGCTCATCTCGTCGCGGCCTCCGTTGATGGCGTAGAGCAGGGCCTTGGCCGAGTTCACGCGGGCGCCGAAGAACTGCATCTGCTTGCCCACGCGCATCGGCGACACGCAGCAGGCGATGGCCGCGTCGTCGCCCCAGTGGGCGCGGATGTCCCTGTCGGACTCGTACTGGATGGCGCTCGTCTCGATCGAGATGGCGGCGCAGAAGTCCTTGTAGCCCTTCGGGAGCCTCTTGTCCCAGAAGATCGTGATGTTCGGCTCGGGGGCCGGGCCGAGATTGCGCAGCGTCTGGAGCAGACGGAACGAGGTCTTCGTGACCATGGCGCGGCCGTCGTCGCCGAAGCCGGCGTCCGACCAGGTGGCCCAGTACGGGTCGCCCGAGAAGATCTGGTCGTAGTCGATGGTTCGCAGGAAGCGCACGATGCGCAGCTTCAGGACGATCGCGTCGATCATCTCCTGGGCCTCGGACTCCGTGATGAGACCGGCCCGCAGGTCGCGCTCGAAGTAGCAGTCGAGGAAGGCCGACAGTCGGCCGATCGACATGGCGGCGCCGTCCTGGGACTTCACCGAGGCGAGATAGCCGAAGTACGTCCACTGGACGGCCTCCTTGGCGCTCCTGGCGGGTGCGGAGAGGTCGAAGCCGTAGCCGGCGGCCATCGTCTTGAGCTTCTTGAGGGCCTTGATCTGCTCGGCGTGCTCCTCGCGGTAGCGGGCCCAGTGCTCGCTGAAGGGCTCGTCGGTGACCTTGTCCTTGTCGGCCTGCTTCCACTCGATGAGCTTGTCGACGCCGTAGAGGGCGACGCGGCGGTAGTCGCCGATGATGCGGCCGCGGCCGTAGGCGTCGGGCAGGCCGGTGATGATGTGGGAGCTGCGGGCGGCGCGGATGCGCGGCGTGTAGATGTCGAAGACGGCGTCGTTGTGCGTCTTGCGGTACTTGGTGAAGATCTTCTTGACCTCGGGGTCGACCTCCTTGCCGGCCTCCTTGATGGCGGTCTCGACCATGCGCCAGCCGCCGTTCGGCATCATGGCGCGCTTGAGCGGCACATCGGTCTGGAGGCCGACGATCACGTCGTCGTCGTCGCAGATGTAGCCGGGCCCGAAGGCGTCGATGTCGTTGGGGGTGTGCGTGTCGACGTCGTAGACGCGACGCTTGCGCTCCTCGCTCAGGTAGTTCTTCTCGAGGTGGTCCCACACGCGGAGGGTCTTCTCCGTGGGGCCGGCGAGGAAGGAGGCGTCTCCTTCATAAGGGGTGTAGTTGCGCTGGATGAAATCGCGCACGTCGATGGCTTCGGTCCAGGGCCCCTCGACGAAATCGTGCCAGGGGTTCTCGGTCTGGACGGCGTCGGCTTCGGTGATGGTCACGGATTGCCTTTCTCGTTGGGTCGGTGCGCCGTGAGGGATCCTCCTCCGGTCGCACTGTGCCGTGGGCGAACCCTGTCAGCATGGCGCTTCCTCAGAGCTCGCCGGTGTTCTTCTCGCATCTGCGCAGGCGGGAGAGGTGCTCGCAGCAGCCGCACTCCAAGGCTAGGGCGACATCCTCCCCTTTGGCCAGCCCTGCGGACCACCCTGTGGACGGTCGCCGCCGGTGAGAAGGTCCACCGAGCCGCCGGGCGTCCCCGGAGGGGCCCGTCCGACGGCCCGCCGAGGGCACCTCCCCCGGTCAGGGGCGCCCGGCCCGGCCCCGACCACGGGCGCGGACGCCGTCCGCGTGGAGCCGCAGCGACGCGGCGGGCGGCCAGCGGACCGCGCCGGAACTCCCGGCGCTCCAGGAGGCCGGGAGGATCCGAACCCCGCCGGTCCGACGGATGCGATGATGACGGGAGGAACCAGTGCCGCGGGAGGGGGCGCCGCCATGGAGCAGCCGAGACGTCCGCCGGAGCCGCGCGAGCAGGGCGCGCGGACGACGGCGGGGACGACGGCCGCCGCGATCCGGGCCGGGGACGGGCCCGGCCCGGACATCACCGGACGGATCCAGCGGGAGATCGACGCCCTCGGCGCGGCAGGCGGCGGTGTCCTGAGGCTGCCGGCGGGCACCCACGCGGTGAGCGGCATCGAGCTGCGCTCGGGCGTGCACCTGGTACTCGAGGCGGGCGCCGTGCTGCAGGCCATCCCGGCGGCCGACCTGCCGGAGCGGACGATCTCGGTGGCCGAGGAGTCGCGCAGCGCGATCATCTACGCACGCGGCGCCGACGACATCTCGATCAGCGGCGCCGGCATCATCGACGGCGCCGCCGGGCTCTACGTGCACGGCCTGGACGAGCACGGCTATCTGACCCATGAGCGCCACCGTCCGCGCGTCATCGTCCTGGAGAGCTGCTCCAACGTCGAGCTGCGGGGCATCACGATCCGCAACGCCCCGATGTGGACGCTGCACCTGGTGGCCAGCACCGACTGCCGTCTGGAGGGGCTGACGCTGCGCAACGCGATGGACCTGTCCAACACCGACGGCATCGACATCGACAGCTGCTCGCGGGTGCAGGTGATCGACTGCGACATCTCGGGCGAGGACGACTCCATCTGCCTCAAGACGACCGCCCAGGCGTGCCCGGCCCTGTCCCCGGCCTGCGAGGACGTCGTGGTCCGCGGCTGCCGGCTGCGCTCGCACTCCAGCGCCCTCAAGATCGGCTCGGAGACCCACGGCCCGATACGCCGGGTGCGGGTGCACGACTGCCGGATCGTCGAGTCGAACCGCGCCTTCGGCATCCAGTCGCGCGACGGCGGCGCGATCACCGACATCGAGGTCGACGGCCTGCGCATCGACACCCGGCTGCAGGGCCCCACCTGCTGGGGCTCCGCCGAGCCGGTGCACATCAGCGCACGCGCCCGGCTCGAAGGCGACCGGCCCGGGCGGGTGGACGACGTGCGCATCAGTGACGTGCGGGGCCGCGCCGAGGGCGCCGTCATCGTCGTCGGCGAGGCCCCGGGCGACATCGGCACCGTCGTGCTGCGCGACATCGACGTGGAGCTCGTCGTCGGGCGGGGCGTCATGGCGGGCACGGTCGACCTGCGCCCCCCGGTGAACCCCCTCGCCAGGGGCGGTACCGGCATGGACAACGCCTACCGCATGGACAAGGACCGGGGGCTGCCCTGGGGCGTCGAGCGCATCCCCGGCTGGCCGGTGGGCGTCCTCCTCCGCACGGCTGGGCACGTGGTGCAGGACGACGTGCGCGTGACCCGCGTGGACTGACGTACCGGCGCCCCGTTAGACTCACCCGCATGAGCGATGACGCCCCTGTCCGCGAAGACGCCGGCATCTGCGAGGACGAGGTCGTCCTGTGCGTGGACGGCGGGCAGACCGGCACCCGCGCCCAGCTGCGCTGCGAGGGCGTCCCGGTCGCCGAGAGCTCCTACCCGGGAGTGGTGAACGACCGCCCCCAGATCCCCCAGCTCGCCGCATTCGTCCTCGACGCGCTGCGCACCGCCGACCGGCCCTGCCCCACCATCTCGGTGGGCTCGTCCGGCCTCGCCGACGACGTGGATCCGGCCGAGCTGCTCTCGCTCGTCCACGCCGCGGGGGTGCGCCACGTGCTGCTGGCCCACGACTCGACGACCGGCTACCTCTGCGCGATCGGCGACCAGCCGGGCGTCGTCGTGGCCGCCGGAACCGGCGTCGTCACCCTGGCCGTCGGAACGGACGCGGTGGCCCGGGTGGACGGCTGGGGCTACCTCATCGGCGACGCCGGCTCGGGCTACTGGATCGGCCGTGCCGCACTCGACGCCGTCATGCGCGCCCACGACGGGCGCGGCCGGCCGACCGCGCTGAGCGGATTCGTCAACCAGGACTTCCCCGACCTGGAGAAGGCCTACCTGGAGCTGCAGGCCGATGACCACAAGGTCAGCCGCATCGCCTCGTACGCCCGGACGGTGGCCGGTCTGGCCGCCACGGACGAGATCGCCCGGTCGATCAGCGAGGACGCTGCCACCGAGCTCGCCTCCTCGGCCCTCGCGGGGCTGCACCGGGTGGGTCAGGACGAACGGCCCGATCCGGCGGTGGGAATGCTCGGCCAGGTCTTCCGCAACGCGGTTCTGCGCGCGCGCTTCGAGGGACTCGTCCGCGAGCGCTTCGAGGGGGCGAGGATCATCGACGCCAGCGGCAACGGCCTGGCCGGCTGCTTCGCGATGACCCGTCTGGACCCCGACTCGGCCCTGCGGCAGCGGGTGCACGAGATTCGTGCGTGACGGCGCCGGGGCTCCCCCGCCGAGACGCGCGCCCGCGCCGTGCCCGACCCCAATTCATGAACATGCCCGTCCTCGGCGCGCCACGGCGACGTGGAACTGCGCCCCGCACCCCGTCCTGTACTCTGTTTGTCATGAAACCCGTAGCGGAGGGCCTTACCAAACTCAGCCCCCTGTCTGCTCACGGCCTGAGCGATGACGTCTACGACGCCATCCTGAACATTCTGCTCGTCGGCCAGTTCCCTCCTGCGTCCCCACTGTCCATTGACGGGCTGGCCCGGTCGATGTCGGTGTCCCCCACTCCCGTTCGCGAGGCCCTGGCCCGTCTGGAGCACACCGGCCTGGTGACTCGCGAGGCCCACCGGGGCTACCGCGTCGCGCCACCGATGTCCCGAAAACAGATCGCCGAGCTCGTGGATGTTCGCCTCATCCTCGAACCGAATGCCCTGCTCCGCGCCATGCGCGATCCCGAGGCACTGCTCCCGCCTCTCGAGTCGGCCTTCACCGAGCACAAGGAATGGGCGGCGAGGGTGACCACGCCTCATGCCCTCGAAGACCCCGTACTGGTCAAACGGTACTTCGAGTCGGACTGGTTGTTCCACCAGGTGATTCTCGACCATTGCGACAACAGATATCTGAGCCGTGCGGTGAATGCCCTGTCGTTCAGCGTGCATCGAATGCGTCAGGCCCTCGGAACGCAGATGAGCGATGCCTCCGCAGCGATCGACGAGCACTCCAGAATCCTTGAGCGGGTCTCCGCGGGTGACGCGGCTGACGCCGCCGACGCGATGACCGAGCACCTCGAGAAGGTGCTCGTCCGCTCCACGTCGGATGCCCCCGACGACCCGGACGAGCGGTGAGGGAGACCCGGAGACCGAGGCGGAGCGCCCAGATCCCTTCTGACCGGGGATTCTTCCTGGCGCCGCCCGGGTCTGCACAAGCTCCCCGGACGAGGAGCCGGACCTCCTCCACCGCTTCCGCCTTCAGGCGCTCAGCAGGACATGACCTTCAGGGGTCCCGCGGGCCCGGCCTTCGCCCGACTCTTGACGGCCTTCGCGGCAAGAGTTCCGGCAGCGCCCAGGAGCAGGACGACGGCGAGGAACAGCATTCCCACCTTGGTGGTCCCCGTGGACTGCACGATCACGCCCACCACATAGGGACCAACGAAACCGCCCAGATTCCCAAAGCTGTTGATCGCAGCGATCCCGACGGCGGCGGTCGCCCCGACCACGTACAGGGTCGGCAGCGCCCAGAAGACGCCGGCGATCGAGTACAGGCAGAAGGCCGCCAGCGAGAGGCAGGCCAGCTGGGCCACGGGGGAGGCGACCAGTGTCGAGAACCCGATGCCCACCGCGGCCCCGGCGAAGATGGCGGCCAGCGGAATCCAGTTCTCACTGAATCTCGCCGCCCACCGGGAGGTGATCCAGATTCCGATCAGAGCGAAGATGTACGGCACCGCCGTGAGAAGACCGGTGTGAAGATCACTGTTGGCGAACTTCTTGACGACCTGCGGCAGCCAGTAGGACAGACCGTAGATCCCCACCGTCGACGGGAAGAACAGCGCGGCGAACAGGAGAACGTTCTTGTCCAGGAGGGCCTTGAAGGGATTGCCGTGGTCGACCTGCCCGAGCTCCTGCCGGTCCTTCTCCAGCTCGGCGTCGATCCAGTCGGCCTCCTCCGCCGTGATCCACGGCGCCGTACGTGGGTTGTCGTGCAGGAAGAGCAGTGTCGGGATCGCCAGGAGGACGGCCACGCCGCCCACGACGACGAACAACCACTGCCACCCGACGAGCCCGAGACCGGTCACACCGAGCAGCCAACCGGCAAGTGGGCTCATGACGAGGAAGGCCAGGGGCGCCGCCATCACGAAGACCCCCGTCGCCTTCGTCCTGTTGCGCTGCGGGTACCACTCGGTGAGGTAGTAGAGGATGCCCGGATAGAATCCGGCTTCGGCCGCGCCGAGCAGGAATCGCAGGATGTAGAAGGAGATCGGCCCCTGCGCAGCCGCCATCAACGCGGTGATCAGGCCCCAGGACACGAGGATGCGGGCGAACCACCGCCGGGGCCCGACCTTCGGCATGATCCAGTTGCTGGGCACCTCGAAGAGGAAGTAGGCCAGGAAGAAGAGCCCCGCGCCGAAGCCGTAGGCGGCCGAGTCGACGCCGATGTCGGTCGTCATGTGCAGCTGAGCGAAACCGACCGCGGAACGGTCCACGTACGCCGCCGTGTACAGGACCATCACGAACGGGATGATGCGCAGGGTGATCTTGCGGGTCAGCGACTTCTCGATGTCCATCGATCAGCCCTCGGAGGGATCCGGTGACGTCGGCTGCCCGGAAGCCCCGCCCGTGACGCCCTCCGGAGCGGGACCGAGGTCCGCGAGAAGCTCCGACATGCGCGCATAGGCCTTGTTCCGGTAGGCGATCAACGCGGCCTTCGTCCCATCATCGAAATCACCGGTGATGCCCTTCCCGTTCTTGACGCCCAAGCGCCCCTCGGCGACCGCGTCGGAGAGCATCTTCGGAGTGGCGAGCCGGGGGCCGTAGGCCTCCTCGAAGGTCTTGAAGCAGTTGGCGTAGACATCCAGACCGGCTTGGTCGGCGATGGCGAAGGGACCGAAGAAGCCGAGTCGGAAGCCGAAGGTGGTCCGCACGATGACGTCGACGTCCTCGGGCGTCGCAACGCCCTCTTCGACGCAGGAGGTCGCCTCCTTGAGCAGGGCGTACTGCAGCCGGTTCAACACCATTCCGGGGCGGTCAGCCACCTGGGCGCCCTGACGACCGCAGCGAGCCAGCACGTCCTTCACGAGAGCGACGGTCCCTGGCGTCGTCGCCTCACCGACGACCAGCTCCACACCCGGAATGAACGGCGCGGGGTTGGAGAAGTGCACCGTCATGAAGCGTTCAGGACGCTCCACGGCGGGCGCCAGCACTCGAACCGGGATCGTCGACGTGTTCGTCCCGATGATGGCGTCGGGCCGCGCGCTCCCCGATATCCTCTCGAGAACGGGCATCTTGACCTCGGGCTTCTCGAACACGGCCTCCTCGATGAAGTCGACGTCCCCGACCGCCTCCTCGATGGTGGTGCCGCAGCTGAGATTCGACTTGATGATCTCGACGCTCCCGGGCCTGTAGAGGCCCTGGTCCTCGAAGTCCTGGGCCTCGTCGAGCAGACGGGCGAACTGCTTCTTCGTCAACTCCGGATCACCATCGACCACTGTGACCCGCATGCCGGCAAGGGCCAGGCTCTGCGCGATACCGCCTCCCATGTATCCTGCACCGACGACGGCCACGCTGTTGATTTTCTCCATTGAAATCTCCTGATGGTGTTCACTTGAATGGTTTGATCTGTCATGAGGCTGCTCACAGGAGCCCGTTGGATCCATCGCTCCTGTAATGCCATGGAGCTCGTCCGGAAACCGTGGACGCCGAGCGGAATCCTGGCCGGAGGATCTGCGGGGACGGAGGCCTGAACGAGCTTCATGCCCACTGGTGCCGTGAATGAATGATCCTCCGTGCGTCTGCGTCCACCGGGAAGGGCGGGGCCGTGGCGCGGAGGACCCATCCGCCTGTCGGCCCGTCGGCCCCGGCGAGGCATGGGCGAGCCCGTCCCGCTCCATAGCGGAGCCGCGCGCGAGACGGCGACGGCCCGACGAGGCCCCGGGTGCACCGCGGAGCACGAGGACGCGGGATCCGCCGGGCCGGATCGGGCCGGCCCGGTGACTTCGGGCTCCCGTGTCGCGACAGCGCGTGTCGCGGCGGCCCCGGTGGAGCAGGCTGAACGACGATCCGGTCACCGGCATCAACCGAAGGTGCGCAGTGCCCCCCGCAGGACCTGGCGGATGTACTCGGCGTTCTCGGCGCCGACGCCCAGCCAGTCGGAACCGTAGTGCTCCGTCATGAAGGGCCCCCTGTAACCGACCTGGACGGCCCGCCTGATCACAGCACGATAATTGACGACACCGTACTTGAGCGGCACCGGCGCCGACATGTACGCGCCGGTCACGTCATCCTCGTCACGGATGTAGCTCTTGATGTGCCAGTAGTTCGAGAACGGCAGGAGCCTCTCATACATCTCCTCGCCCTTCGGCATCGGCCGGTGAAGCCTGATGAGATTCCCGATGTCCGGGTTGATGCCGACGGCGGGGTGATCCACGTCCTTGTGGAACTGGAGCGCACCCTCAACGGTGCCGATGAAGGTGTCCTCGTACATCTCCAGACTGATCTGCAGTCCCAGCCGTTGAGCGTGATCGGCGAGTTCACGAACACGCTCGACGGCGAGATCGTACAGGGCGGGGTCGTCATGATGGCCATCGGCCAACCAGAACCACAGGGCCTCCTTCTGCGGCCCCGTGAGTTCCTGCTGGAAGCCGATGTTGACGATCGTGGCGCCGAGCGCGGACGCCCTGTCGATGGTGCGGTGCACAAGAGCGAGGTTCTCCTCGCCCCGCTCCGCATCGATGACGCTGTTCCTGCCGATCGACATCGCCGCGCAGGCCAGACCCGCCTCCTCCAGCAGGACCTGGAACTGAGCGAACCGCTCCTCGCTGATGTCGGCGAGAGGCACCCAGTCATCCATGGGATCGAAGTGCCGGAACCCCAGCTCGGCGACCTGGAGGAGCTGGTCGCGCCACGTCTCCAACGGAGCCTCCGCAATCGGGGTCCCGTCCTCGGCCACCGGCCCGAAGTTCATCTTGCACGCGATCGGCCACGCATCAGCTGTGTACATGTCGTCCTCTCCGGCCCGATCCACCGTGATCGAGCACCATGACAGGATCATAGATCATATATTCTACACGTGCACCCTTCCCCTTCCCTGTTCGCGGGCTTCCCGCACCTACGCCTGGTCGCCCTTGCAAGCCGGGCTCTCCGAACGAGCCGGCCCTCGCCTCGTACGAGGCGAGGGCCGGAGGCATCGCACCAGGGCGGGTCGGGAGCCGCCCTGCGATCAGCCGGTCTGCGCCCAGGGCCGCCGACCCCAGAAGCCGTCGGGGGCGAAGAGCCTGTCGACCTGCTCCTCGAGCACGCCGAGCTCGAACAACGCGTCGGGCAGGGTGTAGCGGCTGCGGATCATGCGGCAGCGCAGATAGGTGTCCCGGAAGCGTTGACGGCTCAGGTCGATCTGCTGCGGGTGGTGGAACGCGCCGACCCGCTCGAGGATCGACCCGGCCCGCTCCGGCGGTACGAGCTGCTCGCGGGCCCGGGCGGTGATCACCGGCCAGGCCGTCTTGATGAGCCCGATGCGCGCGCGCAGCTGCTCAGCGGTGAGGTACTTGTCGAGCGTCTCCTTGACGGCCGGCTCGACCATGTTCCCGGTGAACCACGAGCGCACGGAGGCCTCGGTCTCCTCGCGGCTGCGCCACGTCGCGACAGCGGCCTCGGTGTCGATGGCCGAGACATCGAGGTCGACGGCGTTCTGCCACAGCGCCAGCATCGCCAGGGTGCCCAGGCCCACCTTGAAGCCGTGCGTGAGCGGCGGGTCCTGGTCCATGCCCAGGTGCTCCATCTCCCAGACGTGCGAGAACAGGTGCCCGGCCCCCGAGGCCGGGCGCGAGCTGATGCGGTAGCGCTGCATCGCCAGGCCCGAGAGCACGAGCCCCTCGGCGAGGGCGACGAAGGCGCCCGGGTCGCGGTCGACGAGCCCCTGCGGGTCGCTGATGGCGGCCTCCAGCCGGCCCTGGGCGAGGTCCCAGGAGCCCTGCTCGATGGGCTCGATGCCCAGCTCGTCGGCGAGGATCCAGTCGGCGCCGGCAGGGATCTTCTCGATGAGGTCGCCGACGCCGGTGGCGGTGCACCGCTGCGGGGCGGCGGCGAGGGTCGGCAGGTCGACGACGAGGCCCTGCGGCGCCCGGCAGCTCAGGGTCGTCTTGAAGCCGTCGACCGAGATGGAGGCCCCGAAGGCGGCGTAACCGTCCATCGAGGCCGCGGTGCACACCACGAGGTAGCGGCGCCCCAACTCGTCGCTGGCCTTCTTCACGAGGTCGTTGAGGGTCCCCGAGCCGATCACGACGGCATTCGCACCGAGCGGGGCGAGGAATTCGCGCAGCAGCTCGACGTTCTCGTACTCGGCGTAGACGCTGGGGCGGGCGGGGAAGACGTACGGCTCGGCCAACTCGACGCCGGCGCCACGGAGCGAGGCGGTCACCTGCTCGCCCGCCACGGCCCAGGTGTTGCCGTCGGCGATGACGACTCCCCCGGCGTCGCCGAAGAGCCGTCTGAACAGCCGCCCGGTCTCGCCCAGCACGTCGTCGCCCATCACCACCTCATCGGTGTCGTCGGCACTGGCGAGTGCCCGTTCGATCAGATCCTCCGACATGTCTCTCTCCTCCTTGGACTCATCGCTGCGCCTCGTGATCCACCATGGCATGGATCATCGGCTGCAACCTGGGATACGTGTCGCAGTAGGCGTCGAGGTGGAAGCGGTACTCCTCGTGGCGCTGCGGATCGGGCTCGAGGACGTCGATCTCGTGGACCATCGAGGCGGCGGCCGTGGGCAGGTCCTCGTACAGGCCCGCGCCGACCGCGGCCAGCATGCAGGTGCCGAGCACCACGGCGTCGCCGACCTCGGTCAGGGCGATCGGCACCCCGGCGACATCGGCGTGCATCTGCATCCACCCACGGCTCTTGGTCGCGCCTCCACAGGCCACCATGCGACTGACCTCGAAGCCGGCCGCCCTCATGGCGCGGAGGTTGTGGGCGTTGCCGTAGCAGACCGACTCCTGGATGGCGTGGTAGATGTGCGCCGGGGTGTGGGCCAGCGACAGCCCCCAGACGATGCCGCGGGCCTTCGAGTCCGTGTAGGGCGTGCGGTTGCCCTGGAAGTACTCGTTGATGATGAGGCCGTCGGAGCCGGGCCGGATGTCCTTGGACTGCTCGTTGAGCACGTCGTAGGGGTTGAGCCCGACGCGTTCGGCGGCCTGGACGACGTCGCGCACGAAGTTGTCGCGGAACCACTTGAGCACCGATCCGGTGGACACCTGGGAGCCCTCGACCGTGTACTGGCCGGGCATGACGCCGTCGGTGTAGGCGCCGAAGAAGCCCTCGCCGTGGATCTCCTTGTCGGACTGGCCGGTGAGGACGTGGGACGAACCGGTGATGAGGGCCATCTGGCCGGGCCGCAGGACGCCCAGACCGATCTGACCGGCCCATGCGTCGGCCATGCCCTGGGCGACCGGGATCCCGGGGCGCAGGCCGAGCAGCTGGGCCGGGATGAGGCCCAGCTCGCCGACCGGGGTGCCCAGGTCGAGGACGCGCTCGGGGATCTTGTCGAGGACGTCGCCGCAGCCGATGGTCTCGTAGAAGTCCTTCGGCCAGCCGCCCCTGTCCCGGTTGTAGTACATGCGGATGGCCGCCGAGTTGATGTTGGTCGTCCACTCGCCGGTCAGCTTGTAGGTCACCCAGTCGGGCGCGTCGACCAGGTGGACGGCCCTGGCGTAGGTCTCGGGCTCGTTCTCACGCAGCCAGGCGGCCTTGAAGGGGTACCACTCGGCCGTCGCCGGGCAGTGGCCCCCGCCGTTGTAGAGCCGGGCGACAGAGTCGGATCGGGCGGCGCGCTCGGCCTGCTCGGCGGCGCGCACGTCCATCCACATGATGGCCGGCCGGAGCTCGGCGCCCTTGGCGTCCATGGCCACCATCGTCAGGGTGGTGGCGTCGTAGGAGATGCCGGCGATCGCCGAGGCCGGGATGCCGGAGCTCTCGAGGGCCTTGTGGGTGGACGCCTGGAGCGCCTTCCACCAGTCCTCGGGATTCTGCTCGGCCCAGCCGGGGTGCGGGTGGGTGGTCCGGTAGGGCGTGGCGGCGAAGGTGATCGGTCGGCCCTGCAGATCGCAGATGGCCACGCGGCACGACTCGGTGCCGTAGTCGATGCCCAGCACGTAGGGGCCGTTGTCAGTCATGGAACTCTCCCTTGAGCGGATGAATGGGATGGATGATGGATGGTCCTCGCCGGGTCGGACGGCTCAGCTGTCGTCCTCGGTCCAGCCGAGCTCGTCCCAGAACGCGGCGGGGACGAGCCGGTCGACGCGGTCGAGCACGTAGGTGGGCCGGTGGTCCTCGTCGAGCGCGGCAATGTCCTCGGCAGTGGCCTCACCGGTGAGCACGCAGGCCGACCGCATGCCGGCGTCCAGCGCCATCCGGATGTCGGTCTGGAGCCGGTCTCCGACCATGACGCACCTCGTCACGTCGACATCGAGGCCCGACAGGGCCTCGGTGAGCATCACCGGGGAGGGCTTGCCGAAGTTCGCCCGGCACTCGGTGCCGGTGCAGGCCTCGATGGCGGCGGCGATGGCCGCGCAGTCGGGTTCGCCGCGCCCGCCCGGGAAGGGGCAGAAGCGGTCGGGGTTGGTCTGCACGAGAATGGCCCGCTTGTGGAACCAGATGGCGTCGAAGGCGATCTGGAGCTTGCGGTAGTCGAAGGTCCGGTCGTACGAGGCGATGACGATGTCGATCCTGGCCGGGTCGTCGCTCAGCTCGAAGCCCGCCTCGACGAGGGCGCGGCACAGGGGCTGCTCGGCGATCGGGAACAGGACGGCGTCCGGATGGTGCTCGGTGAGCCAGCGGACGGTCGTCACGACGGTGTTGCAGATGTCCTCGAGCTCCGTGGGCAGCCCCAGACCGGCCAGCTTCCGCACGTACATGTCGGGATCCCGGGTGGGGTTGTTCGACAGGAAGCGGACCGGTATCCGGCGGCGGCGCAGCTCCTCGATGAGGCGCTTCGCGCCGGGCAGTAGGTGACTGCCGAGGTAGATCGTGCCGTCGAGATCGAAGATGTAGGCGTCCCCGAACTCCGTCGGGCCGCCCTCGGGGCCGTGGTTCATGTGTGGTTCCTTCCGACCGGTTCGGCGGTGGCCCGTCAGGACAGCAGGGCCGCCAGGGAGACGACCAGGGTGTTGCTGATCCAGATGCAGGCGGCCGGCGGGTCGACGTGGCTCGTGCCGCGGTTGTACCAGAGCCGGGCGGCGAGCTCGCCGAGGGCCGCCGCGACGACGCCGAAGAAACCGGCGACGAGGATCGCCACGAGGGCCATGAGCCAGGTGTGCGAGTCCCATGACGAGGTGGCGGTCCACGTGAAGGTGCGGAGGCTCCTGCCCATGAGGATCGGGAAGAACTGGACGGCGGCCAGCCCGGCGATGTTCGTCACGTGGTGCTGGACCGGCATGTTCCGATTCGTGATGAGGAACAGGATGATGATGGCCGAGATGCCGAAGCAGAAGCTGTTGGCGTTGGCGGCCGCCAGGCCGTTGGCGAATCCCAACCCGCTCAGGTGGGCGCCGACGTTGGCGGCCAGGAACAGGGAGGCGCCACCGGCGAAGATGCCGAACAGTGAGCCGATCGTGATCAGCTGGGAGGGCCTCTCCTGCCACTCGAGCCAGCGGCCGTTGGGGCCGGGCTTGATCTTGGCGGGGAAGCTGGTGGCGTCCTCGTGGAAACCCTCGGGATTGTGCAGCGAGCCCCGGAACAGGCCCTTGCCGGGGGCTCCGCCGAAGATGATGCGGGCCAGCAGGCCGGAGCAGAGGACGGTGAAGGCGACCGAGTCCGTGTGGGAGCCGAACCACGGGACGTGGCTCACGCCGATCTGGAAGAGATAGCCGAAGACGCCGAAGCAGGCGCCGACGACCAGGACGGCGGGCCTTCCCAGGCCGGCGAGCGGGGAGTTGACGTCCTTGCCGTCCTCCATGTGCCCCTTGTACCGGGCGTAGATGGCCGCGGCGACGCCGCCGGCGAAGGCGACGTGCGGACCCATGAAGGGGCCGAAGGCCAGGTAGTCGAAGCCGAAGGTGCTGCCGGTCGCGGCGAAGACGCCCCAGGAGGCGATCACGCAGAAGCCGACGAGCACGAATGCGTAGTTGCCGCCGATGGCGGCGCCGACGGCACCGCCGGCGACGGCGGCCAGGAGGCCGAAGAGGAAGACCCCCAGAGAAGCTGTGAACATCCTTGTTCCTTCTTGTCGTTCGATGATGGACGATGGACGCGCCCAGTGCCTGACGCGCCGACGGACTCACCGCCGGGCGAGGACCCGACGGTGACCGCCCCCGACGAGGGGCGCCGCGCAGGGACGGGCCCGGACGCCGCGTGCGCCCGCGACTCGTACCGTCATGGCCACATGATCCACAGAACTGATGAAATTTTCATCACAATTCATGTGATGAACATCACCACCCGCAGAACACGGACGAGCACGGGACCAGCACGAGGCCGAGGCCTTCCGGCTTCCCCCGAGGACTCCGGACGGAGACTCCCGGACGTCCCTCGGGCCTCGAGGAACCCCTTTCGACAAGGGATCCCCCGATGAGGTCAGGCGCCCTGCGGGCTCGACGAGCCGATCGACCAGAAAGCCCCATCGCATGCCTGACACCCTTCGCTCGGATCCGGCGGCTCCGGACGACTCCGTCCGGGCCCATCCCGTGGAAGCACACTAACAACTCATGTGGTGGATGTCACCATGGATTATGTTCAATTCATCATCCATACTGTTAAAATCCGGGGCATCCCTGAGTCGACGCCGTCCGCCCGGAGGCCATCCACCGACGGACCTCGTCCGGGAGGCGACGGAGACGTCGTCGACCGCGTCCCCTCCCGACCACGAGCAGGAGTCCCTCGGCGCAGTGTCCGCCCACTCGGAGCCTCACAAGGTCGGGACGAGCCGACTCAGCCGCGCCTCGTGGCGCCGGTTCGGCGGACCCGACGCCCGCGGGCCCCGGCCACGATGACGTGCACGCCGGCGTCCTCGAGACGCCCCAGCTCCTCCTCGGGGGCCTTGGCGTCGACGACGACATGGTCGAAGTCGCTCAGCTCGGCGAACTTGAACAGGGCCCGGCGGCCGAACTTGCTGTTGTCGATGAGCAGCACCCGCACCTCGCTGGAGCGCAGCATGGCCGACTTGACCTCGGCGACCTCCTGGTAGGGGTGGAAGCAGGCCATCGAGGAGATTCCCGAGGTGGACAGGAAGCAGTAGTCGGCGTGCATCGACTCGATGTTCTGCACAGTGGTCGGGCCCATGAGGGCATGGGCCCACGAGCGGTACTCCCCTCCGGTCATGATCAGCTGGGCCAGGCGGTTCCCGGTGACCTCGTCGGCCACGAGCAGGGAGTTCGTGACGATGGTCAGGGACGACAGTTCCGACAGGGCACGCAGCAGCCAGACCGACGAGCTCGAGTCGTCGAGCATGACCGAGGAGCCGTTGGCGACGAGCGTGGCCGCCTCGGCCGCAATGAGACGCTTCTCGTCCGAGGCCTGCTCCAGCCGGAAGACCGCATCGGCCTCGTGCAGCCCGCTCGCGACGGCGACGACAGTGCCGTTGTGGAGCTGGACGATGTTGCTCTGCTCCAGCACCGCGACGTCGCGATAGATCGTCATGGCGGAGACCCCGGTCAGGTCGACGAGCTCCTCGATAGTCGACTTCCCCTTGCCGATCACGGCCTGGGCGATGGCGTACTGCCTGGCCCTAGGGCCCGAGGTCTGCCCCTCACGCGCGCCGGCCATGTGTCATCTCCTCACGAGCTCGTCCACCCACAGGATACTGAGCGGAACGGGCCCCGACCGGAGCCATCGGACCATCAGGAGAACAACACGCGGCGACACGGGCCGCCTGGAGGCCGGAGGCATATTCTGGATCCCACACGACGAGGTGCGCAGCTCCTCGTCTGCCCGTGGACGACCCGCAGCTCGTCTCCGCACACCACGAGGAGATTCCATTCATGGTCGTATTGTTCGCAGCCACGGTGACCTTCGTCGGCGTTGTCCTCCCCCTCTTCCAGCATCCGCACGAGCACGGCGCCCTGGGCGCCAACGAACCGGAACTCACCATCGCGGCCTGATCCGACGGTCCTCCTCGGAACCATTGGCATCCCGGGCATCCCGGGCAGGACGCACCGCGAGCCGCTGGGCTCAGCCGTCGGTCGGCGGTCCTCCTCTCGGCCGAGTCGACATGATCCGGCCCATGAGCGGCTCCGACCCGGAGAACGCCCTCGCAGGCCCCGGTCCGGCCCCTGGGGCTGCGTGATGACGTCCACGCTGCGCCGGTGGACATGCTCGCATCGAGTTCCTTCGAGTCCGACCCGCCGCATGGCGACGGCGTCGAGCCGGATGACCCGACCACGTCGGCGGCGCATGACGGCCCCGATGGCCCCGTCACCGGCCCCCGGGGCCGTGCCCCGGGCCCCGGCGCGCAGGGGATCATCGCCCGAACCCGGCCAGGCAACCGTCCAGCGCACGGACGAACAGATCCGTGTCCGACGCCACTGCGAGGAAGTTCGCTCCGGCCGCCACGTACTCCTCGGCGACGTCGCCCTCCAAGGCGATCGAGCCCGCGACCAGGCCTGCGTCGCGGATCCTCCCCAGACACTCGCAGACGATGCCGTTGAGCTCGTCCTGAGGAGGATTCCCCAGCGAGGCGCCGAGATCAGCCGGGCCGATGAACACCCCGTCGACCCCCTCCACCTGAAGTATCCCGTCGAGGCTGGAGAGTCCCTCCCGGGTCTCGACCTGGAGAATCACGCAGAGCTGCGCCTCCGCCTCGTCCATGTATCGCCTGATCCGACCCCAGCGACCGGCCCGGGCGATGGACGCGCCGACGCCTCTCGTGCCGCGAGGCGGATAGCGCGTGGCCGCGACGGCGGCGGCGGCATCCTCGGGAGTGTCGATCATCGGGAGCAGCAGGCACTGCGCGCCGGCGTCGAGGACCTGCTTGATGAGCACCCGATCGGTCGCCGCGGGCCGGACGACGGGGGTCATCGCGTACTGTCCGATGGCCCGGAGCTGCTCCACCAGGCTCACGATGTGATTCGGTCCGTGCTCACCGTCGAGGAGCCCCCAGTCGAAGCGGGAGCCCGCTGCGATCTCGGTCATGAGAGACGAACCACTGCTCAGCCACAGCCCCAGTTGGGGGCTCTGCCCCGCGAGGAGCCGCTCCTTCAAGCCGTTGCGGGGCACCTCTTCCGCCCATTCGGACATGTCGTGCACCTCCTGACCCGATCAGTGCCTGAATGGGCGCTCGAGAGGACATGCCCGATTCAGCTCGACCCCGAACCCGGGCTTCGTGAGGACCTCCTTGCTGATCCTCCCGTTCACCGGAACCGGCTCCCCCACGAGAAGGGGATCGAACTGGGGCCGAATCTCATCGGCGGCAGGGCTCGTCATCAGAAACTCGCTGAACGGCGTGTTCACGAATGTGATCACTGCATGGTGCGAGTAGACGGAGGAACCGTGCGGGACCACGAGTTGTCCGCGCGACCTGGCGATCGCAGCGATGTCCAGGAGCGCCGTGAGACCACCGCACCACCCCACATCGGGCTGCAGGATGTCGACGCCGGTCTCGCTCAGCGTCCTGAACGCAGCGATGTTTCCATGGTGCTCTCCCGAGGTGACCATCATCCCGGGCGGCATCTGTCGCTTGAGCTCCGCGTAGCTCTCGTACTCGGCGGCGGGGAAGGACTCCTCCAACCACTTCACACCGTAGGGGGCCACGGCATGGGCGAGCTTCACGGCGAAGTTGACGTCCTGGCTCATCCAGCAGTCGAACATCAACCAGAAGTCGGGGCCGACAAGATCCCGGAACCCCTCGACGCGCCCGGCCTCCTCGCGGATTCCGGCGTCACCGTCGCTCGGGCCGAAATGCGTGGGGATCTTGCCCCCGATGAAACCCATCTCCTTGGCGAGGTCGGGACGGGAACCAGTGGCGTAGAACTGTATCTCCTCGCGCACCGCACCGCCCAGGAGACTGTACACCGGTTGCCCCAGGACCTTGCCGAACAGATCCCAGAGGGCGAGGTCGATGCAGGAGATGGTGTTGACGACCACTCCCCCTCCCCCGGAGTAGAAGAGGGTCGCGTTGACCATCTGGTCATGGATCAGTCTGATGTCGTCGACGCGTCGTCCGATGATGAATCGGGAAAGATGCAGCTCGGCGATGAAGCATCCGATCCATCCCGCGGTCGAGAGAGCGAATCCAGTCGTGCCATCACTCGCCTCGACCTCCACCACGAGCGTGCCGAGCACGTTGATACCGAACGACTGACGCGACTGCTCGTACTGCGGATACTTGCTCATCGGGGTGGCGATGTGGTCATCGATCCAGTGGCCGGCGCCCTGGTCATGGTAGTCCCCACCCCCTCGGCCCGACGCCGACGAGCTCGCTCCACCCATGAAGTAGGCGCGGATGTCCTTGATCGTTGGAAGCCCCATGGCTCTTCTCCCTTGTTCCTCCGAGGTGAGGCGCGGTGGCGGGCGCTCATCGGGCGTCCGCCACCGCGCCGGAACCGGTCAGTGCATCTGCTTGCCACCGTCGACGTTGAGCGAGACGCCGTTGACGAACGAGGCGTCCGCCGAGAGCAGGAAGGCCACGACCGCGGCTATCTCCTCCGGCTGGCCGACCCGCCCCACCGGAATGTTCGAGGACATCTGCTGCTTGCGCTCATCCGTGAGCCTCCCGCCCATGATGTCCGTGTCGATCGGCCCCGGAAGGACCGCGTTCGTCGTGATTCCGTAGGGGCCGAGCTCTCGGGCGCCTCCCTTGGTGATGCCGAGCACACCGGCCTTCGCGGCGGCATAGGCGAACTTCGAGAAGGTGCCTCCCCCGTCGAGGGCGGTGATGGACGAGAAATTGACGATGCGACCGATGCCCTGCTTCCTCATCCGCTCCGCGGCGTACTTCATCATCAGCATGGTGCCACGGCAGTTGACCGCCAGGACCTTGTCGAACAGGTCGGCATCGAGTTCGAGCAGCGGCACCGGGCAGGCGATGCCCGCGATGTTCGCCAGCCCCACGACCGGGGGCATCGTCTCCTCGATGCGCGCGAAGGCATCCTTCACCTGCTCCTCGTCCGAGATGTCGAGCCGGAGAGCCATGGACTTCCGATCCGGGAATTCGTCGGCGAGCTCCTCGCCGAACTCCAGCACCTTGTCGGACAGGTCGACGACCACGAGATCCCAACCCTCCTCGGCCAGCCGGCGAGCAGTCCTGCGGGCGATCCCCCTCGGCGCACCAGCACCGCTCACGACAGCGGTGTGCCGCTCCGGGAAGACTGGTTTCCTGTACTCCATCATTTCACTGATTCCTCCTTCTGCGATTGTTTTCAGTGTCCGATCAGGCTTCCGCACCGCTCTGCAGCGAGAGGGCCTCGCGCTCCTCGTCGGACTTCTTGAACAGCTTGAGCCCCAGCACGAGCAGGACGCCGACGATGCCGGCCAGACCGAGCACCACGAGCCCGGCCGCCTCATTCGGGTTCTCGACCGTGCCGAACGCGTTCTGGGTCGCCCATGTGCGCAGCAGCGGAGCCGCCCAGCCCCCGAGGTTGCCGACGGCGTTGACGAGCCCGGTGGCGCCGGCGAGGGCCGCACCGCTCAGGTATCTGGTCGGGAGCTGCCAGAAGATCGGCTGCGCACAGGTGAAACCGACCGCGGCCACTGACAGCAGGATGAGCGCGGGAACCGGTTGGTGGAGGAACAGCGCGGACCCCATGATCCCCACGCCCGAGAACGCCAGCATGAAGCCTGACAACAGCCCGTGGTTCTGCTTCCGGTCGGCGATCTTGGGAATGATGAGGACTCCGACGAGGGCCACCACCCAGGGAATCGCGGTGACGAGGGACGCCTTGAAGCCCGCCGAGGTGCCGGTCATCGACGTGACCTGCTTCGGCAGGAAGAAGGTGAGCCCGTAGACCGAGGCCTGGATGCAGAAGTAGATGAGGCAGAAGTACAGGATGCGGGGATCGGCCAACGCCCGGCCCCAGCTGATCGGCTTCGCCTTCTGCTTGGCGGCCTCCTCGATCTCGATCTGCAGGGTGAGATCCCGCTGCTCCTCCTTCGTCAGCCAGGCGGCCTTGTTCGGACGATCGACGAGGACCCAGGGGCAGATGATGCCGACCACGACGGCGAGCGCCCCCTCGGCGAGGAACATCCAGTGGATGCCGTCCATGCCCAGGAGACCGTCGAGCTCCAGCAGGCTGCCGGACAGCGGGTTCCCGAAGATGTTGGCAATGGGCAGCCCCATGTAGAACAGCCCCGTGGCCCACGCCCGCCTGGCAGCCGGGTACCAGTAGGTGAGGTACAGCATCACGCCCGGGAAGAACCCCGCTTCGGCGACGCCCAGCAGGAAGCGGAGCGCGTAGAAGCTCTTGGGCCCCTGCACGAACATGAAGCAGGCCGCGACAATGCCCCAAGTGATCATGATCCGGGTCATCCACCACCGGGCACCGACCTTGTGCATGATCAGATTGGACGGCACCTCGAAGACGGCGTAACCCACGAAGAACAGGGTCGCTCCGAACGTGTAGGCGGCGGTGGAGATGCCGTAATTCGCCTTCCACTCCTGCTGGGCCCAACCAAGATTCGTGCGATCGACGAACGCGATCACGTACATCAGCAGCAGGAAGGGGATTATGTGCTTGGTCACCTTCTCCAGGGCGCTCCTGACGGTCGCCTCGTCCGGCGTCGCGCGAGACGTTGTCTTCTCTGTCACGTCAGACCTCCTTGTCACACAACAGAATCTGGGATCAGCGCCCGACCGCGGGGATCGGGGGCGCTGAGGATGGGGAGGGGCCGGGGGCAGCCGGCCCCTCCCCGCCGCACGGCAGGTCGGCGAACGGCGCGGGACGGACCCGGCATCCGGCTCCCGGACCGGATCCGGTCCGATGCCTCGACATGGGGAACCACTCCATCGGTGAACGCATCGCCCCCGGCCGACGATCCGCTGTCGTTGCACGGGTCGAGGACCCTGAACCAGTCGCCTGCATGCGATCCCTCCGATCGCGTCACCCATGACCGATCATGCCTGTATCATAGATCATATAGGGTTCGTTTGGCCAGAAGCCGCCGGAAATCGCTCACGACTTCTTCGAGGCTTGTTCACAGGAGTCGTTAATAGGAACGTTTCACCTTGTCAAGTCTTCATTCTGTCGTGTTGTGAACAAGCTTCCCCGATGATCCGCCAGCACCGTCCATCCGACGAAGAACGATCCCGATGAGGTCATCCGCCCCGAACAGGGGACGACCCGCCGCGCACGCAGAGAGGGGAGGGCCCCACCGCCGACGAGGACGTCCAGCGGTGGGGCCCTCCCCCGTGCGGAGGAGCGACCGGGATCAGATCTCCCCGGCCAGCTGCTCGGCGATCCTCGTCATGTGACGCGCGAAGGAGACCGCGCCCGGGTCGGGGTGACCGAGCGAGGCGTCACCGTGCGTCGTGGCGCGCCCCTTCCTCGCCACGAGATCGGCGGTCGCCTCGGCCCCGGCGGTGGCCGCGGCCGCGGCCGCCGAGAAGGCTCCCGGCAGATCGTCCCCGGCGGCCCGCAACGAGGCGGCGAACGGCGTCGTGGCATCGACCATCGTCTTGTCGCCGGGTTGCGCGCCGCCGTTGGCCGGCACCGACTCGGCGCCCGCCGCGACGGCGGCGATCACCGTGGCGGCGTCCGCAGCCGTCTCGTCGGACAGCGCCGCGCCGACGGCCTCGAGGGCCCGGCCCCACAGCGCCCCGGAGGTGCCGCCGGCGCCCTCGGCCCAGGCGAGGCCCGCCTGGCGCATGACCGTGGCGGCGCCGGCGCCCGCGGCGACCGCCGCGGAGGCGGCCCTGGCCGCGGCCCGCGAGCCGAGCACCATGCCCTGCCCGTGGTCGCCGTCACCGGCGATCGAGTCGAGCCTGCCCAGGAAGTCGGAGTCCTCGGCCGCGGTGCGGGCCATGAGCTCGACGACCTCGGCGATCCTGGCGCCCTGGGCCGCGGACTCCGGCGAGCCGGCGGCGAGTTCGGCACTGGCCTCGGCGGCGAGCTCGCGCCTCGGGCCGGCGTGCTCGACGGCGCCCCGGGTGAAGGCGGGCGTCAGGGCCGGTGCGAGCAGGAGCTCCTCGAGCTCGTCGTCGAGGAAGACGACGCTCAGCGAGACGCCGGCCATGTCGAGGCTCGTGACCTGCTCGTCGACGATCGGGGCGACGATCTCGAGGCCGGCGGCCTCGAGGAGCCGGGCGACGCGCCCGTACAGGACGAACATCTCCTCGTACTTGGTGCAGCCCAGGCCGTTGACCAGGACGCCGACGCGCCGGGCGCCGGCGGGCCGCTCGGCCAGGACGCCGTCGACGAGGGTCCGGGCGATCTCGTCGACGCCGTTCAGCGGGTGCGAGGACAGCCCCGGCTCTCCGTGGACGCCCAGGCCGAGCTCGTAGTGGCCCTCGGGAACGGTGAACAGCGGCTCGGGCGCCCCGGGCAGGGTCGGGGCGTCGAAGGCGATGCCGAGGGTCCTGGTCGCGGCGTTCGCGCGCCGGGTGGCCTCGACGACGGCGTCGAGGTCCCGGCCGGCGGCCGCAGCGGCGCCCGCGACCTTCACGACGAAGAAGTCGCCGGCGATGCCGCGGCGCTCCGTCCACTTCTCGACCGGACGCGAGGCGACGTCATCGGTGATCGTCTCGACGCGGGTGTCGATGCCCTCGGCGTTGAGCACGTCGGCCCCCTTGCCGAACTGCAGGCAGTCGCCGGCGTAGTTGCCGAACAGCAGCAGTACGCCGCCGCCGTTGTCGGCGGCCCGGGCGACCGACACGACCTGCGAGTCGGACGGCGAGGCGAAGATGTTGCCGCAGACCGAGCCGTGGGCCATGCCCGGGCCGACCCAGCCGCAGAACGCCGGGTAGTGGCCGGAACCCCCGCCCACCACGACGGCGACCTCGCCGCGGGGCGAGGCATCGGCGCGGACCACACCGCCGTGCACCGCCTGGACGAGATCCGAGTGCGCGGACACGAAGCCCGCAAGACTGTCAGCCGCGAAGTCCAGCGGCTCGCCAACAAGGTACGTCATTGTCTCTCCTGTCTCATGTCTCAGAGGCTCTGCTTCATGGTCGCACTCGTCGTCGAGGGGCGGTAGGCCCGAACCATCAGCACGGTTCCTACAGAATATAGGGATGGCGGCCTCCTGGCGAGACCGCCATTCCCGTACTCCTGTGCCGCCGGGGCCTGCGGGATCAGTGCTCCGCCGTGTCGAGCTTCAGCATCTTGGCGATGACGATGTCGAGGTCGGCATCGTTGAAGATGCGCTCCCAGTCGTCCTTGATGATGGCTTCACGGCCGTAGTCCATGGCCAGCAGGCAAGCGTCCGAGAAGGGGTTCGACCCGCGCAGCGCGTTGGTCAGCGCGATCCAGATGTGGCCGTGGATCATGGCGGTCACGGTCGCCTCGTCCATGTCGGTGTGACGCACCGTGGCGTCGATGGCGTCCTTGAGGAACTGGCCGAGCATGCACCCGATGGTCTCGTTCAGCGTGGGCTCGAGGACGGCCAAGTCGTGCACGGAGGCCCAGTAGACCTTGATGACCGGGCCGTACATGGTCGAGATGATCCGCTCGGCGAGGGGCTTGAGGGACTCGTCCCCCTGCTGCAGGGCGGCGACCGAGTTCTGCGGGGCGGCGACGCCCCCGAAGGTGTCGGCGTACTCCTCGGGCGTGCGGCGCTCGAGGAAGACCGACGGATGGGTCGGGTGGGCCACGACGTAGTCGAGGTCGTCGCGCATGGTCAGCAGGCCGGCGTAGGCGGCTGCCGGGTCGAGGGTCAGCACCATGGCGCCCGACTTCATCCTGGGGACGACGTCGGCGGTGACGGGCCCCAGTGCCACGTCCGGCACGGCCAGGATCGCGACGTCGACGCCACCGATGACATCGTCCGTCGGCACGACCTCGCGGCCGGCCTCCTGCACGCGCCGCCTGCCGGCCTCGCCGTTCTCGCAGTAGTAGACGGTCCAGTCGGTGCGCTGCAGATTGTCGGACACGCGCATGCCCATCTTGCCGCCGGCGCCGACGACCGCGATCCTCAGGTTCTCACTCATGATTCGGTTCTCCTTCATCCTCGATGGTTTCCTCGATGTGGTCGCCGAGGCCGCTGCGCACGCGAGCAAGGGTCTGCCGCGTCCATCGGCGCTCCATGGCGACGGTGGTCCGCGGGTCGCCCTGCCAGGTGAGCCAGTGCTCGACGATCATGCTGATGCCGCGTTCGAGGGGTCTGACGGCACTCAGCTCGGCGCCGAGGTCGAGCAGCCCCTCCCCCATCGCCGCACCAGCCAGGGTGAAGCCCACCCAGCCGTCCCGACGGGTGAAGGCGAAATCCTTCACATGGAGGTTCAGCGTGTACGGCGCGCAGCGGTCGATCACATCACCGGGCAGCTCAAGACTGGCGACGCAGTTGGCCGGGTCGAGGCAGATGCCGACCCGGGGGTCGTCGACGTCGGCCACGAATCGCACCAGCCGCGCGCTGGGCAGCTGCTCGTAGGTCTCGAGGGCGAGCGAGACGCCGTCCTCGTGGAGCCGCGGGAGCAGCCCGCGGACCGCTGCGAGGGACTCGTCGAGGGTCGGCTCGCCGGGGCCGACGCGCACCATGGAGCGCAGCAGGCGCACGCCCAGCGCCTCGGCGATGTCCAGGTACCCGTTCAGGTGATCGGGACGGGTGCCGCGGGTGCCCAGTTCGAGCGCCAGCCCCAGGTCCGAGGCCTGCTGGCGGACGTCCTCGAGCTGGTCGGCCGACATCGTCTCGATGGGCGGGTAGTCGCAGACCTGGAAGACCCCGCACCCGAGGTCCCCGGCCCGTTCGAGCATGCCGGCCAGGTCGAGGGGCCGCTCCACGGCCTCCGACCACTCCCAGAAGAGCGCATAGGTGCCGATCCCCAGCGCCATGGTCATCACCGCCTCTCCGTCTTCGTCGCCATGCCGATCAGGACGCATCCGCGGTGTGCACCCGGCCCCGTCGGGCGAGCAGGACCATGAGCACCGCGGACAGGATCATGAAGCCGCCGACGACGACCATGGGCACGACGTACCCGCCCGTCCAGTCGTGGATCGCCCCCGTGATGTAGCCGGCGGAGAAGCCGGCGATGTTGCCGATCGTGTTGATCAGGGCGACGCCGGCCGCGGCCGGGGCGCCCGTGAGGAACTGCGTGGGCAGCGTCCAGAAGTTGGGCAGCACGGCGAAGATCGACATGGCCGTGACGGAGATGACGCCGATGGCGCCGACCGGTGAGCCGACGAACAGGGCGACCGGGATCGAGACCCCGCCGATGGCCGCCGGCACGGCGATGTGCCAGCTGCGCAGCCCGCGCCGGGTGACGTCCCTCGACCAGAGGTACATCGCCAGGGCGGCGAACACGTAGGGGACCGCGGTGACCAGCCCCTGCTGCAGGATCGTCAGCTTGGTCCCGTACTGGGCCCCGAAGCCCTTGATGATCGTGGGCAGGAAGAAGCCCAGTGCGTACAGGCCGTAGATGAAGCCGAAATAGATGAGCGAGAGGACCCACACCCGGCCGCTCGTGAGGGCGGCCCGGACGTTCCGCTCGCTCCGGTCGCCGCTGTTCGTCTCGGCCTCGGCGTCGAGCTGGACGCGCAGGCAGGCGACCTCCTCGGCGGTGAGCCAGGAGCAGTCCTCCGGCCTGTCCTTCAGGTAGAAGAAGCCGATGGCGCCGACGACGATGGCCGGGGCGCCGACGCACAGGTACATGAAGCGCCAGCCCTCCAGCCCGAGGACGCCGTGGTGCTGGATGAGCCAGCTGGCCAGCGGGGCCCCGATGACGTTCGTGAGCGGCTGGGCGAGGTAGAAGAGCATGAGGGTACGGCTGCGGTGCTGCGAGGGCACCAGCATGCTCAGGAAGAGGATCGCACCGGGGAAGAAGCCGGCCTCGGCGACGCCGAGCAGGACGCGCAGGGCGTACAGCTGACCGCTCGACTGGACCCAGGTGAACAGGATCGAGACGATGCCCCACGTGAGCATGATGCGCGACAGCCAGACCCGGGCGCCGAATCTGTGGAGCGCCAGGTTGGACGGGATCTCAAGGATGATGTATCCGATGAAGAACACGCCCGAGGCGAGTCCGAACTGGGCGGCTGTCATGCCCAGGTCCTGTTCCATCCCGTTGGGACCGGCGTATCCGATCGCGGTGCGGTCCAGGAAGTTGATGAAGAACATCAGCGCGACGAACGGCACCAGCCGTACCGAGATCTTGTGGACGGCGGACCTCTCCACCGCAGGGTTCACGATTGCTGTGCTCGACACGTGACCTCCTCGTCATCGTTGTCATCGTTCCGATCGGTCGCGCAGCGCTGCGCGGCGTCCGTACGCGTACGAGGGTAGAGCCACACCGACCAACCTGTCAACCGGTTAACTTGTTTCTGCAGGTCGTACGGGCTCAGCGGCGGGGCGCCCGGCGGCCCCACGGCGGTCGCACGTCCCGAGCAGGGCGGATCGCGCCTAGTAGATTGACGGCATGCCCGCATACGCAACCGGACCGGCCGACGAGTTCCTCGAGGAGATGTCCGCCCTCCCCCGCGGGACGACGGCGGCCGAGGTCGCGCAGCACCTGCTGTCCCACTTCGGCACCGGCCCCCTGTCGACCGGTGACCGGGTACCGCCCGAGCGGGCCCTGGCCGAGAAGCTCGGCGTCGGGCGCTCTGCCGTCCGCGAGGCGCTCGCGGCGCTCGAGCTGCTGGGCCTGGTCGAGGTACGACCGGGCGCGGGCACCTATGTGCGCGGGACGACCTCGGATCTTCTGCCGAAGACGCTCACCTGGGGCATGCTGCTCGGAGACAACGACACCCGGCAGCTCCTCGAAGTGCGCTCGGCCCTCGAGGTCGAGTCGGCGCGCCTGGCCGCAGAGCGGGCCGAGGAACGGGACCTCGGGCTGCTGAGGGACAGCATCGAGTCGATGCGCGAGGCCCTGCCCGATCTGGAGAAGGTGATCCCACTCGACTACCGCTTCCACGTCGTCCTGGCCGACGGCTGCCGCAACGACCTGGCCGCCGACATGCTGCGCACCTGCCGCACGCTGCTGAGCATCTGGCTGGACCGGGCCCTGCGCAGCGAGGCGGACGCCGTCGAGTCGTTGGGCGAGCATGAGATGATCCTGCGAGCGGTCGAGAGGCACGACGTCGAGGCCGCCGAGCAGGCCATGCGCGCCCACATGAGGACCGCGACGAAGCGCCTCACCACCCAGATGTGAGCAGCACCGCGTCCGGTCCTGCAGGAGCGTTCATCAGCACGCTTGTTCGACGAGCCGGGCCACCGATGAGCGCCCGCATCTTCCCCCGGATCACCAACAAGCGATCACCCCTCCCACGGGCACGCCCGGCTCGCCAGAGCGAGGGGCCCGTCACCAGTTGGAGGTGACGGGCCCCTCGCGGTCAAGGCCCGTTCGGGAGTTGAGCACCGGCCCACCGCATCACAGACCCGGCGCGATACTGAAAATCGCTCGGACCGGATGTCCGTCAAAATTGACCAGCTGATAGCTCACCCCGGCTGGAATGAAGATGGACTCCTCGGGCTCCAGGATCAGGCAGTCCCGGCGATCGGGGAAGTTGACCGTGATGGGACCCTCCATGCAGTAGAGCACGAGATCTCCCTGGTGGGACATGGGCTCGGAGCAACGCGGCCCTTTGCCGCCCCCGGGCGGTACGATCATCTCACCCATGTGGGCGAAATCCGTGCTCACCGTGAATTTCATGAGCATGGGGCTGTCGTTGCCCATGAGCGTGACCAGCTTCTCACGGTCGCCGATCCGATAAATATTGGTCGGATGAATTCGCGCCGCGGCTCCATCGACCGGGAAGCGACCCAGGTCGTCAGTGGTGGGAAGCGGGTTGATCCCCGAACGACCGGCGACACTCGGGATCTCGCTGTTCTTGCGACCCTTGAAGGTCTTCGTGTCATCCGCCGCAGGAAAGATCTTCGGCGGGACGTCCTCGCCCCACGCCTTGGGAGCGATGAAGAAGAGGACCCTGACCTTGTGGTTGGAGAAGTTATTCCCCTGATGCCACGTCTCTTGAGGGATGAGCAGGCCCTCATCGGTCTGCAACTCGACATACTGACCATAGTTGCTCTTCTGGACCACCGGCCCCTCAAGAATATAGTACATCTCATCGCCGGGATGGATGTCGATCGGCTCGAATGACGCCCCGGGCGCTAGTTCGTAGATCCCGACGAGAAGAGTGTCGGTGGACACTATCAAATAATTATTGTCGCTGGTGAATGCATTGTCCGGAGGATATATATGATGAAGATAGTCGGTTTTCCTGATGAGAAGAGTTCTCTTCTCAGCGGGTTCGAAGGGGAAGCGTTCGAGTACATCCTGGAATCTTGTCATGGTGAACTCCCAATCTTGAAACTCATTCACGGCATCGGCGGCCGAGGGCGCGACAAGTGGTGACGCCTCCGTGCAGGATCTTGTGAATGAACCTTCTTGTGTCAATTGTTCTGGTCTCCCGACCAGAGCTGTTCATCGGTGTCGAGATCGAGCGTCTCGATGTCATCGAAATCCGTTTCCCCGGCAGCTGAGCGTGTCGCCATGGCAGAAGATCCCATCAGGTCGCCCAGGCCGCCGACAGCAGAGGCCCCGCCCTCAGCCCTGGCCGATCTCGGCAGGAGGAGCACGAGCATGCCTGCCGTGACTAATGCGGAGAACAGGAGGATCAGCAGGAACATGAGCGGACGGTTGCACAGCGGCAGGACGAAGAGCCCGCCATGGGGCGCCTGCATCGTCAGCCCGGCGATGTAACTGAGCGAAGCCCCGAACGCGCTGCCGACCATGAGCGATGGGATGACCCGGAAGGGATTTGCGGCGGCGAAGGGGATGGCGAACTCGGTGATCATGCCCACGCCACCGACGAGGAGACCGCCCATTGAACCCCGTTCGGCCTTCGTGAACCGTTTGGGTGCGATCAGCGCAGCAACACCGAGGCCGAGCGGAGGAGACATCGAGGCGATGAAATTCGCAGCCATGGGGGCCCAGTTGCCGCTTTCCGCAGCAGCCAGGGCAAAGGCATAAGCCGCCTTGTTGACAGGACCGCCCATGTCGAATGCGAGCATGGCGCCTTGAACGATGCCCAGTATCATCTTGGCACCACCGGACATGTTGAGCAGCCAGGACTGCATGGTTCCATTGAGCCAGGCGAAGGGAACGCCGATGACGTACTGCATGAAGGCACCGATGATGAGGACACTCACGACGGGGATGATGAGCACTGGGAGCAGTGATTGCAGCACTGCAGGCAACCTGATCTTCTTGAGCTGCCGCACCAGGTAGCCGGCGGCAATACCGCCGATGATGGCGCCGAGGAAACCCGCCCCGAGCGAGTTGGCCATCGCTCCGGCCACGAAACCACCAACGATTGCCGGCTTGTCTGCCAGCGCGTAGGCGATGTAGCCGCCGAGAACAGCGGTCATGAGCCCCATCGAGGCCTGACCCCAGGCATAGACATCGGCCCAGAATCCAGAACCATCTCCGACGTAGATGCCCCCGAAGGCGAACCCCAACGCAATGAGGATACCTCCGGCCACCACGAACGGAATCATGTACGAAACTCCTGTGAGGAGAGCCTGCATGAGCTCGCGACCCTCTTCTTTCGCCCTATTCATTTTCTTCCTCCCCGATGAGGCCACGTTTCACTAGCGCTCGATAGAGTGCTTCAGGGCTCTGAATCACCTGATGCGGTGATACTTTGACTGTTGCGTTCTTCCGGCTGGCGAATCTCTCGACATCCGCGATGGCGACATCATTGGCCAAGATGATGACATCGGCATTGGCTATGTCCTCCGGACCGAGCCTGTTCTCTATGCCCAAGGCACCCTGTATCTCGACCCTCACTTCGAGGCCATGCTCCTGGGCGAGTCGTTCCAACGCCTCTGCCGCCATGTACGAGTGAGCAATCCCCGTTGCGCACGAGGTGACCGCGACCAGTCTCATCATCGACTCCTCCTACCCCATGCCGTCGAAGAGATCGGCGACTTCATCATTTCTCAGTGCATTATCGAATGCGGACAACAATTCCTTGTCCACGAGGTTGCGAGCGAGTCTGGCAAGGACCCTGAGGTGCTCGTTGCCGGACCCTTCAGGCATGGCGATCACGAACACCTTGTCCACCTCGCCCTCCTCGCCATGTGACACGTAGTGCATGGGCGCCGCCAGTCGATAAATGCACACCGAGGCCGCCAGGACCCCCGCCGACCGAGTGTGCGGAATCGCTATCCCGTTGCCCATGTAGGTCGACCCCTCGCGCTCACGCCGGTACAGATCTTGAACGAAAACCTCCCTGTCCACGATCCGTCCCGCCTCATCCAGGGTAGCCGCCGCTTGACGAACCAGATCCTCGAAATCATTCGGCGGTCGCATGTCCAGTCTGATGATGTCCGGACTCACGACACCATGTTCGTCACTCATCATTTCGAGCCCTTCGGTACTCGAACCCATTGAGAAACGCGCCGTAGAGTTTCTTCGCCTCGGCCTTCGTGTGGACGTAGACTTTTTCGACCAGTTCGTGGTAGAACGTGGGTCTCCCTTCGGCCCGGTCCGCCTCGATGACTTCACCGGCGAACCGCGAGGATTCAACTGCCAGATAGGAGTAGTAATTCACCTTGGAAATACCACCGGCCACCGCTTTGGTGATGTCTGGCAGTGGGACACCAGAGCTGCCGTGCATGACAAGAGGCGTCTCCCCAGTGGCTTCACGCAGCCTCTTGAGATGTTCGAAATCAAGCACGGGTTCTTTCTCGTAGATCCCATGCGAGGTGCCGAATGTGACGGCCAGGGCGTCAACCCCGGTTCGTTCCACGAACTCATGGGCAAGGTCCGGGTCCGTGTACGCGGTCGAAGCACTCGAGCCGCCATGGGTGTCATTGAGCGTAGTGGGCATCTCGCCCAGTTCGGCCTCGACGCTGATTCCGGCAGGACGGACCATCTCGATGAAGGCTTTGACCCTGCTGACGTTCTCCTCGAACGTGAGCTTCGAGCAGTCATACATGACCGAGGTGAACCCGTTGTTGACACCACGCATGATGAAGTTCATGGATTCGCCGTGGTCGACGTGCACGGCGACCGGCACTTTTGCACGACGTGCACAGCCGATGAGGTCCGGGGCGATCCGCTCGAGCGGGATGAGCGGATCGTGCACCTCGGCATGGTCGATGACCAGCGGTATGTTCACTTCTTCGGCTGCATCGATGAGCGCCCGCAGGTACGTCGTGTTCGGGGCGTTGATGCAGCCCACTCCGTAACGGTTCCTCGTCGCGTCGGTCAGCATCTCTTTCAGGTTGACAAGCATGTCGGTCTCCTTGGGCAGGCGGACCTCGCCCTCGAGGCCCACCAGTCGTCTACAATTGCAAGATCTTGCAGGGCTGATATTACTGTCATTTAGCTGGGACGGCAAGGGCAGAGCCGCATCGAACAGAGCATGGCTCCGGAATGGTTGCCCGGTCGCTGCCAGTCACTGCCCGACATGGGCTCTTCCGCACGAGGATGTGCTGACCGTGGCCAGGCGCTGCTCAGCCGACGTCACCCGCAGCGAGAGACTCGGCCACACCGAGATCCGTGATGAGGACGCTCGCCAGGCCCCCGCGCAGTGCCGACATGATCGCCTCGATCTTCTCCGATCCACCGCACACAGCAATGCGACGAGGGATCTTCCGCAGTTGATCAAGATCCATCCCGATCACCCGGTCGTCGAAGGCCGATCGGATCGCCTGACCCTCAGCGTCGAAGAAGCGGAAGCACACGTCGCCGACTGCCCCAGCCTCCTCCAGCTCTGCCAGGTCATGAGCCGACGCGTAGGTGCCCCCCGGCCTCACCAGTGTCGAAGAGGACAGCGAGCCGACACTCACCAGCGCAACGGTCACGGCACGCCAGCGCGACATGGCCTCGACCACGCTGGGGTCATCGGTCAGCGCGTCATGGACAGTCCTGTTCGTCGCCACCCCCGGCGCTGGGATGACAACGGGCTTGGCACCCATCTTGGTGGCGAACAGACCCAGCATCTGCGAGGCCTCGATCTGAGCGGCGGCGTGTCCGGCGCCGCCATCCAGCTGCACGACCTCATCGACTGCCGCATTCGCGAGCCGAGGAAGCGCCTGAGCGACGCGCATGAGGCTCTCACTCCATGCCGACACGCCCAGCACGCAACCGGTCGTCAGACTGTTCTCAAGGTACGCGGCTCCAGCTGCGCCGAGCGAAGAGAGAACCTGCTCGTGGGAGCCCCGCGCGTCAGTGACAACCACCTCGTCGAGCCCGTAGGCACGTTCCAGCTGCTCCTCGAGCTCAGCGTGAACGCCCGCGGGGAGCGACACGACCGTCCGCACCACACCGGTGGAGGCGGCTTTTTTCAGGAGCCGCGAGACCTTCGACGCCGACAGATGCAGACGAGACGAGATCTCGGTTTGGCGAAGCCCCTGCTCGTAGTACATGCGGGCGACCCTGACCATGAGCCTCGTCTGGTGGGCATCTGCGCGAGACGTGGGGGCTCTCATGCGCTCACTCCCCCGGCTCCACCTGGCATGACGTCCTCCCCACGAACCCGCACGAGGATCATTGGCGATCCCCTCTCAGAATATGGTGCGGCCAGAATATGGTGCGGCGCCCGAGAACGAGTGATGCCCGGTTTGGAACACGTCGGAGGGCCCGCCGCCCCGAGTTCAGACCGCTGCGCGTTCGCGCGCCTCCTTCGCAACCGAGACGAATGCGTCCGGGTCGTGGGCGAAGCGCCCCAGGAAGAGGCCGTCGATGGCCGGGTCGAGGGTGCCGAGCAGACCCGGACCGGCCGAGCCGCCGTACAGCAGGCTGAGCCCGGGCACGTCGGACAGACCCTCGCGGATCCCCCGGCACACCGCCGAGACGTACTCGGACGGGGCCGGGGCCGGCGCGCCGATCGCCCAGTGGGGCTCGTAGCCCAGCCAGAGCTCGGACGGCCGGGCGTCGGCCAGGGCCGAACGCACCTGCCCGACGCACTTCGCGGCGGCCTCGGCCTCGGTGGAGCGCTCCGCCTCGCCGATGCACAGCAGCGGGACGATGCCGTTGCGGGCGGCGGCGGCCGTCTTCGCGGCGACCATCGCGTCGTCCTCGCGGTAGATCGTGCGCCGCTCGGCATGCCCCACCTCGACGACCCGGACGCCGAGGGCCGCCAGGTCGACGCCCGACACCTCGCCGGTGCGGGCGCCCCGGTCGTCCTGGCAGAGGTCCTGGGCGCCGAGCAGGATGCCCGAGCCGTCCAGGATCGCCCCCGTCTCGGCAATGGTCAGGAAGTCGGGCAGGACCGCCAGACGGACGGCGTCCGACAGGCCCCGCTCGGCGCCGACCAGGTCGACGAGCGAACGGGCGTACTCCAGCGTGCGGGGGCGCTCGAAGTACATCTTGAAGCTCACCGCGACGATCGGCCTGTTCACGATCGGTTCCCCCTCGCCTCGGCGCGGCCTCAGTGCTCGGCCTCGTACTCGCAGATGCGGGCGACCTTGACGCCGCTGCGCGAGGCGGGGTCGAACTCGTTGGCCAGGTAGTTCTCCAGAAGGACCTTCGCGGTCTCGATGCCGAGCACCTGGGAGCCCATGGCGATGAGATTGGCGTTGTTGGACAGGGTCGCCCGCTGGGCCTGGTAGACGTCGGCGACGCAGGCGCAGTAGGCGCCGCGGACCTTGTTCGCGGCGATCGAGACGCCGATGCCCGTGCCGCAGACGACGACGCCGCGGTCGGCCCCGCCGGCCACGACGTCCTCGGCGACCCTGGTGGCCACGTTGGCGTAGATCGGGTCGTCGGAGCCGTAGTCCTCGACCTCGTGGCCCAGCTCGACGGCCCTGGCCATGAGGGCCTTCTTGAACTCGGCGGCATTGGGGTCGCACCCGAAGATGAGCTTCATGGGATTCCTCTCGTCCGAGACGGTGTGTGGTTCTGAGACGGTGCGCGGTGTGGACGGTGCGCGGTGCGCTCCGCGGCGATCGGTGGCGGCGGGCTCGCGGCGACGCCGCCACTTCGCCGCCGATCCTATATGACTCATGCGGGTACGACTCATGCGGGGGCGGGACGGCCGGGCCGCGCGTGCTCGCGGCACGACCCGGCCCGCCCCGGGTCGCTCCGCCCTCCGACGGGGGCGAGCCCGAGCGGCCCGGGCTTCGGACGGGGGCCGGGCCCGGGAGGATCAGGGGCGGGAGGCCTCGGCCCTCGCGTCGATCTGCATCTGGGAGTAGACGGCGGCCACGCGCGTCGACTCGATCATCGACTCGCCCTGGGCGATGCCCTTGCCGGCGATGTCGAAGGCCGTTCCGTGGTCGACCGAGCTGCGCATGAAGGGCAGGCCGAGGGTCAGCGTGACGGCGTTCTGGAAGTCCAGCGTCTTGCAGGCGATGTGACCCTGGTCGTGGTACATCGACAGGATGGCGTCGTAGTGCCCGTCCAGGTTGAACGCGAAGATCGCGTCGGCCGAATCGGGGCCGTGCGCGTCGATGCCGAGGGCCCGGGCGTCCTCGACGGCCGGCGCGATGTGCTCGATCTCCTCGGTGCCGAACAGGCCGCCCTCGCCGACGTGCGGGTTGAGGGCAGCGACGCCGATCGACGGGTGCTCGAAGCCGAACTTCTTCAGCTCGGTGTCGATGTTCCCGAGGAACTCGAGGATGCGGTCGTGGTTGGCCAGGTCGCAGGCCTCGCGCAGCGAGACGTGCCGGCTGACGAAGAAGACGCGCAGCCTGTGCACGTTGAACATCGTCAAAGCGTACGGCGAGCCGGTGAGCGCCTGGTAGATCTCGGTGTGGCCGATGTAGGGCACCTCGGCCGCCTTGAGGGCGGCCTTGTTGATCGGGGCCGTGGAGACGCCGTCGATGCGACCGGCCATGCCGAGCTCGATCGACTTCTCGATGTACGAGTAGGCGCGCCTGGCCGCGGCGACCTGGATCGCGCCGAACCCGATCGTCGCGTCGGGCTCGACGCCGGTCTCGAGGAGGTCGACGGTGCCGAACTCGTTCCTCGCCTGCTCCGGCCCGGTGATGACGTTGAGCTTCAGATCCCTGACGCCCTGGATCTCGGCGGCCCGTTCGAGGGAGTCGGCGCTGCCGATGACGAAGGGATCGCAGATGTCGTGGATCCGCTCGTCCTGGATCGTCTTGAGGGTGATCTCCGGGCCGATGCCGGCAGGATCGCCCATGGTGATCGCCATGGTGGGCTTACGCGTGTGCGCCATGAGTGCGCATCCTTTCGTCGAGGATTCGGTTGACGGATTGAACGGCGGTGACCTCGGTGCCCGTCAGACCGCCCTTGCAGACGACGGGGAGCCCCTCGTAGGGGCCGCCGGTGATGATGCCCTGGTCGACCTGCGGAATGACGTAGTCGACGAGGGTGATGCCCTTGGCCCCGAAGGCCTCGCAGCCGGCCACCATGACGTCGCCGCCGGTGAGGTACAGGCCTGCGCAGTCCTGCCTGCCGATGACGTCGAGGACGCGCCGGGCCAGGGCGCCGAAGCGTACGGTGAGCCGCTTGGCCGGTTCGGGGCCTGTGAGGCCGGACAGCTCCTCCATGACGGCCTTCGGCGTGGTCGTGCCGCTGTAGACGGTGTCGAGCGCGCAGATCATGACGCGCGGCGGCGCGGCGGCCTCGTCGAGCAGACGGCGGGCCTCCGCCTCCGCCCTGCGGCACTCGGCCTCGTGGGTCGAGACGTCCCTGTCGAGCATCGCCAGGACGTCGACCGAGAGCGCGACGGCCCCGGGCGCCTCGGCCAGCCTGGTGATCTGGTTGTGGGTCACCCGCGTGGCGCTGCCCGCCACGACGAGCACCGTGCCCGTCTCGCCCGGCACCGGGTCGAGGCGGGTGACGCGCTGCGGCACCTCGGCGGGCCGGATGGCCCCCGCGTGCACCGCGACGCGGTCGGTGAACGGGCCCGGGTCGACGCAGACGATCGGCCAGCCGAGGTCGACGACGGCCTGGGCGATCTGGTCGACGTCGTCGATGCTCAACGCGTCCACGAGGAAGATCCGGGTCCCCTCGCGGCGCAGCTCGACGAGCTCGTGCTTGATGGCCTGCCTGCCCGAGATGACGGGCCTGATGCTCACGTGCCCGAGCCCGGCCTTGAACTGCTCGCGGAAGAGGGTGGGCAGGTGGGCCTGGTGCACCGGCGTGCGCACATCCTGCGCGACGCCGGTGCGGGTCAGGAGCACCGAGTCGATGAGCGAGTAGCCCTCGATCACGACGCGCCGCGACTGGGGCATGGCCGGCACGACGACCGCCATGTACTCGGAGCCCAGGGCCGAGAGCATGCCCTCGACCTCCGGCCCCACGCCGCCGCGGACCGTCGTGTCGATGCGCTTCGCGAACATCCGGGCGCCCTGCTCCTCGAGGATCCGGGTCGCGTCGCGCACCCTCCCGAAGGCCACCCCGGCGGACAGCGGGCGCGAGTCGGTGCTGACGATCGCGGCGGCGTTGTCGGGCAGGGGCGTGGTCGCGACGTACGAGGGGTCGAAGAACACGGTGGCGGGCACGCCCTCCCGGGCGATGAGCGCGCCGACCGTCGTTCCGCCGGTCAGGTCGTCCGCGACGATTCCCACATTCGCCATGAGTCGGCACCTCCTTGTGCAGGGTTCATCGTCGCAGATCAGGCCCGGGTCGCGGTGGCGGCCCCGACCTTGGGCGCGGGCCGCCCCTCGGTGAGGGTGAGGATCAGCACGAGGCCGATGAGCAGGACGACGACGAAGTAGCTGAAGGCCACCGTGTAGTTGCCCCCGAAGGCGTCCAGCAGGGCGCCGACGATGATCGGGGCGAAGAAGCCGCCGAGGTTGCCGCCGGAGTTGATGACCGAGATGGCGAAGGGGTAGGTCCCGTCGGTCGTGAGGTTCATCGCGTAGGCGGTGAACATGGGCCAGCCGATGTTGAGGAAGAAGCCGGTGAGGATCAGCGAGCCGACGACCAGGACCGTGTTCTGCGGGACGACGAGCACGACGACCATCATGACAGCGGTCATGAGGGCGGTGATGAGCATGGTGGGCTTGCGGCGCCCGCGGAAGACGCGATCGGAGACGACGCCGCCCACGAGGGCGCCGACCAGGCCGCCGATGGACGGGGCGGAGGCGACGAAGCCCATCTTGATGAAGTTGTAGCCGCGGGCGGTCACCAGGTACGAGGGGATCCAGGTGAGCATGCCGTACAGCACGTTGTTCATGAAGAAGTAGGCGATGGTGTTGCCCCAGATGTTCCAGGACCGCATGATCCTGCCGTTGGTGTCGAGCGGCTTCTCGTCGCGCAGCCGGATGAGGCGGTCGATCCAGCCCATGTCGCCGAAGTCGACCCTCTTCTCGGTCCCACCGGTGTCGGTGCTCGTGATGCGGGCGAGCTCGGCGGCGTTGACGCACCTGGACTGGCCGGGGTGGGTGCGCTGGACGAGGAAGAAGACGATCGCCATGACCACCCCGGAGACGGCGAACCAGTGGAACACCGAGCGCCAGCCCTGGGCGTTGGCCAGGGCCACGGCGATGATCGGCACGATGATCGGCGCGAACTGCGTCGAGGCGATGTAGACGCCGGTGGCCGTGCCCTTCTCCTTGGGCGGGAACCAGGCGTTGACGGTGGAGGTCATGCCGACCGGGGTCGGGCCCTCCATGAGGCCGAGCAGCAGGCGCAGCACGAGCAGGGCCACGGCGGTGGTCGCGAAGCCCATGCAGAAGGTGATGATCGAGAAGAGCAGGACGGCCAGCGAGACGATGTGGCGGGTGCCCTTCTTCGTCATGACGAGGCCGGCGGGGATCTGGGAGATCGCGTAGCCGAGGAAGAAGAAGCTCGAGATGGCGCCCGAGGCGAAGTTCGAGATCTCGAACTCGCCCTTGATCATCGGCAGGACGGCGCCGATGTTGGAGCGGTCGGCCATGCAGATCACGTAGGTGATGAAGATGACGGTGAGGACGACCCAGCGATAATGCGTGGGACGCTCCTCGTGGTGAAGTGTCGACGATGACATGCGTGCCCCATCTGGTGTGCGGTGGACGATGTGTACGAGTCGGGAGGAGCCCCGAGACGAGACAAGACTACACAAATTCTCATCATTGTCCATATGAGAGGGTCTTGATGCGAGGTTTTGGGAAAATATCGCATTGTTGACAGTGTGGCGGTATGCTGGGAGTCGCCTCGCCGAGGAGGCACCCGCGCACCTGCGGGCCCTCGATCCAGGAAGTCATCGCATGATCGTCGGACAGTCGGGCAGGACGAGCCGGGCGCTGCGCCCCGTCGAGCGCGCGCGTCTGGCCGACGCCGCCGAGCTCTACTGGGTGCAGGGGAAGAAGGTCGAGGAGGTCGGCGCCGAGCTCGGCGTCTCGCGCTCCACGGTCTCGCGCATGCTGGCCCGGGCCCGCGCGACGGGCGTCATCCAGTTCACCGTGCACCGCGAGGAGGGTCCCACCGACCAGCTGCGTCACGAGCTCGAGCAGCGCTACGGCGTGAGCGCCACCGTCGCCCCCGTCGAGCACTCCGAGACCGCCCGGGAACGGATGCTGGCCGTCGCGGTCCAGACGGCCTCTTGGCTCGACGCCTTCGTCCGACCCGGCGTCATCCTCGCCGTCGCCTGGGGCAGCACGGTCGAGAACATCTCGCTCCAGCTCCGCCCTCACCCCGTCCCCGACATGCAGATCGTCCAGCTGCACGGCTCGGGCAATGTGGCCACGCTCGGCACCAACTACGCCGGGCTCATCCTCGACCGCATCGGCAACGCCTTCGACGCCCAGGTGCACTACTTCCCCGTGCCCGCCTTCTTCGACTCGGCGAGCACGCGCGCCGCGATGTGGCGGGAGAAGTCCATCCAGCAGGTGCTGGCCCTGCGGGCCGGGGCCGACCTGCTGCTCACCAGCGTCGGCACGCCCGACGGCGAGCTGCCCGGGCATCTCTACGACTCCGGCTACCTGACCGCCGCCGACATGGCGCAGATGGAGCGCGAGCACGTCGTGGGCAACCTGGGCGGCATCTTCTTCCGCACCGACTCCAGCACCGACCGCATCGACGTCAACGCGCGCTCGACCGGACTGCCGTTCAACGAGCTGCGCCGCATCCGCCGGCGCCTGCTCGTGGCGGCCGACCCTGCGAAGTCGCCGGCCATCCGCACCGTCCTCGGCGCCGGTCTCATGACCGACGTCGTCGTGGACGCGGCGACGGCGCAGGCCGTCGTCGAGGCCTGAGGGGCCCGACGGCTCAGACGCGGGCCGCGAGGAACTGGAGGACGGACTCGAAGAAGCGGCGCCCGTCGAGCGACGTGCCGATGAGCTCGTCGACGTTGTGCTCGGGGTGGGGCATGAGGCCCACGACGTTGCCGCTCCGGTTCGTCACACCGGCGATGTCGGCCCGCGAGCCGTTCGGGTTGTCGAGATAGCGGAAGACGACCTGCCTGTTGTCCTCGAGGGCCTCGAGGGTGTCGTCGTCGCACATGTAGTTGCCCTCGCCGTTCTTCAGCACGATGCTGATCTCCTCGCCGGGGACGAAGGCGCAGGTCCACGTCGTGTCGTCGGTCTCGACGCGCAGGCGCTGCTCGCGGCAGATGAACCTGCGGCACTCGTTGCGGATCATGGCGCCGGGCAGCAGGTGCGACTCGCACAGCACCTGGAAGCCGTTGCAGATGCCGAGGACCGGCACGCCCCGCCCCGCCGCCGCGATGACCTCGTCCATGACCGGAGCGAAACGGGCGATGGCGCCGCACCGCAGGTAGTCGCCGTAGCTGAAGCCTCCGGGCAGGACGACCGCGTCGACGCCCTGGAGGTCGTCCGAGGCGTGCCAGAGGCCGACCGGTTCGGCGCCGCAGATCCTGATGGCGCGCAGCGCGTCCTGGTCGTCGAGGGTGCCGGGGAAGGTGACGACGCCGATCCGCGCCATGTCAGTCCTCCTCGACGCGGACGGCGAAGGCCTCGATCACGGTGTTGGCCAGGAGCTTCTCAGCGGCCTCGTGGATCTGCGCCAGACGCTCGTCGGTGATGGCCCCGTCGACCTCGATCTCGAAGCGCTTGCCCTGCCGCACCGACAGGCCGTCGAAGCCGAGCCGCGCGAGCGAACCGGTGATGGCCTTGCCCTGGGGATCCAGGATCTCGGGCTTGGGCATGACGTCCACAACAACTCGTGACATGATCAGAACCTTATCGTGCGGGGCCGCTCAGACGGCCAGCCGCTCGCCGGTCAGCCGCTCGTAGGCCTCGAGGTAGCGGGCCCGGGTGGCCTGGACGATCTCGTCGGGCAGCGCAGGCGGCCGGGCGCCGGAGCCGCGGTCCCAGCCGGAGTCGTTGAGCAGCCAGTCGCGCAGGTACTGCTTGTCGAAGCTCACGAGGGAGCCGTCCTCGTCGTAGGCCCCGGCGTCCCAGAAGCGGGACGAGTCGGGCGTGAGCACCTCGTCGGCGAGCACGATCGTGCCGTCCGGGAGCTTGCCGAACTCGAACTTCGTGTCGGCCAGGATGATGCCCCGCTTGCGGGCCACCGGCGCGGCGGCGCGGTAGAGGGACAGCGTGAGGTTGCGGACCCGCTCGCCGTCGTCGGGCACCTCGAGGCGATCGACCATCTCGTCGAAGGTGACGTTCTCGTCGTGCTCGCCGACGGGGGCCTTCATGGCGGGCGTGAAGATCGGCTCGGGCAGCTCCGAGCCGTCGTGCAGGCCCTCGGGCAGCCTCACGCCGCAGACCATGCCGGTGCTCCGGTACTCCTCCCAGCCGGATCCGGTGAGGTGGCCGCGGGCGACGCACTCGACGGGGATCATGTCGAGCTCCTGGACGATGACGGCGCGGCCCTTGACGGCCTCGGGGACGTCGGTACTCGCCACGTGGTTGGCGACGATGCCCGAGAGGCGGTTGAACCACCACAGGGAGAGTCGGGTGAGGATGATCCCCTTGTCGGGGATCGTGGAGTCGAGGACATGGTCGAAGGCCGAGATGTTGTCGGTGGCGACCATGAGGATCCGCCCGGGGCGGTCCGGCAGCGAGTAGAGCTCGCGGACCTTGCCGGCGTGGAGGAGGGGAAGACCGAGATCTGCATACTGGGGGTCAGTCACGCGCCCATCCTATGCCGGAGAGCGCCCCCGGGGACGGCGGTTCACGGGCCGGCGCGATCGCGACGGGGCCATCGACGCCGTGTCGTGATGCGGACGCCGCGGACCGGTCGGCCCCGGGGAGCGAACAGACCGGCCAGAGCGGAGCCGGGCGGGCTCCGGCCGACCGGGAAGAGGGCCCGGCCTGCGGCACGCACGGGCCGGTGCGGTCATCCGCGAGCCGGCTCACGCCCCCGGGCGCCGGGCCCCGCGGAGCAGGGCCGCGGACGCCGCAGGAGCGGCGCCCGTCCCGTCCCAGCGGCCCGCGGGGCCCGGCGCGGTGCAGCGGTCGATGCCCAGCCCGTTGAAGGGGCCGATCGTCTCGAGCAGCTCGACGAGCGCGCCGGCCCCGAGGAGGAAGCGGGCGGCCTCGATCGTGTAGCGCCCGCACAGCCGACGCGGTTCGTGGACGATGCGCCAGGCCCAGCCCAGGCGCATGCGGTGCACCCAGCCGGGGAAGTACTGCTCGGCGTGGTCGAGCTGGTCGAGCCAGCCGCCGGCGGTGACGACCGCCGCGTCGGGCAGCCACTCGTGGATCTGCAGGGCGACCCTCTCCTGGAGTCCGGCCCCCAGTCCGATGACGACCAGGCGCGGCGCGACGTCGACGAGGGCCGACGGATCGGCCAGCAGGGCCTCGAGCCCCCCGTAGCCGTCGAAGACGATCGCGGGGTGCCGGCCGAGGCGCCCCGCCGCGGCGGCCGCGACGCCGGGGGCGGCCCCGATGAGGGCGACCCTGTCGTCCGGGGCGAGGACCTCGTCGAGGACGATCGGCAGCACCAGGTCCGCGGAACTCCGCCCGACCCGGTGGCCGTGGTGGTGCAGCACCATCTGGAGGAGGGTGCCGTCGAAGCCGATGAGCCGCATCCGGGACAGGGCGGGCCAGTCGGCGTGCAGGAGCGACCAGTGGTTGAGCCAGGTGACCACCGCACCGGGGCGCCCGGCCTCGCGCGCGAACCGCTCGAGGAACTCCCGGTCCAGGCCCCCCGGGCACCGATCCGTCATCGCGCTCAGCGCTCCAGGGTCGCCGTCGCGTCGAAGGTGAGCGAGGAGGCCATCCGACTGTTGGAGTGGGTCTCGACGCCGATGCGGTTGACGCCGTCGGTCAGCTGCGAGCGGTCCAGCTCCACGGTGAACATGTTCTCGTCGGCGGACGCGCAGGCGGCGGTGACCTCCTGCGTGGCGCTGTCGGTGAAGCTGATCACGTTGTCGGGCCTGCCATCGTGGTCGACGTCCCGGGACTCCATGCGCAGGCGCCCGACCTCGGTGCCGTTGACGCGGATCACGGCGCCGTCGTCCACGCGGACCCTGAGGGTCAGCCTCGTGGAGTCGGTGAGCGCGCCCAGGTCGACGTCGCGGCTGAAGTACGCGGTCCTCGCCACGCCCTTCTCGAGCGGGGTGTTGATCGTGCTGTTGCGGGAGTCCCAGCCGAACGGGGCCCTGCCGGTCCGCCAGCCGCTCAGATCGGCGTCCTTGCTCCAGCCGTCGTCGGCAGCGGTGGTCTCGTAGCGGTAGGACCACTCGGAGCCCGCCGGGACGATCTCGCCGGTGGCGGTGGTCGCGTCGACCGGGACCAGGGGCATGCCAGTCGCCGGAGCGGCGCCCGGATCCTTCGCGGAGCCGGTGCCGCCGTCGGCGCCACGGGCGTCGGCGGCCTCCCGGTCCCCAGCCCCCTGGTCGTCGGCGGCCCGGTCGTCGCCGGTCCGGTCATCGGCGGCCCGGTCATCGGCGCCGGCGGGATCGGTGGCCTGGTCGGCCTCGTCGGCGTCCTGACCGGCCTGGTCGGAGGCCCCGGCGCGGTCGGCCGCCCCGTCGGCGTCCTGGGCCCGCTCGATGCGGGTGACCCGGGCCTGCATCGTCATGGAGGCGCTGGAGCGGTAGTTCACGTGCTCCTCGACGGCGATGGTGTTCTCGCCAGCGACGAGCGAGTCGGCGGGCACGGTGACGACCGTGCGGTGGGCGCGCGCGTCGGAGGTCCTGGCGATCGCATTGGCGCGGGTGTCGGCGCGCACGGGGCCGGCGTCGATGCGGGTGCGGCTGACCTCGGTGCCGTTGACGTAGACCACCGCACCGTCATCGGCGACGTACGAGACGGACACCCCGGCGAGCGACGTCGTGTCGGGCACGGTGAAGGAACTTCGGAAGTACGTCGTGATCGGTCGACGCGAGGCGGCCCCGGGGGTGATCGTCGTGGTCAGCGCCGAGTCGCCGTAACCGATCGGGGCCGCGCCGGTGCTCCAGGCCGAGTCGTCGTAGTCGGCTGCCGTCCAGTCGTCGGCGGGGACGGTGGCACTGGGCAGGTAGGACCAGGTGCCGGTGTCGTCGAGCAGGACCGGGGTGGCGGGTTCGGCCCCGCCGGAGCCGGAGGCGGTGGCCACGGTCGAGGAGGCGCTGATGTTGCCGTTGTCGTCGACGGTGCGGACGAAGTAGCGCTGGTCGCCGCCGCGCGGAACGGTCAGCGAGGTGGCCGTCGTCGTGGCGATGGTGCGGTCGTCGCGCAGCACCTCGTACTTCGTGGCGCCGGGGACGGCGTCCCAGGCGAGGTTCACGGTGTCGGAGGCGGAGCCGGTGACGCGAAGCCGACCCGGGGCCTCGGTGGGCTCGTCATCGCGGGGGCCGTAGAGGGCGAAGCCGCCGTTCCACTGCCGGCCCGTGAGCGAGGTGTACGAGTTGGTGAAGTCGCCGCCGACCCACAGGGTGCCGCCGTCGGTGACCTTGAGGGCCCAGGCGCCGGTCGCGCGCTTGGAGCTCAGGTTGTAGGGGGTCCAGTTCAGCTGCTTGCCCGTGGCGGAGTCCCAGGCGCCGACCCAGCGGATCGGGTCGGCCTCGGTCCAGTCCTCACCGGGCAGGTTGTCCCAGCTGTAGGCGTCCTGGTAGGCGAAGTCGGAGCAGTGGCAGGACGCGTAGGTGACGCCGCCGTGCGACTCGATGGCCTGGATGTCACCGCCGTTGGCCAGCGTGACCGAGCCGGACTGACGGGTCATCGAGGCGATGTCGTAGCGGAACAGGCTGTGCTCGGAGCCGCCGAAGAAGACGTTCCCTCCGACGGCGTTGACGGACTCCTGGTACATCTTCTTCGGACGGGTGTACTTGTAGTAATCCGTCGTGACCGAGCCGACGAAGGTGAACGAGGTGTCGACCGCGGCGCCCGGGCTCGTGAGGATCGAGGCCGCCCACTTGACGGGGGTGCTCCGCGACTTCGAGAAGAAGCCGCCGGCGAAGTACTTGCCGCTGGACGGATCGACCGCCGAGCCCCAGACGCTGCCGTTGAACTCGGGGTTCCACGAGCGGTCGGGCCGCCCGCTCAGCGAGACGCGGGCGGCGGAGCGCCCGTAGGAGTTCGAGACGCCCTGACCGGACAGATGGGTGAAGGCGCCGCCGAGGTAGATGTTGGCGCCGTCGGTGGCCAGCGTCTTGACGGACAGGACGCCACTCGACAGGCGGTTGACGACCTGGAGGTCCCAGGACTCGTCCACGGCGCCGGTGGTCGGGTTGATGACGACCGTCCCGGAGTGCGCCGAGCCGTTGACAGAGGTGAAGTCGCCTGCGACGAGGAGCTCCCCGTTGGGCAGGGCCAGCAGGTCGTGGATCTGGTTGTTGAAGTCGAAGGAGAGCGCGCTGTTCCACTCGCCCGTGCTCGCGTCGAAGGCGGCGAGCGCCTTCGAGGGATGCACCTGGCCCGACGAGCCCTGCTGGACGCCGGTGAAGTTGCCGCCGACGAACATGGTGCCGCCGACCTGGGCGAAGGCCTGCACCTGGATACTGCCCTCGGCGACCGAGCCGGTGAGATTGCCGCTCACGCCCCAGCTCGTCCGCTGGGCGTACTCGGACGCGGCGTTGTCGGTGCGCGAGGGGATCGCGCTCGTCCCGGTGTCGGGGATGGAGGCGAAGCCGGAGTCGTCGGAGCTGATCCGCGGGCGGACGTACACCTCGGAGAACGGGAAGCGGTTTCCGCCGCTCCTCAGCTGGCGGACGAAAGTGCCGTCACCGGTGCTCGCACGGCTCGAGTAGGCCCAGCCCGTCTCGTAGTTGTTGGCCGAGGTGGAGCGCACGTCGAGCGAGGTGGTGCATCCGCCGAAGCTGTACCACTTGCAGTTCCTGTTCAGCGGCTGGTCCATGGTCTGCTGCGCCCCGGTCCAGGAGTCGTTGCCGAAGCGGTAGTCATAGGTCGTGTAGGTCTTGAACGGCCAGACCCAGCCCTGCGTCTGATGGGGCTTGATGTCGAGGGTCTGCCACTGGGAGCCCTTCGCGTCGGCCGCCCGCACGACGCGGTAGCCGTCGGGCAGGTCCGAGACCGGCTGGTCGTTCAGCAGCCCGTCGACCGTGGCAGCCGGCAGCTGGGCGACGTCGACGTTGCCGCCGGAACGGTCGCGGGTCAGTAGCAGCGACTGGTCGCCCCAGCCCTGGGTGTGGGTCTGCCATCCGTCGCGGCCGCGACCGATCATGACCCAGCCGCCGCCGTCCGTGCTCTGGTCGCAGAAGAACTGGCCGGGGGCGTCCATGGCGGGCGTCTGCAACCAGTAGGTGCCATCAGGGGAATCAGGGTCGTGCTGCTTGATCTCCCAGCAGGAGGCCGCTGCGGTTGCCTCGGTGCGGCCGTCGTGGGCGGTGGACTCGGAGCCCGCAGCGGCAGGCGCGGCACCGCCCTGGTCGGCGGCCGGATCGGCGACCGCAGGAGAGAGGCCGGACACGGCCATGGCGACAATCATGAGCGGCGTGACAAGGGCTGACACGCACATGCGATGGGGGCGCATATCTTCCTCGGGGTGGAGGGCGGCGCAGTGTCGAAACTGCATGACGGCCACCACTATGCCACGTCAGCGCTGCCACGAGAAGCTGTCGGAAGGATTGGACGATGCTGAGGATCGACTGTGAAAGACCCCTACGGGTCACCCTTGTCGTCTCCCGATCTTTGACCCTAGCATTGAACCGAGCCCTGACAAGTGCAGGGGTTCGCGCATGAGGCGGCACATGGCGCCGAGGCAGACTCCGGAGACGAGGATCCCGAGCCCGAGACCGAGGAGGGAGTCCCGTCCGAGGGCGAGGGCAACAAGACCTGACGGGATGCCAGCGCAGGCCCCGACGCCCAGCAGCGGGCGCAGCACGTCGGCGACGACCGGGCGGACGTCGAGGAAGTGGACGACCTGGACCGTGGCCAGCGCGGCGTCGACGACCATGCACACCGCCCAGCTGAGCGCGGCACCGTCGATCCCCATGATCGGGACGAGCACGAGGTTGCCGAGGACGTTCACCACCAGGACGACGGCCTTGTTGAGGGCCGCCCAACCGCTGCGCCCGCTCATGATGAGCAGAGAGTGGATGTTCCCGGCGCAGAAGGTGACCATGGCGCCGCAGCACAGGATGACGAGCACCCACGACCCGGGCTGGAACTCGGGGCCGAGGATGAGCATGAGGCAGGGCGAGAAGATCGCCATGAGCAGGTGGATCGGGGTGGCGAAGAGCACCAGCCAGATCGTCGCCGTGGAGTAGAGGGCGCGCAGCTCCCCGATCCGCTCCATGTGCATGAGTCTGCTGAACTGCGGAGAGACGACGATGCGCAGGGCGGTGTCGACGATGAGACCCGCCTGGATGTAACGACTGGCGCCGCCGTAGACGCCAGCCGCGCCGTTGCCGGCGAGCAGGCCGACGATGAGGACGTCGAGCCAGGTCAGGCCCTGCTCGAGGGCGGCCGAGAGGGTGCGTGGCAGGGCGAATCCCATGATGGCGCGCCGCCGCCCCCGCCCGGGCCAGCGCTGCTGCGGCCCGGTCCGGTCCTCGGCGGGCAGATGGCGGACCAGGAGGAACCAGCTGAGGACCAGGACGACGGCGAACGGCAGCGCCCACGAGAGGGACACGACGGTCAGCGAGCCGCCCATCGCGACCGCCGCGGCGACGAGCACCGGCCGCAGCACCGGCAGGGTGACGTTCTGCACCAGGACGTACTCGCGCATGTTCCCGAGGGCCCGCAGCGCAGCGGCGGCGACGACCGTCAGCGCGCCGACGGGGATGAACCACAGGATCGCACGGATCGCGTCGCGCACCGACGGATCGTCCCCGCCCCAGATGAGGGGCGCGACGAGCTCGAGGACGAGCACGACGACGAGCGAGATGACGACCGTGAGGGTGCCCATGTAGGCGAGGCAGGGGCGGATCTCCTCGGGACGGTCGACGCGCAACCGCGGCATGAGGTAGATCGCAGCCGAGTCGAAGCCCAGCTTGGCCATGGCCATGACGAGGGAGAAGACGCCTGTGGCCTGGGTCACGACGCCCGAGCCGGCCGAACCGAGGAGGCGGGCCAGCAGCACCGAGAGGAGGAAGCCGAGGACGGCGCTGAGTGCCGCCCCGACGAAGCCGACGATCCCGCCGCGGGCCAGCGCGACGCGGCTCTCCCCCTGCCCGCTCACCCGAGCGCCCCGTTCGGGGGTAGCATCACCCTGACCCGCCCGCTACACGTCAGTTGGTGCCCCATGCCCCTCACAACCGTCCGTTCCCGCAGAACGCTGCTCGTCGCGGCGATCGTCGCCGTGGTCCTGCTGCTCGTCGTGGCCGTCGCCGCCATCCGGTCGAGGACCCGGGCGACCGAGGAGGGCACCAGCGGCGCCTCCCCGGGCACCACAGCGAGCTCCTCGCCCGGGGTCTCCGCGTCGGCCTCGCCGTCCGAGAGCGCCTCGAGCGCGCACACCGAGCCGGCTCCGCCCCTGTCGCAGGATGAGGCCGCCGCCACGACCCGCGACGCACTGACCCGCACGGCCGCGGCGCTGTCCGACCCGGGCAACCCGGCGGATCTGTCCGGCGTGCTCACCGACGGCGAGCTCGACTCGTACGAGGCGCAGGCCGACGAGTTCGCGAGCACCGGCGTGCACCAGAACGGCGCCCCGACCATCGAGAACCCCGGCATCGTCGGGGTCTCGGACGATGGCGCGACGGTCTCGGTGCAGGCCTGCGTCGACTCCTCGTCCGTCCATGTGCTCGACGACCAGGGAACCGATCTGCACGCCTCCCAGCCGAAGCGCTCGCTCACCATCTTCATGCTCACGAACTCCAACGGCTCCTGGAAGATCTCCGGAGAGAGCTTCCCCGACGATCCGACGTGCTGACCGGCGGCGAGGGGGCCGACGCACCGCCCCCCTCGCGCCAGCGCACGAGGAGCGCGACGGCAACGAGCGAGACCATCATGCCCGTCGTCATCCCGTAGTAGAACGACTCCACGAGCGTGGCCAGGGCGATCCCGCCGAGAACCGCGCCGACGAGGTCCCGGCAGCGCCACGCGTAGCAGACCGCGGCGGCGAAGGTCCCCATGAACAGCACCGCACCGACGACGCCGTGCGAGAACAGGACCGTCCAGAACTGGCCCTGGGTGCCCAGCGAGGGGAGCCAGGGCGCCGCGGCCGGACGCGGGGCCCCGAAGCCCAACAGCGGCGAACCGCGCAGCTCGCTGAGCGTCTCGACGTAGTTGACGAGTCGGTCCCCCGTCGAGGTGCTCGCCCGGACGCGGCTGAGCAGTGACTGCCCCATCGGCGAGACGAACCAGACCAGCGCGGCGACCACGACGACGCCGGCGCCGGCGAGCACCTGGGGCAGGCGTCCGGAGCGGGTCCTCTGGAGACCCACCCACAGGGCGACGACCCCCAGACCGACGAACATGCCGCGGTTCTGGGTGGCCGCCGCCGGGACGATCGAGACGGCGACGAGGGCCGCCACGGGCCAGCGTCGCGGCGAGCGCTCCCGCCGCAGCAGCGCGGCATGGGCGAGCACGACGGGCAGGATGAGCGAGTAGACGTTGCCCCAGGTGTTCGCGTAGACGAACGGGGCGCTCGGGCGCGGGTCGGTCCTGATCCACGCGTTCTGGTCCCACTGGGTCGTGGAGCGGTGGACGAAGTCGTGGATGAAGCTGTTGGAGGTCAGCGCGCCGGGCAGGACGTGGGACAGCGGCGTGTCGATCTGCAGGTTCGGGGCGAGTATGGCCAGGTAGCCGCCCAGGACGGTCGACAGGAGGAACCAGGTCATCGTCCCCCCGTAGACGCGCAGCGTGAGGGTGCGTCGGGCGTTGTAGGCGTAGCAGGCGAAGACCGTGGCGGCCAGGAGCATGGACAGCCGGTAGAGCGCGCCGATGACGCGCCCCGAGGTGTCGCACTCGACGATCGAGACCGCGGCCCAGACCAGGAAGAAGGCCCAGACCGACCAGCCGCGGGGGAAGTCGAGCCCCCGACGGCGCGCCATGAGGGCGAGCATGACGAGGGCCATGACGGGCCAGATCATGTCGCCGATGCCGAGGACCCACCAGAGGATGTAGCCGGCGAAGGGCAGGACGAACGGCCAGACCGGCAGCGCGGACGCCTCGGGGCGCAGCGTGGCCCGCGCCGGGTCGTCCCCGGTGCGGTGCCAGCGGCCGGCCGCCGGGGCGCTCCGCCAGGCCCCCTCGGCGGATCCGCCGAGGGGGCTCATCGCAGCCCCTTCGCGGCCCTGGCCGCCCTCGCGTAGCACCACGGCCCCTCGAGGAAGCCCCTGATCTCGGACCGCGTGAGGGAGCCCGGGGTGTCGTCGTCCGAGCCGGCGACGCGCTCCGAGCCGGGTCTGAGCCGGGCGGCGACGCCGGGCACGCGCCCGGCCAGGACGAGCAGCGTCGCGGGGCGCTCCAGCACCGACTTGACGATGAGCGCCGACATGCCGGAGCCGTTGCCGCGGATCTGGGCGTCCAGGCCGGCCGCGGTGCGGCGATGGCGGTGGTGCAGCACCGCATCGGGGGTGTGGACGATGACCCGCCCGGTGCGCAGCAGACGCGCGAACATGTCGAGGTCCTCGCCCCCGCGGGTCGGGGTGCCGGCACCGAGCCGGACGTCGAAGTCGCCGGCGTCGGCGAGCGCCTCGGCGCGGTAGGCCATGCTCACACCGGCGCCGACGCGGGCCGTCGTCACCGGGTAGAGGGGGCCGCCCTCGCCGGGCGCGCCGAAGCGGCGCACCGAACGCGGGGCCGGGCCGATCGTCCACACGCGCGGAACGTCGTCCTTGGGGAAGCCGCCGCGGGACTCGAACCAGCGCTGCGCCCGGTAGCGCAGCTCCGCCGGCAGGACCATGCCCGTCGTCGCGCCGATGACGCGGTCGGGGTCGGAGGCGAGGGGGTCGAGCAGGGCGACGAGCCACCCGGGATCGACGAGGGCGTCGTCGTCGGTGAAGGCGATGACGGGGCGCCGCGCCGCCGCCACGCCGGTGTTGCGGGCCCACGACAGGCCCGGGACGGCCTGCTCGACGATGCGCAGGCGCGCGTCCTCGAGACCGGCCAGCGCGGCGCGGGTGCGCCCCGTGGCCGGGGCGTTGTCGACGACGATGAGCTCGAAATCGGGGTGCGTCTGGGCGAGCAGCGCCTCGACGGCGGAGCGCAGCAGCTCGCAGTCGCCCGTCGTGCACAGGACCACGGAGGCGCCGAGCGAGGCGCCGGCGCCCTCGTCCCAGGCGCGCCGGGGAGCGGGCGGCAGCGCCAGAACCCGGGGGGCGGAGGCGGGTTCGGAGTCGGAGTCGACGGTGACGACCCCGGCGGTGCGTCCGCCGTCGCGCACGAGCACGAGGGCGGTGGCCTGCCCGGCCCCGCTGATGGTCCTCACCAGCCCGGTCGTCCGGTCCAGCTGGACGATGCGCGAGCCGGCCCCGTCGATCTCGTCGCGCGGGACGTCGGTGTCAGGCATACCCGCCCCTGGTCGCCTGGGCGAAGTAGAACCCGCCGTCGAGCAGGATCACGCCGACGACGTCGCGTTCGGCGACGTCCAGCTGGTCGAGCAGCTGGTGCAGCTCGGCGAGGGGGTCGCCGACCGCGGCGCCGATGAGGATGCGGCCGCCGGAGCCGAGGCGCTCGATGACCTCGGCGAGGGGCATGCGCCGATCGACGAGGACGGGGGCCGCGGCGCCCTGGACGCCGCGGGCCCGGCCGATGGCCTCGGCGAAGGCGAGCGCCCGGGCGTCGGCGCCGTCGGCGAGGACGATGAGCTCGTACTCCTTGCCGACGGCCAGGGCGGACACCTGGGCCGGAGCGTCCCAGCGCGCCACCGGGGCGACATCCTGGTCGGCGCTCCACACGGGCAGGCCGGTGAGGTCGGAGAGCTGGAGGGCAGAGAGCACCCGCCGCTCCCGGCGCTCGCGGACGAGGCCGATGGCCAGGCCGAGGACGACGCCGACGGCCAGCCCGGCCGCCAGGACCTTCTTCCGGGGCGGCGTCGTGTCGTCGGGCGAGTCCGCGGCACCGGTGAGCACCCGCGCCGCCGTGGTGTGGTAGGCGGCCAGCTGGTCCTGCTGCTTGGCGAGCTCGGTCAGCTCGGTCTGGATCGCCTCGGCGCGGGCCTGGCCGCCGGAACCGAGCCCGGCCGCCTCGGCGTTGAGGGCGTTGATCCGGTCGGTGATGGCGGCGGACAACTCGTCGGCGCGCTGCTCGATGAGGCCGGTGCGCTGGTGGATGTAGGCGGCGGTGATCGCATCGGTCACCGCGACCGCCTTCTCGCGGGTGCTCCCCGACCAGGAGATCGACACGATGGTGCCGTTCGTGTCGCCCTCGACCGTGAGGGCGCCCTTGAGGTCGTCGAGCGTGAGGTCGGTGCCGGGCATCGAGTCGAGCGCCTGCTGGAGGGTGACCGCTGACTTGGCGATGGCCTTCTCGGTCACCATGTCGGTGCTCGACAGCGAGGTGCGGGCGGCCGGCTCGAGGGTCGAGGACGGGGTGGTGATCGTCACCGTCGCGGTCGCGGTGTGCGAGCCCGGCAGGACGATGAGATACAGCACGGCGAGCAGGCCGCCGAGGACGATGCCGGCGACGACGGATTTCCAGCGGCGCGCCAGCTCGTGCCCCAGGATCTGGGGGCCGCCGGTGGGCGGCGGTGTGAGGATGCTCATGCGGTCTCTCCTTCGGAGGTACTGCTCGAAAAGACTCTACTGGGCGCGCAGCCAGGACCGGCGCGCCGCGAGACGTCTCGTGAGGACGGCGGCCCGGCGGGGGCCGAGGGCGGCGATGGCCGGCTCGACGGCAGCCGCGAAGCGGGCGAACCCGGCCTCGCGCTCGGCCGGGGGGAGGACGGCCATCGAGACGATCCGCTGGAGCCGGACGCCGGTGAGGCGCTCGGACAGCTCGGCGAAGGCGTCCTGCTGCCGCTCGTCGGTCCAGGAGGCGCTCCGCCAGCGGGCGGAGGCGGTGGTCTGCGCGGGGTGGACGCGGTAGACGAGGCCCCAGCGGCCGAGCCTGCGGATGCGGGCTCCGGCGCTGGCCGAGCGCAGCCACAGATCATAGTCCTCGGCGGGGACGTCGCGGTAACCGCCGACCCGCTCGAGCAGTCGGCGGGAGGCGACCATCGTGGGATGGCAGACCGGGTTGGTGAGGAGCAGGTGGAGGGCGAACTCGTCGGGCCCGATCGGGTAGGGCGCGCGCGGGACGACCCGGCGGAGGCCTCCGCCGGCCGATTCGCGGAGCTCGACCTGCTGGAGGAAGACCATGTCGTCGCCGTCGTCGAGGCGGGCCAGCGCGGCGCCGAAGCGGCCCGGCAGCGAGATGTCGTCGGCGTCCATGCGCCCGACGAGTTCGGAGTCGGTGGTCTCGAGCAGCTGGGTGAGGACGCGCGTGATGCCGCCCGGGCCCGGGGCGGCATCGACGAGTCGCAACCTGCGGTCGACGACGCCCCGCCGGGCGGCGCCGGCCAGGACCCGCTCGGCGGTGCGATCGGTGGAGCCGTCATCGGCGACGACCAGCTCGGCGTCGGGGGGCAGGGCGGCCAGCGTCGAGCGCACCGCCCGGGTGACGGTGCGCTCGGCGTTGTGCGCCGGCAGGAGGACGGACAGTCGCGGCACGTCAGCCCTCCCGGGCGGCTGCGTCGAGGGCGCGCAGATCGCGGTAGCGGCGCGTGAGGGAGAGCATCGAGTGGGCCAGGGCGATGACGGCGAGCAGCGTGTAGATCACGCGGAAGGGGGCGCCCAGACCGTACAGGAGGAACGACCAGCACAGCGCGCCGGGGTCGGTCGGCAGCAGGACGATGGAGCGCAGGGTGCCGCCGCGGGTCTGCTTGCGTCCGGCGGCCCGTACGAACTGCTCGGCGAGGATCTGGGAGAGGAACTGGCCGGAGGTGACCCACGCGTGGACGACGGCCACGAGCGCGAACCAGGGACGTCCGGAGTGCAGGACCGTGGTGACGGCCAGCGACAGGTGGATCGCCGGGGAGCGGAAGGCATCGGCGACGTGGTCGATCCACTCGCCCGTCCTGCTGGCGGCGTGCGTGACGCGCGAGACCTGGCCGTCGGCCGAGTCGAACAGATAGCCCAGGGCGAGCAGGACGGCGACGGGCAGTCCGACCCAAGCGGCCGGGCGGCAGACGAGGAGGACGACCATGCCGAGCGCCGACAGGAGGAACGACAGGGCGCTCACGGCGTTCGGCGTGAGCCCGGAGGCCGCGGCGAGGGCCGCCACGAGGCGGGCTCCGCGGCGGTTGACCCAGCGCGTGTAGGCGGGGACGCCGTCGCCCGGCTTCTGGGCCGCGTCGAGCTCGGCGCGGTAACGGCGGACGCGCCCGCCCCAGCCGGCGCGGGCGGCCACGGGCCCGGCGGCGCTCACCTGGCCCCCGCCTCGTGCGCGACCGCTCCGCGCTCGGCGTCCGCCGTCCCGTCGACGTCCTCGTCCGCGAAGTCCTCGGGGGCGATGAAGCGGCGCAGTTTCGTGCTGGAGGTGCTGGGCGTGTAGGGCAGGTAGAACACGGTGGCGCCGACCTCGGCCATCTCGGACTCGAGCTGGTCGCCCTTGGGGGTCCCCTTCCAGTCGTCCCCCTTGAACAGGACGTCGAACGGCTGGAGGCGCCAGGCCAGGCGCTTGTCCTGGTCGAGGTCGACCACGACGGCGTCGACGAAGCGCAGCGAGGCCACGAGCTCGCAGCGCTCGCGCAGCGGGATGACGGGCATGCGTCCCTTCATGCGGTAGAGGGACTCGTCGGCCGCCACGCCCACGACGAGGCGGTCGCAGTGCTTGCGTGCGGCGCGCAGCACGTTGAGGTGCCCGATGTGGAACATGTCGAAGCCGCCGGGCACGTATCCGGTGATGCGATCATTCTTCTCATGAGGGGTGTGCACGCACCCATTCTGCCAGGTATCAATTACCTCATTGACAGTCCTCCCACAGACAATTCCCAGAATTGTCGTGATCAGCGCGAACACCGGCATTCTTCCCCGGATGGCCGACTCTCGGGCGCGGCGCCGGCGGCGCGGAGGGCCCGTCGACGCCCACCCGACCGGAGCCCCGCCGGGGCGACGGCTCCCGCCCGGGTCGAGGGCGGCTCCGGGCCGGGGACCGGCCGTCCGCCCGCGGGTCCCGGCTCGCCTCGAAGGTGCGTTTGAACGGGGTCATTGGACCGGCCGTCCGCCCGCGGGTCCCGGAGTCGGCTGCCGCAGCGGGTTCGACCGGCCCCGGCGCCGGATGCCCGTCCCGCACGGGAGCAGACCCGACCGGACCCGGGACGCGCATCACCATCGCCCGCACGTCCGTCCCGCACGGGGGGCGGGCCCTGCCGATAGGCTGGCCGCGGAGGTCGCATCGTGGACACACCGGCACTCATCGTGCTCATCACCGGCGTCGCAGCCGTCCTCGCGGCGAGCATCGTGGTCGCCCGCGCCCGCCGGCTCCGCGCGGACGATCGGCGCGCCCCGGCGCCCCGCCCCGGTCTCATCGAGGACGACCCCGTCACCGCCGCCCCGAGGGGCCTGACGCCCGGCATGGTCGACGCGCTGCTCAACGGGGAGACGACCAGCAGGGACGTCCTCATCACGCTCATCGACCTCGCCCAGCGCGGCTTCCTGGGCATCACCGCGCTCGCCCGCCCCGACCGGCCCGCGCACGACTGGGTGCTCACCCGCACGGCCAGGCCCGCCGGGGGCGAGGGCCTGCACGGCTTCGAGCACTTCCTGCTCGACCAGCTCTTCGTCGGGCCGGACGAGCCGATCACGCTCTCGAGCGTCGTCACCTCGACGGAACGGGCGCTGCCGCGCGCGAGGCGGCAGCTGCACGACGACGCGATGGACCGCGGCTGGTTCCAGCACGGTTCGACGCGCACCGACCGCTGGGGCCGGGCGGGCGGCGTCGTCATCGTCGTCGGTCTCGTGCTGGCGGTGCTCGGCGTCATCCGGGTCATGGCCACGAGCCACTGGAGCGTCGTGGTCGGCCCGGTCCTCATCGCCGTCGCCGGTCTCGAGCTCGCCTCCCTGGGCCGCCTCCTGGGCAGGCGCACGGATGAGGGCGCGAGCACCCGCGACGAGCTGCTCGCCTACCGGCGGCACCTCGACTCGATGGGGCCCGAGCGCGTCCTCGTCGAGGACGCCCCGGCGGTCCTGCGCGACTCGCTCGGCTATGCGCTCGCCTTCGGCGGCGCCGAGAGGCTGGGGCGGGTCATCGAGCAGGTCGTCGACCGCGCCGAGCGCTGGGGCCGGGCGGTCGACCTGGACCTCGGCTGGTTCCGCACCCCGGGCGGGGAGCGCCCCGTGAGCGCCTTCGTCGTGGCGGTCACCGGCTTCGTCGACGCCGGGGCGCGTCTGGCGGACGAGGGCGACGGGGAGTTCTGAGGCGGCCCGGCCTCACCGCGCCCGGAGGGGCCCGAGACTGCGCAGCAGGTGCGGCATCGTCGTCGAGGGGCAGGGGCCCCGGGCGTTCGTACCGGGAACCGAGGTGCCGCGCAGAGTGCACCGGGTCTCCGCCTCCACCGCCCGGTCGAAGGGGAAGTCACCGGGCAGGTCCTTCGCGCTCCTGCCGCTCAGCCCGGTCAGGCGCTCGTAGTGCCGCTGCGCGTCCTTCTGGTCCCGATAGTTCTGCACCTGCTCGTAGTGGGCATTGAGCCAGACCTCGAAGCAGGGCACGGAGACCACCCCGACGACTCTGCTCCCGGAATCCTTCGACACCTTCCCACACCGGGCGAGGAAGTCCCGACGGTCGGCCCCGTCGTGGTCGACGACGATCCAGGTCTCGTCGTAGGCGCGGAGATCGGTCTCGCCCCGGACGAGGTTGCGCAGGATCGTCTCGGGTTCCTTGCCCTCCTGGCAGATGACCATGATGCTGAGGTTCGCATCGCGTGGAACCCTTCCCTTGAGCTTCCCAAGATAAGTCTTCTCGGTCCTGCCCCCATTGGTCACCAGCAGGACGGTCCGCCGCTCGGGGCGGGGACGGGACGAACGACGGATGCGCCTGCCCATCGGGTCACTCCGCCCCGTCCGGGTCGGACACGATGCCGAGCAGACCCGAGAGGTCCACCCTGGGAAGCGCGCCGAAGCGGCCCGTCAGATAACGCTTCTGCTCGTTGTCGCCCCGGCGGGTGGCGTACGCCGAGAGCGGGACGAGCTCGCTGGCGCCGGCGTCGTCCTTCTCGCAGAACCAGACCTCGTCGCGGCCGAGGAGGCGGCTCGGCGCATTGCCGAGCAGGGCCGTGTCATGGCTGCTGAACAGGAGCTGGGCGCCGCGCGGGTTGACGTCCCGGTCCTTGAACATCGTGACGAGTGCCGAGCTGAGCGCGGGGTGAAGACTCGCGTCGAGCTCGTCGACGACGAGCAGACCGCCCCTGCGCAGGACGTCGACGGCCGGTGCCGCAGCGGCGAGCCACGCGACGGTGCCGTCGCTCTGCGAGCCGAGGGGGAGCTCGAAGGACTCCCCCGCCGGACCGGAGTGCGTGAAGACGAGGGACCGCGCCACCGGGGCGATCGCGTCCGCTGGGATCTCGGCGGGATCGTCCCCGGAGCCCGCGGCGAGGACGGCCCGCATTCTCTCCAGGATCTTCTGCGGGACCTGCTTCTCCTCGACCCGCACCGACGCGACCCCGAGGTCGGCGACGTGGGCCAGGACGTCGACGATGCCGTTCCAGCGTTGCGGGTCCTCGATCATGCGGGACATGAGCCACTGGAGGCGCACCTGCTGGTCGTCGTCGCTGCGGCCCACGACGCTTGTCGAGGCGCCTGTGCGCAGGCCACGCGCGATCGGCTGCAGGGCGTCGTGCCGGTACCGGGCGGCGACCGCGAGCAGGAGGTCGCCGGGGGTCACCAGCCTGCGGACCTCGGCGGTGGGGCCCTTGAGCGAGGAGCCCGCACGCACCACGATCGGGGCCTCGGGGCCGGTTTGCTCGCGGACGAAGAGCCTGCGCCGGGTTCCCCCTGGGATAGGAGTGGAGGGACTCCCTGCGGATGCCCCAGGCCATCGCCTCGAGCTCGTAGTGGTAGCGCACCTCGTCGACGGTGAAGTCGACGTCGTAGGCCGTGGGGGTCTGCGCCGCGGCCGCCGCGGCGTACGGCCAGTAGAGGCGCGTGCCCGGCTCGGCGATGGCCCGGCCGAGCAGGCCCACGGCCGAGAGGATGGTCGACTTGCCGGAGGCGTTCGGACCGAAGACCGCGGCGACCCGGCTCGTGACGTCGCTCCAGGTACGGCCCGCTCCCGGGGTCTGCGTCCTCAGCGACGGGCTGACGAAGGAGAGACCGGCCTCGGTGGCGAAGCACTGGTGGTTGGAGACGGTGAAGTCGAGCAACATGCTGACAGACCAGCGCGAGAAGTGAATCCAAAGCCCTTTTTGGGAAAAATTTTTCATATGAGTTCGGAAAACAGCCTCGCGGCACCGCTCATGCGGCGCCATGGGGATGGGTGGATCCGGCGGCGCGCACGCGGGGTTGCGGATCGACGGCCGCGCCCCCGCCCGAACCTCATCCGGTCGGCGGGCGCGGCAGAACGCCGGGGCGCGCCCTCGCACCGCCCCGCCGGGCCCTCGCCGACGCCGGGCCTACAGCAGCGCGCCGGGCCGGTAGGCGGCCGCGTCCGGGTCGGCGGCCACGATCGGCTCGATGCGGGCGACGAGCCGCCCGACCTGGTGGCGGGCCGCCCCGGTCAGCTCCAGCGGGGCGCTCACCAGCTCGGCGAGCTCGTCGCGGCTCAGCCGGAGGCGGCCGTCGGCGGCCAGCCGGTCGAAGAGCGGGTTCCCCCGGGCGCCGGTCTCGCGCAGCTCGAGGGCGACCGCCACGGCGTTCTCCTTGATGGCCTCGTGGGCGTCCTCGCGCCCGACGCCCCTGCGGACGGCCGCCATGAGGATCTTCGTCGTGGTGAGGAAGGGCAGGTAGCGGTCGAGCTCGGCGGCGATCATGGCGGGGAAGGCGCCGAAGTCGGCGAGCACGGTGAGGAAGGTCTCGAAGAGGCCGTCGAGCGCGTAGAAGGAGTCGGGCAGGGCGACGCGGCGCACCACCGAGCAGGAGACGTCGCCCTCGTTCCACTGGTCGCCGGCCAGCTCGCCGATCATCGAGGCGTAGCCGCGGAGGACGACCGCCAGACCGTTGACGCGCTCGCAGCTGCGGGTGTTCATCTTGTGGGGCATGGCCGAGGAGCCGACCTGGCCGGGCCTGAAGCCCTCGGTGACGAGCTCGTTGCCGGCCATGAGGCGGATCGAGGTGGCCAGGTTCGAGGGGGCCGCCGCGGTCTGCGCCAGGGCGGTGAGCGCGTCGAGGTCGAGGCTGCGCGGGTAGACCTGACCGGTGCTCGTGAGCACGTGGTGGAAGCCCAGGCCGGCGGCGATGCGCCGCTCGAGCTCGCCGAGCCGTTCGAGATCGCCGCCGAGCAGGTCGAGCATGTCCTGGGCGGTGCCCATCGGGCCCTTGATGCCGCGGGCCGGGTAGCGGTCGATGAGGTCGTCGAGACGGGCGTGGGCGATGAGCAGCTCGTCGGCGCAGGTGGCGAAGCGCTTGCCGAGGGTGGTGACCTGGGCGGCCACGTTGTGGCTGCGCCCGGCGATCGGCTGGTCGGTGTAGCGGGCGGCGAGCTCGGCGAGACGGGCCAGGGCCGTCACGACGCGCGAGCGGATGAGCCGCAGGCCGTGCAGCACCTGCATCTGCTCGATGTTCTCGGTGAGGTCGCGGCTCGTCATGCCCTTGTGGATGTGCTCGTGGCCGGCCAGCGCGTTGAACTCCTCGATGCGGGCCTTCACGTCGTGGCGGGTGACGCGCTCGCGGGCGGCGATCGAGTCGAGGTCGACCCGGTCGGTCACCGTGCGGTAGTCGGCGATGACGGCGTCGGGGTCGTCGCCGCCGAAGTCGACGCCGAGATCGCGCTGGGCCTCCAGCACGGCGATCCACAGCCGGCGCTCGGAGACGATCTTGTGCTCGGGCGACCAGATGCGGCGCATCGCGTCGGAGGCGTAGCGGGTGGCCAGCACGTCGGGGACGGTCATGTTCCCTCCTTCTCAGCCCAGTCGGGCGGCGATGGCGTCGAGTCGGGCCTGCGAGGCGATGTCGGAGCGGGCGAAGCCGTCCGTGAAGTCGATCCGCGCGATGTGGGCGTACGCCCGCTCGCGGGCGTCGGCGATGTCGGCGCCGGTGGCGACGACCACGAGGACGCGCCCGCCGGCCGAGACGAGGCGGCCGCGATCGTCCAGCGCTGTGCCGGCGTGGATGACGTGGACGCCGTCCGGGGCGGGGGGCAGCCCGATGACGCAGCCCTTGACCGGGGAGCCCGGATAGCCCCTCGCCGCCAGGACGACGCCGACGCAGGCCTCGTCCGAGACCTCGGGGGCGCCCCGGTCGGCGAGCGCGCCGGTGGCGGCCGCGTGGAGCAGGGCGCCCAGGCCGGTGCGCAGACGCGGCAGGATCGCCTCGGTCTCGGGGTCGCCGAAGCGGGCGTTGAACTCGACGACCCGCGGGCCGGCCTCCGTGAGGGCGAGGCCGACGTAGAGCAGGCCGGCGAAGGGCGTCCCGAGGGTGCGCATCCGGGCCAGGGTGGGTTCGACGACCTCGGCCATGACCTGCTCGACGGTGCCGGCGGGCAGCCAGGGCAGCGGCGTGTACGAGCCCATCCCGCCCGTGTTGGGCCCCTCGTCGCCGTCGCCGACGCGCTTGAAGTCCTGGGCCGGCGGGAGCGGGACGGCGGTGGTCCCGTCGGTGATGACGAACAGGCTGGCCTCGGGGCCGTCGAGGTACTCCTCGATGACGACCCGCCCGCACTCGGCCGCATGGTCGAGGGCGGTCCGGCGGTCGTCCGTCACGACGACCCCCTTGCCGGCGGCCAGACCGTCGGCCTTGACCACGTAGGGGGCTCCGAACTCGTCGAGCGCGGCGGCGGCCTGGGCCGGCGCCGTCGCGACGCGGGAGCGGGCGGTCGGCACCCCGGCGTCGGCCATGACCCGCTTGGCGAAGGCCTTCGAGCCCTCGAGACGGGCGGCGGCCGCGCTCGGGCCGAAGCAGGCGATGCCGCGCCCGCGCACGGCGTCCGCGACACCGGCGACGAGCGGGGCCTCGGGGCCGATGACGACGAGGTCGACGCCCAGCTCGGCGGCCAGGGCCGCGACGGCCGTCCCGTCGAGGATGTCGACCCGGTGGTTCGTCGCGAAGGAGGCGGTGCCGGGATTGCCGGGGGCCACGTGGACGGCGGCGACCGCCGGATCCTGGTCGATGGCCAGGGCCAGGGCGTGCTCGCGGCCGCCGGAGCCCACGACGAGGACGGTGATGGGATCGGATCCAGAGCTCACGGCGGCAGTCTACCGGCGGGCCAGCCCGTGGTCGCGCGCTCGTCCGGCGGCGCGACGGCCCGGTCGTCCTCGTGGGGCCTCGCGGGGACGGGCCCCTCAGCCGATCACGCGGCGCGGCGCGCGCCAGAGCCACGGCAGCCAGCGCCGGGTCGCCCACCACAGGGCGATCGAGCCGGCCAGCGCCACGAGCGTCCCCGCGACGAGATGAACGGCGACGGATCCGATGCCGAGGCGCACGAGCACGATGCGGGTGGCGGCCAGGGCGAGGGTGTGGGCCAGGAAGATGACCATGGACCGGCGCCCCAGGTAGCCGACGAGACGGGAGACCGGGCGCACCCGGTCGAGCAGGATCGACAGGGCTCCGACGGCGACGACGCCGGCCCAGGCGCAGACGAGGCCCTCGCCGATGCTGACCGGGGTGCGTCCGAACTGGGTGGTCGTCGGGGCGGCGGGCCGGCCGAGGGCGACGAGGAGCCCGTAGCAGAGGGCCGACACGACGAGGACGGCGGCGACGCCGCCGGTGCCCAGACGCGCGCGGGCCCGCGCGTAACCGGCAAGGGTCACGGTGGCGGCGGCGAAGAAGAAGACGCTCAGGCCGAGCCCCTGGAGGAAGATGCACGGCCCGAACAGGCCCCAGCAGCCGATGCTGAGCGCCGCCGCGCCGAGCAGCGAGCAGAGCCCGCGCAGCCGGGAGCGCCAGGGCTGGGCCGCCGTGACGAGCACCGTCATGACCATGATCCACGGCAGGAACCACATCTGGTTGGCCGGCCGCCACAGCGCGAAGACCGAGCCGAGGGTGCGCTCGCTGTTGACCGAGCCGGCCAGGGCGTACTGCATGAGGCCCTGGACGACGCTCCAGAGGACGTAGACCCAGGCGAAGTCGCCGAGACGGGCGCGCAGATAGCGCACCGGCCCGCGCCTGGCGAGCGCCGCCTCGACCATGAGGCCGGCGGCGGCGGCGAACAGGGCGACGTGCACCATGTAGACCGCGCGATCGGCGGCGAGGTAGGCCGACGACCCCCCGTCGACGAGGCCGGCGCTGCGGACCCCGCGAAGCACGTGCCCGAAGGCGATGCCCGTGATGGCCAGCCCGCGGGCGACGTCGACCGATCCGTCGCGCCGGTTCGCGGGCAGTGGGGGTGTGCTCACGGGGCGTGAGGCTAGCACGGGGCGGCCCCCGACGGATCGCGCGGACCGCGGAGGATGGACGCCGGAGGAGCGGGCGCGGGCCGGTCCGGCGGGACTCGCCCCTGGGCACGACGAACCAATGTTATTAAGAACAATTCTTAATTGAGAATAGGTTAGTGTATACTTATCTTCACTGTGCTGCAGGACACTTCCCGGACTCCGGATCCATACGTCGAGGAGCATGGAGCATGACCGGTTCGACGATGCATGACGACACGCTCGGCGCGCCCTCCGACGGCCGGACCACCGAGACTTCGGCGAGCCCGCGGAGCCTCCCTCTGGCGCCCATCCAACGCGCCTACACGATCGGACGCGCGACGGACCAGCCCCTGGGCGGGGTCGACTGCCTGTCCTATTTCGAATTCGTCGGCGGCAGCATCGACACGGCCGCGCTCCAGACACGGGTGGACCGTCTGCGCCGGCACCCGGCACTGCGCGCATCGATGGACCTGTCAGCGGGCCTGCTGCGCGAGAACGACCTGACCGCCCCGACGGTGGTGGTGCACGATGCGACGGCCTCGCAGCAGAAGGCCGACCGCGTCCGGAGACGGGTCCGCGACCGCCTGAACCGCAGCGTCCTGGACGTCGAGCACGGCCAGGCCTGGGCCGTCGAGGTGACCCGGGCGCCGCACGAGTCAATCATCCACATCGTCATCTCGCTGGCCGTCACCGACATCCACGGAGTCATCCGGATGATCGAGGAGCTCGCGAACGACGAGGAGCTCCCGCGCATCGGGTTCGCCGAGCTCGGGGAGAAGCTGGCCCCGCCCCGGAAACGCAGGCTGCACGCGGTCGAGGAGGACTCCGGACCGCTGCCCGAACCACCGGATCTGTGCGTGGCCTACGACAGCGTCCCCGGCACGAGGATCACCCGCCACCGCAGGAGGCTCGACAGGGAGCACTGGGAGCGCTTCGGCCGACTCGCCGCACGGCTCGGCACGAGCAAACCGGTCCTCCTGCTGACCCTCTACGAGACGATGCTGGCGCGCTGGTCGACCACCGACGAGTTCATCGTCTCGCTGCCCGGTCTGGACGTGCGTCGCAGCAGGGGCCAGATCGCCGACCGCACCCGCGTCCACGCCATCCGGGCAGCGGTCGACCCCGGCAGGGATCTCGACGAGGCGACCACGGCTGTCGCCGGGGAACTGCGCCGCCGACTGCTGAGCGGCACCAGCGCCCTCGACGAACTGCGGGAGGCCCGCGCGCACGGGCACAGCGGCATGTCGCCCTTCGTCTTCACCTACAACGCCGAGGCCCCGATCTTCTCCCCCGCCGTGACCCGCGTCCTCGGCAGGCAGGAGGTGACCCGATCCTCCACCCCGCAGGTGGCCCTCGACGCCCAGGTGATCCAGTTCGACAGCGACGGGGTGGAGATCTCCTTCGACGTGCGCGACGGCGCGCTCCGCGCGGGCGACCGCGCCGGGGCGCTCATGCTCGACAGCTTCTACGAGTCCATCGTGCGGGTCGCCGAGCTGGACCCGCAGCGGCCCTGGCCGAGCCTGGACGAGCTGGTGCGCCTGCCCGCCGAGCTGGAGGCCCGGCGCGAGGCGCTCAACTCGACCGATCCCCTGCCCGGGCGCCGACTGCACGAGCTGTTCATGCGTCACGTCGAGGAGGAGCCGCGGGCCATGGCGCTGCTGTGGCACGACGATGGGGGCGCCCACGAGATGAGCTACGGGCGGCTCGACGAGGCCGCCCGCCGGATCGCCCATCGGCTGGCACCGGTGACCCGCCCGGGCGAGCTCGTCGGCATCAGCCTGCCGAAGGGCCCCGAGCAGGTCATGGCCGTCCTCGGCGCGCTCTACAGCGGCTGCGCCTATCTGCCGTTGTCCGTCGAGCTGCCGCCGGCGCGCAGGCGGGCCATCGTCTCCTCCGCCCGGCTCGGCGTCACCATCGACCGGGGGCTCGTCGAGGCGGCGATGCGGGCCGACGCCCCCGCCGGCGACCCCGTCCGCCCGACCGGGCCCGACGACAGCGCCTACGCGATCTACACCTCGGGCTCCACCGGGGAGCCCAAGGGCGTGCTCATGAGCCACGCCGCCGCCGCCAACACGGTCCAGGACGTGGCGGGGCGGCTGGCGCTGGGTCCGCGGGACCGCGTCCTGGGCGTCTCGTCGCTCGACTTCGACCTGAGCGTCTTCGACATCTTCGGCCCGCTGTCGACCGGCGGCGCCCTGGTCTGCATCGACGAGGACGAGCGCCGCGACGCCTTCGCCTGGTTGCGGCTCGTCGCCGAGCACCGCGTCACCATCTGGAACTCCGCGCCCGCCCTCGCCGAGATGCTCTGCGCGGCGGCCGGTCCGGACGAGCGGCTGCCGCTGCGGGCCTGCCTGTGCTCCGGCGACTGGATCGACCCGGGGCTGGGCGAGCGGATGGCGGGGATCGCGCCCGGCTGCGTCCTGGCCGCAATGGGCGGGGCCACCGAGGGGGGCATCTGGTCGAATCTGCACCTCGTGACCGGCCCCGACGACCTGAGCCGGGACTGGCGGGCCGTGCCCTACGGCCAGCCGCTGCGGGGCCAGGCCTACCGCGTGGCGGACCGGCACGGCCGGGACTGCCCGCCCGGGGTGGCGGGCGAGCTGTGGATCGGCGGCGCCAGCCTCGCCACCGGCTATCTGAACCGGCCCGAGCTCACCGCGGAGCGCTTCCCGACGCTCGACGGCCGACGCTGGTACCGCACCGGGGATCTGGGCATGTGGGACGAGGACCTGCTGCTGCACTTCCTCGGGCGACGCGACAGCCAGGTCAAGATCCGGGGGCACCGCATCGAGCTCGGCGACGTCGAGCAGCATCTGCGCTCCATCGACGGCGTCCGCGAGGCGGTCGTCGTGCCCACCGCCGACAGGACGGCGCTCATCGGGCTGATCAGCCCGGCGGGGGGCCACCCGGTCGATCCGGACCGGATCGTCGAGGCCCTCGCCGAGCGGCTGCCCTCCTTCATGCTTCCCCGCCGGATCAGGACGATCGACCGCATGCCGCTGTCGGCCAACGGCAAGATCGACCGCGGGAGGGCGGCCGCCATCGCCCTCGACGACCGGGAGCGGGTCGGCTCCCCCGCGCCGTCGGGGGACTCGTCGGCGCCGCCGGAGGACGACGACGCACGGCGGATCGGCGCCGCGTGGAGCCGGGTCCTGGGGGTCCCGGTCACCGGGGACACCGACTTCTTCGCCGTCGGCGGCGACTCCCTCGACGCCACGAGGGTCTGCGCGCGGCTGCGCGCAGACGGCTACGGGGTCACCGTCGCGAGCCTGTTCACCAGGCCCCTGCTGCGCGACTTCGTCGCATGCTGCCGACGGAGCGCGGCACCGTCCGAGCCGTCCCCGGACGACGCGGCGCCGCTCGGCGGGGAGGCCTTCCCCCTGTCCCCGCTGCAGCGGGGCTACGCGCTCGGGATGGACGGCCTGCCCGGCACGGTACGGGCGCGCACCCAGTACGCGGTCGTCCTGGCCGGCGACGGCCCCATCGACGGCGCCGCATTCGCCGACGCCGTCACGGCGCTCGTCCACGACTGCGCCGCGCTGCGCTGCATGCGCGAGGGCGACAGCATGCAGCGGGTGCGCGCCGACGCGCCCGTGCCCGTGCTCACCGCCAGTGGGCCCCTGCGCGAGGACCTCGAGCGCAGAAGGATCGGGGCCGGGCACGTCATCGAGGTGGTGCTGCCGGACGGCACCGCCACGCGGTGCGAGGAGATCGGGCTCCTGGTCGACTACCTGTGCCTGGACGCCCCGAGCCTGTCCCTGCTGATCGGCGCGATCTCGGAGCGCCTCAGCGGCGGCCCGGGGCGCCTCGGGAGCTCCGCCGAGGACTTCGCCCGCTTCTGCACCCGGTTGGAGCGCGCCGCCCGGGACGACGGGTCATCGGCCGCCGGCCGCCGGCTCCCCGACGGGCCGGACGTGCCCGCCCCGGGACTGTCCGGGCAGGAGGTCGGCTTCACCAGCCTGCGCGCGGCGCTCCCCCGGGACTGCCTCGCCGCCCGGCGGGCCGCCGAGCAGCAGGTGACGCTGAGCGCCCAGGTGCTGGCCGAGCTGGGGGCCGCGCTCACCGCCGCGAGCGGCCAGGAGTCGGCCACCATCACCCTGCCCATGCAGCACCGCCCCGATGACGCCCCGGAGACGGCGCTCGGCTGCTTCACCAGGCTCGGCCACTTCGTCTGCGGCCCCCGGCCGCAGCCCCGGGCCTCCCACCGGGCCATCGGCGAGGCGCTGTCGAGCACGAGGACCGGCGTGGAGGCCGGCGCGACCGGGCGGCGCAGCGCGTTCGGGGTGGTGTTCACCTCCACCCTCGGTCTCGGGGCGAGCGGGCGGACCGGGCTCCGCCCGGTCTGGTCGCTCACGAGCACCCCCGGCGTCCTCATCGACTGCCAGCTCACCCAGGGCCCCGGAGGCGCCGAGGTGCGCTGGGACCACCCCCGCGACACGCTGGACGAGGACTGGCTGCGCGCCGCCTTCGAGGACTTCTGCGCCCGCATCGGCGCCCGCCCCGAGTCCTCGGGGCGCCACCCGCGCACCGGGCGGAGCTCGGTGCACCGGCTGCTGTCGGCCGCTCTCGAGCAGCTGGGGGACGTCGACTCGGCCGTCGTCGGGGCCTGGCGCCGGGCCACGGCGGGGCACGGCCCGGCGGACGCCCCACTGGACTGGCAACCGCAGGACGCCCTGCTGCTGGCCGACTGCGCGGCCGGCCGCCGACCCGTCGAGGAGCTGCTGCGCAGCCCCAGGCTGTCACCGGTCGGGCTCATGCGCTCCCATCCCCGGACCGGCACCATCCTCCAGGGCCTCATCGGCGAGATCCGCGACGACGCCCGGTCGCGCAATCGACCGCTCGTCGTGGTCGAGCTGGGCGCGGTGGCCAAGCCCTCGGCCATGGCCGCCCTGCGCGAGCAGGGGGTCGACGTGCTGTGGGTGGTCGTCGAGCCCGACGATCTGCTGCGCGAGCAGGCGGCCCGGGAGGGCATCGACGCCGTCCGCCGGGTGCCGCCGCTCGTCGCCGACGTCGTCATCGGGCTGGGCGTGCTGCACCGCGACCGCCGTCTGCTGCACGAGCTGGCCCACGTGCGGCGCGGCCCCTCCAGCTGGGCCCTCATCGCCGAGCCCACCGAGCTCACCGCGCACGGGCTCGTCTCGGCCGGGCTGCTCGACCCGGGCCTGCTCGACGGCACGGCCCTGCACGACGGCTCGCACTGGTGGATGCGGCTCCAGCAGGCCGGCTGGTCGCCCCGCTCGGCGCGCGTGCTCGACGACGGGCTGCTCGTCGTCCGAGCCCGCGCCGGCGCCGACCGCGCCGACCCGCCCGGGACCGACGGCCCGGCCCCGCTCGGGGCCGCCACCGCCGAGCAGCCGCCGCGACCCGCTCAGGACGACGCCGGGTCGCCGGCCGCCCCTCGGCCCGGCTTCGAGAAGACGCATGCCGCGGCTCTGGCCGACGCCACCCGGCTGTGGCGCGAGAACCTGCCGCTCGGCGAGGACCCCGATCCGGGCACCGACTTCTTCGCGGCAGGCGGCGACTCCCTGCGCGCGACCCGTGTCGTCAGGGGGCTGCAGGCCCTCGGCTGGCGGCGGATCCGCATGGTGGACGTCTTCACCACGACCGATCTCGACGAGTTCGCCACCCGCATGGCCGAGAGCGGGCGCGAGGCCGCAGGCGGCGCCCCGGCCGGCCCCGACCCGACGTCCGCCGCGTACCCCCTCAACGCGGTGCAGCGCGCCTATCTGACCGGACGCGACCCCGAGCAGCTGCTCGGCGGCGTCGCCGCGCACTGCTACTTCGAGTACGAGGCCGAGCGCCTCGACCCGCACCGTCTGGAGACGGCGGTGGGCGCCCTCGTCGCCCGCCATCCCGCGTTGCGCACCGTCACGAGGAGCACCGGGAACGGGCCCGTCGCGACGGAGCTGCCGGCCGCCGACTGGCCGCTGGTCGAGTCCAGCGCCGATCCCCGGGACGAGACCCTCGCCGAGGTGACCGATCCGTCGGCCCACGGCCCGCTGACTGTGCGCGTCCACGAGCACGGGGACGGAGCCACCATCGGCATCGGCATGGACAATCTGATGCTCGACGGCGCCTCGATGATGATGGCGCTGCAGCAGCTCGGGGAGCTCTACGCCGACCCGCCCGAGCACGTCGACCCGATGCCCGGTCCCGCCGCCTACCGGAGAGCGGCCGACCAGACGGACGGGCCCGAGATCCAGCGGCTCGACCGCCGGCTCGACAGGCTCCCCGCCGTGCCCCTCCTGCCCTCACGCGACCAGCTGCTGGGGCTGCGCAGCCCCTCCTTCGAGCGCGTCCGGGCCGAGCTCGACGGGCGGGACTGGCGAGCCGTCGTCGAGCGCGCCGCTGAGCTACGGGTCACGCCCGCGGCCATGACCCTGGCCGCGTACGCGGCCGAGCTGGCCGGGCTCAGCGGCCTGGACTCGGTGACGGTCAACGTCACCCGCTTCGACCGCGATCCCGCCCTGGCCGGCATCGAGCAGGTGCTCGGCGACTTCACCAGTCTGAGGCTCATCCCCTGCCTGGACACGGGCGACCCGCTGCCCGAACTCGCCCGGCGCGTCCAGACCGAACTCGCCGATGCGGCGGACGACCCGGCCGCCGACACCACCGCCCTGCAGCGGCGCATCGTCGCCCGTACCGGCGACCCGACGGCGGCCATCCACCCGATCGTGTTCACCTGCGGCCTGGGCCTCGGCGCTGCCGGGGGGACGGACGTCCCCGACCCCCGCGAGCTCGGCTTCGCCAGCCTGCGCCATGCGCGCTCCCAGACGCCCCAGGTCGTCCTCGACCTGCAGGTCTTCGCCGCCGACGACGGCCTGCACCTGAGCGCCGACCACGTCGTCCAGCTGGTCGAGCCCGCGCTGGCGCGCCGTCTCGTCGAGGGCGTCGCGAGGCGACTCGTCTCGCTCGTCGACGCCCGGCGCGGGCCCTCCCGGGCCCCGGCCGACGAGCTGACCCGGACCGTCACCGAGGCCTGGCGCGCTGCCCTGGGCACCGAGCAGGTCGACCCGACCACCGGCTTCTTCGCGGCCGGGGGCGACTCCCTGCGCGCCACCCGCTGCATCCGCGAGCTCCACGACCGCGGCCTGGGACAGGCCGGCCTGCGCATGCTGCTGGCCAGTACCGATCTGGCCGGCTTCGTCGAGCTGCTGCGGCGGGCCGGCGCGGGCCAGGACGGCGGGCACCGGACCCCGCCACCGCTCCCGGACCGCGCGGATCGGCCCGTCACGCCCGATCCCGGGGAGGCCCGGGCGGCGGGCGCCGCCGGGGCGACGTCGTCCGAGCCCGCGGAGGGCACGCCGTTCCCCCTCACCGAGGTGCAGACCGCCTACCTGGTGGGCCGCACCGGCGCCTACAGCGACGGCGGGCTGGGATGCACCGGCTACGTCGAGTTCGATCTCGACCTCGCGGGACTGGGCATCGGCGATCTGCGCGACCAGGGCGAGCGAGCCGCCGTGATGGACCGGCTCACGCAGGCCTGGGACCGGGTCTGCGCCGCCCATCCGATGCTCCGGGCCGTCATCGGCTCCGACGGCACGCAGTCGGTCCGCCCCGGCATGCAGGTCCCGATGCAGATCGAGCTCGACCCGGACGACGAGCGCGGCGAACGGCTGCGCCGCGAGCTGTCGGCCCGTCAGTACCAGATCGACTCCGACCGTCCGATGATGGACATCGTCGCGCGCATCACCGACGAGGGCGTCGTCGTGCACCTGTCGATCGACCTGCTCATCACCGACTACACCGGAATCCGCTCGCTGCTGCACGATCTCGACCGCGCGCTGGACCACCCCGATGAGCGCATCGCCCCGCCCAGCCTGAGCTTCGCCGCCTACCAGAGGCTCCGCCAGGCCCGGGCGGCCACGAGCGGGGCCCGCGCAGAGCGCGAGCGCGACCTGGCCTGGTGGCGCGAGCGGATGACCCGGGCCCCCGAGCCGTTGCGCCTCGCCGCGCCCCTCGAGAGGCCCGAGGAGGGGGCCGTCAGCCGACGCCGCAGCCATCACCTGCCCGGGCCCGCCTGGGAGGCCTTCACCGCCGCCTGCACCGAGCACGCCCTGACCCCCTCGTCGGTTCTGCTGGCGCTGCTGGGCGCCGTGGGCCGCCGCTACGGCTCCCAGGAGGAGTCGCTGGTCACCGTGACGGCCGTCCAGCGCGAGCAGCTGGCCCCCGACATGGCGCGCATCGTCGGCGACTTCACCACCGCGGTGCTCGCCCGGGTCCGATGCACGCATCACCTGCTCGAGGACGCACGGGCCACCCAGCAGGAGATCTTCGACGCCCTCGAGCACGGCTCGGTCTCGGGGCTGGAGGCATCCCGGATGATCGGGGCCCGGGACGGGGACGGGGCCCGGCGGGCACGGACCGTTCCGGTCGTCTTCACCTCGACGGTCGGCGCCAGTCCGCTGCCCGGGCCCCGTCGGCTGCGGGTCCGCCCCGGCAGTGGCATCAGCGCGACGCCGCAGGTGCTCCTCGACGTGCAGATCACCCCGGCCGGCGACGGCGTCACCGTCGACTGGGACAGCCGGGTCGGCGGTTTCGACGAACGCCTTCTCGACGAGGCCTTCGCCGACTACTGCGCCGCCGTCGACGCGCTGTGCACCGGCGATCGGTGGCCCGACGGGCCGGCACTGCCGCAGCGGGCCCCGCGGCCGGTCGAACGGGTCGGGCGCGGGTCCGCACGGCTGGAGGGCTCCGTCGTCCTGCAGGCCGACGCCGGCCCGGAGGCCGTGGCGCTCATCGACGGGTCGGAGCGCCTCACCCGGGGCGAGCTCGTTCAGCGCGCCAACGCGCTCGCGACGAGCCTGCTCCACGGGGGCCTCGGCGTCGGCTCGCCGGTCATGGTGCGGCTCGGGCCCGGCGCCGGGCAGATCGTCGCCGAGCTGGGCGTCCTGCTGGCCGGCGGCTGCTTCGTCCCGATCGACCCGCAGTGGCCGCCGGCCCGGACCGCCGAGATCAGTGCCGCGCTCGCCAGCGCCTGGGGGGCCGCCCCGCTCGTCGTGGACGACGACGCCGTCCAGGCCGCCTGCAGCCCGCAGGCCCCGCCCGCCGCCGGGGCCCCGTCCGCCGTGGACGCGGGCCCCGAGGAGACCGCCTACGTCATCTTCACCTCCGGCTCCACCGGCACGCCCAAGGGCGTGGCGATCAGCCACGAGCAGGCGCTCACCACGCTCTCCGACATCGCGGGACGACTGCGTCTGGGGCCCCGCGACCGCGTCCTGGCCGTGTCCCGGCACAGCTTCGACCTGTCGGTCTTCAACGTGTTCGGCGTCCTGGGCGCCGGCGGGGCGATCGTCGTGCCGCGCTGCGGACAGTCGGCCGACCCGCAGGTCTGGGCCGAGGAGATCGCGACGAACTCGGTGACCCTGTGGAACTCCGTCCCGGCCCAGCTCACGATGCTCCTGGACGAGGCCGGGGCCGCCCCGTCCAACCCGCTGGGCAGCATCCGGGCCGCCCTCGTCTCGGGCGACTGGATCCCCGTCGACCAGCCCGCACGGCTGTGGTCGCTGGTTCCGGGAGCGCGCTTCCTGGCCCTCGGCGGCGCCACCGAGGCGTCCATCTGGTCGAATCTGCACGAGGTGGCCCCTGGCGAGCACCACGAGCGGTCCATCCCCTACGGACGGGCTCTGAGCAACCAGGGCCTGTGGGTGCTCAACCCCGACGACGAGCCGACGGGCGTCACCCAGCCCGGAGAGATCGTACTGGCCGGGGACGGCGTGGGGAGGGGCTACATCGGCGTCCCCGCGACGGCGGACGGCGCCTTCTTCACCCACCCGGTCGCCGGCGAGCGCTGTTATCGCACCGGCGACCGCGGACGCCTGCTGCCCGACGGCGAAGTCGAATTCCTGGGACGGCTGGACGAGGGGCAGGTCAAGCTCAACGGGCACCGCATCGAGCTGGGCGAGGTCGAGCGTGCGCTGCGGCTCGTCCCGGGCGTGTCCGATGCGCTCGCGGCGGTCGCCGGGGACGAGGACCGGCAGGGCCGCTTCCTGGTGGGCGCCGTCGTGGCCGAGAGCCGGGCCGATGAGTCGGACCGGCTCGTCGGACGGGCGCTGGCCGCCTCGCACGAGGCGGCGCGGATCGACGAGCAGGCCCTTCGTCGGCTGGCGGCGCTCGTCAACGACACCGTCCACGCCGTGATGGCCCACCACCTGGCGAGGGCCTGTCACGGTCCGGCCACGGTCGAGCGGATCGCCGACGCGCTGGGGGCCTCGGGCCGGATCGACCTGCTGCGCCGCTGGGTCGCCAGCCTGACCGGGGCCGGGCTGGCCAGCACCGCCCCGGACGGGACCGTCTCGTTCGGCCCGACCAGGCCGCTGGAGAGCATCTGGCCCCAATGGGACGAGGTGGAACGACTGGGCCGCGAGCAGCACTACGGCGAGAAGATGCTGGACTACGTCGGGCAGTGCCTGCGCCGGATGCCCGGACTGCTCAACGGCAGCGTCGACGCCCTGTCGCTGTTCTTCCCGCAGGGGCGCACCGATGTGGCCGCCGACTCCTACCAGGGCAATCTGGTCAGCACCTATCTCAACGGCCAGTGCTGCGCCGCGATCGCCGCCATGGCGGACCGCGCCGTCCGGGACGGCCGGGCACTGCGCATCCTCGAGATCGGCGCCGGCGTCGGCGGGACGACGGCGCCGGTGGTCGAGGCGCTCGGCGGGCGGCCCTACGAGTACCTCTTCACCGACCTGTCCGAGTTCTTCCTGCACGACGCCCGACGCCGCTGGCCGCAGCTGCGCACCGCGATCCTCGACATCAACGATCCTCGGCAGATCGACGCCCTCGGCAAGGACTTCGGCAAGGACTTCGACGTGGTGCTGTCGGCCAACACGCTGCACAACGCCGTCGACATCCCCGCCTCGCTGCGCGCGCTGCACGAGCTGCTGCGCCCGGACGGGGCGATGGTGGTCATCGAGTCCACCGCGCCCCTGCCGGCGCTCATGGCGTCGATGGAGTTCAAGTTCAAGGCCGGCCCCTCGCAGATCCACGACGAGCGCCGCCTCACCGGGTCTCCGTTCCTGACCCGCGACCAGTGGGAGCGGGTGCTGGGCGAGATCTTCGCGGGCGTCCACTCCTACCCGCCACGGGGTCACGGCCTCGAGGCGGGCGCGCAGAGCATGTTCTGGGCAGGCGTCCACCGGACCGGGCTCGATCTGGAGGCGGTGAGCGCCGGCGCGGCCGAGCGCCTGCCCGCCTCGATGCGACCCCGCCGGCTCGTGGAACTGCCCGGGATCCCCCTCACCGCCAACGGCAAGCGCGACCGCAGGGCCGTCGCGGGGCTGGCGACGGGGCCGGGCACGAGAGCCCCGGATGGGCCGACGACCGCCGCGCAGGCGACGACCGCCCTCCCGGCGCCGGGGAACCCGCCGTCCGCGGCGCCCGACGCGCCCGTCGCACCGTCGCCGACCCAGGACGTGACGGCCGATCCGTCGGAACGGATCAGGATGGTCTGGCGGGAGGTCCTCAACCTCGACCCGTCGAGCGCGATCGCCGAGGACTCCGACTTCTTCGCCCTCGGCGGCGACTCACTGCTCCTCGCACGCGCCGTCGGCCAGGTCCGCAGGGCCCTGACCGATCCCGAGACGACCACCTGGGACCACGTGCTGCGCACGGTCGTCGACGATCCCACGCCGCGCGGCTTCCTGAGAGCCGTCACCGCCTCCGGTCCCGGCCCCCGGCTCCCGGCGACGCCCGGACCCGCCGTCGGGCAGGAGCGGCCGAGCGCGCCGGTCACCACGCCGGTCGACGGCCGGGGGCGGCCGAGCACGCCGACGGGCCCGACGGTCACCACGCTGGTCGACGGCCGGGGGCGGCAGGCCCGCGGGCGGCCCGTGCTGGTCCTCGTCCATGACGGCTCGGGCGGGCTGGGCCCCTACGAGGATCTGGTCGAGCAGCTGCGCGCCGACGGGAGCCACGAGGCGATCGGCCTGAGTCGCTCCACCGACGACGGCTATCTGCGGACCCCGCCCGAGCGGCTCTTCGGCGAGCTCGCGGACCGCTACGCCGCCGAGATCGCCGCCCGGGGCGACCGGCCGGTGCACCTGGTCGGCTACTGCATGGGCGGTCTTCTCGCCACCGGCACGGCCTCCCGGCTGCTCGCCCGGGGACTCGACGCATCGGTCACCGTCATCAGCTCCTACCGGATGCCGTTCACCGTCGGCAGCGAGCTGCTCATGGACTTCGCCCTGGCCAGGCTGCTCCACCGCGAGCCGGCGCAGGCCGGCATCGTCCTGGCCGAGGACGAGCTGGGCAGGGCCCTGACCGCCGCCCGCGAGGCCGGCAACGAGGTCATCACCGACGAGCTGCTCGCCCGCCACGGGGACCCCTCGCTGCGCGAGGCCCTGGCCCGCGCCCCGCGCACGGTCGACGAGCGGCTGGCCCTGCTGGCCGCGGACTCGGACGGCCAGTGGTCGACCGATTCGCTGAGGGGCGCCCGGCAGGTCTTCGCCCAGTCGATGGCGGCCGTCGCGGCCTGGGACGAGCCGGCCTTCCTCGGCCGGATGCAGTTCATCCGCCAGCGCGGGCGCATCGGCTTCCTGCCCGGACTGGGCGCCGACATGACCCGGTTCTGGCAGGAGCAGTGCCTCGGCGAGCTGCGCATCGACGAGGTCGAGGGCAATCACTTCGACTGCCTGAGCGGCCCGCGCGCCGCGCGCATCGCCCGGCTGGTCATCGAGGAGAGCGGTTCATGAGATTCCTCGTCATCGGGGCGACCGGCACCGTCGGGCGCGCCGCGGCGGCCGAGTTGGCCCGTCTGTGCGGACGCGGGGACGCGATCGTCCTGGCGGCACGGGACCGGGAGCACGCGGAGGAGCTGGCCGCCGCGCTCGCCCCCGGCAGCCCCGCGGAGCTGTCGGCAACGACCGTGCGTCTTCCGGCGGCGCCCGACGAACCGGCGCTGGGCGGGACCGACGCGGTGCTGTGCTGCGCCGGGCCGGCGGTTCGTCTGGCGGAGGATCTGGCGCGGGGCTGCATCGAACGCGGCATCGCCTATGCGGACGCGGGCGGCAGTCGGCGCCTGCTCGACGCCCTGGACGGGCCCGCCCGCGAGCGCGCAGTACCGGTGCTGCTGGGTGCGGGCGTCCAACCGGGCCTGCTCGGCGCGATGATCCGTTGGGCGGGCCAGGAGGGATCGCGGCGGATCACCGTCCACTGCGGCGGGCGCCAGCGGCTGACGCGGGCCGGCGCCGAGGAGTACCTCGCCTCGCTGTCGAACGATCTCGGCTGGCCCCGCGGCCGGTGGGTCGACGGCTCGATCATCGCAGGCGACGACCCCGGCCGGGCCGTCCTCCCGTCGATGTACGGCCCGGGGGCCTCACGGCATCTCCATCTCGACGAGGAGTGCGCCGACGCGGCCCGGGAGCTGGCCCTCACCGAACTGACCGCCTACACCGTCATCGGCGACCCGGTCACGGCCTCGGCGCTGCGCGCGGTGATCGCCGGTGAGACGGATCTCGGCGAGGCGATCGCGGCCGCCTCCCCCGCCGAGCCCGTCTTCGCCATCCACGTGGTCGGGGAGCAGGGCGCCCTGGAGTTCTCGTGCACCGACAGCTACGCCGCCAGCGGGCGCATCGCGGCCCGCACCGTGCGCCGCATCGGCGACGAGGAGCCCGGAGCGCGCTGGGCCTCGACCAGCCCCGCCTGCGAGGACTGGCGCGAGGGGCTCGGAATACGCAGTGCGCCCGCCGTCGCAGAGCCGAGGAGAACGGGCCCCGCCGTCACCGCGCGGACGGCCGAACGGGACAACCGCCCGCGCGCGATCGTCGTCGGCGGCGGCTTCGGCGCCCACTACGCCAGGGCGCTGGCCCGGAAGGACTCCCCGGCGCGGCTCGTCGGCGTCGCGGGAAGGGGAGGCGCCCGCAGCAGGGCGCTGAGCGAGGAGCTCGCCGTCCCCCTGCTGCCCGGGGCGGACGCGGCCGAGGCCGAGCTGGCGGTCGTCGCGGTGAGCAGCGACATGATCGGCGGCCCCGGCACGGACATCGCCCGAGGTCTCCTGGAACGAGGGATCCGCGTCGTCCAGGAGCACCCCGTCGACGGGCGGATCGTGGCCGAGCTCACCCGGACCGCCCGCGAGAACGGCTCGGTCTACCTGCCCACGGGCTTCTACGAGCACCTCGACAGCTCGCGCGAGTTCGTGAGGGTCTGCACACGGCTGCGCGCCGACGGCAGGCTCATCCATGTCGAGGCCCGTACGAGCGTTCAGCTGCTCGAGCGCTGCCTGCTCGTCCTGGCCGAGGCGATCGGCGCCGCCCCCACCGGCGCGCCCTCTGTCGCCGCAGCGAGCGGCCCGGAGCGGATCCTCGTCAGCGGGCTCTGGGGGCCGACACCGGTCGATCTCATGGTGCACAACCGCTGGGACCCCGAGGACCCCGACAACCACTGCCAGCCGGATCTGCACGCCGTCGTGACGACCCTGGACGGGGAACTGCGCTGGGACCATGTGCACGGCCCGCTGCACTGGCTGCCGCGCATGCACCTGAACTCGGGGCGCCTGCACGACCCCGACTCCCCGATGTGCTCCGCACTGGGACCCGACGAGCCGATCCGCGCCCGGGAGATCCTCGGGCGCCTCTGGCCGGCCGCGATCCACCGTGCGGTGAACCGTCTGGTGCAGGCCCCAGCCGGCCGCCCGCTGGTGGACCAGCGCACCCTCCAGACCCTTGCGTGGTGGGCGCGGCTGCGCTCGGCGATGCCCATCCCGACTCCGATCGCCTCGGTCGATCCCGAGCCCCTGGAAGTGGGGCGTCCCTGCTCATGATCGTCGTCCTCGAGTTGTTCCCCCATGCCGGCGGCATGGCCCACCAGTACGCGCCCCTGAGCAGGCGTCTTCGCGGGCTGTGCGCCGGGTACGGGGCGGAGGTCGACATCCGGGTGGCCGACTACCGGGCCGACGGCCCGGCGCGCGACGTGCAGCAGATCGCGCGCTCGTGCGCCGAGGAGCTGGCCCGCGGCGACGGCCCCGTCGTCCTGGCGGGCCATTCCCTGGGGGCCTTCGTCGCCTACGAGACGGCCCTGCTGCTGGCCCCGACCTCCGGGACGCTGTCGCTGGTCGTCAGCGGTCAAGTGGCGCCGCAGCTGCACCGCGGGGGCTCGCTCCACCTGGCCTCCGACGAGGCGCTGGTCGAGGAGCTGACCCGCGTCGACGGCGGGAACCGGGAACTCTTCGCCGATGCGCAGATGCGTTCGGCCTTCCTGCCCTCGATCCGCGACGACTACCGGCTGGTCGAGACCTACACGCCCTCCGAACCGGGCGCTCCGCTCCAGCGGATCGTCGCGGTCAAGGGGGACCGGGACGGGGAGCTCGACGTCCACACGATGGCCCTGTGGCGCCGCCACGCGCGCCAGTGGTGCGGACCGATCATCGTCCCGGGCTCGCACATGCACCATCTGAATCCGCGGGGACACCTGGCGGAGATCCTGACGGGGGAGGTTTTCCGATGCCTGACAAGGCCGGTTCCGGAAACGGCATGACCGGTTCGACCGCACTGCGCGAGGTCCTGGGCCCGCACCTGAGACCGCTGGCGATCGCCGCGCTGATGCAGGTGATCGCCTCGGCCGCCTCGGTCGTGCCCCTGTGCGGGCTGCTCGTGCTCATCGGGCGCCTCACCGGGACGGCGCCGGGCTCGCCGTGGAACGCCCTGCTCGTCTTCCTCATGGGGCTGGCCTGCTCCGCGGGACTCAACTCGCTCGCGCTGCTGGTCTGCCACTTCGTCGACACCGGCGTGCAGGCGCGGCTGCGCCGCGCGCTGGCCGACAAGATGGGACGTCTGCCGCTGTCATGGTTCGACGAGCGCTCGACGGGCCGGGTGCGCCAGCTCGTGCAGAACGACGTCGGCTCGATCCACCAGCTGGTGGCCCACACGATCGTCGACACGCTCGCCGGCGCGCTGACTCCGGCCGCCGGCCTCGTCTTCTGCCTGTGCATCGACTGGCGCCTGGGGCTGGCGAGCCTGGTCCCCTTCGCGACGTACCTGCTCCTCTACTCGTTGCTGGCCGCGCGCGGCAACCAGGAGACCGTGGCCGCCATGCACCGCGGCCTGGAGCGGGTCTCCAGCGCGATCGTCGAGTACGTCAACGGCATCGGCGTGCTGAAGATCTTCGGCCGTCCCGACGAGGGCTCGGCCCGCTTCGCCAAGGAGTCGGCCGACTTCCGCGAGGAGTTCGGCGCCCTCGTCGCACCGCAGATGCGAGCCCACGCGATCGCCGTGACGGCGATCTCGGCGCCGTTCGTCGCGCTCGTCATGCTCGCGGTGGGCGCCTGGACGGTGCACTCGGGCGCCACGAGCCCGTCGGAGGTGCTCGTGACGCTCGTCGCAGCGCTGCTCATGCCGGCCGGCTTCCAGACCCTGGCGGCCTCCGGACAGGCCCGTTCCCAGGCGATGGACGCGGCGCGGCGCATCACCGAGATCCTGCACGGCCCCGAGCTGGCGGCACCGGACCGCCCGGTCCGGCCCGACGGCACGGACATCGAGCTGCGCGGGGTGTGCTTCGGCTACGGCGAGGACGACTCGGACGCCATGGCCCTGCAGGACATCTGTCTGAGCGTGCCCGCCGGCAGCGTCACCGCCGTCGTCGGCCCCTCCGGCTCGGGCAAGTCGACCCTGGCCGCGCTGCTGGCCCGCTTCCGCGACGCCGACTCGGGCTCGATCAGCATCGGCGGGGTCGACGTCCGTGAGATCGACGAATCCGTCCTGCGCGCCACGGTCGGCACCGTGCTGCAGGACCTCCAGCTGCTCGGGATCTCCGTCGCCGACAACATCCGGCTCGGCAGGCCGCAGACCCCCATGGAGAGGGTCGTCGAGGCCGCCCGGGCCGCGGCGATCCACGACGAGATCATGGCGCTGCCGCGCGGTTACGACTCGGTGATCGGCCAGGACGCCCGTCTGTCGGGCGGCCAGGCCCAGCGGGTGTGCATCGCCCGGTCGATCCTGGCCGACGCCCCGATCCTCATCCTCGACGAGGCCACCTCGGCGACCGATCCGGAGTCCGAGACCCGCATCCAGGAAGCCCTGGACAGGCTCGCGACGGGCCGCAGCGTCGTCGTCATCGCCCACCGGCTGCACACCATCGCCGGGGCCGACCAGATCGTCGTCCTGGACCGGGGGCGCGTCGTCGAGCGGGGCACCCATGCGGAGCTCATGGCCGCCGACGGCCTCTACCGCAGCCTGTGGGACAGCGCGAACGCCTCGTCGGAGGAGACCCGGGAAGGAGCGGAGGCACGATGATCCGCAAGCTCAGCCTCATCGCGGGGCCCGGCGGCAGGAACCCGCTCGGCTCCACGATCGTCCTGGCGGTGCTCGCGGCGATCGCCCAGGGCACCGCCGCCATTCTCATCGTCCCGACCATCCGGGCGCTCTTCGCCTCGCCGACCGGCGCCGTGCGCTGGCTCGTCGTGCTGGCGGTCGCCTTCCTCGTCCAGGCGGTGCTGCTCTCCCTGGCCACCTGGGACGGCTTCAAGGGATCGCTGCGCATCATCGACGTCATGCACGAGCGCCTCGGGCATCGGCTGGTGAAGCTGCCGCAGAGCTGGTTCGACGGCCGGGCCCCGGCCAGGGCCTCGCAGATCACCGTCAGCGGCACGATGTTCGTCGCCACCGTCTCGATGGACGTCATCGTGCCCCTCATCGTCGATCTGGCCGTGCCGGCGACGATCGCCGTCGGCGCGCTGGTCATCGACCGGCGCCTGGGGCTGGCCCTCATCACCTCCTGCCTGGTCGTGTGGGTCTCGGCGCGGCTGAGCTCCTGGGCGGAGACCCGCGCCGAGGAACGGGTCCGGGTCCAGCAGCTGGACACCGACCAGCGCCTGCTCGAGTTCGCCCGCAACCAGGTGGCCCTGCGCTCGGCCGGTGTCAGAGGCACCGCCTACGAGCCGCTGGCCGACGGCATCGAGAACCAGCGCCGCGCCATGCGCAGGGCGGTCGCGGCCTCGATCACCGGTTCCATCGTGCAGAGCGTCGTCACCGACTGCGTCTTCGGGGCCACGGTCTCCCTGGCGGTGTGGCTGCTGCTCGGCGGCGCCGACACGGCCACGATGATCGCCCTCATCGGACTGGTCGCCCAGTTCATCGGCCCGCTGCGTCTGCTGGCCAGCTTCGCCGTGACGCTGCGCAAGGCCGAGGAGGAGGTCGGCGCGGTCCAGGAGCTGCTCGACACCCCGGTCATGCCCGAGCCGGACGAGCCGAGGCCCGTGCCGACCGACGCCCGGCTGAGCTTCGACGACGTGCGCTTCGGCTACGACGCGGACGCCCCGGTCCTCGACGGGCTCAGCGCGCAGATCCCGGCCCGCGCCATGACGGCCGTCGTCGGCCCCTCCGGCTCGGGCAAGACCACCATGCTGCGCCTCATCCCGCGCTTCTGGGACGTCGACTCCGGCTCGGTGCGCATCGGCGGGGTGGACGTGCGCGAGATCGGCGAGGACGCGCTGCACCGCTCCATGTCGATGATCTTCCAGGACGTCTACCTCTTCGACGACACGCTCGAGGCCAATGTGCGATTCGGCGACCCCGAGGCCTCCCCCGAGCGGTTGACCGAGGCGATGCGCCGGGCGCGGGTCGACGAGATCGCCGAACGTCTCCCCGAGGGGGCCCGGACCCGCGTCGGCGAGGGCGGCCTGCTGCTGTCCGGCGGCGAGCGCCAGCGGGTGTCCATCGCCCGTGCGCTGCTGCGCCGGGCCCCCGTCGTCCTGTGCGACGAGCCGACGAGCGCCCTGGACTGGTCGACCCGGCGCGCCGTCCAGGACGCCCTGGAGCAGCTGCGCAGCGGCTCCACGCTCGTCGTCATCGCCCACGAGCTGAGCACGATCCGCGGCGCCGACCAGATCCTGGTGCTCGACCGGGGACGGATCGTCCAGCACGGCCGGCACGACGGGTTGATCGCCGAGGGCGGCATGTACGGCCGGTTCTGGGACGAGAGGGCCCGCTCGGCGTCCTGGCGGATCGGCCGCCACGAGGCATCCGCGGACGAGCGGACGCCCAAGGACGAGCAGACGCCCAAGAACGACCAAGCGCCCGAAGACGAGCAGACGTCCGCGGGCGAGAACGAGAACGAGAACTGAACAGAGGCACCGCATGACCACCACCCACAACCCGACGAACGACTCGCCGACGAATGACTCGCCGACGAATGACTCGCCGACGAATGACTCGCCGAACGCCCTGACGACGCGGGACATCCTCACGGCCGCCGCCATGCTCGTCCTGGCGATGGCCGCCAACTCACTGGTCGGCTCGATCCTCCTGCCCATTCCATTCATGTACCTGTACGTCTCGGCGGCCGGCGAGATGTTCCTCAGCGCCATCTTCTTCACGGTCGCCGCCCGACGGATCGACAAGCACGGGCTCTTCCTCATCTGGGTCACCGTGCAGGGCCTCGTCTACGGGCTCTTCGGCTACCCCTTCCTGATCCCCTATTTCCTCGCGCTCGGCGCGCTCTGCGAGCTGACGATGATCGGGGCGGGGAGCTACCGCTCCCCGCTGCGCATCGGGATCGGCTGGTCGGTCCTGTCGGCCGGCATGGTCTTCGGCAATGCGATCCCGCTGTGGTTCGCCTGGGACAGCTTCACCCAGCGCGCCGCGACCAGCGGTTTCTCCCAGGAGCTGTTCGACATGCAGGTGCGCATGGTGCACAGCCCGCTGCACATCTGCGCGGCCATGCTGATCTCGATCGCGGGCGGCGCCCTCGGCATCGGCTTCGCCGACCGGATCATGCGCCGTCATTTCCGCAGGGCCCGGATCGTGGCATGAGCCGGAATCCGTGCGCCGGGGCGGACGGCGGGCACGAACGGCTGGTCAGGATGGACGTGCGCGCGGTGCTCTGGCTCGTCCTGTGCACCATGGTCGCGTCCTATCTGACGCCGGGCCTGCAGGCCCACGCCGGGCTCGCCGTCGCCCTCGTCGCGCTGGCCTGCGCGTTCGGGCGGGCGGCCCTGGGACTGAAGCTGCTGCTGGCCTACGTCCTCGTCACCGTCTGGCTGCAGGTCGACGTGCGCTTCGGCATCATCGTGCCCCCTCCCCTGGCGCTGGCCCTGGTCCACCGGCTGATCCCGATATTCGTCGCGCTCGGGCTGCTGTTCGCCCTGCCCGCCGCCAAGCTCACCGCCGGCATCCGGCAGCTGCCCATCCCGGCCGGCGCCCAGCTCATGCTCACCGTCATGCTGCGCTTCGTGCCGACCGTGATCGCCGAGACGGCCGGGATCCGCGACGCCATGAGGGTGCGGGGCCTGCTCGGCTCGCCGCTGACCGTCCTGCGGAGTCCCCTGCGCACCGTCGAGTACGCCGTCGTCCCCCTCATCTTCCGCGAGCTGAAGCTGGCCGACGAGATATCGGCGGCGGCGGTGGTGCGGGGCATCGAGAGCCCCTGCGTCAAGCACGGCTACTACGTCAACCGGATGCGCCCCGCCGATGCCGCCTTCATGTTCGTCTGCCTCGCGTTCACGGCGGCCGCCGTCGCGGGCCCGCGCCTCATCGCCCGCTGAACAGGAGCCGTATCCCACCATGAACGGATCGATCGCCTTCGACGGGGTCCGCTTCGAGTACCCCGGCCGGCCCGAGCCGGTCGCGGATCTCTCGCTGCGGATCGCCGCCGGCGAGCTCGTCGTGCTGACCGGCCCGTCCGGCAGCGGCAAGACCACCCTCACCAGGCTGGTCAACGGGCTGCTGCCCCACTTCCACCCGGGACGGCTGACCGGGCGCATCCTGCTCGACGGGCGCGACCTGGCGGAGCTCGAGAACTGGGAGCGGGGCCGTTCCATCGGCAGCGTCTTCCAGGACCCCCGCAGCCAGTTCTTCTCGAACGAGGTCGCCGGGGAGATCGCCTTCGGCTGCGAGAACTACGGCCTGCCCCACCGCGAGATCGTCGAGCGGGTGCACGAGACGGCCGGGGCGCTGCGGCTGGAGGGCATCCTCGGGCGGGCCCTCCGGGGACTCTCCTACGGCATGCGCCAACGGGTCGCCATCGCCTCGGCCCGGGCCGTCGACCCGCGGGTCTACGTGCTGGACGAGCCCTCGGCGAATCTGGACCTGGACTCGACCGAGGACCTGCACGAGCTGCTCCGAGGGCTGAAGGAGCGGGGCAGGACCGTCATCGTCGCCGAGCACCGCCTGCACCACCTCATGGACCTGGCCGACCGGATCGTCTGCCTGCGCGAGGGGCGGATCGAGACCGAGTTCACCGCGGACGAGTTCGTCGCGCTGCCCGAGCAGCGGCTCGTCGAGATGGGCCTGCGCATGCCCTCGCTGGAGGCGCTGCGCCCCCGCCCCTGCGAGCGACCCGAACCGCCGGCCGCGGCCTCGCCGATCGTGGAGGCCGTCGGGCTCCGGCGCCGCTACGGCCGGACCAGGGCCCTCGACGGCGTCGACCTGCGGCTCCTCCCCGGGCAGATCACCGCACTCGTGGGGCCCAACGGGGCGGGCAAGAGCGTGCTCGGCAGGACCCTGGCCGGCCTCGTCAGGCCCGACTCGGGCGAGGTGAGGTTGCGGGGCGGGCCCGCCCGCCGCTCCCGGCGGCGCCACGAGGTCTGGTACATCGGGCAGGACCTCGACAGCCAGCTCTTCGGCGAGAGCGTGCTCGACGAACTGCTGACCGGTCGTCGCCACCGCGACCGGCTGCACGGGAGGGCGACGGGGATCCTGCGCGAGCTCGGTCTCGACGGACTCGCCGAGCAGCACCCCTCGACGCTGTCCGGCGGGCAGAAGCAGCGGCTCGTCCTCGGCGCGGCGCTCATGGACGAGGCACCCGTCCTCATCCTCGACGAACCGACCAGCGGCCTGGACGGGCGCACGATGCGCTCGGTCAGCGCTCTGCTGCGCCGCCTGGCCGGGCAGGGACGCACCGTCGTGCTCATCACCCACGACGTCGAGTGCGCGCTCGAATGCTGCACGCGCGTCGTGCGCATGGAGGCCGGACGCATCACCGACGACACGGCTCTGCGCTCGGTCGGGCAGCTGCTGGCGCTGGCGGGCCGGCGCGCCGCGCCGGGGCCGGAGCCCGAGAGGGGGCCCGGCCGATGAGCGGGGCGATCGGGGCCCCGGGGCGCGGCGGGCCGGGGCTCAGGACCATCCTGATCCACGGCGGGATGCACGACTCGTCGTCCCGGCGCCTCGGGTGCCGGGCGGGGCGCGACGAGCACCGGGGGGAGCACGGCCCCGCCCGATCCCGCTGATGCCGCGGTTCCCGGTCGACGACCGATCAGGGCCGCAGGATCAACGGCTCCCGGAGACGAGCTCCTCGGGCCGCCTTCAGATGAGCTCGTTGATGATGATCGTCTGGTCGCGGCCCGGGCCCACCCCGATGCCGGAGATGCGGCAGCCGATGCGCTCCTCGAGGTGGCGCACGTAGGCCCGGCAGTTGGCCGGCAGCTCGTCGAAGCAGCGGGCGCCCGAGATGTCCTCGGTCCAGCCGTCGACGTACTCGTAGATCGGCTTCGCCCCCGTCAGCTCGTTCATGGTGGCGGGCCACTCGTCGAAGCGCTTCCCGTCGACGTCGTAGGCCACGCACACCGGGATCCTCTCCCAGCCGGTGAGCACGTCGAGCTTGGTGAGGAAGATGTCGGTGCAGCCGTTGATCTTCGCAGACTGGCCGACCACGAGCGAGTCGAACCAGCCGCAGCGGCGCGGACGCCCGGTGGTGGCGCCGTACTCGCCACCGTCCCGGCGCAGCCTCTCCCCGTCCTCGTCGAACAGCTCGGTGGGGAAGGGGCCCTCCCCGACACGGGTGATGTAGGCCTTCGAGATGCCGATGACCCGGTCGATGCGCGTGGGGCCGACGCCCGAACCGGTGCAGGCGCCGCCCGCGGTCGGGTTGGAGCTCGTCACGTACGGGTAGGTGCCGTGGTCGACGTCGAGGTGGTGCGCCTGGGCGCCCTCGAGGAGGACGACCCTGCCCTCGTCGAGGGCGTCGTTGAGCAGACGGCCCGTGTCGACGATGGAGGGAGCGAAGCGATCGGCGTACCCGAGCAGCTCCTCGGTGACCTGCTCGGCGTCGATGGGATGGCGGTTGTAGATCTTCGTGAGGATCTGGTTCTTCTGGTCGAGGCTGGCCTCGACCTTGTCGTGCAGGCCGGCCGGGTCGAGCAGGTCCTGCATGCGCAGGCCGATGCGGTTGACCTTGTCGGAGTAGGCCGGGCCGATGCCGCGACCGGTCGTGCCGATGCGTCGTTTGCCGGCGAAGCGCTCGCTCACCTTGTCGAGCGTGCGGTGGTACGGGGCGATGATGTGCGCGTTGGCGCTGATGAGCGGGGGGGCGACGTGCACATCGCGCCTGACCAGCTCGTCGAGCTCGGCGGCGAGCACCCCGAGGTCGATGACGACGCCGTTGCCGATGACGCAGGTGCAGTCGGGGTTGAGGATGCCCGAGGGCAACAGGTGCAGGACGAACTTCTCACCGTTCACGACGACGGTGTGTCCGGCGTTGTTGCCGCCGGAGTAACGGACGCAGTAGTCGACCCGCTCCCCGATCTGGTCGGTGGCCTTGCCCTTGCCCTCGTCGCCCCACTGGGCGCCGATCACCACGATGCCTGGCATGTATGCCTCCCTGGTCGGTGGTCGGGGCGTCCGCCCCGACGCACGAAAGCCCGCTGTGCTGCGCAAGCGCATCGCATCGGGCTCTTGCACAGGGATTCTAAGGGCCGCCGGGCGGCACCGTCGCGGCCGCCCCGCATCTGGACGCCCGACCGGTGCGCCGCGGCGCGGGCGCCCGGGCCACAATGGGGGCCGAGGACGACGGCAGGAGGACGAGGATGCGGCTCATCGCCGACGTGGACACCGGCATCGACGACGCGCTGGCCCTCGTCCTGCTCGCCGCCCGGCCCGACGTCGACCTGGTGGGCGTCTCGACGACGACCGGCAACACGACCGCCGCCCGGGCCGCCCGCAACAGCGCCGCCGTCCTGGCGCTGGCCGGCCGCCCCGGGGTCCCCGTCTGGACGGGCTCGGGCCGCCCCCTCGTCGTCGAGCCGGAGACGACGCCGCAGACCCACGGCGACGAGGGCCTGGGCCGTGCGGCGCTGCCGGACGCGTCCGGCGCCCTGCACCCCGGCGACCCGATCACCGGACTGTGGCTGCCGCAGCTGCGCGCGCACCCCGGGGAGACGACCCTGCTCGTCACCGGCCCCCTGACGAACCTGGCCCTGGCCCTGCGCGCCGAGCCGCGCCTGCCGCGGCTGGCCCGTCGGGTCGTCATCATGGGCGGGTCGTTCAACCACCCGGGCAACACGCTGCCGACCTCGGAGTGGAACGCCTGGTGCGATCCGCACGCGGCGGCGGAGGTCTACGCGGCCTTCGAGGGCCTGCCCGCCGAGCGGCTGCCGCTCGTGTGCCCGCTCAACGTCACCGAGACCGTCGAGCTGCGCCCCGGCGTGCTCGACGGGATCGCCGGGCGGATCGGGGTCGACGCCCCGCACCTGGGCCCGGACGCCCCGCGCCCGGGCGCGCCGAGCCGCACCGGCAGCGCCCTGTTCGATCTGCTCATCGACGCGCTGCGCTTCTACTTCGAATTCCACGCCGACCACGGCTGCGGATACCTGGCGCAGGTCCACGACCTGCTGGCGGCCGAGGTGGCGGTGGGCGAGCCGCTCGGCGCCCGGGCCGAGGCGCTGTGGGTCGGCGTCGAGACAGGCGCGGGCATCACCCGCGGCACGACCGTCGCCGACGTGCGCCGCCTGCTCGGCCGCGCCCCCAGCGCCCGGGTGCTCACGGACGTCGACCCGGCGGCTGCGATCGACGCGCTCGTGAGGGCGGTCGTCTCGCTGTCCACCCGCGGAGGGGGTGCGGGGACGGGCCGTGGGGCGTCAGCCGTGGCCGAGGGCCTTGCGACGTAGTCGCCGGGCTCCTCCCCACGTCCCCATGGCCCCGGCCCGGGACCGCGGCCCGCCGGTCCATGCCGGGGGCGGGAGGGGCGACGGGTCGAGGGGCCGGGGGCCTCGACGTCGGGCCGGGATCAGTTCCACCGGTAGCCCGGGAGCTGCCCGGCCCAGGCCGCGAGGAACTCGGCCGAGGCGTCGAGGGCGCTCTCGGTGGACTTCTCGACCTTCGCCTCGAGTTCGCGGCCGAGCTCGCGCAGCTCCTGGGTGGAGCGCAGCGAGTCGAGGACCTGACCCTCGATCTGGGCCCACATCCACTCGATCTGCTGGTCGGCGCGGTAACGGGCCAGGCCGGTGGTCCCGTCGATCCAGGCGCGATGCTCCTCGACGGCCTTCCAGACGTCGTCCAGGCCGTCGCCGGTCAGGGCCGAGCAGGTCATGACCGGGGTCCGGCGGCCGGTGGACTCGTCGTTGATGAGCTTCATGGCGATCGACAGGTCCCGCGCCGTGACGCGGGCCTCGCTCGCATTGTCGCCGTCGGCCTTGTTGACGGCGATGACGTCGGCGAGCTCGAGGATGCCGCGCTTGATGCCCTGCAGCTGGTCACCGGAGCGGGCGAGGGCGAGCAGGAGGAAGGTGTCGACCATGCCCGCCACCGCGACCTCGGACTGGCCGACGCCGACCGTCTCGACGATGACGGTGTCGTAGCCGGCGGCCTCGACGATGATCATGGCCTCACGCGTGGCGCGCGCCACACCGCCCAGATGGCAGCCGGACGGCGAGGGGCGGATGTAGGCCCGGTCGGACTCGGCGAGCTTGCCCATCCGCGTGCGGTCGCCGAGGATCGAACCGCCCGTACGGGTGCTCGACGGGTCGACCGCCAGCACGGCCACCCTGTGGCCGCGTTCAATGAGGCGGCATCCCATGGCGTCGATGAAGGTCGACTTGCCGGCGCCGGGGACACCCGTGAGGCCGACGCGCGTGGCCCCGCCCGCATGGGGGAGCAGCTGCGCGAGCAGCCTGCGCGCCAGGGGACGATGGGCCGGCAGGGCGGACTCGACCAGCGTGATCGCCCTGGCCATGCCGGCGCGCTGGCCGGCCAGGACCTGGCCGACCAGCGCATCGACGTCGATGCTCCTAGGCATTCGCCGGAACCTCATCGCCGAGGGCCCGGAGCAGCTCCTTGAGCAGGCGCACCGCCGAATCCGGGATGACCGTGCCCGGCGGGTAGATGTCCACGGCGCCCGCATCGCGCAGCGCCTGGAAGTCCTGCTCGGGGATGACGCCCCCCACGACGATGAGGATGTCCTTGCGGCCCAGGGCGTCGAGCTCGCGGCGCAGAGCCGGGACGAGCGTGAGATGGCCCGCGGCCAGCGAGGACACGCCCACCACGTGGACGTCGGCCTCGATGGCCTGCCGCGCCGTCTCCTCCGGCGTCTGGAACAGCGGGCCCACGTCGACGTCGAAGCCGAGATCGGCGAAGGCCGTCGCGACGACCTTCTGCCCGCGGTCGTGACCGTCCTGGCCCATCTTGGCCAGCAGGATGCGGGGGCGACGGCCCTCGGCCTGCTCGAACCGCTCGACGAGCTCGCGCGCCTCGTCCACCTCGGGGGACTCCTTCACTTCCTTGGCGTAGACGCCGGAGATCGTCCGGATCTGCGCCGTGTAACGACCGAAGCTGCGCTCCATGGCGTCGCTCATCTCGCCCACGGAGGCCATCGCGCGACCCGCCTCGATGCAGAGCTTGAGGAGGTTGCGATCGGGATCGGTGGGATCGGGGTTCGCGGCGGCCCAGGCGAGCTTGTCGAGGGCCGCCCTGGTGGCCTCCTCGTCGCGCTCGGCGCGCAGCTTGACCAGCTTGGCCTTCTGCTCGGCGAGCACCTGGGAGTTGTCGACCTTGAGGACGTCGATCGGGTCCTCGTGCTCGAGACGGTACTTGTTCACACCGATGAGCGGCTGACGGCCGGAGTCGATGCGCGCCTGGGTACGAGCCGCGGCCTCCTCGATGCGCATCTTCGGGATCCCCTGCTCGATGGCCTTGGCCATGCCGCCGGCCGCCTCGACCTCCTGGATGTGGCCCCAGGCCTTGAGGGCGAGGTCCTTGGTGAGTTCCTCGACGTAGGCCGAGCCGCTCCACGGGTCGATGACGCGGCAGGTGCCCGACTCCTGCTGCAGGAACAGCTGGGTGTTGCGGGCGATGCGGGCCGAGAAGTCGGTCGGCAGGGCGATGGCCTCGTCGAGGGAGTTCGTGTGCAGCGACTGGGTGTGCCCCTGGGTCGCGGCCATGGCCTCGGCGCAGGTGCGGACGACGTTGTTGTACACGTCCTGGGCGGTCAGCGACCAGCCGGAGGTCTGCGAATGCGTGCGCAGGCTCATCGACTTGTTGTTCTTCGGCCCGAACTGGTGGACGAGCTTGGCCCACAGCATGCGGGCCGCGCGCATCTTGGCGACCTCCATGAAGAAGTTGGTGCCGATGGCCCAGAAGAACGACAGGCGCGGGGCGAACTGGTCGACCTTGAGGCCGACGGACTCGCCGGCGCGGATGTAGTCGACACCGTCGGCCAGCGTGTAGGCCATCTCGATGTCGGCCGTGGCACCGGCCTCCTGCATGTGGTAGCCGGAGATGGAGATCGAGTTCCACTTCGGCATGTTCGCGCTGGCGAACGCGAAGATGTCGGAGATGATCCTCATCGAGGGCTGCGGCGGGTAGATGTAGGTGTTGCGAACCATGAACTCCTTGAGGATGTCGTTCTGGATCGTCCCCGCCAGCTGCTCCATCTTGACGCCCTGCTCCTCGGCCGTCACCACGTAGAGGGCGAGGATCGGCAGGACGGCGCCGTTCATCGTCATCGACACGCTCATCTGGTCGAGCGGGATGCCGGCGAACAGCTCGCGCATGTCGTAGACGGAGTCGACCGCCACACCGGCCATGCCGACGTCGCCGCCCACTCTCGGGTTGTCCGAGTCGTAGCCGCGGTGGGTCGGCAGGTCGAAGGCGACCGACAGGCCCTTCTGGCCGGCCGCGAGGTTGCGGCGGTAGAAGGCGTTGGACTCCTTCGCCGTGGAGAAGCCGGCGTACTGGCGGATCGTCCACGGGCGGAAGGCGTACATGGTGGCGTACGGGCCGTGCGTGAACGGCGGCAGACCGGCGTAGGTGTCGAGCCAGTCGACGCCCCGGTAGGCGTCCTCTCCGTAGAGTGTGCCGACCGGGATCTGCTCGGGGGTCAGCCACTTCTCGCCGGTGCCGGCCGCCTCGGCCAGTCGTGCGAAGTCCTCGGCGGCGGAGCCGGGAACCGGGCTGTCGCCGAGACCGATGGAATCGAAACGAGGAAGAGTGCTCACTTGGCCACCCCCATGACATCGAACGTGCGGGTGAGGATGTCGACGACATCCATCCCCATGAACAGCCGGCCGTCGAAGATTCCGGCGGCCTCGTCGTCGGAGATGCCCAGCTCCTTGTAGGCGCCGGACAGGTAGACGGCCCTGGCGCCGGCGTCGCGAAGGGCCCTCGCGACCTCGACGCCCTGCTGCGCGTAGACCTTGGCGGACGAGCACAGGTCGGCGACCTGGGCGCCACTGGCCTTGAAGGCGGCGACGATCTCGTCGACCGTGCCCCCCTCGGCCTCCGGGGTCTCCATCCCGGCGACGTGCCAGATGGGGGCCGAGAAGCCCTCGCGCCCGCCGAAGTCGCGACGGGTGCCCAGGCAGGCCAGGAAGACCTTCGGACGCTCGCCGTTCGCGGCGGAGCGGTCGACGAGCCGCTCGAAGGGCTCGGCGTCGCGGTGCCACTCCAGGCCGCCGCGTGCGGGCGCCGGCGGATAGGGCTTGACCTCGATCGTCCGGGCGTCCAGCATCGGGAACTCGCTCACCGCGGTGATCGGCTGCTTGCGGTTGGCCAGACGCTTGGCGCGCTCGGCGTTGCAGGCCGCCAGGACCTCGGCGACGTGGCCTCCGGCGAGGGCCGCGGCCATGCCGCCGGCGGCCTCGACCTTCTGGAACTCGGCCCAGCCGGCCCTGGCCAGCGAGTCGGTCAGGGACTCGACGTAGAAGGAGCCGCCGGCCGGGTCGTTGACGCGCCCGATGTTGACCTCCTCGGCGAGGATGATGCCGGTGTTGCGGGCGATCCTGCGGACGAAGTCGTCGGGCAGGCCGAAGGCGGCGCAGAACGGCAGGGTCGTGATGGCGTCGGCGCCGCCGACAGCGGCGGCGAAGGTGGAGATCGTGCCGCGCAGGATGTTGACGTAGGGATCCTCGCGGGTCAGCTCACGCCAGCTCGTGACGGCGCTCTGACGGGCGCCGCGCTTGTCCTCGTCCACGCCGAAGACCTCGCCGATCCGCGACCAGCACGTGCGGAGCGCGCGCAGCCGGGAGATGGTGAGGAACTGGTCGTGGGTGGCGGTGACGCGGAACTCGATCGCCCGGAAGGCCTCGTTGACGTCGACGCCCTGCTCGACGAGTGCACGCACGTACTCGGCGCCGGTGGCCAGCGCCCAGGCGAGCTCGGCCACGTCGCCGGCGCCGGCATTGTGGTAGATCGTCGAGTCGACGGTGATCGCATTGCCGTTCGGGTAGGCGGCGGTGCGCCGGACCCATTCGCCGAGCCCCGACAGGTCGGCGGCGGAGCCCCGGAGGGCGGCCAGGCCGGTGGGGTCGATGCCGAGGTTGAAGAAGACGTGGTCCTTGGGCCTGTCGGAGGCCTCGTAGACGGCCAGGAGCGCCTCGGCGGCGGCCTTCTGGTCCTCGCGGGAGGAGACCTCGATCTTCGCCATCTCGAGGAGCACGTCGGAGAGCACCTCGGCCACGTCGGAGGGCCCGACGGCATCGGAGCCGACGCGCAGCCAGATGGAGGTGACGCCGCGCTCGAGATCGGTGAGGACCGCCTTGCGGGTGAAGGCCGCATCGGAATCCTCGTGGAGAGCGCGCACGTCCCAGGCGTCGGCCTCGCCGTTGCGGACGGCGGCGCCGCGGGTGAAGGGGGCGACCCCGGGATAGCTCAGTGGACCGGGGACGTCATCGCGCCTGTACATCGGCTTGACGTCGATGCCGTCGACGGTGTGGACCGTCAGACGCTTCATGCACTGCTCGAAGGTCAGCTGCTTCTCCGGGGGACGACCACGGTTGAGAACCTTGGCCACCTCGATCTCCCACTGCTCCTCGATGGCTGCCGGGAAATCGCCGGCGAGACTGAGCTGCGTGGGCGTGGCCTCTTCGGCCGCGGGGGCGCCCGATTCGGTGTTGCTCATTCGACTCCTGCTCCTGAAGGGTCAAGGTGCGCTCTGCGGTAGGGCGCACCGGGGACTGGCTGCCGACCGGTCATCGGCGGGCGCCGAGCACGGGACCCGAGCGCCCGTCCGCGGCCTCGACTCCCGGACCTGCGGGTCCGCCGGTGACTCCCACCGGCTCGCCCGGCAGACGCTCGCCGGAACCGCTGGCACTGATCCGAGGGAACCGACGCCGACGATGATGCGCATCGCCGGGCACCGATCGCCTCGATCCGTGGACCCTCCGCGGGGCACGTTCCGCAGCAGCTGGCGCTGCTGCGGCTGGCAGGTCTTCGGGCTCATGGGCATTCGGGATCGCTCCCGGTTCCTACGCCACCGCTTCCCAGGCCGAGCGGCCCAGTGCCCGTTGTGGCGTTGTTCCCATATACCGCTGCGGGACAGCTCCGGCCTCTCACCGGAATTCCCTCTTGCGACGACCCACCTGACGATGGGTCGAACCAGCACTTCTCAATGTACACAAGACGACGCCACCGCATACCCCCGGGGCCCATGGATTCGGCCCGTGCACACCTCGGCGGGCAGCGGTGAGCGCCCGGCTCCGTACGGGCAACGGCGATCGTCCTGCGGTTTCCGGGAGAAGTGCGGTCGGGAGCGGACGGCCCCGGATCACGACCGGCGGGAGCGGCTCCCCGCCATCATGACCGCGCGGGAAGGCGGTCGGGCCGCGTCTTCGAGACGCCGACCACCTGGTCGAGACCATGGCCGCGCGGGAGGGCGGTCGGGAACCGCCGGCCTCCGGACCCGCCCGCCCCGCGGTGAGGCCGCACGAGCACCGCAGGGCGGACGCCCGTCACCGCACCGGCCCGCCCGGCCCTGCGGTCGTCGTGCGAAGACGCCCGGGAGCCGCGGGAGTCCACCGGCGGAAGCCCTGCCTCACCTTCTGAGATGGCAACGAATTTCCTTGTGGAGTTCGCAAAGAATTTCACACAAAGGTCTTGTATTTTTCAGTCCGTTCATGGGTATGGTGACCGCGTCCGCACCATCGCAGGAGGCCGTCATGCCCATCACCAGTCGTCGTCACCGCCGGGCCGGCAGGACACTCGCCCTGGTGCTGTGCGCGGCGATGTCGGTGCTCGGCGCGAGCTGCTCGAGCGGTCAGGGCGCACCGTCGCCGAGCGAGCCGCCGCCGACCTCGACCGGCGCCGACCCGATGCCCATGACGGGCACCGAGTTCCCGCTGAGCATCACCGACGTCAGCGGCCGGAGCGTCGACTTCGAGTCGGCGCCGCAGCGGGTGTGCATCCTGGCCGGCACCGCCATGAACATCTGGTACGACGTGGGCGGCACGGCCGTCTGCTCGGTGCAGATCACCGACAACGTGAAGACGGTCCCGGAGAACGACGCGGCGATGCGGGCGGTGCCGACCGTCGGCGCCACCTCGAACGTCGACATCGAGGCCGTCAGCTCGTACGAGCCCGACCTGGTCATCGTCATGGGCAGCGCCCAGGACACCGTGCTGTCCCGGCTGCGCGAACTGGGCATCCGCGGCCTTCAGGTGCGGGCGCGCTCCCAGGCCGAGCTCGACTCGATCTACCGGGCGTTCGGCGTGCTCACGGGCCACCAGGACACGGCCGCCGAGCGCATCGACCGGATCAGCGAGCAGGTCGACGAGGTGGTCGGCCGGCTGCCGGACGAGTCGACGTCGGTCGTCATCGTCTACGTCACGGCCGCATCGCTGGCCGTGAAGCTCGACGACTCGATCGCCGGGCAGATCGCCCGCACCCTGCGCCTGACGAACATCGCCTCGGGGTCGACGCCCGACAACCCCGACTCGGAGACGACGCCCCTCGACATCGAGGCCATCGTGGCCGCCCAGCCCGACCACGTGCTCGTCACGAGCATGGTGGACACCGACGCCGACGCTCGGGCGCGCATGGCCGAGGAGTTCGCCTCCAACCAGGCCTGGCAGGCGGTCGACGCCGTCCGGGAGGGGCGCGTCTCCTATCTGCCCCAGGAGTACTTCCTGCTCAACGGCGGCCCCTACTACGGCGACGCGGTGGCCTACCTGGCGGCCTGCGTCCATCCCGACGTCTACGGCGACGCCGAGCAGTACGCATGAGTGCGGCGACCGCCAGCGGGGGCGGGCGCTCCCCCGGCACGACCCGCCGCAGCCTCCCCGAGCGCAGCTGGTTCCGCACCGGCGTCTTCGTGGCACTGGCCGTGCTGCTCGTCACCGGGGCCCTGTACGCCATCGGGGCGGGGTCCGTCCACCTGTCGATCGGCCAGATGCTCGACGCCCTGACCGGGCGCGACGCCTCGCTGCGGCGGATCGTCTGGGACATCAGGCTGCCGCGCATGCTGCTCGCCGCCCTGGTCGGCATGAACCTGGCCGTCAGCGGCCTCATCCTGCAGGCGGTCATGAGCAACCCCCTGGCCGATCCGAGCATCATCGGCGTCTCCTCGGGGGCCGGGCTGCTCGGCATCGGCGTCATGCTCGTCGCCCCCAGTCGTCTCGCGCTCGTCACGCCGGCGGCCTTCGCCGGTGCGATGGGGGCGGCTGCCGCGATCTTCCTGCTGGCCTGGGAGGGCGGCATCCAGCCGCTGCGGATCATCCTGGCCGGGGTGGCCGTCTCGGCGCTGTGCGGGGCGGGCATCTCGGCGTTCATGGTGCTCTTCTCGGACCGGGTGGCCGGCGCCCTCATGTTCATGAACGGTGCGATGTCGATGCGGGGGTGGACCGAGGTGCGCGGCCTGTGGCCGTACTCGCTGGTCGCCCTGGCGCTGGCCCTGTGCTTCGCGCGGCGGCTGAACGTTCTGGTGCTGGGGGACGACGCGGCCGGTTCGATGGGCATGAACGTGCAGGCCAACCGCGTCTTCTTCACCGCCCTGGCGGCGGTGCTCGCCGCGAGCGCGGTCAGCGCCGTCGGGCTGCTGGGCTTCGTCGGGCTCATCGTGCCGCATCTCGTGCGCATGGTGCTGGGCCCCGACCACCGGCTCACCGTGCCCGGCTCGATCCTGGCCGGCGCCGCCCTGCTCGTCGCGAGCGACACCCTCTCGCGCACGGTCTTCTCGCCGATCGAGATCCCGGTCGGCATCACGATGACCGCCCTGGGCGTGCCCTTCTTCCTCTTCCTGCTGAGGAGGGCCCTGTGAGCAGCGCGGGGAACCCGGCGAGCGGCCCGGGGGACCCGGCGAGTGCCGGCCTGTCGGTGCGCGGCCTGGTCGTCGAGCTGGGCGGGCGGGAGATCCTGCACGGCATCGACCTCGACCTGGCGCCGGGGCTCGTCCACGGGGTCGCCGGGCCGAACGGCTGCGGCAAGACGACGCTGGTGCGCGCCCTGTGCGGCACCGCCCCCGCACGGGGCCGGGTGCTGCTCGACGGCGAGCCGGTCGTCTCGATGAGTTCGCGGCGGCGCGGCCGGGCGATGGCCGTGGTCTGGCAGAACGCGCAGGCCGGCCCGGATGCGCGGGTGGCCGACATGGTCGGATACGGGCGCTACGCGCACCAGAGCTGGTTCGCGGCGCGCGACACCGGCGGACGGGCCGCGGTGGAGGCGGCGCTGGACCGCACCGGGCTCGCTCCACTGGCCGACCGGCGGATCGGGACGCTGTCGGGCGGCGAGCGGCAGCGCGTCTGGCTCGCCGCCGCCCTGGCGCAGGAACCGCGGGTGCTCCTGCTCGACGAGCCCACCACCTACCTGGACGTCGCCCACCAGCTCGAGATCCTCGATCTGGTCCGCGAGCTCAACGACGAACGCGGACTGACCGTCGTCATGGTGCTGCACGACCTGACCCAGACGGCGCGCTACTGCGACAACGCCGTCCTCATGACCGACGGGCGCGTGCGGGCCACCGGCGCCCCGGCGCGGGCGCTGGACGCCGAGACCATCGAACAGGTCTTCGGCGTGGACACCTGGATCAGCGCCGACCCGGTCAGCGGGCAGCCGGTCGTGGTGCCGCGGTCGCATCGGGCCACCGGCCCAGGAGCCCCACAGGACCCCGCCCACCGGGCGGGGGGCCATCACGGCGAGGAGAAACGATGAGAGCAGGGATGCCACTGGTCCCTCTTCTCGCAGCGGCCCCGGCGCTGCCCCTGTCGGCCTGCTCCGGGTCGTCCGGCGACAGTCGGGACAGCGCCTCGGCGCAGCGGGGCAGCGCTCGGGCGGACACGACGAGCGCGGCGTCGAGCGCCTCCGGCGGGTCCCCGGGCACGGCCGCTGGGACTCGGCGCAGACCGAGACGGCCGAGCTCATGACCGCCACGCAGGGGTACTTCCAGAGCACGTACGGCGTCACGATCGAGGAGGAGGTCACTGGCTGAGCCGGAGTCACCACGTGGCGCCCGGCTCGGGGCGGACCCCCGCCGCGCTGTTGCCGTCACGGGCGGGGCCGGCGGCATCCCCACGGGGCGCCCGGCCCGGGGCGGGCCGGCCGGGAGGCGCCATCGCCACGGCCCGGGCCGGCGGGCGGCTCCGCCGGCCGCCTGCCGGACTCAGGCCGCGGCCAGTGCCGCCCGGTAGCTCGGCTCGCGTCTCTTGATCGCCGCGATGACGCGTCCGGTGAGCGGCACGAGGGCGTACTGCAGGGCGATCTTGTACAGATAGCCGACGATCGTGTAGTTCACGACCTGCCCGACCGTGGTCAGGCCGATCGCGTGCGCGGCGATGAGGCAGAACAGCAGCGTGTCGATGAGTTCGCCGGCACCGGTCGACGAGACGAGTCGGCCGTACAGGCCCTTCTCGTGGTTGCGCCGCTTGCCGAGCCACATGATGAGGGAGTTGGTGCTCTGCCCCCCGGCGAAACCGACGACGCCGGCCAGGACGACCTGCCACACCGGGCCGAGGGCCAGCCGGAAGGCGGCGTCGCGGGCTGCGTTGCTACCGTCCGACAGGCCCGGCAGCACGATGATCACCCAGTAGATCGACGAGCTCACGATGTTGACGGCGAAACCCGTCGTGATGGCCTGGCGGGCGGCCCGGGGCCCGTAGATCTCGGTGATCGAGTCGCCGAGGACGTAGCTGAACGGGAAGATGAAGAAGGCGCCGTCGGTGAGGATCGGGCCGAGCTGGACGGCCTTCGATCCGCCGATGCCCGACAGCACGATGACGACGGCCATGGCGGCCAGCATGATCGGGTAGAACCGGGCGCCCGTGCTCGCATAAGCCGGCTCCGCGGCTGGACGCCCGGTGGCGGAGGCGGGGCGTTCGCCGCCCGCGTCGGGGGGCTGAGCGGATCGGGCTCCAGCGGGTTCTTCTGCCACGGGCGGCAGTGTATTCGCACCCGCCCGGGGCCGCGTCGTGTCCGGCGCTCGGACGCGGCCGCCGTCCCGCCGGGTCGGGAAGGAGCCCCGGCGGAGTCGCCACGATGGCGGGCACTGATGCCGTCCCGCCGGGTCGGGGAGGGAGCCATGACGCGGTCGAGGAGGCCGCGCGGGGCCCGCCCCGACCATGGCGAGCGGCGCGGCCCCGCAGCACGATGCGACCGCCCCCATCGGCGCCCCGCGCACCGAGGCCGTGCTCGGTCCCCGGGCGAACACGGCACGGCCGCACACCGCCCGGGGCGGGGCGCCGGTCCGGAGCCCCGGGCGGGGCCCGGACACGGGACGCGACGCCGTGTCATTCAGGCGACGCCATGCCGTTCAGGCAAGGCTAAGCTGATGACGTGAGGATCCGTCCTGCTGCCGGCGGGGCACGGCGGCCGCTCGGCCGACGCGGGCAGCCCGGGACGAGGCGGCGGTCGATCCAGGGGGAAACGGTCTTGCGCATCACGATCATCAGCGTGTGTCCCGATCTGCTGTCGGCCTTCATCGCGGCCGACCGGAAGCTGGCTCGGACCCATCCCGGGGCCTGCGAGCTCCGGCTGTTCAACGCCACCAGTCCCCCGTCGCCGCAGGATGCGGCGCGGCTGCCCGGGGCGGTGGCGAACAGCGACTTCCTCGCCATCGACCTGAGCGGCGCGCCGCAGGCCTGGACCGACGCGCTGGCCGGGCCGGTGGCGGCCTACGAGGGCGACCTGCTGCCTCCGGGGCATCTGTTCACCGACAGGCTGCGCCTGGGCGCCGTGCGACCCGCCCCCGGCGGCGTCCCCATCGGGCCCGCCGGCCCTGGTGCGCAACCGACCAGCGCCGAGGGCGCCGAACCAGAGCGGTTCCGGGCCGACCTGGCCAACCTGTCAACGCTGCTGCGGTGCTTCCACGCGATGACCCCGGTGCACACCATGGCCTTCCTGACGCTGCTCCTGCACGAGTACGGCGGGCACCCGGAGATCGCCGTGACACCGGCCGAGTACCCGGGTGACGGCATCGTCGCGGTCGACCTGGCCGGCGGACGCGAGTTCACCGACGTGCGCCGTTACGCCGAGGCCGTCGGCGGGCCCGGGCGGCGGCAGGTGGCGCTCGTGCTGCATCCCGGCAACGGGTACCCGATCGACTCGACGGCGGCGACGAGGGCGGTCGTCGAGGCGCTCGGCGAGCACTGCTGGGTGCTGCCGCTGGCGGTGCGCGACGCCACCCGCACGGTCGACGACCTGCGTCGCCTCATGGCCGACGCCGGCATCGTGCCCGATGTCGTCGTGAACATGCTCAGCCTGCGGCTGGGCACGAGTTACGGCGGCGGCACGGGCGGCGCCGGGGCCGAGCTGCTCGACGAGTGGGGCGCCGCGCACGTGCACCCGATCCTGCTGACCCGCATCACGATCGACGACTGGCTCCGGCTCCCCTCGGGGCTGAGCCCGGCCAAGGTGATGGTGTCGATGATGCTGCCGGAGCTCGACGGCTGCATCGACGAGATCCCGGTGGCCGCGATGAGCGCCCCACGGGTCGACGAGCGCTACGGCGTCGCCCTCAACGCGCTCACCCCGATCCCCGAGCAGGTCGACCGCCTGGCCGGCCGGGTCGCCGGGCTGCTGCGGCTGAGGCGTCTCGACCCGGCCGAGGCGCGCGTGGCGATCATCGGCTACGACTACCCGGCCGGCGAGAGCAGGCTGCTGGGCGGCTCCTTCCTCGACGTGGCCGCCTCGATGTCGGCGGTGCTCGCCGAGCTGGCCCGCACCGGCTACCGGGTGGGCACGCCCGGTCCCGACGAGCTGCTGGACCGGTTGCTGGCCCGCGCCGTGAACTCGCCCCGGTTCGGCGCGCCGGACGCCCCGTTCGTCTATCCGAGGGCGCAGGCCCGGGCCGACCTGGGGGACGAGCGGGCCTGCGCGCAGGTGGACGAGGCGTGGCCGGCCGACGGGCCGAGCGCCCCGATGACGACGCCGGAGGGCGACTTCATCATCCCGGCGCTCGAGTTCGGCAACGCGCTCGTCGGCATCCAGCCCGGGCGCGGCGGCGGCGCGACGGCCGATGCGCAGGCCCATGACAAGACGGCCCCGCCCCACCCGCAGTACCTGGCGTTCTACACCTGGCTGCAGAAGGTGTGGCGCCCGGACGTCATCGTCCACGTCGGCACGCACGGGACGATGGAGTTCCTGGGCGGCAAGGAGAACGCGGTGAGCACCCGCTGCTACCCCGACATCATGATGGGCTCGGTGCCGCACGTGTACCTCTACTACGCCGGGAACCCCGCCGAGGGCCTCATCGCGGTGCGCCGCTCGCACGCGCAGATCGTCAGCCACCAGCCGGTGGCGATGGTGCCCGGCGGGCTGCACGACACGCTCGCCGAGCTGGACGAGCTGGTGGCCGAGTACCGGCGCAGTCTCGCGCTGGCGCCGGCGACGAGCGCGGAGCTGCTGGAGGAGGTGCGCAGGCGCGCCGAGGCCGAGCACCTGCCGACCGACCCCGACGAACTGGAGTCCCGCCTGGACCGTCTGGCGCAGTCGCTGACGCCGATGGGGCTGCACGTCTTCGGCCGGACGTGGACCGCGGCGCAGACGCGCACGATGGTGCACGGCGCCCTCGGGCACGGCACCGCCGAGCTGCCGCCGGTCGTCGAGGTCGTCGCCGAGGCGGAGGGCCTGGACCCGGCCACGGTCGACGAGCTGCCGCGCACCGAGCTGACCAGGCTGCGGGAGCGGGCGACGCAGCTGATCGACGCCGCGCTCGACGAACCCGAACCGGCCCGCCCGGCCGCCGGCCCCGGGCCCCGGACCGGAGCTCCCGCAGACGGCATGCCCCCGCAGATCGCCGAGCCGCTCGGCCTCGCCGCCGCTGCGGCACCGGCCCGCCCACGGGGGGACGAGGCGCTCGGCGCCCTGGCGGCACGGGCCCGCGAGCTGAGATCGGTCCTCGGCGGCAACGACGAGTGGGATGGACTGCACCGGGCGCTGACCGGTCGTCATCTCACGGCGCGGCTGGGCGGCGACGTGATCCGCGACCCGCGCATCATGCCGTCCGGCCACGGCATCTACCAGTTCGACCCGCGCCGCGTCCCCACCCCGGTGGCCTGGCGCCGCGGCGAACGCATCGCCGCGGACATCCGCGCCGCATGGCGCGCCGAGCACGACGGCGCCGATCCGCGCTGCGTCGGCGTCGTCCTGTGGGGCCTGGAGACCACCAGGACCCAGGGCGAGGCCTTCGCGCAGGTCCTGTCGCTGCTGGGCGCCCGTCCGGCGGCCCGGCCCCGGCCCGGCCGGCCGCGCTTCGAACCGATCCCGGCCGAGGAGCTGACGGCACCGCGCGTCGATGTCGTCGTGACGATCTGCGGCTTCTTCCGCGACCTCTTCTCGGGCCTCATCGACGAACTGGACGAGCTGGTGGCCACCATCGCCGCCCTCGACGAACCCGACGAGATCAACCCGGTCGCCGCCTCGGCGCGCGCCCTGCGCGGCGAACTCATCGCCGGCGGCCGCAGCGCCGACGAGGCCGGCGAGCTGGCCAGCAGCCGCATCTTCGGCCCGGCCAGCAGCTACTACGGGACCGGCATGACCGGCACCGTCGAGGCCGGCGAGTGGGACGACGCCGAGGACCTGGCCCGCGAGTTCGCGCACGCCAACGACCACGTCTACTCGCGCCGCCGGTCGGGCGAACGCGTCGACGGGCTCTACGCCAAGGGCCTGGCGCGGGTCGAGGTCGTCTCGCAGGTGCGGTCCTCGAACGAGTACGCGATCACCGACCTGGACCACTACTTCGAGTACCTGGGCGGTTTCTCGGCGGCCGTGGTCCAGGTGCGCGGCGAACGCCCGATGACCCTGGTCGCCGACACCAGCGGAGCCGCCGTGCACACGAGCACCGCGGGCGAGGCCACCGCCGACGGCCTGCGCACCCGCCTGTTCAACCCGGACTGGCAGGACGCCATGCTCGCCCACCGGCATCGCGGCGGCACCGAGATCGCCAAGCGCGTCACGAACCTGGTGGGGCTGGCGGCGACGACCGGGCAGGTCGGGGACTGGATGTTCGACGAGGTCTTCGATCGCTACCTCGCCGACGAGCGGATGCGCGAACGCCTCGTCGACAACAACCCGCACGCCGCAGCCGACATCGCCCAGCGCCTCACCGAGGCCTCCGAGCGCGGGCTGTGGTCGGCCGACGAGGACCGGCTGGACGCGCTGGACGCGCTGGGTTTCGACCTCGAGGCCGCCCTGGAGGGCGACGGGACCGAGGCGCAGTGAGCCGTACCCCGGGCGGGGCGCCGAGGAGGCCGCCGCTGTACCCGTTCACCGCGATCGTCGGCCAGCGGGCGATGCGGCACGCCCTCGAGCTGGTGGCCGTCTCGCCCGGGATCGGCGGCGTGCTGCTGCGCGGGGAGAGGGGCACCGCGAAGTCGACGATCGCCCGCTCCCTGGCGGCCCTGCTGCCGGCCGGCTCGATGCGCACCCTCGCGCTGGGCGCCACCGAGGACCGCGTGCTCGGCGGGCTCGACCTCGAGGCGACCCTGGCGGGCGGGACGCCGCGGCTGATGCCCGGGCTGCTGGCCGAGGTGGACGGCGGCATCTGCTACGTCGACGAGGTGAACCTGCTCGACGACCACCTCGTCGACCTGGTGCTCGACGCGGCCGCCTCCGGGCTCGTGCGGGTCGAGCGCGAGGGTCTGTCGGCGAGCCGGCGGGCAGCGTTCTCGCTCGTCGGCACGATGAACCCCGAGGAGGGGGCGCTGCGCCCGCAGCTGCTCGACCGCTTCGGCCTGTGCGTCGACGTGCGGGGCGAGACCGACCCGGCGGCCCGCGTCGAGGTGATCCGCCGGCGCCTGGCCTTCGACGCCGACCCGGACGCCTTCATCGCCCGGTGGGCGACGGGGGAGGAGGCCCTGGCCGAGCGCCTGCGCGAGGCCCGCGCGCTGGTGGCCCGCGTCGAGCTGCCGCAGCCGGTGAACGACCTGATCGTCGACCTGTGCCGACGGGCGGCCTGCGCCGGGCACCGCGCCGACGTCGTCATGGCCGGCGCTGCCCGCGCCGAGGCGGCCCTGGACGGTCGGCCGGTGGCGACGGCCGGTGACGTCGAGGCCGTCGCCGAGCTCGTCCTGGCCCACCGGCGCCGCGCCGCGCCACCGCCCGGTGCTCCCCCTGCTCCCGCGCCGCAGGACCCGGACCGGCCGGGCGAGGACGCGCCCGGCGGGCGGCCGGACGGGCCCGAGCCCGGCCCCGGGCGGGGACGGGACCGCGAGGGGCGGGGCCCCGAGCACGGGCCGGCGCCGGACCGCACCGCCGAGATCGGCGAGCCCTTCGCCGTCCGCGAGCTGCGGCTCGGCGCCGACCGGGTTCCGCGCACCGGCTCGGGGCGGCGCCAGGAGACGGTCAGCGCCGACGGGCACGGCCACTACGTCACCGCCCGCCCCACCGGGGATGCGCACCGCCTGGCCCTCGACGCGACGCTGCGGGCCGCGGCCCCGCACCAGCGGGACCGGCGGGCCGGGCTCGGGCCCGGCGACCCGCGCCTCGAGCTGGCCCTCATCGTCGAGCCGGACGACTGGCGGCGGGCCGAGCGCACCACGCAGGTCGGCTCCGCCGTGATCCTCGTCGTGGACGCCTCCGGCTCGATGGGCGCCCGCGGGCGCATGGTCGCCTCGAAGGGCGCCGTGCTGAGCCTGCTGCTCGACTCCTACGTCCGCCGCGACCAGGTGGCGCTCGTCGCCTTCCGCGGCGCCGGGGCGGAGGTCCTCGTGCCGCCCACCGCGTCGGTCGAGCTGGCCGAGCGCCAGCTGCGCCGGATGCCGGTGGGCGGGCGCACCCCGCTGTCGTCGGGGCTGGTCGCGGCCGACGGGCTGGCCGCCGCGCTGCGCCGGACGAATCCCGGCCAGCGGCAGATCATCATCGTCGTCACCGACGGCCGCGCCAATGTGGGGCTCGACGGCGGGGTGTCCCGGGGCGCCCAGGACGAGGCGCTCGCGGTGGCGGCCCGGCTCGCCGGGAACGGCTGCACCTGGCTGGTCGTCGACACCGAGCACCCCACCGGGCGCCGCACCCGGACGGCGGCGGGTCTGGCCGCGGCCCTCGGGGCGCGCCGCCTGTCCGTCGAGGAGCTGCGCGCCGACGAGCTGGCCGGCCTGGCCCGGACCGCCCGCCGGGACTCGACCACCGTCGAGACACCAACGCCGTTGGCAAGGAGCTGAGACCATGGAACGACCCGTCTACCCGTTCACCGCGATCGTCGGCCAGGACCAGATGCGCCTGGGGCTCGTCCTGGCGGTCATCTGCCCCGAGCTCAGCGGCATCCTCATCCGCGGCGAGAAGGGCACCGCGAAGTCCACCGCCGTGCGCGGCCTGGCCGCCCTGCTGCCCGAGCGCGACGAGGTGGTCGGGAACCCCTACCACCTGTCCCCGGACGAGTTCGCCGCCTACGCCGACCAGCTCGGCCTGGAGTCCGCCGCGCCGCCCGCCGTCGAACGCCGCCGGGTGCAGATCGTCGAGCTGCCGGTGGGCGCCACCGAGGACCGGGTCACGGGCAGCCTCGACATCCAGGCCGCCCTCAGGCAGGGCGCGCGCCGCTTCGAGCCGGGGCTGCTGGCCGCCGCGCACCGCGGGATCCTCTACGTGGACGAGGTGAACCTGCTCGACAACCACGTCGTCGACCTGCTGCTCGACTCGGCGGCGATGGGGGTGTCCACCGTCGAGCGGGAGGGGCTGTCGGTGACGCACCCGGCCCGGTTCTCCCTCGTCGGCACGATGAACCCGGAGGAGGGCGAGCTGCGCCCGCAGCTGCTCGACCGCTTCGGCCTGTGCGTCACGGTGGCCGGGGAGACCGACCCGGCGGCCCGCGTCGAGGTGATCCGCCGGCGCCTGGCCTACGAGGACGACCCGGTCGCCTTCGCGGCGGCCTGGCGGGAGGCGGGCGACGAGCTGGCCGCGCGGATCGACCGCGCCATCGGCCTGCTCCCCGAGGTGCGGGCCGGCGACGACGCCCTGGGGCGGGTGGCGTCCATCTGCATCGAGGCTGGCGTGGACGGTCACCGCGCCGACATCATGATGGTGCGGGCCGCCCGCGCCCTGGCCGCCTGGGACGGCCGCGCCCGGGTGGGGGCCGACGACCTCGACCGGGCCGGCCGCCTCGTCCTGCCGCACCGCATGCGCCGCCGTCCGTTGGAGGGCATCGGGTCCTGAACCGCGTCGCGGGATCGTCGGCGTGATCCGCGTCGACGGAGGGCACCGGGCGGCCCTGAACGCCCCGGATACCCTCCCGGGTATTCTTGGGGCACGTCGGAGGAGGGAGCCCGCATGACCGCGACGACGCCGACCGATGCCGGAACCGATGACGACCTGGCAGCTGTGATCAGACGCCTGCAGCGCGCCCAGGGCCAGCTCGGCGGCATCATCCGGATGATCCAGGACGGCCGCGACTGCAAGGACGTGGTCACCCAGATCGCCGCGGTGAGCAAGGCCGTCGACCGGGCGGGGTTCGCCGTCATCGCAGCCGGGCTGCGCCACTGCATCGCCGACCCGCGGTCCGGACCCGACCCGGCCGAGATGGAGCGGCTCTTCCTCTCACTGGCCTGAGGCCCGGGCGGCGGCCGTCCCGGACGACCAGGTGGCCAGGCCGCCGTCGAGGCTGCGGGCCCGGCGCCCGTGCCGGGCGAGGATCCGGCAGGCCGAGTAGCCGCGCAGTACACGACGAGCTCCCCGTCGGGCAGCCCGCCCAGCCGGTCGCGCAGCTCGTCCGGCGGGATGGGCAGCGAGCCGGGGATGGCCCGCCCGGGCGTGCTCGGCGGGCGAGCGGACGTCCAGCACGGCGGCGCCGGCGGCCGCGTCGGGTTCGTGCCACTGGAGGTTCTCGGTCGGCCCGTCGCGCAGGTTCTCGTCGACGAGGCCGAGCATGTTCACCGGGTCCTTCGCCGAGGAGGACTGCGGCGCACAGGCCGGTTCGAGGCGCCCCAGCTCGGCCGCCCGCGGACCGCCGGCCATCACCGCCGCGATGACGTCGATGCGCTTGTCCACCCCGGCCGGGCCGACGCCCTGCGCGCCCAGCACGTCGTCGGTGTCGGCGTCGACGACGAGACCGAGGTTCATCTGCTCTGCGCCCGGGCAGTGGCCGGCGTGATCGCCCGGATGGGTGCGGATGATGCGCAGCCGCCTGCCGGCGGCCCGGGCGCGTCGCTCGTTCCAGCCGGTGGCCGCCGCCCGGAGCCCGAGGACGCCGACGATGAAGCCGCCCGGCACCGGCCGGTCGGCGGCGGAGCGGCCGGCGATGGCGCCGGCCGCTCCGCCCACGATGACGATTCTCATGACACCATCGTGTCATATACCCCTGGGGGTATACAATCGGACATGGCCGGGCAGCCGCCCGTCCACCGCCGCACCGAATCGTCGAGGAGTGCTCATGTGCCGACCCGTCACCTGCAAGATCTGCGGCAGGACCACCTGGGCCGGATGCGGCCGGCACATCGCCCAGGTGAAGGCGCAGGTGCCGCCGCAGCGCTGGTGCGACGGCGACCACACCGCCGAGGAGGTCGCGGCGACCCGCAGGCCCGGGCCGCTGGGACGGCTGCTCGGGCGCTGAGCCAGGGCACGGGCCCACGGGTCGCGGACCGGCCGGAGGCCGCCCGGGCCCTGTCCCCGTCCCGAAACCACTGGCCAGAAGGGCATCGGGCCGTGCACACCGCAGGGCGGCCGCCATGGCCGCGACCGGCCGACCGTGACGGCGGCGGCCGGGAAGGATCGGGCCGGGCCGGAGTAGACTCGTCGCCCGTGTGCCCGCTCACGCAGGCATCCGGCCCGCGGCTCCCCGCCGTCCGTCGGCCGTCACCATCGCCATGTTGGAGTCCCATGCCCGTCCGCCAGGATCTGCGAAACGTCGCCATCGTCGCCCACGTCGACCACGGCAAGACCACCCTCGTCGACGCCATGCTGTGGCAGTCCGGCGCCTTCCGCGAGGGCTCCGACGTCGAGAACCGCGTCATGGACTCCATGGACCTGGAGCGCGAGAAGGGCATCACCATCCTCGCGAAGAACACGGCCGTGCGGCACACCATGACCGACGGGCGCGAGCTCACCCTCAACATCATCGACACCCCGGGCCACGCCGACTTCGGCGGCGAGGTCGAGCGCGGCCTCGAGATGGTCGACGGGGTGCTCCTGCTCGTGGACGCCTCCGAGGGCCCGCTGCCCCAGACCCGCTTCGTCCTGCGCAAGGCGCTCGACAAGAAGCTGCCGATCGTCCTCGTCATCAACAAGGTCGACCGCCCGGACGCCCGCATCGGCGAGGTCGTCGACGAGACCTACGAGCTGTTCCTGGACCTCCTCGACGACGAGGACGCCGGCGGTCTCGACTTCCCGATCGTCTACTGCGCCGCCAAGGCCGGGCGGGCCAGCCTCACCGCCCCCGCCGACGGCGCCCTGCCGGACTCGACGGACCTCCAGCCGCTCTTCGACGTCATCGAGGCCTCGATCCCCGCCCCCGCCTACACCGAGGGCGCCCCGCTCCAGGCCCACGTGACCAACCTCGACTCCTCGCCCTACCTCGGCCGCCTCGCCCTGTGCCGCGTCGTCGAGGGCACCGTGAGCCGCGGGCAGACCGTCGCCTGGTGCCGCCGCAACGGCACCGTGCAGGACGTCCGCCTGTCCGAGCTGCTCATGACCGAGGCCCTCGACCGCGTGAGCGTCGAGCAGGCCGGCCCGGGGGACATCATCGCGATCGCGGGCATCCCGGAGATCACGATCGGCGAGACGATCTCCGACCCCGACGACCCGCGCCCGCTGCCGCTCATCCACGTCGACGAGCCCAGCCTGTCGATGACCATCGGCATCAACACCTCGCCGCTGTCCGGCCGCTCCGGCACGCAGCTGACGGCCCGTCTGGTGAAGAACCGCCTCGACGCCGAGCTCGTCGGCAACGTCTCGATCCGGGTGCTCGGCACCGACCGGCCCGACACCTGGGAGGTGCAGGGCCGCGGCGAGCTGCAGCTGGCCGTGCTCGTCGAGATGATGCGCCGCGAGGGATTCGAGCTCACCGTCGGCAAGCCCGAGGTCGTCACCCGCCGCGACGGGGACGGCACCCTGCTGGAGCCCACCGACCGGCTCACCGTCGACGTGCCCGAGGAGTTCCTGGGCACCGTCACCGAGATGATGGGCACCCGCAAGGGCACCATGGACCAGATGATCAACCACGGCTCGGGCTGGGTGCGCATGGAGTACGTCGTCCCCTCGCGAGGGCTCATCGGCTTCCGCACCGAGTTCCTCACCTCGACCCGCGGCACCGGCATCATGAACCACGTCTGGGAGGGCTGGACGCCCTGGGCCGGCGAGATGCGCAACCGCCCCACCGGCTCGCTCGTGGCCGACCGCCAGGGCGTCGTGTCGAGTTACGCCCTGTTCAACCTGCAGGAGCGCGGCGAGCTGTTCGTCGGGCCCGGCGACGAGGTCTACGAGGGCATGGTCGTCGGCGAGAACTCCCGGCCGGACGAGATGGACGTCAACCCGACCAAGGAGAAGCATCTCACGAACGTGCGCTCCAGCACCGGCGACGAGCTCGAACGCCTCATCCCCCCGCGACGCATGAGCCTGGAGCAGTCGCTGGAGTTCTGCGCCGCCGACGAATGCCTCGAGGTCACCCCCGACGCGGTGCGCGTGCGCAAGGTCGTCCTGGACGCCCGGGACCGCGCCAAGGTGCGCATCAGGAACCGCAACCAGGACGCGAACGCCTGAGCCGGGGCCACCGCTCCCCTCGTCCCCTCCCGCCTCACTTTTCGTCCAACACCCGGGACATGCCCGAGGTGCGAGCACAGAAGCGAGGTGCGAGCGACACAGACCGGTTCAGAGCGAACGGCGACGCGGGCCGACGGGGCGACGGCGCAGCCCTGCGGGCGGCCTCACGTGGAGCCCGATGTCGGGGTCGACGAGCGCCTCCTGAGCCGCGTCCACCCCGTCGACGACGAACTGCGCATCGACGGGAACGGCGCGTCCGACCAGGCCGAGGCCGATCGGGCCGTCCTGCCAGTGCAGGGCGCTGGCCCCGATGAAGCCCACCGGATCGCCGTCGAGCAGCAGCGCCGAGCCCGCCGCGGGCAGCCGGGAGCGCATGCCGTCGAGGTGCAGACGCACGAGCCGGCGCGGCGGGCGCCCCACGGAGTGGATGCGGGCGACGGTCTCCTGCCCGCAGTAGCACCCCTTGTCGAGAGCCGTCGCGTAGAGGCCGAGCTCGTTGGGCAGGGTCCGCTCGTCCGTGTCGACGCCGATGCGCGGGACGCCGGCGGCGATGCGCAGGGCCTCCCAGGCCCAGATGCCGGCGGCGCGCCCGTCGTCCTCGTCGATGCCGGAGGCGGCGATGCGGACGGCACCGGCGCCGAAGGGCGCGGGCAGGTCGGGGGCGAGCCCGGCCGGCGCCTCGCCCGCCCCGGCGCCCACCCACAGGACGTGGGCGTCGGGGCGTCGCTCGACGGCGACCCTGGTGCGGAAGACCATCGACGAGAGGAAGTCGCCGAGCGCACCGTCCGAGCCGGCTCCCCCGAACAGCCACAGGCGCCGACCGTCCTCGACGGCGTGCAGGACGTGCACGACGTGGCCGGACGGGTCGAGCACGAGCGCGTCGACGGCGGCACCGGCCCCGAGACCGGTGAAGACGCCCGTCGTGAGCGAGTGCAGCCACTCATGGCGGGCCGGACCCGCCACGGCGAGGACCTCGCGGCGGCCCAGCTCGACGACAGCGGAGCCCTCGACGATGGCGCGCTGCTCGGCCATGGGCTCGCCCCGGTGCCACAGCAGGCCCTCGTCGGGCCCGGCGGGGACGAAGACGGCGCTCATGCCGTCCTCCGGGCGCTCGTCACGGCGTCCTCCGCTGGAGGCGGGCCCACATGTAGGGCTGCAGCGGCACGTCCTTGGCGGCCCGGTCGAAGGTCCACATGAGGTCGGACTCGACGTTGCCGTACAGGCGCCGGCCGCCGGTGTACTCGAGCGCGGCGTTCCTGGTGCGGGCCACGACGTCGGTGACGAGCTCGATCCTGGCGCCGTCGACGCGACCGTTCCAGACCTCGCTCCAGCCGTCCGGGTGCGACAGGACGACCTCGACGCCGCCGTCCGCCACCGGGCGCCAGAAACCGGTCTCCATGCCCAGCGGTGCGATGGGACGACCGGTCTCGTCGGCCACGTAGGTCTGCGAGATGTAGTGCAGGTACGGCTCGCCGTTCGTGGCGAACTCGACCTGCTGGCCGAACTCGAAGTCGCCACGACCGGGCCAGTCGCCATGGCCGTTGCCGGCCCAGCGGCCGATGAGCCAGGCCAGCGGCATGAGCGCCGGGTTGAGATCCTCGGGGATCTGGAAGGGCATGGTTCAGCGTCTCCTGTCGTTGCGGATGAGCGGCCTCGACCGGCGCAGGTCCCGCGCCTCGCGACGGTGCAACCAGCGCACCACGGCGACCAGCAGGGCGACGGCCGAGGCGGCCACGGCGGCCACCGCGAGGAGGAGAAGGACCAGGTCGAGCATCGCCACCCGATCAGTCTAGGTCGCCGGCTGGAGCCGCCCCGCGGACGCGGGAGCCGCCCCACGAACGATCCATCCCGGCCGCCCCCACGAACGAGGGGCCCGGCCGTCGAGTGACGGCCGCCCCCTCGCGGGCCGGTCCGGGCAGTCAGATGACCGTGTTGGTCGCGTGCCGCTCCCTGATGACCTCGGCGTTCTCGGCGACCCGCCTCCTGCTGAGCGGGTAGAGGAACAGGAGGACGAGCGCGGCGACGAGGCAGCAGCCGGCAGGCAGGCCGGCGGCCAGGTTGTAGATGCGTTCGACGACTTGGGCGGTCTGCTGGGCACCGCCCCTGTTGGACTCGACGTAGCCGATGATCGACAGCATGGAGCCGCCGACCAGGCCGCCGATGCCCTGGGCGACCTTGCGGGCGAAGGAATTGACGCCGTACACGACGCCGTCCTCGCGATCGCCGGTGAGCACCTCGTGGTTGTCGATGACGTCGGTGATGAAGGCCCACACCATGAGGTTGAAGACGCCGGCGCCGAGGGAGCCGAAGAACAGGCCGACGAGGTAGACGGCCGGGCTGTGGGTGTGAACGAGGAACAGGGAGCCGTAGACGACGACGGCGAACAGCAGGGCCGTCACGGCCGACTCCTTGCGGCCGAACCGGCGCACGATGGCACCGGCGAACGGCGCGATGAGGATGACCGTCGTGAAGTTGAACACGAGGGCGATCGACATCATGGTCTTGTTCTGGAAGTAGTCGTTGTACAGATAGGTGAGCATCGTGCCCGACAGGTTCTGGTTGATGACGACGACGAGGTCGACGATGACCAGCACGAGCAGGGCCCTGTTGTGGGCCATGTCCCTGAGCATCTTGCCGAAGGGCACGGGCTCGGACTTCTCGACGCGGACGCGCTCGGTGGTCAGCCGGGTCAACGCGACGTAGCAGACGGTTCCGAGGGCGGCGAAGACAGCGGCGCCGAAGAAGAAGCGGGCGCCGTTGATCTGCTTGGAGTTCCCGGCGTACATGACCAGCGGGACGATGTAGGAGACGATGGCCGAGCCGACGGCGGCGCCGACCGAGCGCCAGGTCGACAGGGCGGTCTTGTGGTCGGGGTCGTCCGAGATGGCCGAGGCCATCGAGCCGTACGGGATGTTCACGAACGAGTAGAGGATGCCGAACGCCAGATAGGTGACGAAGGCGTAGACGATGCGCGCGCCCAGCGGAACGCCGGAGATGAGCGGCACCCACAGGATGATGGCCGAGACGAGCAGCGGGTACTTCATGCGGATGATCCACGGGGTGAAGCGGCCCTTGCTCGTGAGCTCGGAGTTGTCGGCGAGCCGACCCACCACGACGTCGATGAAGGCGTCGAAGAAGCGGGCGATCATGAACATGACGCCGACGATGGCGCCCTTGATGCCGAAGACGTTGGTGTAGAAGATCGTGAGGAACGAGTTCACCAGGTTGAAGGTGAAGTTGTTGCCCGTGTCGCCCAGGGCGTAGCCGATCTCGTCTTTCATGCCGAAGGGCGCGGCCTCGACGACCGCGAACTTCTGGCCTCCTGCGGGAATCGTCATCGGTTCCTCTCTTCCCCTGTCCAGTCGGAGCGGACCCCCGGCGGCCGCACGCGCACCCTTGCGAGCGCATGGGACGGGTCCGGACGGGCCGGGCCCTCTCCAGTGCCCAATCACCAAGGCAAGCCAGAAGCCCGACGGGTCCGGACGGGCCGGGCCCTCTCGGAGCCTGTGACGGGACCGCTCGTCGCCGAGCCGCCCCGTCTCCGTGCCGGCGCCGTGCCGGCTCCCCGGAGCCGGATGGGTCCCCACCGGCTCCGAACGGGTGTCACGGACTGATCGGCCGAGGAGCGCCACGGCTCGTCCGGGGGAGGGAGCCCGATTCACAAGGCCGATGCTCTCAGCCCGTGTCGTGCACACGGCGCGCATTGCCAGCACTTGCCATCCGGCGCGCCCCGCGGAGCACCCGGGACGATCCGGCGTCCATTGCACTCTCGCCTCTTCTGACAAAGGATGATGCACCTCGAGGAGCCCGTCGTCGGGTCACGGGGCGTCAGCGCACCCCACGCGGATGGCAACCTCGTGCCACGATGCGGGGTCGACCGCCGGACAGGGGCGCCGGTGGGCCGCGCCCGGCGCACCGGGCCGGGCGCGAACCCTCCGCGGCGCCCGGGCGGCCGGCGGTGGGACCATTGGGGTCATGCGAGTCGTCCTGCAGCGCGCCCTGTCCGCCTCGGTGAGCGTCGACGGGGAGGTCGTCGGCTCCCTGCCCGGCCCCGGGCTCGTGGCCCTCGTGGGCATCACGCACGGCGACACGCCGCGAACCGCGGCGGACATGGCCGCCCGGACCCTCAGGCTCCGCATCCTGGACGGCGAGCGCTCCGCCTCCGACCTCGGCGCGCCCGTCCTCGTCGTCAGCCAGTTCACTCTCTACGCGCGCACCCGCAAGGGCCGTCGTCCCAGCTGGAGCGCCGCGGCCCCGGCCCCCGTGAGCGAGCCCCTCGTGGAGGCCTACGTCCGGGCGCTGCGCGAGGCCGGCGCCCACGTCGAGACGGGCCGCTTCGGGGCCCACATGGAGGTCGCGCTCGTCAACGACGGGCCGGTGACGATCCTGCTCGACAGCGCCGACTGATCGCCGACCGGACCGACCGGCGGTCGGGCCGCCGACGGATGACGGCTCCCCGACGATGGGGTGGGACCCGCTCAACTATCCTGAGGCGGGATCGACGACAGGAGGCGGACATGGCCCATGTGCTGTTCGTCTGCCCCGCCGGTCTCATCCCGCCGGAGAACCTCGTCCTGCTCCAGCACGAGCTCGTCGTCGCGGCCAACGGCACCGAGGCGCTCAACAACCTCGAGATCACCGACGCCGTCGTCGTCGACGCCCGCGAGGAACTCGCCGCGGCGCGCAGCTCCTGCCAGGTGCTCGCCGCGGTCGGCGTCGAGGAGCCGGTCATGCTGCTCGTCGCGCCCGAGTCGCTGTCGGTCGTCTCCCCGGAGTGGGGCATCGACGACCTCATCCTCGAGAGCGCCCGGCCGGCCGAGTGGGAACTGCGTCTGCGCCTGCTCATCGCCCCGCACGCGCACAGCACCCTGTCGAGCGGCTCCATCGAGATCGACGAGTCGGCCTGCACCGCCACCGTGGACGGCAACCAGCTCGACCTGACGTACACGGAGTTCGAGCTGCTGAAGTTCCTCGTCGCCCACCCCGGCCGGGTGCTCAGCCGCGAGGAGCTGCTCAAGAACGTCTGGGGCTACGACTACTACGGCGGCACCCGCACCGTCGACGTGCACGTGCGGCGGCTGCGCGCCAAACTCAGCACCGAGTACGACCAGTGCATCGGCACGGTGCGCAACGTCGGCTACCGCTTCGATCCCCGCGCGTAGCGCGACTCCTCCCGGTCAGCCGCGACGCGAGACCGATCCGGACTTCGATCCCCGCGCGCAGCGCGTCTCCCGGATGGTTCTCCGGGAGCCTTGTGCCGTGGCTCCCCTCGACCCCCGCGCGCAGCGCGACTCGGGCCCGGGCACCTCGATCCCACCGGGCACCTCGACCCCCGGGCGCAGCGCGGCCCGGCCTCGGAGGGCCCGCCGGACCCGTTCGCCGGCGGGTCATACTGGGGCCATGCACGACATTGCGCTGACTCCCGCCGCGCGGGCGAGCCTCGAGACGATGCACCGCCGCATCGTCCGGCTGGGCCTGCTCGACGACCGCCCCGAGCGCGTCGGCTGGATCAGCTCCGACGGTACCGCCACGACGGGCACCGTGCTCACCGCCGAGGAGGAGCTGCGCGGCGGCCCGCTGCGCTACCGGACCCGTTCGGCCATGGGCGCCGCGGCGCTGCCCGAGGGCTACTACTCGGTGCGCATCACCCACGAGGGCCTGCGCATCCAGCAGTGGGACGCCGAGGACCATCTGCGCCGGGTCCTGAGGATCGCGCGACGGGCCGGCCGGGGCCGCTACGGCATCGGCTTCGTCCCCGCGGTGGAGGGCGAGGCCGCCCAGCCGCTGGGCGGCGACTTCCGGGAGATGCCGGTCGAGGCCATCGTCCACCTGCGACGACTGCGCGCGCTGGCCGCCGACCCGCCGCGGGTGTTCGTCGTCGAGGTGCGGACGCTGCGCGCCAGGCTCGTCGCCGACAAGCCCATCCGGACCCTGCCGCTGAGCGTCGATCCCGGACTGGACGCGATCTACCAGCAGGAGTTCACCGGTGTGGACGCCGTGCGCCGCGACCGCGCCCTGGGCCGCACGAGCTCGGGGCTGAGGCCGCTGGGCACTGCCCGCTTCGACGAGCGCTGGCCGCATCTGGCGCGCAACACCTGGCCGGCCGGACCGGAGTCGTGGCGGCTGCTCGGCGCCCCGGACGGCACGACCGTCATCATGTCCGAGGGGCTGGCCGACCCGGTCCCGGACGACGGCCTGCGCATCGAGCTGTTCGCCGAGGTCGACGCCAGGATCGCGCCCGGCCCCGAGCTCGAGGACTACTGGATCTTCCACGCGCTGCGACGCGTGGCGAACTTCGCGATCAACGGCGGCCTCGTCTACGAGCGCATCACCCGCCGAGGCTTCTTCGTCATGCAGCTGACCGACGGTCCCGACGAGCTGCGCGGCCCCGGCGGCAGGGTCGCCGCGCTGCTCGGGGCGCCCTCCGATCTGCTGGCTCGCGAGCAGGTCTGGGGAGCCCTCGAGGTCGCGCTCGTCGGCGTCGCCCTTCTCGACCCGCGGCAAGCGGAGGGGCTCCGCGACGAGGGGGCCCGCGAAGCGTCCTGGCAGGCGCTGCTCGAGGCCGGGCGCGGCGCGCTGGGGCGCAACAATGCGCTGCGCATGAGCGGGAAGGCGCCCCGCCCGGTGCAGGAGTGACGCCGGAGCCGCTGGGCGAGCGACCCGTCGGCCTCCCCCGTCGGCCCGGGAGCCCTTCGCCCCGCCTCGCATCCCCGCTCCCACCCACCTCGTCTCCTGCTCAACACCCGGGCATGTCCGAGGTGGAAGCGCGAATGCGAGGCGGGAACGGATGAGGGGCGGCCCGGCACGCGGACGGGACGGTCCCGGAGCCGCGTCCGCAACGGCGGAGCACGCATCCGGGACGCCTAGGCTTGTGACCATGAGCACCGTCATCACGCCTCCGGCGATCCGCCTGTCCGAGCCCGACGCCGAGCTCGTCCGCGTCCTCGCGGACGACGTCGCCGCGGCCGACGGCGTGATGCCGCTCAACGAATCGGCCCGGCTCTCGCTCGGCGGGGCCGTCCCCCTCCACAGCCACTGGCTGGCACGCGAGTCCGACGACGGGGCCGGGCGCGGCCTGCTCGGCTACGCCCACTGGGACGGCCGCGAGCAGACCGTCCAGCTCATGGTGGCGCCGGGGGCGCGCCGCCACGGCATCGCGACGAGGCTCGTCCGGGCCGTCGTCGGCCACACCACCCTGTCGTGCGCGAGGGACGAGAAGGCCCCGATCCCCGCAGCCCTGAACTGGTGGGCCTTCGGCGACCTCCCCGCCGCCCGGGGGCTGGCCGCGGGCCTCGGACTGAGCCCGGTGCGCAGTCTGCTGGTCATGAGCATGGCGACGCCCGGCGACGACGAGCACGGCGCGCGCCCGCCCGAGGGGTTGACGCTCGACTCCTACCGCGACGACGACCTCGAGCGCCTCGTCGAGGTCAACCGGGCCGCCTTCGCGCACCACCCGGAGCAGGGCGCGATGACCGCCGAGGACGCCCGCCGTCGCATGGGCCAGGACTGGTTCGACCCGGCGGGGCTGATCGTCGCGCGCGAGGCGTCCGGGCGGCTCGTCGGCTTCCACTGGACCAAGGTCGAGGGCGCCGGCGAGGACAGGCGCGGCGAGGTCTACGTCATCGGCGTCCATCCCGACTGGGCGCGCATGGGCATCGGACGCGCCCTGCTCGATGCCGGTATCCTGCGGATGGAGAACCAGGGCGCCAGGGCGATCGACCTGTACGTCGAGGCCTCGAACCCGCCGGTGGTGCGCATGTACCGGTCCGCGGGCTTCCGGGTGGTCTCCACGGACACCGCCTACGCGCGCGTCCCTGCCGAAGCGGACCAGGAGCAGAACCGATGAACGGCACCACGGATCGGAGCACCGCGGAGCGGACCACGTCGTCCGAGGACCGGACCGACGAGCTGCCGAAGGACCGCTACTCCGAGCGCGAGTTGAGCTGGCTGGCCTTCAACAACCGCGTTCTCGACCTGGCCCGCGACGCCGGGCGCATCCCGCTGCTGGAACGCGCCAAGTTCACGGCGATCTTCAGCTCCAACCTCGACGAGTTCTTCATGGTCCGCGTCGCCGGCCTCAAGCGCCGCATCGACGCCGGCGTGGCCGTCCCCTCGGTCACCGGTATGCGGCCGCGCGAGCTCTACGACGCGATGCTCACCCGCGTCCACGAGCTGGTCGCCTCGCAGGCCGCGCTCTTCCAGGACGAGATCCTGCCGGCGCTGCGGGCCGAGGGCATCGACCTGCTGCGCTGGGGCCAGCTCACCGCCGACGAGCGGGCCCGCATGGACGAGCTCTTCACCGAGCGCATCTACCCGGTGCTCACGCCGCTGGCCGTCGACCCCTCGCACCCCTTCCCGTACATCTCGGGCCTGTCGCTCAACATCGGCGTGCTGCTGCGCAACCCGGCCAACGAGGCTCGCCAGTTCGCCCGCATCAAGGTGCCGGGCATCCTCGATCGCTTCATCCGGCTGGCCCCCACGCGGTTCGTCCCGCTCGAGGAGGTCATCATCAAGCACCTGTCCGAGCTGTTCAGCGGCATGCAGGTGGCCAGCTCGTGCGTCTTCCGCGTCACCCGCAACGAGGACGTGGAGGTCGAGGAGGACGACGCCGAGAACCTCCTGTTCGCCCTGGAGAAGGAGCTGCTGCGCCGCAAGGTCGGACGCCCGCCGGTGCGTCTGGAGGTCGAGGAGACCGTCTCGGACGAGCTGCTGGAGCTGCTCGCCGGCGAGCTGGACATCTCGGAGAGGGAGATCTTCCGGCTGCCCGCCCCGCTCGACCTCACCGGCCTGTTCGATCTGGCGGACGTCGACCGCGAGGACCTCAAGTACCCCAACTTCCTGCCGAAGACGCACCCCGACCTCGCCCCGGTCGAGACCTCCAGCGAGGCCGACCTGTTCAAGGCGATCAAGCGCCACGACGTGCTGCTGCACCACCCGTACGACTCCTTCGCGACGAGCGTCCAGCGCTTCGTCGAGCAGGCGGCCTCCGATCCGCACGTGCTGGCGATCAAGCAGACGCTCTACCGCACCAGCGGCGACTCCCCCATCATCGACGCCCTCATCGAGGCGGCCGAGGCAGGCAAGCAGGTGCTCGCGCTCGTCGAGATCAAGGCCCGCTTCGACGAGCAGAACAACATCGCCTGGGCCCGCAAGCTGGAGCGGCACGGCGTCCACGTCGTCTACGGCATGATCGGGCTGAAGACCCACTGCAAGCTCATCCTCGTGGTGCGCGACGAGCCGGACGGGCTGCGCCGCTATGCGCACATCGGCACCGGCAACTACAACCCGAAGACGGCCCGTCAGTACGAGGACATGGGTCTGCTCACCTGCAACCCCATCGTCACCGACGACGTCTCGCGGCTGTTCAACCACCTGTCCGGCATGACGGCCGAGACCTCCTACCGCCGGCTGCTCGTGGCCCCCAACGGCGTGCGCAGCGGCATCATCGAGGCCATCGACCGTGAGATCGAGCACGAGCGGGCGGGCCGGCGCGCGCGCATCCGCATCAAGGTCAACTCGATCATCGACGAGCAGGTCATCGACGCCCTCTACCGCGCCTCGCGGGCCGGCGTCCAGGTCGACCTGTGGGTGCGCGGCATCTGCGGCATCCGTCCGGGGGTGCCCGGCCTGAGCGAGAACATTCGCGTCATCTCGGTGCTGGGGCGCTTCCTGGAGCACTCGCGCATCTTCTGGTTCGAGAACGACGGACACCCCGCGGTGGGGATCGGCTCGGCCGACATGATGCACCGCAACCTCGACCGCCGCGTCGAGGCGATCGTCTCGATCACGAACCAGCGCCACATCGACGAGATCGGGGAGCTGTTCGACCTCGCCTTCGACGAGGACTCGGTCAGCTGGCGGCTCCACGACCGGCTGTGGCGGCCCGACACGCGCGACGCCGACGGCGGCCCGAAACTCGACATCCAGGAGCACCTCATCGCCAGGACGGCCGAGCGCCGCCAGACCACCCGCACCCCGCGCCGCACGCTGTTCATCCAGCGTCCCGGCGTCCTGCCGGACCGATGAGCGCGATGCTGGAGGGCGAGCCGGTCATCCGGGCGGCCGGCGCGGTGGTCCTGCGCACGAGGGGCGGGCGCACGCAGGCGCTCATCGAGCACGTCCCCCGCTACGGCACCTGGGGCCTGCCCAAGGGCCACCAGGAGAAGGACGAGCCGCTGCCGGTCACCGCGGTGCGCGAAGTGGACGAGGAGACCGGCGTCCGGGTGCGGCTCACGCGGCCCCTGCCGCCGCTGGACTATCTGGTGGACGGCGACCACAAGCGCGTCGACTGGTGGCTCGGCGTCGCCGAGGACGGGACGGTGGGCCCGCGCGACGACGAGGCCGACGAGGTGCTGTGGACCACCGTCGGCGAGGCGGACGCGCTGCTCGCCCACGACGACGAGCGGGCGCTGCTGGCCCGCGCCGCCGGGCTCCACGAGCAGGGCCCGACCGGGGTGCTCGTACTGACCCGGCACGCCAAGGCGAGCCCGCGCAAGGCCTGGAGGGGCGACGACTGGCTGCGCCCGCTGGCGCCCCGCGGCGAGCGGCAGGGGGCGCGGTTGCCCGCCCTGTTCGCCGCGTACGGCGTGAACCGCATCATCACGAGCACGTCGACGCGCTGCGCCCAGACCGTCGAGCCCTACGCCGAGGCCGCCGGGCTGGTCCCCGAGCTCGTCGCCCTGCTGAGCGAGGAGATGGCCGACGGCAACGACGAGCGGGTCGCAGCGTTCATGGCCGAGCTGCGGCGGGCCGCCGGAGCCGATCCCGGCATGCGCCCGGTCGTCTGCGGGCACCGTCCCGTGCTGCCCGCCATGCAGGCCGGCCTGGACGTCGAGAGGACCTCCATGCATCCCGGTCAGTCCCTCGTCCTCCACGTCGGGGCCGACGGGCGGGTCCTGGACGTGGAGTCGCACCCGGCCGTCGGGTGAGCAGGCGCCCCGGGACACCGCGCGGGCGGAGCCGGCCCCGGACCCGGACGACACAGCCGAACAGTCCGGGCCGGACGCCCACCACCGTCCGAGGACCCGTCCCGCTCCACGAGGGCGCCGGCGGGCGGCGTTCACGCAATGTTCGCCCGGGCCCTCCCGCCGCACCGGGCGCGCCGCATAGCCTCGGTAACGGCGGACGGCACGCGTCCGCCTCCGAGCCCGAGGACCCGCACCGGATGAACCGAGCAGCAGCGCACGGAGCCGCCCCGGCCGCCGATCCCGGCGGCGTGACAGCCCTGCCCGCCGTCGCGGGCGGCGGCGACCGGGCCGCGGCGGCCCTGGCCCGCGTCGGGGCCTTGCTGACCGTCCTCGTCCCGATGGCGCTCATCACCCTCCTGGCCTGCCAGTCGGCGACCTCGCCCGAGGGCTCGGCCACCGGCCTGGGAGCGCTGCTGGTCGAGGTGCTCTGCTCCGCTGCGATCGCCGTCGCCGTGGCCGCGCCCGTCGGCGCCGGCGCCGCGCTGTTCGCCACGCGGATCGCGCCGCGCCGGGCGCGCCGCCCGCTCGGGGCGCTCCTCGACGTCCTGGCCGCCGTCCCCGCCGTCGCGTACGCCCTGCTCGCCGCCGAGCCCCTCACCGGGGGCGCGGACGGCCCGGCGCGGACCGTCGTCCGCGGGCTGGTCCTGGCCGTCATCGTCACGCCGACGATCGCCTCGGGCGCCCGGGAGGTCTTCGCGCGGGTCCCGTCAGCGCTCGTCGAGGCCTCGCTGGCCCTCGGCGCCACGCGCTGGGAGATGATCCGGCAGGTCGTCCTGCCCTCCTGCGCGCGCGCCCTGCGCTCGATGACCGCCCTCGCACTCTCGCGCGCCCTGGCCGAGGCCCTCGCCCTGACCGTCCTGCTCGGCGGCGTCCGCCCCGACCAGCTGCGGGCGATCCCGGCCCGCGCCGCCTCGCGCTCCGACGTCTGGCGCCTCACCCGGCTCGCGGACGACGACATCCTCGGCAGGCTCGTCCTCGCCGCGCTCATCATCGTGCTCATCGACCTCGCGGCCGGTCTCTCCGCCCGGGCCCTGGTCGCCGGGCGCCCGCCGGTGCGCCCGCGCCGCGCCCGCCCGGGGCGCGGCATCCCGGCCGAGCTCGCCGCCCTCGACCGGGCCCTCGACGCGTCGCCGACCGCCGTCCGCCTGCCCCGCTGGACCGGCGCCGTGCTCGTGCCCGCCTGTCTGCTCGTCGCCGCACTGCTCGAGGCCCTCTCGTCCGACGGCGGTCCGCTCGGCGCGCTCATCGGCGGGGCCTTCGCCTGCCTGCTCGTCCACCCGCTCCTCGTCCTCGCCGTCGAGGGGCCGCGCAGCGCGGTGGACGCGGGCTGCCGCGATCTGTGCGCGGCGGCGTTCGCGCTGGCCGTGCTGCCCCTGGTCGTGCTGCTGGCGAGGGCCGCCGCCCCGGCGGGCGGCACGACCCCGGCGGCCCCTCTCCTGGGCGCGGTGGTCGGGACGCTGGTGACCATCACCGCCGCGATCGCCGTCTCGGTGCCCGTCGGCCTGGCCTGCGCCGTGTGGGCGGCCGAGTACGCGGAATGCCGCGCGGCCCGCATCGTCTCGTCCCTGACCGACGCCGCGGTCTCGGCGCCCTCCCTCGTCGCGGGCCTGCTCGCGCTGGCCCTGCGCATCGTGCTGGTCGGCCCGGGCCGCGCCCCGGCGGCCGCGGGCGCCGTCCTCGCGCTGTGCGCGCTGATGATCCCCTACGTCGCGCGCGGCGCCGTCCAGATGCTCGGCCTCGTGCCCGCAGCGCTGCGCTGGGAGGCTCTCGCGCTCGGCGCCGACAGATGGCGGGTCATCCTGCGCGTCGTACTGCCGACGGCCTCGGCCGGGCTCGTCTCGTCGACCGTCCTGGCGGTCTCCCGGGCGATCGGCGCGGCCTCCCTCGTGCTCGTCGTGGCGGGGCCGGTCGAGCGGCCGTCGCCGAGCGCCCTGGCGGACTGGATCGCCGGGGCGGCCGCCGCCGGGACCGCCCCCGGCCCGTGGACGGGGGTGCTGTGCCTGGTCGCCGTCGTCGTCGCGCTCGACCTGGTCGGCCGGGCCGTCGCGGCCCGGATCGGCCCGAAGGACGCCGCATGAGGAGCACTGATGGCCAGACGCGTTGAACTGAGGCATCTGAGCGTCCGCTACGGGGCGCTGACCGCCGTGCAGGACGTGAGCATGACGATCGAGCCGCGCACGGTGACCGCCTTCATCGGCCCCTCGGGGTGCGGCAAGTCGACGATGCTGCGCGCCATGAATCGGACGCTCGAGCTCATCCCGGGCGCCCGCGTCGAGGGGCGCGTCCTCATCGACGGCACCGCCATCCACGGGTCGGCGGTCGACCCGGTGCGGGTGCGCCGCGTCGTCGGCATGGTCCACCAGCAGCCGAGGCCCTTCCCCACCATGTCGATCCGCGACAACGTGCTGGCCGGCGTGCGCCTGGCCGGCCGCCGCATCGGGCGCGGCGAGGCCGACGCCCTCGTCGAGTCGTGCCTGCGCAGCACGAACCTGTGGGAGGAGCTCAGCCGACGGCTGGACGAGCCCGCGACGAGTCTGTCGGGCGGCCAGCAGCGCCGGCTGTGCATCGCCCGCGCCGTCGCCGTCGAGCCCGAGGTGCTCCTCCTGGACGAGCCCTGCTCGGCCCTCGACCCCCTCTCGACGCTGACCATCGAGGAGCTCATCGGGCGGCTGCGCGAGGACCGCACGGTGGTCGTCGTCACCCACAACATGCAGCAGGCGGCGCGGATCAGCGAACGCACGGCGTTCTTCAGCACCGACGGCCCCGGCACGCCGGGGCGCCTGGTCGAGTACGACGACACGGCGACGGTCTTCTCGAACCCCCGTCACCAGCAGACCGAGGACTACATCACCGGCCGCTTCTGAACCACGGGCCGCTTCTGAGCGGCCGCCCCGCTCCCCGCCCGACCCAGTATCACTCCGCTCCCACCTCACCCAGGTGCTCCCACCTCGGACACGACCCGGGTGTCGGCGCAGAAGTGAGGTGGGACGGCGGGACGAGAACCGGGCGGGACCGCTCGGACCGGCCAGACCTCCGTCAGACCGGCCAGGCCTCCATCCGCCAGGCGGCGTCCCAGAACATCCACTCGTAGCGGCCGGCCTGCTCGCCCGCCGAGGCCATGCGTCCGCGCAGCGACCCGTCGCCCTGCTCGGCGACGCGGTCGACGATGGCGCGCACCCGCAGCGTCTGCTCGGCGAAGGCCGGGTCGGCGTAGGTGCCGATCCAGTCCCCGTACGGGTGGTTCGTCAGGTCTCCGGCCGCGGCGAGGATCCGCTCGCCGACGTCCTGGTAGATCCAGAAGCACGGCAGCACCGACGTGGCGGCCACCCCGTACTCGCCGCGGGACTGCGCCAGGAGGAACGAGGTGTAGGCCGCGCAGCTGGGCGAGGCGACGGCGTCCGCCATGACGTCGACGTGCCGGGCGTGCAGGGCGCGTTCCACGACGATCGAGTCGCGGGCCCTCTCGGCCCAGAAGACGAGCTCGTCGGGATCGTCCGCCAGGGAGGCGACCCGGGCCAGGACGCGGGCGTACTGGCCCAGGTAGAGCGCGTCCTGGCGCAGGTAGTGGTCGAAGCGCTCGCGCGGCAGGGAGCCGTCGGCCAGGGCCCCGAGGAACGGCAGCTCGTCGATGGCGGCCCGGATCGGCGCGATGCGCGCCCAGAGGCGTTCGGTGAAGCTCATCGGTCCTCCTGCGGCCAGTACGCGTGGAAGTGGTGCACGGGGCCGTGCCCGTGCCCGACGCCCAGCGCATCGGCCGCTGCGATGGCGTCGTTCAGGTAGGCCTTCGCGGCGCGCACGGCGCCGAGCCAGCCGTCGTGGCGGGGTCGCAGCGCGGCGATGGCCGAGGACAGCGTGCAGCCGGTGCCATGGGTGTTGCCCGTGTCGATGCGTCGGCCGCGCAGCAGCACCGGGCCGTCCTCGTCGACGTAGACGTCGGTCGCCTCCTCGTCGAGGTGGCCGCCCTTGACGAGCGCGCGCCGCACGCCGAGGCCGCGCAGGGCGCGGGCCTGGTCGACGAGCTCGTCGATGCCGGTCGCCGGGTCGGCGCCGAGCAGGACGGCGGTCTCGGGAAGGTTCGGGGTGATGAGCTCGGCGACCGTGCACAGGCGGCGCACCTCGTCGACCGCGTCCTCGTCGAGGAGGGCGTCGCCGCTCGTGGCGACCATGACGGGGTCGAGGACGGTGCCGGTCAGCCGGGGCAGGTAGTCGCCGACGGCACGGGCCAGTCCGGCGGTGGCGAGCATCCCGATCTTCGTGGCGTCGGGTGCGATGTCGTCCAGGAGGGTGTCGAGCTGGGCGCGCACGAAGTCGACGGGCACGGCGTGCACGCCGGTGACGCCGAGGGTCGACTGGGCGGTCAGGGCGGTGATGACGCACATGCCGTAGGCGCCGTTGGCGCTGAAGGACTTCAGGTCGGCCTGGATCCCGGCCCCTCCGCTGGGGTCGGAGCCCGCGATGGACAGGGCGGTGACGGTCATCGCAGCCCCTCCCGCCAGGCGGCGAGGAGCTCGGCCGCGGCCCGACGGGGGTCGGGCGCGCAGCAGATCGCCGAGACGACGGCGCCCCCGGCGAGGCCGGCGGCGGCCAGCGGGGCCATGTCGGGCGCCTTGACGCCGCCGATGGCCACGGCGGGCAGCTCGACGAGGGACGCGGCACGGGCCACGCCGGCGACGCCGAGCCCGCCGGGCGCGTCGGTCTTGGTCGCGGTCTCGCGCACGGTGCCGATGCCGAGGTGGTCGCAGGCGCCCTCGTCCTGCGCCGCGATGACCTGGGCGTCGGTGCTGGCCGACAGGCCGAGGAAGGCGCCGTCGCCGATGAGGGCGCGCACGAGGGGCGCGGGCAGGTCGGACTGGCCGACGTGGACGCCCGCGACGCGCGCCCCGAGCTCGCGGGCGGCCAGGAAGACGTCGACGCGGTCGTTGACGAGGACGGGCACGCGCGAGCCGACGGCGCGGCAGACCTCGATGACCTGCCGCAGGAAGGGGCCGCCGTCGGCGTCCTTGGCGCGCAGCTGCACGCAGGTGGCGCCGCCGTCGACCGCCGCGACGACGGTCTCCAGGACGCTGCGCCCGGCGCCGGCGCACTGGGCCTCGTCGGTGACCAGGTACAGGCTCAGGTCGGGTGCGGGCCTCATGACAGCGGGATCCTCTCGAGCTCGGCGCCGTCCACGGAGGCCAGGGCGTCGAGGAAGGCGGGCTGGAAGGAGCCCGGCCCCGAGGAGCTCCTCTCGGCGATCTCCGCCGCCGCCGAGTAGACGACGTGCGCGGCGGCGACCGCCTCGAGCGCGTCGGCGCCGACGGCCCGTCCGGCCGCGAGGAAGGCGGCGAGGACGGCGCCGAGGGCGCAGCCGCCGCCGGTGACGCGGGTGAGCATCGCCGAGCCGCCGCCGACGCGGACGACGCGGTCGGACGAGACGATCGCGTCGACGGGGCCGGAGACGGCCACGACGGGGCCGAAGCGTTCGGCGAGGGAGCGGGCGGCGTCGAGCGCGGACTCGACGTCGTCGGCGCTCTCGACCCCTCGTCCCCCCGTTCCGGAGCCGGCCAGGGCGATGATCTCGGAGGCGTTGCCGCGCACGGCCGTCGGCCGTTGGGCGATGAGCCGGTGGGCCAGCGCCGTGCGCTGCACGAGCGTGCCGACGGCCACCGGGTCGAGGACCCACGGGGTGCCGGCCCGGCGGGCGGCCACGGCGGCGTCCATGGAGGCGCCGCGCTGCTCGGGGGTGGGCGTGCCGACGTTGATGAGCTGTCCGTCGGCCGTGGCGGCGAACGGCCCGGCCTCGCCGATGATGTCGACCATGGCGGGCGCCGCGCCGAGGGCGAGCAGGACGTTGGCGGTGAAGTTGGTGACGACCGAGTTGGTGATGCACCCGACCAGGGGCGGGGCGGACCTCAGCCTGTCGAGCACGGTGCGGGCGGTTGCGTGGTCGATCATGGCGACATCCCTTCGTCAGTGCTAACTGGACAGGTTCGACGGGTGTGATCTCAGCCATCGGGGCACCCCGTGTCACCGTGCACGGTAGCAGCCGCGGCGGACCCCCGCGAGGCGGGGGCCCGCGCAGGGGCCGTCGGGCGCGGCCCGCCCCCGGGGCTGGGCACGCCGAGTGAGTGGGGCGGATCGTGCAAGGGGCGAGAAGTGCGAGAAGTCGACGGGCAGCTCCGCGGGGCGGGGCCCGCGGCCCTGGTCGTTCCGCCGGGTCCCGAGCCGCACCGGTCCCCCGTCCCCGCCCCGCTCATGCGCTCCCGAGACCGTCCCGGGCGTCGGCACGGTCTCGGGAGCCGACGAGAAACCCGGCGAGCCCCACTGCCGGGCCGGGGAACCGGGGGAACCGCCAGGACGCGTGGAGCGCGTCGGGGCAGGGCCCTGGCCGGGCGGGAAGGCGCTCGGCCGCGGCGGGGCGGGACGCTCAGCCGCAGCTCACGACGCCCGCCCGCTGCTTCAGGGTCAGCACGCGCGCGGCCTTGTCGGTGATCTGCGTGGCGAAATCCTGGTCGGACCGGGCCGCCTCGAGGGTGTTCCGCACCATCTCGTTGACGGTGGACGGGTCGACGTCGAGGGCCAGGTCGCCGCCGGCGCGCAGGAAGCGCGTGCCGCGTCCGGCGACGTCGTACGCGTCGAGGGCGGCCGCGGCGCCGAGATCGTCGGAGACGATGACGCCGCCGTAGCCGAGCCGGTCGCGCAGCAGGTCGGTGACGATCGCGGACGAGAACAGCGCCGGGTTGTCGGGGTCGATCTGCCGGTAGATCGCCGAGCCCACCATGATCGTGTCCGTACTGCCCGACAGGGCGGCGAAGACGCCGACCGTGTCGCTGTCGGCTCTCGTCGTGGTGTCGACGGCGACCGCCTCGTCGGTGTTGGCGGTCACGTCGCCGAGACCCGGGAAGTGCTTGATGCTCGTGGTGACGCCCGCGGCGTGCATGCCCGCGATGACGGCGCCCGCGTTCGTCGTGACGTCGGAGGCCGTCTGGCCGTAGCCGCGACCGAGCTGGCCGATCGGCTGGTTCCGGGTGCTCATGTCGGCCGTGACGACGTCGGCGACCGGCGCCAGGTCGAGGTCGACGCCGGCCCGCTCGAGCTCGCCGGCCCACGTGGTCCAGTCGCTCGTGATCCGGTCGGCGGGCCGGCCGGCCTGCTCCTCGGCCGACGGGATCGGGGTGAAGCCGCTGCCGCTCAGGCGGGTGACCTCGCCGCCCTCCTGGTCGGCGGCGATGAGGGCCTCCGGGTCCTGTTCACGCAGGGCCCCGGTGAGCGCGGCGGCATCGTCGGCGTCCAGCGAGCCGGGCTCGGTCATGAGGATGACCGAGCCGACCATCTGCTGGCCGAGCTCGCCGGCGGCGACGCTCGGGGTGCGCTGGGTGATGGCGCCCATGTAGAGCGTCTGCACCTGGGCGGACAGGCTCATCGAGGCCGCCTTGGCCGAGCAGGCCGCGTCGGGCGAGGCGGCGCCCGAGCTGATGGCCGACGGCGGAGCGCTGGTGCTCCTGGTCTTCTCCGGCGTCCCGGCCGTCCCGCTCGGGGACGGTTCGCCGCCGCCCGAGCCCCAGGGGCCCATCGCGCAGCCGGCGGTGGTCATGGCGAGCAGGGCCGCGCCGACGAGACCGGTCGCGACGCGCCCGCGGCGGCGCACTGCTCCCGTCGTCCCGCCGGCCCTCACCGCGCCCCCTCGCACTCGGCGGCCGCGGCGAGCAGGGCGTTCTCGACGACCTCGGCGAGCTCGGGGTGCGCCCAGTACTGGCCGCGGGCCATCGTCCCCACGTCGATGCCGAAGCTCATCGCGGCGACGAGCAGCTGACCGAGCTCGGGGGCCTCGGGGCCGATGACGCCGGCGCCGAGCAGCAGGCGCGTCGCCGGGTCGACGAGCAGCTTCACGAAGCTCGTCCTGTCGTCGAGGGCCCAGCCGTAGGCGACCGTGTCGTAGGGCTGGACGACCTTGACGTACTCGGTGCCGGCCTCGCGCAGCGCCTCCTCGGTGGCGCCGACGGTCAGGACGGGCGGCTGGCCGAAGATGGCCTGCGGGACGGGCTCGGCGGGACGGGCGATCGGCTCGTCGGGGTGCAGCAGGTTGTGCTGGACGACGCGGGCCTGCGCATTGGCGACGTGCTTGAGCAGGTGGTGGTCGCAGACGTCGCCGAGTGCCCAGATGTGCTCCCGGCTGGTGCGCTGGTGCTCGTCGACGACGACGAAGCCGGCCTCGTCGACGTCGACGCCGGCGCGATCGACGGCCAGCTGGTCGCCGTTCGGCACGCGCCCGGTGACCACGAGCAGGGCGTCGGTGTTGTAGCGGTACTCGGTGTCGGACGGATCGACGAAGCGCAGCAGCAGCCCGCCGCGCTCGGCGGGTTCGACGGACGAGAGCCGCTGGTTGAGGCGCACCGCGAAGTGCTCGGCGGCCAGCTGCGTGGCGCGGGCGGCGATCTCCCCGTCGATGCGGCGGAGCAGGCGGTCGGAGCGGTTGACGAGGGTGACCCGGGAGCCGAGCGAGGCGAAGATGTGGCCGAACTCGATGGCCTCGACACCGCCGCCGACGACGACGAGGCGGTCGGGCAGCTGCCTGACGCGCAGGATCGTCTCGGAGGTGTGGATCATGCCGGCCAGGTCGGGGTCGTCGAGGCCGGCCGCGGCCAGCGCGCGGGGGCGCGAGCCGGCGGCGATGACGAACTGGTCGGCGGTGATCGTCCGGTGGCCCACCTGCAGGGTGTGCTCGTCGACGAAGGCCGCCGCCTCGCGCAGCACGGTGACGTTCCGGTTGGACTCGCGCCAGGCCAGGCCGGCCCGCGAGATGCCGTCGGTGCGCCCGAAGACGCGCTGCTGGAGCGCTCCGAGGTCGACGCCATCCAGGTGGAGGTCCACGCCGAGGCGCCGGGCGTGCTCGGGGGCCGCGGCCATCGTGGCGGGCACGACCATCATCTTCGTGGGGATGCAGCCGACGTTCAGGCAGGTGCCGCCGAACCAGAGGTCCTCGCCGACGCCGCGGTCGACGAGGGCGATGCTCCGGTCGTCGAACCGCTCGTCGACGATCGAGTTGCCCGACCCGGAGCCGATGATGCAGATGTCGAAGTGGTCTTCGGTGTGCGCGTGGGCCATGCGTCCATCCTTGCACGGACTCGTGACGGGACCGGAGCGCATGGACGCCGCGCGCCCGGCCGGGGGCCGGGGCTGCGGCCGTGCCGTGGGGCTGCTGACGGGTGGTCGACTGCCCTGCGGTTCCCGCGGGAAGTCCCGCAAGGATCGCAGAGCGGACCTCTTTCTCGCGTTTCTCGCGTCCGAGGCACTGCTCTTGGGTCCGAAGCACTGCCCGGAATATCGAATTGAGAGATCAATCATCCCGGGTTCCGGGACCTTCTCCGCGCCTCGTCCTTTGGTGGTTCACTGATCTGTGAGTCGGGCCCGCCCCCCCTTGTGGCCTGTGGTTTGGTCGAGGAGTCGTCGTGGTTGATCTCGGTGCGTATGAGGAGCCGGTTGCTTTTGATGATGGTGTGGCTGACGCGTTGAGGTCTGCGGCGTCGGCGCTGTCGGGGACGTTGTCGGGGCAGGCGGCCTCGCGGTCGTCGTGGGCGGCGACGGCGTCGACGGATTTCGAGGGGCATTACGCGGACGTGTTCGACGCGAACGCCCGGGCGGCCTGCGATGACTGCTCGAACATCGCGTC
>NZ_AUFR01000007.1 GCF_000426605.1 Propionibacterium acidifaciens DSM 21887
GCGATCCGGGACGTGACAGCCCGGACCGGGTCACGATGCGATCACAGACGTCTCCACTCGGCGATCGACCACCGGACCCCCGACCAAGCCGACACCGGACGGAGACAACAACACAAGACAGCAGCCCGAGACCACCCATCAACCACTGCCTGAAAAACCCACATCACTCCACCTCGTGCGTGGGGTGGAGCATAGGGGACTCGAACCCCTGACCTACGGCTTGCAAAGCCGTCGCTCTACCAGCTGAGCTAATGCCCCGGAACGGGCCCCGCACGGGCGGCGGAGCGCGCAACGGCGCCTCACAGTGTAGCCGGTGGCCGGCCCCGCGCCGAACCCTCCGGCGGTCGGTTCTCGGTTGTCCCGCTTCCGTCCTTCCGGCCCCGCTCGAAGCGGCCCGCGCCTGGTGGGGGCCGGGTCGGCAGGGGCAGGACGTTCGCGCCCCGCCCGCCGGTCCCGCGCCGAACCCTCCGGCGGCCGGTTCTCGGTTGTCCCGCTTCCGTCCTTCCGGCCCCGCTCGAAGCGGCCCGCGCCTGGTGGAGGCCGGGTCGGCAGGGGCAGGACGTTCGCGCCCCGCCCGCCGGTCCCGCGCCCGCCCGTCGAGGGCCCGTCGCCCCTCGTCCGCGCCCTCCTCGGCCGCCGCCCTCCTCAACCCCCGCGTGACCTCTCATGACGCCCGGGTGCCCCGAGCCGGCCGGCGCAGTTACCCTTGGATTCATGCGGACACAGCGTCAGGTGGTAAGTCATGCGTTGCGGCGTCGGGCGACGCTCGAGGCGATGCGGCGCCCCGATGCCGTCATGATGGAGTCCGATCCGTGCGACGCGGATCCACTCCTCATCCGCTCGGCCCTCCACCACGGCGTTCCGTCCGGCTCCGCCTGCCCGGTCTGCGCCGGCGGGCGCCTGAGCGTGCTGAACTACGTGTTCGGCGACCAGCTCGGACAGTTCTCGGGACGCATCAAGCAGCCCGCGGAGCTGGACGAGATGGAGACCCGGTTCGGCGAGTTCACCGTCCGGGAGGTCGAGGTTTGCCCCGACTGCGGATGGAACTTCATGCTCTCGTCCTACACACTGGGCGATGGCCACCGTCGCCGCCCGCCGCGGCACCAGCAGACAGTTGAGGACATCTATGGCTGACAACAGGAGCACCCCTCGTCGTCCGGTGAAGGCCGCCGGCAAGGGCGGCAAGAAGAGCAGGGGCGGCGGGAAGAAGCGCATCGCCGGCATCGCCGGGATGGTGCTGGCCGGCATCATCGTCCTCGCGCTCATCGTGTCGGGCATCTTCTACCTCTCCGTCGACCTGCCCGAGCCCAACGAGGACTACACGACGCAGACGACGAGCATCTACTACCGCGACGGCACGACGAAGCTCGGCGAGCTGTCGGTGCAGAACCGCACCGAGGTCGACTACTCGACCATGGCCGAGCCCATGAAGAACGCGATCATCGCCGCCGAGGACCGCACCTTCTGGACCAACCACGGCATCTCGCCGAAGGGCATGTTCCGCTCCCTGTGGGCCATCGCCCGCGGCGAGGAGCTGCAGAGCGGCTCGACGATCACCCAGCAGTACATCAAGATCCGCTACCTCACGAGCGCCCAGACGATGAGTCGCAAGCTCAAGGAGCTGGCGCTCGCGGTGAAGATCAACAGGACGGTCTCCAAGGAGGAGATCCTCTCCGGCTACCTCAACACCGTCTACTTCGGCCGCGGCGCCTACGGCATCGAGAAGGCCGCCGAGACCTGGTTCAACACGGACGCGGCCAGCCTCGACGTGGCCCAGTCGGCCATGCTCGCCTCGCTCGTCAACAGCCCCTCGGCGCTCGACCCGTCCAACGGCGACGAGGCCTCGTCCGCCCTGCTCGAGCGCTACCAGTACGTGCTCGACGGCATGCTCGAGGCCGGCAACATCAGCCAGGCCGACCACGACGCCGCCTACGGCTCCCTGCCCGAGACGGCGCCCGTCTCCGAGGACGACACCTACAGCGGCCCCAACGGCTTCCTCATGACGATGGTGCAGAACGAGCTGCTCGACGCCGGCCTCACCGACGAGCAGATCTCCGGCGGCGGCCTGAAGATCGTCACGACCTTCGACTCGTCCATGCAGGACTCGGCGGTCAGGACCGCGCAGGACTACACGAAGCGCGCCGTCGCCAACGCCAGGACCGACGGCCTGTCCGAGTCCGATCTGCACATCGGCATCGCCTCGGTGGCGGTCGGCACGGGCGAGGTCTACGCCCTCTACGGCGGCCCCGACTACCTGTCCTCCCAGATCAACTGGGCCACCACCGCCCGCCCGTCGGCGTCCACCTTCAAGGCCTGGGCGCTGCTCGCCGGCCTCAACCAGGGCTTCGGCCTGGGCACGACCCTCAACGGCAGCACCTTCACGCCGACCGGCGACTCGGTCGTCGTGCACAACGACTCCAACGTCAACTACGGCAACGTCACCCTGCTCAAGGCCACCTCGTACTCGATGAACACGGCCTTCACCGACCTCGTGACGACCATGGACAACGGCCCGCAGTCGGTCGTCGACATGGCCAACGCGGCCGGCGTCCCCACCGGCGACGGCTGGGACATCAACAACCGCATCGCGCTGGGCACCGCCCAGGTGAGCCCGCTGTCGAACGCCACCGGCTTCGCGACGATCGCCAACGACGGCAAGGTCAACTCCACGCACGTCGTGCAGAGCGTCACCGATGCGAGCGGCGCGACGCTCCACAGCGGCGACACGGCGTCCTCCCAGGCGATCGACGAGAACGTCGCGCGGAACGCCCAGACCGCCCTCAAGTCCGTTGTCACGAGCGGCACCGGCACGACGGCCGGCCAGCTGGGCCGCGAGGTCATCGCCAAGACCGGCACCAAGGACGACGGCGACGCCGAGACGATCTCGGCCTGGTTCGTCGGCGCGACGAGGCAGGTCTCGACGGCGGTCATGTTCGTCGCCGGCGACGGCAACGCCGACCTCAACCCCTACTCGCCGTACGGCTCCTTCAGCTCGGCCCTCTACCCGGCCAACACCTGGGAGGACTACATGGAGGCCGCCACCGCGGGCATGGACTACAAGTCCTTCCCCGCGCTCAACAACATCGGCGCGAGCTCGGGCAACAACGCCACCTACGCCCCGACGAGCAACCAGAGCTACTCCTACCCGACGAGCAACCAGAGCTACTCCTACCCGACGAGCAACCAGAGCTACTACTACCCGACGTTCTATCCGACCGAGGAGCCGGCCGCCACCCAGGAGCAGCAGGGCAACGGCGGCACCGGTGAGGGCGGCGGGGACGACGACAACAACGCCCCCGGCGGCAATGATCCCGCCCCCGGCATCGGCGGCGTCCCCAGCTCCAATCACACCTGAGCCGCGCCGGTGACGCGCGCAGGCCCGCCGCTGCGTCCCGGGCCGGCGGTCCATGGCGCCGATCGGCCGCTCCAGCGCCGCCCGAGTGCCGCGGGACGGGCCGCTCGGGCGGCGGCAGGTCGTACTGACGGCGGGGAAGTGGGCATCGCCCGCCCCCGCCACCGGCGACTGGCAGGATGGACGCCATGAACGGAGCGGCACGTCTGACGGAGCGCATCGGCGGCCCGGTGGGGGCCCATGCGCGCCCCTGGGGGCTCTGGTTCAACCCCCTGCCCTGGTCGATCCTCGTCGCCGGGCTGTCCTGGGTCGTCCTCATGCTGCGCCAGGTCCCCTGCCAGCAGCACGTCTACGGCACGACGGTCAACACGTACGCCCGCCTGTGCTACTCCGACATCCCCCTCCTCTACCAGGGCAACGGCGTCGCCACGGGCGCCGGGCTCTACTCCGAGGCCGGCCTCACCCATCCGCCACTGGTCGGCGCCCTCGTCGCGGTCTGCCGCTGGCTCACCGGGCTGTTCGGCGCCGACGTCGGCGCCTCGGCCACCGGCCAGGAGCAGCTCGACGCCTCCTACCTGTTCTTCGTCCTCACCGCCGTCGTCCTGTTCGTCTCCTTCCTGGCGGTCGTCGTCGTCCAGGCCGAGCTGGGCGCCGGCTCGGCCAGCTGGGCCACCCAGGGCGTCGCGACGCGCAGCTTCGACGCGCTGCTCGTCGCGGCCGCGCCCGTCGTCATGGCCTCCGGCCTCATCAACTGGGACATGCTCGCGGTCGCGCTCGTCGGCCTCGGGGTCCTCGCCTGGGCCCGGTGCCGCCCCCTGGTCGCCGGCGTCGCGCTCGGTGCGGCCTTCTCGACGAAGTTCTTCCCCGTCCTCGTCCTCGTCGCCCTGGCCCTCGTGTGCCGGCGCGGCGCCCGCATGGGCGCCTGGCGCGCCTGTCTCGGCGGTTTCGCCGCGGCCTGGGCGCTCATCAACGCGCCGCTGCTCCTCACCGACCCGCACGGCTGGTCGTTGTACTGGTCGAGCAGCATCGGCCGCGGCGCCGACCTCGGCTCGCTGTGGTACGTCTTCGAGCTCATGGGGCTGCGGGTGCCCGGCGTCAACGCGGTGTGCCTCCTGCTCATGGCGGCCGCCCTGTGCGCCATCGCCCTCCTCGTGCGCCGGGCGCCGCGCCGCCCCCGCACCGCGCAGGTGATCCTGCTCGTGCTCATCGCCTTCGCCGTGTGCACCAAGGCCTACGCCCCGCAGTGCGCCCTGTGGCTGCTGCCCTTCGTCGTCATGGCCCGGCCGAGGGTCTTCGACTGGGCCGTGTGGAACATCGCCGAACTGGTCTACTTCTTCGCGGTCTGGGGCTTCCTCGACGGCGTGCTGGGCCCCGGCACCGGCGCCGACGCCCTCTACTGGGGCGCGACGCTCCTGCGCATCGGCGTCCAGCTGTGGCTGGCCGCCCAGGTCTGCCACGACGTGCTCAACCCCTGGGACGACCCGGTGCGGGTCGGCCACGTCGACGACCTCACCGGCGGCGTTCTCGACCACGCCGTCGACGCGGTGCCCCCGCCGGTCCCGCAGGCCCCGCCCGTCCCGCCGACGCCCCTCCCCGCGGCCGGGCACGACGGGTGCCCGCGGTGAGCGCTCCGCGCACCGCGGGCACCGGCGGCACCCTCACCCTCGGCGCCCGCGCGGCGGGCGCCGCGCGCAGCCGCACCGGAGGCGCCACGCGTGTCGTCGTCATGGTCTGGGCCTGCACCCGCGCCCTGCTCGCCGCGGTGCTGCTGCACACCGTCCGTGCCAACGGCACGACGGCGGCGCGGGCCCTCGGCAACTGGGACGTCCAGCACTACCTGGCCATCGCGGTCGACGGCTACGCCGACCAGCTGAGCATGGCCTTCTTCCCGGGCGTCCCGCTCGTCATGCGCGCCCTCGCGCAGCTCGGCCTGCCCGCCGTCGAGGCGACCGCCGCCGTGTGCGCGCTCGCCTCCCTCGTTGCGGCCCTCGCCATGGACCGTCTCGGCGGTCAGTGGGCGGCCATCGCCTGGCTGCTCGCGCCGATGGCCGTCTTCACCGTCGTCGGCTACTCGGAGGCCCTCTTCTGCGCCTTCGGCCTGTGGGCCTGGGTGCTCGCCCGCCGCGGCCGCTGGTGGTGGGCGTCCCTGGCCGCCGCGTTCGCCTGCACCACCCGCATCTCCGGCGTCTTCCTCGTCGGCGGCCTCATCCTGCTCGCCCTGACCGGCGGCGAGCCCACCGCCCCGGGCGCCGCGCCCTGCACGCGGACGACCGGGCCGCGCGACCGGCTGCGGCACGCCGCCATCGCCGCGCTGCCGCTGCTCGTCGTCGTCGCCTTCTTCGCCCACCTGCACGACATCACCGGCGCCTGGGACGCCTGGTTCACCGCCCAGCGGGCCGGCTGGGACCGCAGCTGGACGAACCCCTGGCAGAGCTTCCAGAACACCCTCTTCGCCGTCGACCCGGCGGCCTGGCCCGAGGAGCCGACGCGCGCCTGGATCTTCCGCTTCGAGATCGCCTCGGTCGTCATCGGACTGGTCACCGTGCTCGTCGCCCTCGCCCGCCGGGCCTGGGCGCAGGCAGGCTACGTCCTCGTCCAGCTCCTCGCCCTGACGACCGCCACCTGGTTCATGTCCGTCAACCGCGGCGACCTGCTGTGGTTCCCGCTGTTCATCGGCATCGGCCGGCTCGTCGCCCACCGTCCGGACTCGAAGGGGGCCGATCTGCTGCGCTCGGTCGTGCTGCTGCTCGTCGTCCTGGCCGATCTGGTGCTCATGGCCTGGTGGGCGCGCCTGTTCTTCCTCGGTCACTGGGCCAGTTAGGGCCGCCTCCCGGTCGTGGCCGGTCGTAGAGTGTGGCTGGACCGTGCTGAGTGCACCCGACGAGAGGAGCCCGTGATGTCCGGCTGGAGCGACGACACGATCTGGTGGGCCGTCTACCCGCTCGGCTTCCTCGGCGCCTCCACCCGGCCCGCCGACGGGCGGCGTCCTCTGGAGCACCGCCTGCCCGCGCTGGAGGGATGGCTCGACTACCTGCTGTCGATCGGCTGCAACGGCCTGGCCCTCGGTCCGATCTTCGAGTCGGTCTCGCACGGCTACGACACCCTCGACCACTTCCGCGTCGACCCGCGCCTGGGCGACGAGGACGACCTGGCGCACCTCGTGGCGGCCTGCCACGAGCGCGGCATCCGCGTGGCCCTCGACGGCGTCTTCAACCATGTGAGCGCCGCCCACCCGGCCCTGCTCGCGGCCCTGTCCGGCGGCCCCGGCTCCCCGACCGCCGACATGTTCCACATCGACTGGTCGACGAACCCGCCGACGCGCCTCAATTTCGAGGGCAGCGACGACCTCGTCCGGCTCAACCACGACAGCCCGGCGGTGCGCGAGCTCGTGACGCGGGTCATGAACCACTGGCTCGAGTTCGGCGTCGACGCCTGGCGGCTGGACGCCGCCTACGCCGTGCCGCCGTCCTTCTGGGCGCCGGTGCTCGCCGAGGTACGGGCCTCCCACCCGCGGGCCTTCGTCTGGGGGGAGGTCATCCACGGCGACTACGCGCGGATCGTCGCCGACTCGACGATGGACTCGCTCACCGAGTACGAGCTGTGGAAGGCCATCTGGAGCAGTCTGGCCGCGGAGAACTTCTACGAACTCGACTGGACCCTCGCGCGGCACAACGGCTTCGTCGAGGACTTCGTCCCGATGACCTTCCTCGGCAACCACGACACCACCCGCATCGCCAGCCGGGTGGGGGACGCGAAGGCCGTCCTGGCGGCCGTCGTGCTCCTCACCGTCGGCGGTATCCCGAGCATCTACTACGGTGACGAGCAGGGCTTCCACGGCGTCAAGTACGACCGCCCCTGGGGCGACGACGAGGTGCGTCCGGCCATGCCAGCCGGCCCGGGGGAGCTCTCGGGGCTCGGCGCCGGCATGCTGCGCCGTCACCAGCAGCTCATCTCGATCAGACGTCGCAACCCCTGGCTGGTGCGCGCCCGCACCACCGTCACGCAGCTCGCGAACGACCACCTCGTCTACGAGGCGTACGACCCCGCCGACGCGGCGCGCCGCCTCTACGTGTCGCTGAGCGTGGGCGCGCGCGCCAAGGCCCACGTCGCCGACGCGGCGGGCGGGCTCTTCGCGTTCGAGGGCTGATGCGCCGGTTCCTCCTGCCGCACGGCAGGGCCGCCCGCCCGCGGGGGCTCGGGGCGGTGACGTGGTGCGCGGGCAGCGCCGTTGATGCCCGCGCACCAGGATCGCGGCGGGGCCGCCGCGACGGTCGTCCGCGGCGGCCCCGGGTTCAGACGACCAGCTGGCCGCCCTCGGGCGTGATCGTCTCGGCGTCGATGTCGTCGAACCACTGACCGTTCGCGCCGAGGTAGCGGAAGTGGATGCGGGTTCCGACGGGCACGGTGACCATCGCCGTGGCGCTGCCGTCGGGGCGCATCTTGAGCGGGTTGCGCAGGGGCTGCCAGTCGTTGAAGGAGCCGACGACGCTCACCGGCATGGCCGGGTGGTCCGCCGGCAGGGAGAAGATGACGGCGACGGTGCCCTCCGACACCGGTTCCTTGCGGATCATGGAGAACCTCCGCGTTGGGGCGCCCCCGACTCCGGTACAGGACCGTGCCTCCGGACGAGTCGGGGCTGAACGGTCCGGCAGGCCTTCTGCCCACAGACTAAGGGCGCGCCGCGGATTAATCGAGGCGTCCCATCAGGGGAGAGGGCCCGCGGGCCAGGTCGCCGCGGCCCCTGCGCCGGGCCCCGGCAGCCCGTGTCTGAACCCCGCCCGCACCCTGCTTCGTTCAGGCGTCGGTCCCGAGCAGTCCCGCGGCCCCCTCGAGTCGATCGTCCACCATGCCGATCGCCTGCATCATCGCGTACACCGTGGTGGGGCCGACGAAGACGAAGCCGGCGGCGCGCAGCGCCGCGGCCAGCGCGGCGGACTCGGGCGTGCGGGTCGGGATCTCCGCCGTGCTCACCGGGCGCGGCCGGGCGGGCGGGCGGAACGACCAGACGAGACCCGGCAGTCCGCCGTGCTCGCGCAGGCCCCTCGTCGCGTGGGCGTTCGTGACGGCGGCCCCGATCTTGCGCCGGTTGCGCACGATGCCCTCGTCGCCCAGGAGCCGGTCGACGTCCGCGGAGCCGTAGGCGGCGACCCGGTCGACGTCGAAGTCGTCGAAGGCCCGGCGGAAGGCCGGGCGCTTGCGCAGGATCGTCGCCCAGCTCAGGCCGGACTGGAAGCCCTCCAGACACAGGCGCTCGAACAGCCCCCGCTCGTCGGTGACCGGGGCGCCCCACTCGTGGTCGTAGTAGTCGCGCAGCAGCGGATCGTGGGCCGCCCAGCGCGGGCGGGCGCGCCCGTCCGCGTCGATGACCAACTCGTCGCCGGCCATGGCTCAGCCCCCGAGGACGGGGCCCCGGGCGGACTCGTCGAGGTGGCGCCGCTCGAGGGCCAGAAGCCAGCGCTTCATCTCGGCGCCACCCCGGTAGTTCCCCACGCCGCCGCCCAGCGGCAGCACCCGGTGGCACGGCACGATGATCGGGACCGGGTTGTGCGAGCAGGCGCCGCCGACCGCCCGGGCGGCGCCTGGAGGCGCCCCGGCCATGCGCGCCAGGCGGCCGTAGGTGGCGGTCCGGCCGTAGCCGATCCGGAGCATCGCCCGCTGCACCCGCTCGCGGAACGGGGTCGACAGGCGCAGGTCGACGGGCACGTCGAAGGTCTCGCGCGCCCCGTCGAAGTACTCGTGCAGCTCGTCGACCGCCTCGCTGACGCGCGACGCGGACCGGATCGGGGCCGACCCGGTCGTCGTGGCGAGGGAGCCGAGCACCGCGTCGACGTCCTCGGTGCGCAGGCCGATGCGCGCGACGCCGAGCTTCGAGACGACGAGGAGGAGCCGCCCGATGGGCGAGTTGACCGTGTCCCAGTGCAGGGGGCCCCATTCCCCGCGCTCCTCGTGACGGTCGGCGCCCGGGCCGGCCCCGGCCGGCGATGCGGTACCGCTCATGGCTGCCTCCTGAGGTATCGGCCGAAGTGGGGCACGGTGAATGCGATCTTGCCGCGTTCGCCGGAGTAGATGAGGCCCTTCTTCATGAGGGCGTCGCGGGCCGGCGACAGCGACTGCGGCTTGCGCCCCAGCCGGGCGGCCACCTCGGAGCTGGACACCTCGGCGTCGTCGGTGGACAGCTCGGCCATCGTCCGCAGGTAGTCGCGCTCGGCGGGGGTCGCCCGCTCGAAGCGGCTGCCGAAGAAACCGACCGCCAGCTCGCCCTCGGCCTCGGGGGTGCCCACCCGCACGTCGTCGGCGCTGATCGGGCTCGACGCGGCGACGTCCCAGACGGCCTTGCCGTAGGCCTGGATGAAGTACGGGTAGCCGCCGGTCGCCTCGTACATGGCGGCGAGGGCGTCGGGGCCCCAGTCGGCGTCCTCGTCCTGCGCGGGCACCTGAAGGGCCTTGTCGGCCTCGGCGCGGTCGAGACGGTCGATGTTCTGGTAGCTGAACAGGCGCTCGGAGTAGCTCTTGGACGCCGACAGCAGCGCCGGCAGGTGCGGCAGGCCGGCGCCGATGACGATGAGCGGCAGGCGCTGCTGGCTGATCTCGTGGCAGGCGGCGCACAACGCGGAGACGTCGGCCGGACCGAGGTCCTGCATCTCGTCGATGAAGACCCCGATGCCCACGCCCATGTCGGCCGCCAGGCCGCCGAGGTCGGTGAACAGCTCGACCAGGTCGATCTCGATGTCGCCGGAGTCGGCGCGGCCCTTCACCGCGGGGACGCGGATGCCGGGGTTCCAGCGTTCGGCGAGCTTGGCGCCCGGCTTGGCGTCGCGCTCGATGAAGGCGCGGATCTCGCCGAGGATCTGGTCGGTGTCGGGGTGGCCGAGCTCGCGGACGGCCATGTGCAGGGCCGCGCCGAGGGGCCGGCGCAGCGTCTGGTCGGGGCGGGACTCGAGCTTGCCGGTGCCCCAGCGGGCCCGCACCGCCTGGCCGCGCAGGGCGTTGAGCAGGACGGTCTTGCCGACGCCGCGCAGGCCCGTGAGGATGAGTGAGCGCTCGGGGCGGCTGCGGGCCACCCGCTCCAGCACCACGTCGAAGTGGGCGAGCTGTTCGCCGCGTCCGGCGAGCTCGGGGGGACGCTGGCCCGCGCCGGGCGCGTACGGATTGCGGATGGGGTCCATGGAACCACGCTATGACACCGTCTAGCCGTGTCTAGCCCCCGCGCCGGGGGCCTCGTGCGCCGGAGGGGCGTCGCGCGGACGACGTCTAGTCCCCGTGCCGGTAGTCCCCGTGCCGGGGGACGGGGCGGTGCGCGGGCTCTCGCATCGGGCCCATGCGCGTCGAGACGAGCGCGCTCGCGAGCAGGAGGGCCACGCCGAGGGCGAACGCCGGGGCGCGCCCGAGGGCGTCCGAGACGGCGCCCGCCGCGAGCGGCCCGATGATCGCGCCGGCGTCGTTGCACATCGAGAAGACGGCCACGGCGCTGCCGCCCTCGACGCCGCCGGTGGCGTCCCCGACGCTGGCCGCAGGGGCCGTGCTCATGGCCGCCGCGCCCACCGCGTAGACGCACATGGCCGCGACGACCCGGCCGATCGAGCCGCTGAGGGGCACGCTCATGAGGGAGACCGCCATGACGAGCGCCCCCGCGAGCATCGCCGGCCGTCGCCCCACGGTGTCGACGAAGCGCCCCACCGGGATGATCGCGGCGGTCTGCACGACGGCGGCGACCGCGAAGACGGTGCCCGTCCAAGTGGCGCTCAGCCCGAGGCCGGCCGTGATGACCAGCGGGATCAGCGCATTGCGCACGCCGGTGGAGTTCCAGCCCTGCGCGAAGTTGGCGACGAGGGCCGCCCGGTAGCGGCTGTCGCGGAGCACCCGGCGCATGGGGACGCCGTCCGCCCCGCCGCCCGCGGCGGCGCGGACGGCGTCCCGGGGCAGCAGGGACAGTCCGAGGACGGCGGCGACGAGCAGGGTGAGCGCGTAGAACTCGAAGGGGGCCTGGAGGCTGATGCGGGCCAGCAGGCCGCCGACGGCCGGCCCCGCCATGCTCCCGATGAGGAAGCCGCTCTGGTAGAAGCCGGTCGCCCGCCCGCGCATGCGCTCGGGGACCACCGCCAGCAGCACGGTCATCGCGGCGACGGTGAACAGCGCCGAGCCGACGCCGCCGACCGCCCGCCAGCCGAGCAGCCACCAGTAGCTCCGGGCGACGCCCATGAGGGCGCTCGAGAGGGACACGAGCAGGAGCCCGGCGCCGAGGGTCGCGCGCGCCCCGATCCGCCCCATCACCCGGTTGCTGAACGGGCTCGTCGCCAGGCGCACCGCGGCGAACGCTGAGACGACGACGCCGATCATGAGATCGTTGGCCCGGAAGCTCCCGGCGAACAGTGGCAGCACCGGGACGATGACGCCGAAGCCGAGACCGACGAACAGGGCGATGACGCCGAGGACGACGACGCCTCCGGGCATTCGCCCCCGCCTCCCGATCACCGCACCAATCTACGTCGCCCGTCCGAGGGGCCCGGGCTCCTCCGGGGCGAGCCCCGGGAGCCCGCCGCGGCGCCGGTTGCACGGACCGCCCGCGCGGGGGCCGGGGGCCACTTCGTCGTGAGGGCCGGCCCGAGGCGTCGGTTGCACGGACCGCCCGCGCGGGGGCCGGGGACCGGCTTGCCGGGCCCGGGTGCGCCAGTCGACGGCACGGCCCGCCCGCACGGGACGGAGGAGCCGCCGGGACTCCCCCCGATCCCCTCCTCCCGGTCGCGCGGATCGGGTCGGGGCCCGTCGGTCCGCCCTAGAATCCCACCATGGCCTGGTTCGGCAGGAGGAAGGACGGCGCCGGCGCCGCTCGGCACGAGATCGGCGTCACGGCGGCGCTGCACGCGATGGCGTCCGGGGCGGTGGTCATTGATGTGCGCACCCGGCGCGAGTACGAGCACGGTCACGTGCCCGGCGCCCGGCTGGTCGACCCGCGGGCCCTGCCCGCGAGCCCGGTCGACGCCATCTGGGGCGATGACCCGTTGGCCGAGACCGACCGGCCGATCATCGTCGTGAGCTCCACGGGCTCCCGCGCGCACCACGCGGCGCGCGTCCTGAGGCAGGGCGGTTTCGAGGCCTCGGTCCTCGCAGGCGGGCTCGTCACCTGGGCGCAGGACGGCCAGGTCCTCGTCCCCGGCCCTCCCCGCTGAGTCCTCCCCGGCCGTCCACCCGCCCGGGCGCGGTCCGCCGGGCGGGCCGTCCTCCCCGCAGGCCCCTGCTCGCTCCATTCCCCGTCCACCCGCCCGGGACGGGGGAGCGAAGGCGGGCCGGAGGAGGGTCCCGCAGGTGTGGCCGGGGGGAGGGTCCGCCGGGCGGGCCGGTCCGGCCGCCCCGGCCTAGACCGGCATGGTGAGGTGGGCGACGGCCTCCTCGTCGGTCCGCTCGGTCTCGGCGGCGGCGATCTGGGCGACGCGCCGGGCGTAGGCCTGCTTCTCGGCCCGCGCGGCGTCGTCGTCCCACCCCAGGAGCGGGGCGATCACCTCGAGCACCTCGTCGGCCGCGCCCAGACCGCGGTCGCGCTGCTCGAGGTCGAGGCGGACGCGGCGCAGCAGGACGTCGTCGAGGTGCGCGGCGCCCTCGTGGGTGACGGCCCAGGCGACCTCGACGCGCAGATAGGCGTCGGCCGCGGCGAGCGGGACGCCCAGACCGGGATCGGCGTCGATGGCGGCGAGCAGCTCGGGCGTCTCGTCCCCGTAGCGGTCGAGCAGGTGCATGACGCGGGCCAGCGTCCAGCCGCGCTCGCGGGCGATGTCGCCGGCGCGGGCCGCGAGCTCGTGGTAGCCGGGCGCGCCGATGAGCGGAAGATCCTGCGTGACGCACGGGTGCGTGTGCGCCAAGGCCTGGCCGAGGGCGAAGTCGACGGCGTCGGCGGCCATGACCCGGTAGGTCGTGAGCTTGCCGCCGGCGATCGAGGTGAGGCCCGGCACGACGCGGCTGACCGTGTGCTCGCGGGAGATCTTGGCCGAGGAGGCCTCGGAGCCCGGTCTGAGCCGGGGCTGCAGCAGCGGGCGCAGGCCCGCGTAGACGCCGATGATGTCCTCGCGGCTGATCGGCTCGGCGAGCACCTCGTTGGCGTGGTCGAGCACGTAGTCGATGTCGGCCGCCGTGGCGACCGGCTTGGAGACGTCGTCCGTCCACGGGGTGTCGGTGGTGCCGATGACCCAGTAGCGGGGCCATGGGATGATGAACAGCACCGACTTCTCGGTGCGCAGGAAGATGCCGGTCTCGGCGTCGATGGCCTCCCGCGGCAGGACGAGGTGGATGCCCTTCGAGGCGAGCACCTCGAGGCCGCCGTGCGGCGTGGCGAGATTCTGCGTGCGCTCGGTCCACACGCCGGTGGCGTTGATCGTCCGGGCGGCGCGGACGGCGTGCTCGGCGCCGGTGGCGAGGTCGACGACCCGGGCGCCGACGACATGGCCGCGGTCGTCCTCGAGGTAACCGGTGACCCTGGTGCGGCTCGCCGCCGCGGCGCCGTACGAGACGGCCGTGCGGACCAGGTCGATGACCAGGCGCGCGTCGTCGACGCGGGCGTCGTAGAAGCGGATGGCGCCGGCCAGGCGGCTGGTGTCGAGGGCGGGGGCCAGGGCCGCGGTGCCCTTGCGGGTCAGGTGGTGCTGGAGCGGGACGGTCCGGCGCCCGTGGGAGCCGGCGAGGGCCAGCGCGTCGTACATGCCGACGCCGATCGCCGAGTAGGCGCGTTCGTACTCGTGCTTGAGGGGCCACAGGAAGGGCTGGGCCTTGACGAGGTGCGGCGCGGTGCGGGTGAGCAGTCGGCCTCGTTCGGTGAGCGCCTCGTGCACGAGGGCGAGGTCGAGCTGGTAGAGGTAGCGCAGGCCGCCGTGGACGAGCTTGGACGACCAGCTCGAGGTGCCGCTGGCCCAGTCGCCCATCTCGACGATGCCGGTGCGCAGGCCGCGCGCCGCGGCGTCCAGGGCGATGCCGGCGCCCGTCACCCCGCCGCCGACGACGAGGACGTCGAGGCCCTCCGGCGCGCTCAGCTCCTCGAGGGCTCGGGCGCGCCGGTCGGCGGTCAGTGCCGAGTTGCGACGTGATGCATCCATGACATGCTCCTTCGGGGTGCTCCGGGTTGTGCTGACGGGGCCGATCCTCGATCCGCCCGCGGCCGGGCACAACGGTCACGCACGAAAGTGCATGGTGAGGCTCACCCGAGGAGAAGAAGGACAGCCCGCGCCCCCGGCAGGCCCTGGGGCCGCCGTTCCGCGCCGCCCTCGCCGCCGCAGTCCGGCCGGGCCGTCCCCGCGCGGAACCGGGGTGCTGGCCGTAGATCTCGAGGGCCGCGGTGAGGGGCCGTTCCCGCGCATGCGGAAACCGGGCGCGGCCGCGTCACCTTCCGCATCGACGCGAGCCCGCCGTTCCCGCGCATGCGGAACCGGGCGGGGACTGCGAGGCGGCCGCGGGAGTGGTCAACCGGGTCGTCGTCGCGTAGACTCGGCCACTGGTTGTGCGCACCCGCGCCCGGCCGAGCACGCGCCCTCCTGCCATGGGACCCGCCCATGGCCGTCGAGACCGAAGGAGGTGGAGTTCGCAATGCGCACGTACGAGATCATGGCCATCATCAGCCCGGATGTCGATGAGCGACAGCTGCAGCCCATCGTTGACAAGTACGGCAAGCGTCTGGTCGCCGAAGGCGCCACCGTCGACAGCGTCGACGTCTGGGGTCGCCGTCATCTGGCCTACCCGATCAACAAGAAGACCGAGGGCTACTACGTGGTCTGCACCGTGACCGCCGAGCCCGCGGCCGTCGCCGAGGTCGACCGTCTCATGTCGATCGACGAGCAGGTTCTTCGCACCAAGGTTCTGCGCACCGACGCCTGATCGGGGTCCGTTCAGGGTCCGGGGCGGAAGAGAATGTCGGTGCCGCCGCACACCCTGGAGGTGTCGGGGCGCCGGGCCCGCACGCGCACCGTCCAGGCGGCGCCCCCAGCCGGGCGGCGCGGACGACGAGGACAGCAGACAGCCAGGACTGCACAGCAGGACGACAAGGACAGAGAGAAGGCACATCATGGCAGGCGAGACCCCCATCACGGTGATCGGCAATCTCACCGCCGATCCCGAGCTGCGCTTCACCCCTTCGGGCGCCGCGGTCGCCAACTTCACGGTGGCGTCCACGCCGCGCACCTTCGACCGCCAGACCAACGAGTGGCGCGACGGCGAGGCGATGTTCCTCAACTGCTCCGTGTGGCGCCAGGCCGCCGAGAACGCGGCCGAGTCGCTGACCAAGGGCATGCGCGTCATCGTGAACGGCAGGCTGCGCGCCCGCAGCTACGACGACCGCGAGGGCAATCGCCGCACGGTCTTCGAGATCCAGGTCGACGAGGTCGGCCCCTCGCTGCGCTACGCCACGGCCCGTGTGACCCGCACCCCGTCGGGCGGCGGTGGCGGCGGCGCCTGGCAGAACAACGGCGCCGGGGCGCAGTCCTCGTACGGTGCCGCCCAGCCCGGCTACCAGCAGCAGCCCGCCCCCGGCGGCTCGCAGCAGAACCATCAGGCACCCCAAGGCGGCGGCCAGGCCCAGCAGGTCAACGACCCGTGGGCCAACGCCCAGAGCGACGAACCGCCGTTCTGATCGTCGTCCCGGCCCGCCGCGAGGCGCACGCCATCCCGCATCACATCCACAAGGCACATTCCGGTGGTGGAACACCGGGCTCAGGGGCCGCCGACGGGCGGACCCGCACGATCGAAGGAGCACCACGATGGCCGGTCCACAGCGCAAGTCTGTGAACAAGAAGAAGGTCGCCCCCATCAGGACGACCCACGTCGCCAACATCGACTACAAGGACACCGCCACGCTGCGCAAGTTCATCTCCGAGCGCGGCAAGATCCGCGCCCGCCGCGTGACCGGCCTGTCCGTCCAGGACCAGCGCAAGGTCGCCATCGCGATCAAGAACGCGCGCGAGATGGCCTTGCTGCCCTACACCTCGAACAGCCGCTGAGAAGGGGGTCGACCGACATGAAGCTCATCCTCACCACCGCTGTTCCGCATCTCGGCGTCGCCGGTGACGTCGTCGAGGTCAAGGACGGCTACGGCCGCAACTACCTGCTGCCCCAGGGCTGCGCGATCGTCCACAATCGGGGCGCCGCCAAGCAGATCGAGGGCATTCAGCGCGCCCGCAACGCGCGCACCATCCGCGACAACGAGCACGCCCTCCGGCTGCGGGAGCAGCTCGAGGCCTTGACCGTCCAGGTGCCCGCCAATGTCGCGTCCTCGGGCAAGCTGTTCGGCGCCGTCACCGGCTCCGACATCGCCGTCGCCGTGAAGAAGGCCGGCGGCCCGGCCCTCGACAAGCGCACGATCAAGCCGCTGAAGCCGATCAAGCGCCTCGGCAACCACGCCGTCCAGATCCGTCTCACCGACGCCGTGAAGTTCCGCCTCACCATCGAGGTCGTCCCCGCGGCCTGAGGAGCCGACGTGCGGGCGCGCCCGTCCGTGCCCGATCAACGACCCAGCCGGGTCCTCTGCGGCCGCACCCTGGAGGGTGCGGCCGCAGTCGTGCACGGCGGACCGCGGAGGATCCCCCGATGCCGGTGCCCGCGGGCCCCCATCGCGCCCGCCGGGACGCCCCGACCACCGGCGCGGGGCGCGCCCGTCGTCCGGCACGGGCCCGGTCGGCGTCCCGGGTCAGCGCCAGCGCGCCGCGGGTCTCACGAGGCGCTCCACGAGGGTGGCGAGCAGGCCCAACAGGACGTCGATGCCGATCGCCAGCGCCACGATGACGATCGCCGAGGCGAGCATCTGGGGGTAGTCCTGCGTCTTGAGGCCGCGGAAGAGGTAGACGCCCAGCCCGCCGCCGCCCACGTAGGCGGCCAGCGTGGCCGTCGCGATGACCTGTACGACGGCGTTGCGCACTCCGCCGATGAGCTGGGGCGCGCCGAGCGGGATCTCGACCCTCGTGAGCACCTGCCAGTCCGACATGCCCAGCGCGCGGGCCGCGTCGAGCGTCGCCGGCTCGATGGACTCGAGGCCCGAGTAGGCGCCGGCGATCACCGAGGGCATGGCCAGCACGGTGAGCGCGACGAGCGGGGCCGTCAGCCCGATGCCGGTCAGCAGCCCGACGAGGGTCAGCAGACCGATCGCCGGCAGCGCGCGGGCCGCTCCCGTGAGCCCGACGACGAGGGGGCGCCCCCGGCCGGTGTGCCCGATGAGGTAGCCGAGCGGCACCCCGACGACGAGCGAGATGAGCGTCGCCCAGCCGGTGACCGCCAGGTGCTGGCCGGTCAGGGCCCAGAGGCCGTCGGGCCCCGTCGAGTGCGCCGGGTCGCCGATCCAGGCGAGGGCGCGCAGGATCCAGTTCATCGTCCGCCCCCCGTCCGGCCCGACCAGGGCAGTGCGAGGCGCCCCACCCCGGCGAGCAGCAGGTCGACGGCGAGCGCCAGGACGACGGTGGCGACGAGCCCCGCCATGACCTCGGCGAGGATGCCGCGCTGGAAGCCGTTGACGAAGAGCATGCCCAGCGAGTTCGTCCCGAGCACGCCCGAGACCGAGACGAGGGCGATCGTGCTCACCGAGACGACCCGCAGGCCCGCCAGCAGGCCCGGCCCGGCGAGGGGGAGCTCCACCGCGAGGAATCGCTGCGGGCCGCTGTGGCCCAGCGCGGTCGCGGCGGTCGTCACGTCGGCGGGGACCGCGTCGAGGGCGTCGGTCGCGGCGCGGATCATGAGCGCGAAGGCGTAGACCGACAGGGCGGCGATGACGTTCAGGTCGTCGCGCACCCCCGTGCCGAGGACGAGCGGCAGGACGACGAGCAGCGGCAGGGAGGGGATCGCGTAGAGGAGGCTGCCGAGGGTGACGAGCGCGAAACGCGTCCAGTGGTAGCGGTGCGCGAGCCAGGCCACCGGGATCGAGACGAGGAAGCCGAGGGCGATCGCCGGCAGCGCCAGCGCCAGGTGCGCGCCGGCCGCCGCCCAGATCGTCGGCCAGTTGTTGTCGAGCCAGGTCATGCGCGTCCCGCCGGGTGCCCGTCGATGGACCCGAGGCGCCCGAGGGGCCGGCCGTTGGCGTCCACGACGATGCGGGCGCCGTCCACCTCGTCGACCGACAGGGCGCTGGCACCGCCGGTCAGACCGATGAGGTCCGACACGTACGCGCTCGCGGGATGGGCGATGAGCTCCTGCGGGGTGCCGGTCTGGGCGATCCGCGCCCCGGTCTCCAGCAGGACGATCCGGTCGCCGAGGGCGAAGGCCTCGCCGATGTCGTGGGTGACGAACAGGATCGTCTTGGACAGGTCGGCCTGCAGCCCCGCCAGGTCCTCCTGGAGGCCGGTGCGGACGATCGGGTCGACGGCGCCGAAGGGCTCGTCCATGAGCAGCACGTCGGGGTCGGCGGCCAGTGCGCGGGCGACCCCGACGCGCTGGGCCTGGCCGCCCGAGAGCTGGCCCGGGTAGCGCATGGCGAGGGACTCGTCGAGGCCGACGCGCTCGAGCAGCCCGAGGGCGTCGGCGCGCGCCCGCCGGCGCGTGCGGCCGAGCAGCACGGGCACGGTCGCGATGTTGTCGACGACCCGTCGGTGGGGCAGCAGGCCGGAGTTCTGCATGGCGTAGCCGATCGAGCGGCGCAGCGCGACCGGGTCGGAGCCGGCGACGTCCCGGTCCCCGATGAGGACGCGCCCGGACGTCGGCGCGACGAGCCGGTTCACCATGCGCAGCAGGGTCGTCTTGCCGCACCCCGACAGGCCCACGAGGACGGTGATGCGCCCGGCCGGGGCCGTCAGCGAGAAGTCCCGCACGGCCGCCGTGCCGTCGGCGAAGGTCTTGCTCACCGCGTCGAACCGGATCTCGGGGGCCTCGCCCGTGACTGCCGTGGTCATGCGCCCAGGGTATGCGCAGCCGCCCAGCGGGTGCGGCGCGTCCTCGTCGCGCGCCGCCGCCTCTCTAGACTGGGGGCCCATGAGCGGACGCACGATCATCATCACCGGGGCGAGCGGCGGCATCGGCGCCGAGGCCGCGCGGCAGCTCGTCGCGCAGGGCGAGAAGGTGGTGATCGTCGGGCGCAATCCCCAGCGCACCGCCGACGTCGCCCGCCCGATCGGGGCCGACTACTTCCTCGCCGACTTCACCCACCTCGACCAGGTGCGCGAGCTCGCCCGCCAGCTGGACGAGCGCTACGGGCGCATCGACGTGCTCGTCAACAACGCCGGCGGCGCCGCGCCCCGCCGCCGCGTCACCGACGACGGCTTCGAGCAGGATTTCCAGGTGAACTACCTGGCGGCCTTCCTCCTCACGAATCTGCTCATGGACCGGCTCGTCGCCAGCCAGGCGACGGTCATCACCACCTCGTCCATCGCGCACCGCCTCGCCAGGCTCGACCCCGACGACCTCCAGCTGGAGAGGGGCTGGAGCGTCATGCGCGCCTACGCCAACTCGAAGCTGCTCGACATCCTCCTCACCCGTCAGCTGCAGCGCCGCTTCGGCGACCTCGGCATCAACGCCGTCTGCTTCCATCCCGGCATCGTCTCCAGCGGCTTCGCGCGCGACGTCGGCGGCTGGCTCGGCCGGTGGTACCGTTCGCGCCTCTGCAGGCTCGTGATGACGACGCCCGCCGAGGCGGCCGGCATCGTGGTCCGTCTCGCCGAGGGCGTCCCCGGGCAGGACTGGACCCCCGGCGACTACTGCGTCGGCGCGAGGCGGGCCTCCACGAGCTCCGCGGCGCGCAACCGGGGGCTCGCCGAACGCGTCTGGACGATGACCGCCGAGATGCTCGACATCGAGGCCTGACCGGCGCGGGGCCGGCCCGTCCTCACTGATGCCGGCGCACCCAGCCGGCGACCGCGGCGCGGAGGTTCCGGCCGCCCTCGGCCAGCGCCCTGTCCAGCGGCGTGCCCTCGGGCGTGATGGTCACGAGCCCGGCCACCCCCTGGTCGAGGAGCGCCCGGGCGTCGTCCGCGATGCGTCCGGCGAAGACGACGACCGGGACGCCCCTCTCGCGGGCCGCGGCGGCCACGCCGGCGGCGGTCTTGCCGGTGAGGGTCTGGGCGTCCGCCGCGCCCTCGCCGGTGAGCACGGCGGTGGCCCCCGTGAGGGCCTCGCGCAGGCCGGTCGCCTCGATGACGAGGTCGACGCCGGGCCGCATCCGCCCGCCCAGGAAGGTGAGGATCGCCCAGCCCAGGCCGCCGGCGGCACCTGCGCCGGGCTCGGACGCCAGCGCGACCCCGCGGGTACCGCTGAGCGCCGAGAGGCGCGTCAGGAGGGTGTCGAGCAGCATGACCTGCTGGGCCGTCGCGCCCTTCTGCGGCCCGAAGACCGCGCTCGCGCCCCGGGGACCCAGGAGCGGCGAGTCGACGTCGCAGGCCGCCTGCACCTCGACGTCGGCCAACCGCGGGTCGAGCCCGCCGACGTCGAGGCTGGCGAGATGGGCCAGGCCCGTCGGCGTCGTGGCGACGGGCCGGCCCCTGGCGTCGAGGAAGCGCACCCCGAGCGCCGCCAGCATGCCGGCGCCGCCGTCGTTGGTCGCCGAGCCGCCCAGCCCGATGACGAGCCGGCGGGCCCCGGCGTCGAGCGCGGCGAGGACGAGCTCGCCGACGCCGTACGAGTCGCAGTTCAGCACGTCGCGGAGCGCCGGCTCGACGAGCTCCAGGCCGCAGGCGGTGGCGACGTCGAGGACGACCGTGTCGCCGACCCGGTGGATGAGGCCCTCGATCGGCCGGCCCAGCGCGTCGTGGGAGGGGACGGAGATCGGCTCGGCGCCGAGCGAGGAGGCCAGGGTCAGGGCGAATCCCTCACCGCCGTCGGTCATGGGGCACGCGACGGTCTCGGCCGTGGGGTCGGCGTCGCGGACGCCGGCGGCCATCGCCTCGGTCGCCTCGGTGGCCGTGAGGGACTCCTTGAACGAATCGGGTGCCAGGACGTATCTGCTCATCGCGGACCTCGTGGATCGGCTCGCACCCGCAGCGGGTGCCCGGCCCGGGCGCCGTGCTCGGCGTCCGGCGGTGCCGGGCCGCAGCGCCCGCCACCGCTGTCCATGCTAACTGCCCATGTCCGCCGGTGAATCCGGCTCGTCCGATGCCGACCGGAATCGGGTGGCGCGCGCAGGCCCCCGGTGCGGGCCGGGGCGTTCGTCCGGGCCCGGCGGGAATCCGGGGTCTGCGCCCGAGCGGGCGGGCGGCGCGCCGTCCTCCCGCATCGTCCTCCCGGTTCAGCAGGTGATGAGTCCGTAGCCGAGCAGGACGGCGCGCAGCCCCGTCGTCCCCGAGTCGCGGTCGAAGAGGACCGCCTCGATGCCGAGGGCGCGGGCGGTCTCGACGTTCTCGGCGACGTCGTCGATGAACAGGGTGGCCCGCGGCTCGCAGCCGAGCTCGTCGAGGATGATCCGGAAGAAGCGCGGGTCGGGCTTGGCCACGCCCATCTGGTACGAGTAGAAAGCCCCGTCGGTGTGCAGCTCGTAACCCTTCTCGGCGATCATCCGCTCGCCGCGGCGGGGCTGCTGGTTGGTGGCCAGGTAGACGCGCACGCCGCGCCGACGCACCTCGTCGAGCAGGTCGAAGACCCCCGGCAGGGTGTGTGTCTCGTGCCAGACGGCGAGCACCGCATCGGGGTCGACGTCGAGGCCCTTGTCCGCGACGAACAAGGTGATCACGGTGCGCAGATCGGCGGTGCCGTCGAGTGACGGCGGCTCGAGACGCAGGATCTCGGTCAGCGTGGCCCTGTCGCCGAACAGGTGTTCCATGCCGGACGCGAAGTTCGGATTGTGCTGAGTCACACCGTCAGCATCCAGCAGGAGCGTGGCGATGGGCTGGATCACCTGTTCCTCCAGTGGAGTGCGGAGCGGTCGGCTCCAGTCTGCCAGATCCCGGTGCCCGTCCGTGGACCGGCGCCGCCGGACGGAGGCTCCGCCGGGCCGGGGCCGGCACGGTCCGCACCGCTGAGTTACACCGATGTCGTTGTGCACACTGTGGACAAGTCCTGTGGAAAGAGCCGTTGTGCGGGAAGAAAATGCTTGTCAGGCCGTTGTGGAAAGCGGTCCGGGGACGTGCCGGGCGCCGGTGGACGGCCGGGCCCCCCGCTGGGGGCGGCGCTGAGCTGGGGTTCCGCCGGCCCGCCCCGGCCGCACAGCCGCGTAATTACAGGGATGTGAGTTGTACACAGTGTGGACAACTCCTGTGGACAACTCGTCGTGCCTGGGGTTCTCCGGGGACGGCGCCCCGGACGGGCCCGTGCGGCGACACCGCGCCGTTCCGGTCGGGCCCCGCCGCAGGGCCCGGGAGCGGGCATCGTCCGCCCCGGATCTGTCGGTGCCGCCGTCTAGTGTCGGGGCCATGATGACGAGTACCACCACGGACGGTGCCCGGGCGGCCCGTGCGGCCGGCTCGCGCACCGTCGCCGGGGCGGCGCACCGCCTCGACGAGATGATCGCGCGTCTGGCCGGCGGCCCGGGCGACCCCACCCACCAGCGGCTCGCGCCGAGGCACTGGCTGCGCGCCACCGGCACCGGGCAGGGCCCGGCCCTCGTCGAGCTGCTCGGTGAGGGGCCCGATGTGCGCGTGCGTGCCTGGGGCCCCGGGGGCTCGTGGGTCCTCGATCAGGCGCCCCGGCTGCTGGGCTGCCACGACGATCCGTCCGGCTTCGGGGCCCTGGCCGCCCGCTCCCCGGTGCTCGCCGCCGCGCACGCGGCCCACCGGTGGTTGCGCATCGGGGCCACCGACAACCTTGCCGAGGCCCTCGCGCCGGCCGTCATCGAGCAGAAGGTCACGGGCCCCGAGGCCCTCGGCGGACTGCACCGGATCGTCGTCCGCCACGGTCGGGTGCCGCCCCTGCCCGCCGGGCCGCTGGGGGCCCCGGCCGCCCGCATGAGGGTGCCGCCGAGCGCCCGCGAGTGGTGCCGCGTGCCGAGCTTCGAGTTCACCCGCGCTGGCGTCGATGCGCGCCGGGCCGGGGCCCTGCGCGCGGCCATGAGCCGCTGCGCCTCTCTTGACCGCGCCCTGACCAGGGCCGATGATGGTGACGGGCGCTCCGTGCTGCTTCAGGCGGTCCCGGGCATCGGCCCGTGGACGGCGGCCCGGGTGCTCCAGCGGGCCTGGGGCGACCCCGACGCGTGGAGCGTCGGGGACTTCCACGTTCCGCGGCTCATGGCCGTGGCCCTCACCGGTGCGCGCGGCGGCGACGAGGACGCCGAACGGGCCCTCGCCCCCTACCGCCCGCACCGCTACCGGGTCGAACTGCTCCTGGCGCCCGCCACGGCCCCCGCCGACCGGCGCGGTGCCCGCTTGGGCCTGCCGGGGCACGTGCCGGGCATCGACCCGGGGGCGCGCCGCAGTTCTTGCGGGCGCCCGTCCCGCGGCCGATGGTGAGATCCGACCGGACGCCCGGTGGTCCCCGCGGGCGGCCCGGGCCCGCGGCGACCCGGTCACGGCCCCGCGGCCGGTCCGCCCCTGCCGCGGGGTCGTCCCTCCCCGGGCCGTTCTCTGGAAGACTGTGCGCATGGAGATTCAACTGCGACACACACCGTCATTCGGTGTGGCCCGCCTTCTGCTCGCCGGCAATGAGCCCGTCACCGTGCAGGGCGGCGCCCTCATGGCCTACAGCGCGGCCATGACCGTCGACGCGAACACCAACGGCGGCGTCCTGGCGGGCCTCAAGCGGTCGGTGCTGAGCGGCGAGAGCTTCTTCGTCTCGACCGTCACGGCGCCCCCGCAGGGCGGCTGGGCCGACGTCGTGGGCACCCTGCCCGGCGACATCATCGCCCTGCCCATCACGGCGGGCCGCGACCAGTTCATCACCCGGGGCTCCTGGGTGGCCAACTCCTACGGCGTCTCCACCGAGACGAAGTGGGCCGGCGCCCGCAACCTGATCGGCGGCGAGGGCGGCTTCGGCCTGCGCGCCTTCGGCGAGGGGCAGGCCCTGGTGAGCGTCTACGGCGCCCTCGACGTCATGGACCTCGGCCCCGGAGAGCAGGTCATCATCGACACCGGCCACGTCGTCTCGTACGACATGGGCATGTCCGTCGAGCTGCGCCAGTCGAGCTCCAGCCTGTGGCGGACGGTCAAGAGCGGCGAGGGCTTCGTCTTCTTCTTCACCGGCCCGGGGCGCGTCCTGCTCCAGTCGCGCAACCCGCGCGATCTCAACGCCTACATCACCTCGCACTCCGCGAACTCGTGACCCGCGGCCGCGAGGAGAGCGGGGCCCCCGGCCGCCTCGTCGCGGCGCGCGCGGGGGTGCTCGTCATCTTCGTCGTCAACGGCGCCACCTTCGCCTCGATGGTGCCCCGCTACCCCTGGATCATCGAGCGCCTCCATGCGAGCACGGCCGACTGGGGCCTGGTCCTCGGGCTCTGCCCGATCGGCGGCATCGCCCTCGGATGGGCCGCCGCCGGGCTCATGGCCTGGCTCGGCTCGCGCACGACGGCCGCCGTCTTCCAGATCGTCTCGACCGGCGCGCTGCTGCTGCTCGCCGGAGCCCCCTCGCTGCCGTGGGCGGCCGTGGCGATGCTCGTCATGGGCGCCTTCGACGCGCTGACCGACACGGCCATGAACTACCACGCGCTCGTCCTGCAGCGCGAGTACGGGCGTTCGATCCTCAACTCCTTCCACGGCTGGTGGAGCATCGGGGCCGTCGCCGGCGGACTCGTCGGCTCGGCCATGGCCCAGCTGCGGGTGCCCCTCATGGCCCAGGGCGTCGGGACGCTCGTCGTCTGCGCGGCCCTGTCCGTCCTCGCCCGGGCGCTCATGCTGCCGGGCGCCGGCGCCCACGACGGCCGGGGGGACGGCCTTCGCCCCGGGGCGGCCGGGCTGACCCCGCGATCCCTCGCGGTGCTCGTCGGCCTCGGCGCGCTGGGCGCCTTCGGGGGCGGCATCGAGCAGGGCGGAAGCGCCTTCGCACCGCTCTACATGACCGATCGGTTCACCGTCCCGGCATTCGTCGCCGGCCTCGGATTCGTCTCGCTCATGGTCGCCCAGACCGCCGGCCGGCTGCTCGGGGACCGCATCGTCGATCGTCTCGGTCCACGACGCACCGTGCAGCTGGGCGCCCTCGTCTGCGTCGCCACGATGACCCTGGCCGTCGGGCTGCCCGCGCCCGCCACCGCGCTCGTCGGCTTCGCCGGCGCGGGCTGGGGGATCGCGACGATGGTGCCCGCCGCCATGCACGCCGGCGACCGGGTGCCCGGCGTCGCGCCCGGCGTGGGCCTGACCGTCACCACGTGGGTCATGCGCATCGGCATGGTGCTCTTCCCGATCCTCATCGGGGCCGTCGGTGACGCCGTCGACCTGCGCGCGGCCATGCTCCTGCTGCCCGGCACGGCGGTGTGCGTGCTGGCGCTGTCCCCGCTGCTGGGCGGGCCGGGGGACGCCTGACGGGCGGCGCGCTCGGGAAGTCCCCGATCCCCGAGGGGCCGACCCCGGGGCTCGGGGCGTCCGCGGTCAGTCCTCGGAGCCCTCCGCGGCCTTGAGGGCCTCGGGCGGGGCGGGGGGCAGACGAAGCGTGAACATGGCGCCCCCGCCGGGGACGTTGTCGGCACCGACCATGCCGCCGTGCGCGCCGACCGTGTGCGCCACGATCGACAGGCCCAGGCCGGTGCCCGGGGTGTTGCGCGCCTTGTTGGAGCGGTAGAAGCGGTCGAAGATGTGCGGCAGGTCCTCGGGCGCGATGCCGGGGCCCTCGTCCGAGACGGTGAGCGTGCCGTCGGCGAGCCGCACGTGGACGGTGCCGCCCTCGGGGCTGAACTTCACGGCGTTGTCGAGCAGGTTCGTCACGGCGCGCTCGAGGGTGTCCGGCTCGCCGACGACGAAGTGGGGCTCGGTGCTCACGTCGAAGACGAGCCCCTTGCCGCGCCTCTTCGCCCGGGTGACGGCCGCGTTGACGACGTCCGCGAAGTCGAGGGGCTCGGGGCTCGGCAGCACGACGTCGTCGCGGCTGAGCTGCACCAGGTCGCCGACCAGCGAGGTGAACTCGCCGAGTTGGGCCGCCACGTCGTCGAGGATCTCGGCGCGGGCGCCGGGCGGGAGCATGCCGGACTTCTCATCGGCCACGAGCAGCTCGACGTTGGTGCGCATCGAGGTGAGCGGGGTGCGCAGCTCGTGCCCGGCGTCGGCGATGAGGCGTTTCTGTCGTTCGCGGCTGGACTCCAGGGAGACCATCATCTGGTCGAAGCTGCGCGACAGGTCGCCCAGCTCGTCGTCCCTCGTCGAGCCGACGGGCGTGAACGTGTCGGTCGCGGTGACGTGCTTGACGGCGTCCGAGAGCTGGCGCAGCGGGCGCATGACCGTGGCGCCGGCGCGGAAGCCGAGGAAGGCGGCCAGGGCGACGAAGGCCAGGCCGAGCCACAGGGTCGTGACGCGCAGGGACTCGATCGTGCTGAGCAGCGGCCCGAGCGGGCGGGCCAGCACGAGCGCGTAGCCGGCGTTGTCCTCGGACTCCATCGGCACGGCGACGAGGCGGTACTTCGTGTGGGTGGAGCCGATCTCGACGGTGCGCGCCGACTTGCCGTACTGCATGCGCGCCACCCGGATCTCCGGGGAGCCCGGCTCGATCGAGACCTTCTCGTCCTGCACGCGGATGATCGTCCGGTCGGACTTGACGAGGACGACGTTCACGTTGGCCGCGGCCAGCGAGGTGCTGTTCAGCCCGCCCAGGCCCGTCACGTCGGACTGGATGGGGGCGACCATGTAGCCGGCCGCCGTGACCAGCTCCTCGTCGATCTCGCGGTAGAGGGCGCGCTGGGTGACGACGTAGGTCATCGTGCCCACGACGAGCACGGCGATCGCCACGGAGATCGCCGTGAGCATGCTGAAGCGCTGCTGGAGGTCGCGGCCGCCGCGTTCGGAGGCCCGGCGGAGCCGGACGAGGAGCCGTCTCACGATGCGGCTTCGCGCAGGACGTAGCCGACGCCGCGCACGGTGTGGATGAGGCGCGGCTCGCCGCCCTGCTCGGTCTTGCGGCGCAGATAGCCGATGTAGACCTCCAGCGAGTTGGCCGTCGTGGGGAACTCGAAGCCCCAGACCTCGTTGAGCAGCCAACTGCGCTCGAGCACCTTCGTCGGGTTCTTCATGAAGGTCTGGAGCAGCGCGAACTCGGTGCGCGTGAGCGTGATGTGGCGCCCGCCCCGGGTGACCTCGCGGGTCGTCGGCGACAGGGTGAGGTTCGAGAAGGTGAGGGTCTCGTCGGCCTGGTTCTGGTCGGGATGGTTGCGGCGGGTGAGCGCGCGCAGCCGGGCGAGCAGCTCGTCGAGGGCGAAGGGCTTGACCATGTAGTCGTCGGCGCCCGCGTCGAGGCCGTCGACCCGGTCGCCCACGGCGTCGCGGGCCGTCAGGACGAGGATCGGCACGTCATTGCCGCTGGCGCGCAGCATCCGGGTGGTCTCCAGGCCGTCCAGGCGGGGCATCATGACGTCCATGACGACGGCGTCGGGGCGCATGGCCGAGAGCTTGGCGAGCGCATCGACGCCGTCGTCGGCGGTCTCGACCTCGTAGCCGCTGTAGTGCAGAGAGCGGGCGAGCGAGTCCCGGACGGCCTGGTCGTCGTCGACGACGAGGATTGTCATGGGCATGAGGAGGCCTTCCCACTGGCGGGTGCTGACGGGTCGACCCCGGTCGGGCCGCCGGTGGGTCCCGGGGAGGGGGCGGGGTCGCCCGCGGCCGCCGCGGGCGCGTCCCCGGTGGGCGCCGGGGTGAGGGGGACGGCGCGGGTGCGGCGGATGCGCACGTCGCCGCCGTCGCAGTGCAGCCACTGGACGATGCCGGCGCCGAGCGCCTCGTGGGAGCCGCTGACCGGATCGACGAGGAGCGTCACGCTCTCGTCGAGGGCGAGCGCGTATGCGGCGGGACTCGTGATGACGGCGGTGACGGCCCGCTCGAGGCGCTGGTGCGCGTCGGTGTCGGTCTCGATCGTCGTGCCGACGAGGGCCAGCCCGTCGGCGAGGACCAGCTCGCCGGGGCCCGAGGCCTCGTCGGCGATCCGGCGGCCGTCGGACAGCGAACCGGAGACGATGGCGTGCCGGGCGGCCAGGCGCGACCCCGCGCCCAGGCCCAGGTAGGCGAGCCCGCCGCGGATCGTGCGGGCGAGCGGGGCGAGCCGTTCGCCGAGCGCGGCGAGCAGCGTCCCCGCGTCGACGTCGGTGACGACGAGACCGCCCAGCCGGGCGGGATCATCGGGCAGCGCCAGCGGCTCGCCCGGGGCGAGGGGCAGCGCCTCGACCTCGACCGGGCCGGCGGAGTTCAGCCGCGCAGCGATCCCCTCGAACGGTTCGGGGTCGCTCCCGGCCCCGACGACGACCGCCACCCGTCCGCCGCGCGCCGTCGCCGCCGCGACGAACCGTGCGAGGACGGGTTCGGGCAGCAGCCGCGGATCGGCGCCGGACAGGAGAACACTCATGGGCTCAGCCTACCGAGCCGGTGCCGGGAGGCCGGGGCGTGCCCGCGGGCGAGTTCCGATCGGCCGGGGGACGTCGAGGGACCCGCCACCGCGGGGGAGGGGCGCTCACCGGGGGACCGCCTCGTCCAGCAGGGCGGGCATGGCCGCCTCGATCACCTCGAGGGTCGACTCGAAACCGGCGGGGCCGCCGAACCAGGGGTCGGGCACGTCGGTGCCCTCGCGTCCGGGGACGAAGTCGGTGAGCAGCCGCACCGGCCCGGCGGCGCCGAGCGCGACGAGCCGGTCGACCTGGTAGGTCTCCATGGCGACGAGGAGCCGCGCGCCGAGCTCGTCGCGGGTGATGCGGTGGGCGCGGTGCTCGCCCGGCTCGTAGCCGTGGGCGCGCAGGCAGCGTGCCGCCCGCGGGTCGATCGGGTTGCCGTGCTCCTCGTCGCTGATGCCCGCCGAGCCGATGCCCAGCTGCAGGCCGGCCAGCCGGGTCCGCGCCCTGGCGACTTGCTCGGCCATCGTGGACCGGCAGATGTTGCCGAGGCAGACGAAGACGAGGTCGGTTCGGCTCATGCACGCTCCCGGCGGGTGGCGCCGCGCGTCCCGCCCGGCCCCGGAGCGCCGTCCGGGCCCTGCGCGCTCGTGCCCCGGACGGACGGCGAGCCGCTCCCGGCCATGCCGATGCCCCGGGCCGCGACGGAGAGGGAGGTCCTGCGGGCCCGTCCCAGGGCGGCGTCCGCACCGGGCCCGCCCCTGGGCATCGTCGCCTTGATGGCGTTGAGGCCGAAGGCGTCCCACCAGCTCTTGACACCGGGCCGCTCGCGCAGGAGCGCCCTGCGTTCCCGCTCGGTCATGCCGCCCCAGACGCCCCACTCGATGCGATCGTCCAGGGCCACGGCGAGACATTCGCGTCGGACGGGGCACTTCTTGCAGATGCCCCGCGCGCTCTGCTGTCCGGAGGCCTCGGGGAAGAGGTCATCGCCCATGCCCCGGCAGCTGGCGCGCATCATCCATTCGTATTCCTCGCCTGTTCTTGGGCGCCCCTCGCTGCGCGCCGTCATATCGGGTTCTCCTTCCCCAGTGGTGGAGGTGCATCGGCCCGGGTGGGCCATGACCGAGGTGAAGAGAGCGCTGCGAACCCCGTTGGTCGCCGTGCAGCGCAAACTTCAACGATGCTGCCCCATCGATCGTTGCTTGCGTTGCCTCAGTGCTTACTCGGTTTCATCAATCGGCGCAAGTCGCGGTGGGAACGGCGGTCATCGACCGGCTGCTGGGGCGGGTCGCGCCGGGGCCGGTAGAGTGTGCCTCTCGAACCCGGGGGAGAACTCATGTCAGTGGATCTGCACGGCCGCAGCTTCCTGAAGGAAGCCGACTTCACGTCCGAGGAGTGGGCCCATCTGCTCCGCCTCGCCGGTGAGCTGAAGGCCGCCAAGCGGGCCGGCGCCGAGCGCCAGCACCTCGTCGGGCGGAACATCGCGCTGCTCTTCGAGAAGGCCTCCACGCGCACGCGCTGCGCCTTCGAGGTGGGCGCCCACGACCAGGGCGCCCACGTCACCTATCTCGACCCCTCCGGCTCGCAGCTCGGCCACAAGGAGTCCATCGCCGACACCGCCCGCGTGCTGGGCCGCATGTTCGACGGCATCGAGTACCGCGGATTCGGGCAGGAGCGCGTCGAGGAGCTCGCCGCCGAGGCCGGCGTCCCGGTGTGGAACGGCCTGACCGACGAGTGGCACCCCACCCAGATGCTCGCCGACCAGCTCACGATGACCGAGCGCACCGGGCGCCGGCTCCAGGACGTCTCGGTGGCCTACATCGGCGACGCCCGCTTCAACGAGGCCAACTCCCACCTCGTGGCCGGCGCCCTGTCCGGCATGGACATGCGCATCATCGCGCCGGTCCCGCTGCAGAACGAGCCCTGGGTGCGGGACACCGCGGCCCGCATCGCCGCGACGACCGGGGCCCGCCTGACCGTCACCGACGACCTCGGGGCCGTCGAGGGCGTCGACTTCCTCTCGACCGATGTGTGGGTCTCGATGGGTGAGCCCGAGCAGGTGTGGGCCGAGCGCATCGAGCTGCTGCGCGACTACCAGGTCGACCGGGCCCTGCTCGAGGCCACCGGCAACCCCGGCGTCGAGGTGCTCCACTGCCTGCCGGCCTTCCACGACCTGGGCACCGCGGTCGGCCGGCGGGTCTACGAGGCCACCGGCATGGACGCCCTCGAGATCACCGACGAGGTCTTCGAGGCCAACGCCGACGTCATCTTCGACGAGGCGGAGAACCGCATGCACACGATCAAGGCCGTCATGGTGGCCACCCTGGCCGGGCGGTGACCGCGCCCCGGCGGCCCGTCCCGCGATGGCCGTCCCGGGGTCCGCGCCTCGGACACGACCCGGGTGCCGGCGCGGAGGCGGGGGCCGGGGCGCGCCCTGTGTCGGGGCGGGACGGGGCGGCTGGCCCCGGTACTCGTATCGGCGGGACGGGGCCGTAGCCGCGACGGTCCCGAGTCGTCCCTGAGCGCTCCCGGAATTCCCGTCCCGTCACCGGGTGACGGAGACGCCTCCCCGGCGGGGGACGTCGGCCCCCTGAATGATCCCGGAGTTTTCGCCCCACTACCCCTGAGGCGCTCCGCTTGGTGGCCCTGACCAGTGTCTTTGCGATCCGCTGTGCGCACTCTGTGCGGGTGTGGACGCGGCGCGGGGCCCGGGACGGGCGGTGACACCATGAGCACATGCTCTACGCGACCCACGCCGAGATCAACCTCCACGCCCTCACCGTGAACGCGCGCGCCCTGCGCGAGCGGGCCGGCGGCCGCAAGGTCCTCGCCGCGGTCAAGGCGAACGCCTACGGCCACGGCGCCGTCAACGTCGCGCACGTCCTGGAGCGCCGTCGTCTCGTCGACTGGTTCGGCGTCGCCACCGTTCCCGAGGGCATCGAACTGCGGGACGCCGGCGTCTCGCTGCCGATCCTCAAGCTGTCGCACTCCTTCCCCGAGGAGCTCGCCGAGCAGCTCGCCGCGGGCATCACCCCCACCGTCGTCGACGGCGCCAGCGCCGTCCTCGTGGCCCGGGTCGCGGGCGACATGGGGCGGGTCAACGTCCATCTGGCCGTTGACACCGGCATGGGGCGCATCGGCTGCACGCCCGAGGACGCCGTCCCCGTCGCCCGCCGCATCGATGAGCTGGGCCTCGTCCTCGAGGGCGTCTTCACGCACCTTCCGGTGAGCGACACCCCCGAGGGGCACGACTTCACCGTCGACCAGCTGCGCCTGTTCGCCGACACGGTCGCCGCGATCCAGGCCGACCGCGCCGCACGCGGCCTGCCGCCGGTGCCCCTCGTCCACGGCGGCGCCTCGGCGGCCGTACTCGGGCACGACCTGGCCGGCCTCACGATGGTGCGTCCCGGCGTGTCCCTCTACGGTATGTACCCGGACCCGACCACTCCCCGCACGGTCGACCTCGAACCGGTCATGTCGGTCCACAGCCGCGTGAGCATGGTCAAGCGCGTCCCGGCCGGTGCGACGGTCGGCTACGGCCGCACCTGGCGGGCGCCCACCGACCGCTGGATCGCCACCGTCCCGATCGGCTACGGCGACGGGTTCAGCCGCCTCAACTCCAACGTCGGGCGCATGCTCGTCAACGGCCGCAGCTTTCCGATCGCCGGACGCGTCTGCATGGACCAGACGATGCTCGACCTGGGCGCCGAGGACGACCACGGCGTGCGCCCGGGCAACAAGGTCATCATCCTGGGCGCCGACGGGGACCAGCGGATCACCGCCGACGAGCTCGCCGAACGCGCCCGCACGATCAACTACGAGGTGACGACGCTCGTCACGCCCCGCGTGACGCGCATGCCGTACTGAGGCGCGCCGTCCCGTCCGCGCTGCCCTGCCGGGGGCTCGTCCCGACCGCCCGGGGGGCGGGGCCTACTCGACGTCGGTCGGCGTGATGGACCGGCGCACGACGAACTGCTGGCGCGCGTAGCGCGCGACCGTCCAGGTGGTGTAGCCGTCGGTGGCCATGCCGACGCCGCCGCCGATCATCGGAACCCGTTTGCCGAGGAAGGCGACCGTCTGCTTCGTGCCGGCGCGGCCGAGCAGCGAGCTCAGCACCTGCTCGGCGATCTGCTGCTCCAGCGCGTCGTCGGCGACCGGGGCCGTCGCGACGCCCAGCGGCGTGCTCGGCAGCTTCCCCTCGGAGAGGAGCGACTCGACCGTGCGGTGCCCCAGCAGCGTGATCCACACGGCCTGGCGCACGCGCGGGTCGTCCAAGTCGTAGCCGCGCAGGTGGGCGATCGCCGCGACCATGCGCGTCTGGATCACCGTGACGGCGGCCAGGTTGGCGGGGACGCCGGCGAGGGCCGTGATCATCCCGCCGAGGTTCGTGAGGAATCCCTGGGCGCCCGCCATGGAGGTGTGGGCGCGCGTGACGGCGTCGATGGCGGCCTCGGTGCCGCCCTTCTGGTGGCCGAGGGCGGTCGCCGCCGCCTCACGGGCGCCGGGCAGCCTCGCGACGCCGTTGATGGCGTAGTCGGCCAGGTAGCGCATGACGTTCGCGGTGGGGGTCGGGGCGACCACCGGGACGATCGACACGAGCGCGCCGCCGACGTCCGCCGCCGACGGCTTCTTGATGACTGCCATGGAACCTCCTGGACGGGGTGCACCCACCGTATCCCGGGGTCGGCCGTTCTTGGTCGGCCCGCCAGTCCGCGGGGTGGCGTGCACCCACCGTAATCCCGGGGCCGGCCCCGGGGCCTGCGGGGCCCGCCGACCGCGGGGCTCCCCGTGCCCCGCGCCGGCCCGGGGTCGCGGGCCCTCGGGCGTCGTGCGGCCCGGCGTCCCGGTGCGGGCTCCGGTGTCGACCGGACGGGCGGGCGATCGTAATATGGACCGGTTACCGCGCCTCGGCGGCGTCACTGGTCTTCCGCCGGCACGGTTTCCCGCCCGTGCGGTGCGGCGCTGCCGATCGGGCGCGCCGTCCCCGGCCCCGGGGCGGCCATCGGCGTAGGGAAGGACGGATCGTGACGGAATTCGCCAGACTCGAGATCGACGGGAAGGTCTACCGGCTGCCCATCGCGGTCGGCAGCTGCGGCGAGCGGGCCATCGACATCAGCTCGCTGCGCGCCGAGTCGGGTCTCATCACCCTCGACGAGGGCTACCGCAACACCGGCTCGTGCAGCTCGGCCATCACCTTCATCGACGGCGAGAAGGGCATCCTGCGCTACCGCGGCATCCCGATCGAGACCCTCGCCGAGAAGTCCGACTTCCTCGAGGTCGCCCAGCTGCTCATCTTCGGCCACCTGCCCACCGAGGCGCAGACGCAGAGCTTCAGCGACCTGCTCACCGAGAACGCCGCGCTGCACACCTCGATGGCCAAGCACTACGAGGCCTTCCCCGAGCACACGAACCCGATGGCGATCCTCTCGGCCATGATCAACGCGCTGTCGGCGCACGACCGCCCCAAGATCGACTCGGGCGACGACGCGATGCTCGAGCGCTACGCCGCCAACCTCATGTCGAAGGTGCGCACCATCGCCGCGGGCTCCTACAAGACCTCGGTCGGCGAGCCGATCGTCTACCCGCGCCACGACCACCGCTACGCGCAGAACTTCCTCCACATGATGTTCTCGCTGCCCTACAAGGAGTTCTACCCGAGCGAGGCCCAGGCCCACGCGCTCGACCTGTTCTTCATGCTGCACGCCGACCACGAGCAGAACTGCTCCACCTCGACGGTGCGCATGGTGGCCTCGGGCAACGCCAACCTCTACGCCTCGTGCTCGGCGGGCGTCGACGCCCTGTGGGGCTCGCGCCACGGCGGCGCGAACGTCGCCGTCGTCCAGATGCTCCAGCGTCTGCGCCGCGACGGCGTCGCCCCCCGGCAGTTCCTCGACGACGTCAAGGACCGCAGGAACTCCGTGCGGCTCATGGGCTTCGGCCACCGCGTCTACAAGACGATGGATCCGCGCGCCAGGCTCCTCGGCGCGGTGGCGGACGAGCTGCTCGAGGCCATGCGCATCGAGGATCCGCTGCTCGATCTGGCCCGCGAGCTCGCCGACGTCGCCCGCGCCGACGACTACTTCGTCGAGCGCAACCTCTACCCGAACGTCGACTTCTACTCCGGCGTCATCCTCCGCGCGCTCGGCATCCCGCTGAGCATGTACACGGTGATGTTCGCGATCGGGCGGGTGCCGGGCTGGATCGCCAACTGGCGCGAGATCGCCTTCAACGAGGGCACCCGCATCTACCGTCCCCGCCAGATCTACATCGGCCCGGCCGAGCGGCCGTGGATCGACCTCGAGGACCGCTGAGGGGCTCCCCCGGCCGGCGGCGCACCCCGGGGCGGCCCGAGGGGGCGACGGGGTGCGCGGAGCCCCGTGCGCCGGCCCCTGACCGCCCCGCGCGCCGGCCTCCCGGAGTGATCCTGAGGGGTCCGCTCAGGAGGTTCTCCCATTCTCACAGGAAACTTCTCCGACTAGGGGTGCAACCTGACAGGAAGCGCTCAATCCTGAGAGAACCTGAGAAAACGATTTGGCTTTTCTCAGGAACCAGGCCATGATGGGGGACATGGCTAAGACACTCTCTCGAATTGCTTCCGTTGCGGCTGCGGCTGCCCTGGCCGGTGGCGTCTCCGTGACTGCGGCGCAGAGCGCGTCAGCAGATGATGTCAACTGGGACGCCATCGCCAACTGCGAGTCCGGCGGCAACTGGGGCATCAACACCGGTAACGGCTACTACGGTGGCCTTCAGTTCTCCCAGAGCACCTGGAACGCGTACGGCGGTTCGGGCAGCGCCTCCAGCGCCTCCCGCGACGAGCAGATCGCCGTCGCCGAGCGCGTGCTCGACAGCCAGGGCATCGGCGCCTGGCCGGTCTGCGGGCAGTACGGCTCCAGCGGGCAGTCCTACAGCGGCACCAACACCGAGGGCTCCTCCGGCTACTCGCAGGACACCTCGTCGTCCTACTCGGAGGACTACTCGCAGGGGGCCGACTACTCCCAGAGCGCCGATTACTCCTCCGACTACTCGGGCGGCGCCGACTACAGCGCCAGCCGTGAGGCCACCGGCACCTACGAGATCCAGGCCGGTGACACCCTCAGCTCCATCGCCGAGGCCCATGGCACCACGTGGCAGGACCTCGCGGCGCTGAACTCCGGCATCGTCGACGCGAACCTCATCTACGCCGGCGAGACGATCAACGTCTGATCCCCGATCCCACGACGAGGGGCCCCGCCGACGGCGGGGCCCCTCGTCGTGCCGTTGCGGTCGTCTCGTGCCGGTGGCGGAGCCCCCGCCCACCGGCACGTCGTGAGGGCCCTCCTCAGCGCCCCAGCTCGCGCCGACCGTCCGAGCGGCCGCCCCGGCGCAGGCCCGCCGCTCCGGCGACCAGGACGATGCCCGCCCACGAGATGAGCGCGCCGAGGAGGCCCCCGGCGTCGACGGCGATCCCGGTGAGGGGGATGGCGAAGGACAGGCAGATGACCAGATCGCGGGTGCGGGTCCGCCGCTCCGCGGTCCCGCGCTGCTCGTCCTGCTGGCGCCGGTACTCGCGCTGCTGCCAGTCGGCGGCCAGCTTCGCGTTGACGTCGGCGACGAAGGCGTCCACGACGTCCCCGCGCAGGCCGGGGCCGAGCTCGGCGCTCGCCTCCATCGCGGCCAGGGCGTCGTTGCGCGTCACGGTCGGAGGCCGGTCCCGGGGGGAGAGCGGTTCCACGGGGGGACGCGGGGCGTCGAAGCCGTACGGGTCGGCGGCGCTCGGCCAGCCGGTGGGCATGTGAGTCATGCGCTCCATTAAACTCTCGGGCCGGTGCGCTTGTCATCCGCCGAGAGGATGAGTCGGCCGTCGGCCCCTTGGCGGACGGCGCGCATGCGGCGCGCATGCGTGTCGAGGCGCATGGGCGCCGGGCGCATACATTGGGGCCGTGATCTGCGAACTCTTCGGCGACGTGGGCGACTGGCCCGACCAGGACCTCATCGGCTTCACCGCCGGGCTCGACGCCGATCTCACCCTGGCCGCCTACGCCTCCGGCGTCTTCCCGATGCCGCTCCACGAGTCCGGCTACGAGGGCATCGGCTGGTGGTCGCCGATGCGTCGGGGGATCCTTCCGCTGTCGGGGCTGCACGTCAGCCGGAGCCTGCGCAAGTCGCTCGGGCGCTACACGACGAGCGTCGACAGGGCCTTCGCACGGGTGCTCGACGGCTGCGCCGATCCCTCGCGTCCCCACGGCTGGATCGACGAGGACATCCGCGCGGTCTACACCGAGCTCCACGAGCGCGGCCGGGTGCACTCCGTCGAGACCTGGGACGGGCGGGGCCGCCTGGTCGGCGGGCTCTACGGTGTCGGTGTGCGCGGGCTCTTCGCCGGCGAGTCCATGTTCCACGACCCGCGGTACGGCCGTGACGCGTCGAAGACGGCGCTCGTCCGCCTCGTCGACGAGCTGAGCGCCGACGGCGCCGGGCGCCTGCTCGACATGCAGTGGCTCACCCCTCATCTCGCCGGCCTCGGCGGCGTCGAGGTGCCGCGCCGGCGCTATCTCGAGCTTCTCGGGCGGGCCCTGGAATGCGCCGATGTGGCCTGGCCCGCGCCCGCGACGAGCGTCAGCCGGGCGCGCAGCGCCCTTGAATCGTACGAGCGCCGCGCCCTCGAATCATCCGAGCGAAGCGCCACCGGCTCCCACGGGTGCGGCGTCCCCGGTCGGTGCGGGGGTCGCGCCGCGTCCTGATCGCGCGGGCCGGTCGCCGCGGGGCGCTCCGCGCCCGGCCCCGGGGACTCCGGGCGCCCGGGCGGACACGGCCGGGGCGGGGGCCGCCCATCGCCTAGGCTCGTGGGCATGCTCGGATACTTCGGCCCGGCGGGCACCTTCACGCACCAGGCCCTGCTGTCGTACAGCACGGCCGAGGCGATCCCTTTCCGCACCGTCGCCCAGGCCCTCGACGCCGTGCGCGTCGGCCGGGTCGAGGCCGTCATGGTGCCGATCGAGAACTCCGTCGAGGGCGGCGTCTCGGCCACCCTCGACAACCTGGCCGACCCGGGGGCCGAGCCGTTGCGGATCCTCCACGAGGTGCTCGTGGGCGTGCGCTTCACCCTGTGCGCGCGTCCCGGCACGGGCATCGACCGGATCCGCCGGGTCATCACCCACCCGCATGCCGCCGCCCAGGTGCGCGACTGGCTCGCGGAGAACCTGCCGGGCGCCGAGATCATCGAGCGCGGCTCGACCGCCGGCGCCGCCCGGACCGTCGCCGACCCCGACTCCGGCTTCGACGCCGCCGTCTGCGCGGCCGTCGCCGGCGAGATGTACGGCCTGGTGCCGCTCGCCACCGACATCGCCGACAACGACGCGGCGGTCACCCGCTTCGTCCTCGTCGCCAGACCCGGGCACGGGCCCGCGCCGACCGGAGCCGACAAGACGACGCTCGTCGCCCACATCGCCCACGACGAGCCGGGCGCCCTCTTGGCGATCCTCCAGCAGCTCGCGGTGCGCGGGGTCAACCTGTGCCGGATCGAGTCGCGGCCGACCAAGACCGCGCTCGGGAGCTACTGCTTCAGCATGGACGCCGAGGGCCACATCGCCGATGCCCGGATGGCCGAGGCGCTCAAGGGCCTCCGACGGATCTGCAAGGAGGTCGTCTTCCTGGGGAGCTATCCGCGCGCCGACGGGGTGCGCCCCGTCCTGCGTCCCGGCGCCGGCAACGGCGACTACGAGGCCGCCTCCCAGTGGTTCGCCGGGCTCGAGGCCACCATGACCGACACCGCCCCCGGGTCCACCTCCGCCTCGAAGTAGGAGCCCTCGCCGACGGTGTCGCCGTCCAGCTCGAAGGGCATCGGCGCGTCCATCCGCACGCTCATCGCGCGGCCCGCGTAGCGCTCGAGGGAGCGGTCGGCGCCGATGCGGGTGAGGACGCGGGTGGCCATGCGCGCCCAGCTCGACAGCCCCGACGGGGAGCCGACGATCATCTCCATGCGCCCGTCGGTCGGGTCGGCGTCGGGGATGAGCATGACGTTGCCGCCGATGGACGGCATATTGCCCATGACCGTGAGCACGGCGTTGCCGCGCACCTGCTTGGCTCCGTCGACGCTGATCTGCACGCGGTGCGGCTTGGCGAGCAGCTCGGGCACCGCCGAGACGACGTAGGCGGCGGTGCCCATCATCCTCTTCAGCGCGTCGTTCGTGCGCGCCATGAGGCGGGCGTCGAAGCCGATGCCCGCCATGACGGCGAAACGATAGGGCTCGCCGGTCCGTCCGTCGACGACGAGCCGGATGAGGTCGATGTCCTGCGGCTGGCCGTTCACCGCGACGAAGATCGCGTCCTCCTGGTCGAGCGGCAGCCCGAGGTTCTTGGCGAGCAGATTGCCGGTGCCGGCCGGGATGAGACCGATCGGGATCCCCGAACCGGCCAGCGCCTGGGTGACGATGCGCACGGTGCCGTCGCCGCCGGCGACGATGACGAGGTCGGCGCCGCGGGCGATGGCCTCGGCGGCCTGTGCCGCGCCGGGGTCCTCGGGCGTCGTCTGCAGCCACAGTGGGGACTGCCAGTGGCGCCCGGTCAGCTCGTCGACGACCTGTCGGCGGAAGACCATCTCGTCGGCCAGCTTGATCGGGTTGTAGATGACGGCGCACAGCCCGCCGACCGGGCGCGGGGTGCTGTGCCGCCGGGTCGCGATGAGCGGCAGCATGCGCACCCTGGCCAGGAGCAGGACGCACGAGGTCACCAGGCCGCCGAGCAGGGCGCCGCCGACGATGTCGGTGGGGCGGTGGGCGTTGAGGGCGAAGCGGTCGGCCGCCTCCAGCGCGATCGCCGTCACGCCGGCGACGCGCCAGCCGAGCACGGTGGCGCGCGACTGGCGCGTCGTCGTGCTCACGGCGATCGCCGTCATCGCCCCGGCGACGATGAGCGCCATGTGGGAGCTCGGGTACGCCGAGCCCCGGTAGGTGAGCAGCCCCTCCAGCGGGGAGGGCGGGCGCGGGCGTCCGATGAGCCTCTTGAGGAGGACGCAGACCAGCCAGCTGCCCAGGCCGGAGGCGATGACGGCCACCGCGAGGTGGCGCAGTCTGCGGCGCCAGGTCCACGCGCCCAGGCCGAGCAGGGTCAGGAAGATGATGAGCGGGTGCGTGACGAGGGCGCCGGCGGCGGCGATCTGCTCGCCGGTCGAGCCCGGCAGCAGGTGCGGGACGTCGCTGAGGGCGTCGAGGCCGGCGAGGGCCCGCGTGCGCAGCGCCAGGTGCGTCCAGGCCCCGAATGCGAGCGCGAAGAGGCACATGACCCACAGGTTGAAGCGGCTGAACGTCCGGGTGGTCACGCGACGATTCTCTCAGGCGACGGCGGCAGCGACGACGCCGCCGGGCGTCGGGGCCCGGACGGTAGGCTTGCCCCCATGATCGACCCGAAGCTGCTGCGCACCGACCCCGATCGTGTCCGTCGTTCTCAGCGGGCCCGCGGCGAGTCCGTGGCGCTCGTGGACGAGGCGCTCGCCGCGGACGAGGCGCGCCGGGCCTCGATCAGCGCCTTCGAGAGCGCCCGCGCCGAGCAGAAGTCGCTCGGCGCCCGGATCGCCGTGGCCTCCGGCGACGAGCGGGCCGCCCTGCTGGCCCGCACCAGGGAGCTGGCGGCGCAGGTGAGGGCCCTCCAGACGGCCGCCGACGAGGCCGACGCCGCCTGGACCGAGGTCGTCGAGCAGTTCGGCAACATCGTTTTCGAGGACGTCCCGCTCGGCGGCGAGGACGACCTCTACGTCATCGACGCGGTGGGGACCCCCCGCGACTTCGCCGCCGAGGGCATCGAGGTGCGCGACCACCTCGACCTCGGCGAGGGCATCGGCGCCATCGACATGGAGCGCGGCGCCAAGGTCTCCGGCTCCCGCTTCTACTTCCTCACGGGCCCGGGCGCCATGCTCGAGTTCGCCCTCATCCAGTTCGCCCTGTCGAAGGCCCTCGAATGGGGCCTGGTCCCGATGATCCCGCCGGCCCTGGTCAACCCCGAGGCCATGGAGGGCACCGGCTTCCTCGGCCAGGCCGCCGACGACGTCTACTACCTCGAGCGCGACGACCAGTATCTCGTCGGCACGGCCGAGGTGCCGCTGGCCGCCTACCATTCGCACGAGATCCTCGACGCCGGCGAGCTGCCGATCCGCCTGGCCGGCTTCAGCCCCGCCTACCGCCGCGAGGCCGGCTCGTACGGCAAGGACACCCGCGGCATCTTCCGCGTCCACTGGTTCGACAAGTTCGAGATGTTCACCTACTGCCGCCCCGAGGACGCCGTCGCCGAGCACCAGCGGCTGCTGGAGCACGAGAAGGAGTTCATCGCCGCCCTGGGCATCCCCTTCGAGGTGCTCGACGTGGCCTCCGGCGACCTCGGCGCCTCGGCCGCCCGCAAGTACGACTGCTACGGCTGGGTGCCGTCCCAGAGCCGGTACCGCGAGATCACCTCGACATCGAACTGCACTCAGTTCCAGGCCCGCCGGCTGGGCATCCGCATGCGCGACGGCAAGCGGATCGAGCCCCTGGCCACGCTCAACGGCACCCTGTGCGCCATGAGCCGCATGATTCTCATGATCCTCGAGAACCACCAGCAGGCCGACGGCTCCGTCGCCGTCCCCGAGGTGCTGCGCCCCTGGCTGGGCGGCCGCGAGCTCTTCACCGCGCGCTGAGGGCGGGTCGCTGGGACGCGCCCCACGACGCCGCCCTCGCCGACGGGGACAACCGGCCGCGCCGGGGCGGATCCGTCGGGGCGCGCCGGGCCCGTTCGCCCGTACTCGTCCAGGAGCCGGGACGATCGCCCGGGGAGGAGGGCGCGTCGGCGCTGGCCGGGGACATAATGGGCACATGCACCCGAGGGAGGGTGCGCACCGCACCACAGGGGGTCCGGACCATGACGACCACAGCGAATCTGAATCTTGCGGCGGAGTACCTGCTGCTCGTCCTCAACGACCGGAAGGGCGGCTTCGTCCGCGACCTGACGACGGTGAACTTCACCATCGCCGCGGCCGAGATCGTCGAGCTCGTCGCGAAGGGCCAGCTCGTCTTCGTCGACGGGCCGAAGGGCACGAAACTGCTCGCCAAGGGCGAGAACGAGCCGAGTGGGGAGTTCTTCGGCTACATCGTCGAGGCCGTCGAGGGCAAGACCTACGACCAGGCCATCTCCACCCTTGTCGGACCCTTCTCGTCGCGGCCCGGCCCGGCCCGCTCGCTGCGCTCCTACGAGCTGCAGCACCTCGTTGAGGCCGGCATCCTGCGCGAGCGCCACATCAAGCTGCTCGGACTCATCCCGCTCACCCGCTACCCCGAGGGCGATGCGAGCACCGAGATCGACTTGCGCGCCCGGGTGCGGGCGGCCCTCGGCGGCGCGGAGCCGGACGACCGCACCCGCGCCCTCATCGCCCTGCTCTACGCCTCGCACTCGCTGACCGCCGTCTTCCCCCGTCTGGAGGCGAAGCCGATGAAGCGGCGGGCCCGCGAGATCGCCGAGCGCAGCTGGGAGGATGACGGCCTGGCCATGGCGCTGGCCGAGTACTTCTCGTACATGACGCAGCTGTCGGCCTCGACGATGGTCTGACTCGCCCGGCCGCACCGACGACGCAGGCCCCCGCGCACCGGCGCGGGGGCCTGCGTCGTGTCCGCTCCGTGACGGTCACCCGGCGGCGGGCCGGGGCTCCTTGGGCGGCTTGGCCTTCGTCTCGAAGATGGCGTCGCCCGGGTTCACTCCGCCCTCGGCGAGCCGGGTGACCTCGGCGAACCTGCGGCCGTTCGTCACGAGCACTGGGGTGACCAGCGAGTAGCCGGCCTCGGTGATGACCTTGGGGTCGAAGGTGACGAGCGGGTCGCCGGTCCTGACACGGTCGCCCTTGGCCACCTTCACCTCGAAGCCCCGGCCCTCGAGGTTCACGGTGTCGATGCCGACATGGATGAGCAGCTCGATGCCGTTGTCGAGCTTGATGCCGAAGGCGTGGCCGGTGGCCTGCGCGACGACGATCGTGCCGTCGCCGGGGGCCACGACGGTGGTGCCGGTCGGCTCGATGCCGACGCCCTTGCCGACGGTCCCGGCGCTGAACACGGGGTCGGGCACTTGGTCGAGGGGGATGACCCGGCCGGCCAGCGGTGAGAGGACCCGGGTCACGGCGCCCGGCTCGAGGGCCGTCTTCGCCGGGGCGGGAGCGGCGGCCCTCCCGGCTCCGTGCTCGGTCCTGCGGGCCTCGTGCCCGATCCGCTTGACCTCGTGCTCGGCGCGCTCGCGCGCCTGGTGCTCCTTCGTCTCGGCCTTCTGCTCGGGCGTGCGGTAGTCGGAGAGGAAGACGGCGATGAACGCGGTGATGAAGGCCGCGCCCACCGAGATGGCGTACAGCGGGATGTTGCTGAAGGCCGGGATCGTCAGCAGCGAGGTGAAGACGAAGGCGTGGGTGACGACGCCGCCGCCGATGCCCTGGATGAGGCCGCCGACGACGCAGCCGATGAGCATGCGCGGGTAGATGCGCTTGAAGCGCAGGTGGATGCCGTACAGGCTCGGCTCCGAGATGCCGCCCAGCAGGCCGGCGACGACGGCGCCGGTCGCCGTCTGGCGCATCTCGGCGTCCCTGTCCCTGATCGAGATGGCCAGGACGGCGGCCGAGGCGCCGAAGCAGGCGAAGTTCCAGGCGCCCATCGGGCCCTGGATGTAGTCGTAGCCGATCGTGCTGATGTTGAGCAGCATGACGGCATTGAGCGGCCAGTGCAGGCCCAGCGGCACCATGAACGGGTACAGCAGCGGGATGAGCAGGCAGAAGATGAACGGCGACAGGTCGTTGACGGCCTTCAGCGCGGTCGACAGGCCGGCGCCGGCGTAGACGCCGATCGGGCCGAGGACGAACGCGGTGAGCGGGATCATGACGAGCATGCACAGGAAGGGCACGAAGATGAGCTGCAGGTTGTCGGGGATGATCCTCTTGAACAGCTTGTACAGCGGCCCGAGCACCCCGGCCATGAGCAGCGGCGGGAAGACCTGCGAGCCGTAGTCGAAGATCGTGAGCGGCAGCCCGAAGGCCCGGACGATGTGGATGTCCTGGCCCAGGATGTGCGAGACGTGCGCGCTCGCCAGCAGCGAGTTGTCGGCCGAGAAGAAGCCCGGCAGCAGGAGCACGGCCATGACGGAGAAACCGATCCACGGGTCGGCGTCGACCTTCTTGGCCGCGTTGTAGGCCACCATGAGCGGCAGGAAGTAGAAGACGCAGCGCCAGCACAGGTTGATGAATGCCCAGCCCGGGGTCAGCTGGGCCTCGCCGCTCGACCAGTTGCCGATGACGTGGAGCGTGCTCATGAGGGCCATGAAGGTGATGAACAGCGAGGCGCCGAGCAGCACGCCGATGATCGGGCGGAACGAGTCGGACAGGAACTCGAAGAAGGAGTCCACCCAGTTGAACCGGCCGCGGATGCCGCCGGCGCGGGCGGCCGCCTTGACCTCGGCGTCGGTGGGTCTGTCGTCGCCGCCGGCTCCTGCCTCGGCCATCTGCGGCAGGGCCATGATGTCGTTGTAGACGGTGGCCACGGCGCCGCCGATGACGACCTGGTAGCGGTCGCCGGTCTGCGGGACCGCGCCCATCACCACGGGGATCCGCTCGACGGCGTTCTTGTCGACGCCGGAGCCGTCGCGCAACTGGAAGCGCAATCGGGTTGCGCAGTGGGTGAGGCTCACGACGTTGCCGGGGCCTCCCAGTGCCTCGATGATCGCCGCGGCGTCGCTCGTCTTCTGGGCCATGGCTGCTCCTTGATGACACCGGCGGCCTCCGTGCCGCCGGCTGGAAGGGGCCCGAGGGCCGGAGCCCCCGGGATTCCCCTCAGAGTAGAGGCAGATGGGGTCGCTGGTGGGGAAATCCACGATGTGCGTCGTTCTCAGTGAGCGTTGGCTGGGCGTTGACGCGGAACGGTGCGCCCGCGCGGGCGCACCGGGGCTCGCCGGGCGGCCGCCCCGACCTCGTGCCCGCCCGTCGGCGCGGGCGGCGGCGGGGATCTGCGCCGGGTCTGTGCGGAGGGCGCGCGGCCCATGCGCCCGCGCGGGCGCCGCCGGGCCCGGCCCGTCTCGGTGGAGAGCCGGCCGGAGGGGCATGCGCCCGCGCGGGCGCCGTCCGTACTCCCATGAGGCCGGATGCGCTCAGCTCGTGGGTGAAAGGCTCCCACCCGCGCCGCGCATGCCGTAGACATGAGGCATGGCAGACATCACCTTCCACGGCAACCCCGTCCACACCCGCGGCGAGCTTCCGGCCGTCGGCTCCAGGGCCCCCGAGATCGACCTCGTCGGCGTCGACCTGGGCCCCGTCACGCTCGCGGGCCTCGCGGGCCGCCGCGTCGTCCTCAACATCTTCCCGAGCCTCGACACCTCGGTGTGCGCGACGAGCGTCCGCCGGTTCAACGAGCTCGCGGCCGGCCTCGAGAACACGACCGTCGTGTGCGTCTCGAAGGACCTCCCGTTCGCCGCCGGGCGCTTCTGCACCACCGAGGGCATCGAGAACGTCGTCACCGGCTCGGCCTTCCGCTCGCACGCGATGAGCAGGGACTACGGCCTGCGCATGACCGACGGCCCGCTCAAGGGACTCCTGGCCCGTGCCGTCGTCGTCATCGACGAGGACGGCACGATCATCCACACCCAGCTCGTGCCCGAGGTCACCGACGAGCCCGACTACGACGCCGCCGTCGCCGCGCTCGCCTGAGCCCGGCGCCGTGCGCGGGCGACGCCACCATGTTCTCGAAGGTCTGGGCTGTTCGGCGATCCCGGCTCGCGCGCGGACGGCGTTCATCGCCTCCCGACCCGGATGCCGTCCCGAACGGTGCGCCGCCGGGGCCCGGGGACGCGGAGGCGCGCCTCAGCGCTCAGGCCTCCCCGAGGGCCTCGTCGGTCGCGGCGCCCAGCACGGCGCCGATCGAGTCGTGGACGACGAGGTCGGCGCGCCGGTCGGCCGGTGTCGCCGACTTGTTGACGAGGACGAGCGGCTCGCCGCGGAAGTAGTCGAGCAGCCCCGCCGCCGGGTAGACGTTGAGGGAGGTGCCGCCGACGATGAGCACGTCGGCGCGGCCGATCGCCTCCACGGCGGCGGCCATGACGTCCATGTCGAGGCCCTCCTCGTAGAGGACGACCTCGGGCTTGATGATGCCTCCGCAGTCGTCGCAGCGCGGGACGCCGGTGGAGTCCGCGATCGCCTCGACCGGGTAGGACCGGCCGCAGCCCGTGCAGTGGTTGCGCAGCACCGAGCCGTGCACCTCGTGGACGGTCCGCGAACCGGCCATCTGGTGCAGGCCGTCGATGTTCTGGGTGACGACCGCCGCCAGACGGCCGGCCGCCTCGAGCCTGGCGAGCGCCGTGTGAGCGGCGTTCGGGCGGGCCTCGGGATGGAGCATGGTCGCCCGGTAGAACTCGTAGAAGTCCTCCGGGCGGTCACGCCAGCAGCTGTGGGAGAGCATGTACTCGGGCGGGTACGCCCCGCCCGCGTGGGTCGTGTACAGGCCCGTGGCCGACCGGAAGTCGGGGATGCCGCTCTCGGTCGACACGCCCGCCCCGCCGAAGAAGACGGCCCGCGAGGCCCCTGCCAGAATGCTGCTCAGCTCGTCGACAACGCTCATGACCCCACATTAGGTGCTTTCGGCCGCGTCGGCGCCGGTGCGGGGTTGCCCATCGGGCGAGGGGACCGCATGCGAGCCGAGCGGGGCGTGGGCCGACGCGGTGCTGCACGGTCCCCCTGGCCCGCCGGCCGGTACGCGCGGGACGCGGCGTCCAGGACATCGGGCCGATGCGCCGCCCGGCGGGGTCATCGGCCCGACGCACCGCGCGCCTTCGTGCGGCGGGGTGCCGCCGGGGCGGGCGCACGTCGCCCGGGTACCGGTCGGATGACTGGCCGGTATCCGGACGACGGGATCGGTGGGGCTCAGTCGGTGCCGGTCTCCATGGCGGCGTTGTCGAGCGGGGTCGCCTCGGTCTCGCCGGCGTGCAGAGGGTTGTCGGCGATCTCGGACGACTTGCCGGCCTCGAGCCGGCCGACGAGCTTGGCGGCCTCGCCGCCGGTGAGCCGGCCCTGGGCGGCGTACTGCTCGAGGCGGGCGCGCGAGTCGGAGATGTCGAGGTTGCGCATCGTCAGCTGGCCGATGCGGTCGAGCGGGCCGAAGGCGGCGTCCTCGACGCGCTCCATCGACAGACGCTCCGGGTGGTAGCTGAAGGCCGGGCCGTCGGTGCGCAGGATCGAGTAGTCGTCGCCGCGGCGCAGGCGCAGCACGACCTCGCCGGTGACGACGGAGGCCACCCAGCGCTGGATCGACTCGCGGATCATGAGCGACTGCGGGTCGAGCCAGCGGCCCTCGTACATGAGGCGGCCCAGGCGCAGGCCCTCGGTGCGGTAGTTGGTGATGGTGTCCTCGTTGTGGATGGCGTTGACCAGCCGCTCGTAGGCGATGAACAGCAGTGCCATGCCGGGGGCCTCGTAGATGCCGCGGCTCTTGGCCTCGATGATGCGGTTCTCGATCTGGTCGCTCATGCCGAGGCCGTGGCGTCCGCCGATCTCGTTGGCCCGCAGGACGAGGTCGACGGGCGAGTCGAACTCCTCGCCGTTGATCGAGACGGGGCGGCCCTGCTCGAACCCGATGGTGACGACCTCGGGCTCGATGACGACCGACGGATCCCAGAAGCGGACGCCCATGATGGGCTCGACGGTCTCGATCGAGACGTCGAGACGCTCCAGGGTCTTGGCCTCGTGCGTCGCGCCCCAGATGTTGGCGTCGGTGGAGTAGGCCTTCTCCTTGGAGTCGCGGTAGGGCAGGTCGTGCTCAGTGAGCCAGGTGCTCATCTCGTCGCGCCCGCCGAGCTCGGTGACGAAGTCCTCGTCGAGCCAGGGCTTGTAGATGCGCAGCGCCGGGTTGGCCATGAGGCCGTAGCGGTAGAAGCGCTCGATGTCGTTGCCCTTGTAGGTGGACCCGTCGCCCCAGATGGAGACGTCGTCCTCGGCCATGGCGCGCACGAGCAGCGTGCCGGTGACCGCGCGGCCGATCGGCGTGGTGTTGAAGTAGAACTTGCCGGCGCTCGAGATGTGGAAGGCGCCGCAGGCCAGGGCCGACAGGCCCTCCTCGACGAGCGCCTCGCGGCAGTCGACGAGACGGCTGAGCTCGGCGCCGTACTGCCCGGCCCGGCCCGGCACCGAGGCGATGTCGGGCTCGTCGTACTGCCCGATGTCGGCGGTGTAGGTGCACGGGATGGCGCCCTTTTCGCGCATCCAGGCGACGGCGCAGCTGGTGTCGAGGCCACCGCTGAATGCGATGCCGACCCGCTCGCCCACGGGGAGAGACGTCAGTACTTTGCTCACGGGAACCAAGCATAACCTGAAAAATATGCGATGTCGAACCCGTTCTTGAGCGTGAAACAGGTGAGTACTATTCCTTGGTAAGAATAAGTATGTCGAGTGGGTTCATTCGGTGTCATTCGGCGGGGAGCGGGCGGCCGGTCCCCGCGGCACTTGGCGCGAGCGACGCCGGCGCGGTCCTCAACGGTTCGAGCGGCCGGTCCGGGCCTGCCCCGGAGTCAGGCGGGGCGACGCGCCGGCACGGTCCTCGGCGGTTCGGGGCGACCGGCCCGGACGTGCGCGCCCGGACCGAGCCGCGCCCCCGCCGATCCCGTCCGGGCCGGTGCTCACCGGGGCATCGGCGGCCCCATGTCCGTGCGGCACGGCTGAGTGGCACGACCGTGCGGCCGGCCGGCCCCGTCCGTCTCCGGACCCGCTCCCCGGCAGCGGCCCCCGGGGCGTGGTGGACGGGCGCTCACCGCGGCGGGTCGGCGACCAGGATGATCTTCCCGGTGTTCTCGCCGGACTCGAGCAGCTCGTGGGCCCGGGCGGCCTCCCGGAGCGGGATGCGCGTCTGGTTGCCGGGCCTGATCGTCCCGTCGGTCAGCAGCGGCCAGACGACCTGCTCCACCCGGCGGCAGATGGCGGCCTTCTGGTCGGCGGGGCGTCCGCGCAGGCTCGTGGCGGTGATCGTGCCGCGCTTGTTGAGCAGGACGGCCAGGTTGAGGGTGCCCTTGACGCCCTTCTGCAGGCCGATCGTCACCATGCGGCCCTCGGTGGCCAGGCAGCGCACGTTCGCCTCGAGGTATCTGGCGCCGATGATGTCGAGGATGACGTCGACGCCGCGGTCGGCCGTGGCGACCATGACGGCCGGCTCCCAGTCGCCGGCGTAGTCGATGACCTTGTCGGCGCCGAGCCGGCGGCAGTAGGGGCCCTTCCGCCGCGAGGCGGTCGTGAGGACGCGGGCGCCGAGAGCCTTCGCGTACTGGATGGCGAAGCCGCCGACGCCGCCGGCGCCGCCGTGGATGAGGACGGTCTCACCGGCGCCCAGTCCGACGCGGTCGAAGTTGGAGACGACGGTGGCGGCCACCTCGACCAGCCCCGCCGCCTTGACCGGGTCGACCCCGGCCGGGACCGGCAGCAGGTGCTCGGCCGACGCGACGAAGTACTCGGCGTAGGCGCCGCCGGCGAGCAGCGCCAGGACCTGCTCGCCGACCTCGTGGTCGCCGACGCCCTCGCCGAGCTCGGCGATGATCCCGAGGCCCTCGAGGCCCATGACCTCGGTGGCGCCGGCGGGGGGCGGGTAGTGGCCCTGGCGCTGGAGGACGTCGCCCCGGTTGACGCCGACCGCCTGCGTGCGCACGAGGACCTCGCCCGGTCCCGGCTCGGGGGTGGGCACCTGCGCCCACGTGATCTTGTCGGCCCCGCCGGGCTCGGAAACGGTGATCGCGTACATGGGTCCAGCTTGCCAGAGATGCCCATCGGCTACCATGAGTGGGCGCCGCCGGATGTCTCCGGCGGTCATGGCGAGGTCGCACAGTGGACTAGTGCAGCCGCCTTGAAAGCGGCCGAGCGAGAGCTCCGTGGGTTCGAATCCCACCCTCGCCGCCCGGAGGGCGCGCCGCCGACGCCCGGGGTCGGGGCCCGCTTGGGCGATGGTGCCCGAGCGGGCCGCCGACCGGTCAGCCCACCGGGTTGTACTCGCAGGCGTCCGAGACGTTTTCGGCGGTGGCGCTCGTCGTGGGGGAGGACGCCGAGCTCTCCTCGTCGTGGCCGGTGCTGCCGATGCCGTGGCTGCCCGCCGTGCCGGCGTCCGTGCCCTCGTCCCCGGCGGCGGGGCTCGGGGCCCGGCTCGTCGCCGGGGACGAGGCGCTCGTTGCGGGGGCCGTGCCGCCGTTCTCGCTCTGGGCGACGGCGTCGGCCACCGCCGCGCGGATCGCGTCGTAGTCGGGGTTGCCCGGGTCGACCTCGAGGGCGCCCGAGGTGCTCGCGCCGGACAGGTTCTGGGCGATGACCAGGCGGCTCACCGTGCCGTCCTTGACGGTGAGGGCCAGATTGGCCAGGTTGTCGAGCAGGTCCTGCGGGATGTCGGTGCTCATCATGTTCTCGCTCGCTGCGGCGATCGCCTCGTAGCGGGTGAGCAGCGTCTGCGGGTTGACCTGCTTGATGATGGCGTTCACCAGGCAGCTCTGGCGGCGCATGCGGCCGTAGTCGTAGTCGGGGTCGTTGCAGCGGCTGCGGGCGTACCACATGGCGTCCTCGCCGTCGAGCGTCTGGTTGGGGCCGACGGTGAGGTATCCGTCGACGCCGCACTCCTCGTCGCCGTAGCCGTTCACGTGGCCGCCCTTGGCGATCGGGAAGTTGATGTTCACGGTGACGCCGCCCATCGCGTCGATGAGCGCTTGGATGCCGTCGATGTTGACCATCATGAAGTAGTCGATCTTGAGACCCGTGACGCCCTGGACGGCCATCTTCGTCGCATCGGCCCCCGGATAGTCGGTGTCGGTGAACAGCTCGGGGTGCTCCCGGGGCACCTCGTTCCAGATGGCGTTGACCATGTAGCTGTCCTCGCTGTCCGAGTAGCCGTCCCAGACGCGCCCGCCGGGGTAGGCCCCGGCCAGGGCGCTGCCCTCGGGGAAGGGCACGTTCTCGAGGTTGCGCGGCAACTGGATGATGACCGTGTCGCCCGTCGTGACGTCGACCGACGCCACCATGAGCGTGTCGGTCCGCAGACCCAGCTCGTCGTCGCGGTTCTCGCCGGAGTCGGCGCCGACGAGCAGGATGTTGAGTCGTCCCATGCCGGCCCACGGGTTGTCGCCGCTGACGTTCGGGCGGGTCTGCGAGCGCGAACCGGTGCCGAAGATGCTGCCCAGGACGATGCTCGTCTGCAGCGCGTAGGCCGAGGCGACGGCGGTGGGCGTGGCCACGAGGAGGGACATGAGGAAGACGACGCCCGCGCCGACCAGGCGCTGGGGGCGGGTCATGCGGCGCGGCCGCGAGACCAGATAGGTGCCGATGATGACGATGACCCACGCCAGCGCGCCGACGAGCAGGGCCACGGCGAGGACGAGCAGGTTGCGCGAGTTGGCGACGAGCGACACGAGCGTGCTGCGGTGCACGAAGGCGAGGACGGCGGCCGCGCCCCCGGCGATGAGGCTCACCGCGAAGAGGAACAGGCCGAGGAGGGTGCGCCGGGTGCCGACGAGGCCCAGCCCCGGGATGATCGAGCCGAAGGTGGTGCGGACCAGGGTCCGACCGAAGCCGGCCGAGCGGTCGTACAGCGGGCTGCCCGCGCCGTGAGTCGCGTGCTCCCCGTCGCGCAGGCCGACCTCCTCGACGTCGAAGATCTCACCGTCGTGGCCGGCCCCGGAGGCCTCCTCGTCGGCGGGACGGGCGTACCGGGGGGTGTAGGTGTAGGTGTCCTCTGCCGCTGCCCGGCGGGGACGGTTGCTGCGCGGGGCGTCGTCCTTGTCGTGGTTTGCCATGACACCTTCTTGGTCGTACGTGCCGGAGGTCGGGCCGGTCGACCCGTGCCCGGGCGGTCCGGGTCGAACCGGTCGGATGCGCTCCGACCGATTCCCTGACCCACCCATGATGCCCCGTGCAGCTGTGGACTGAGCGTGCCGCGCCGCGGAGCGCCCGCGTGGACGCCACGATCGGCGGTCGGCGCGTTGCCCGTCGCGCCCGCAACGGATATGGTTGGAGGCCGCTGGAGGTGTCGCCTAGTCCGGTCTATGGCGCCCGCCTGCTAAGCGGGTTTGGGACTCACATCCCATCGCGGGTTCGAATCCCGCCACCTCCGCCAGCCGGACAGCCCGCCGCATCCGCGGCGGGGCGGACTGCTTCTCCCTCCGGGGTCGGCGTGCCGCTCGCCCGGGGTTCCGCTCGGCGGGCGACAGACTGCTCTCCATCCGCGGTCCGTTCCGTCGTCCGGGGCGACTGGAGATTCCGCCGGTGAGGGGGTATTGTTCTTTCTCGCCGTCCGGCAAGCGCCCATAGCTTAATGGATAGAGCATCTGACTACGGATCAGAAGGTTGGGGGTTCGACTCCCTCTGGGCGCGCAGCGAAACGAGATGGGCCACGGGGACCCTGAGCACTGTGCTCAGGGTCTCCAGGTCTTCCAGGGACCATGCGCGCTTGCCCCGCCACTTCCTGCTCACCGAGCTTTGCGCTTGGTCGATTGCCATGCCCAGGCTCGTCTGGTTGAACCCCTTCCTCGCCGCCTCGGCGCGCACGTTGGCGGCGACTGCCTGCACTAGGTCGCTCTGGGTGGGGTGCGGAATGCGCGGACTTCACTCATGGCGCTCGAGCATGCCATACTGGCATGCTCGAGCGCCATGCGGGGTAGGAGACGTTAGACAGTTAGCTCAGAATGGCATACTTCAGGCTCCATGTGATCTCGAAACAGCATAATCCACCCTGTATCGGGTTGTCAGGTCATCAAGACTCTGATGGAGCAGCGCAGCATCACGCAGGAAGAGCTTGGCCGCCTCGTCGGACTTGCCCAGCCAGCGGTAAGCAAGCGGCTCAGCGGCGAGCGCCGGTGGCAGGTCGATGAGCTGGTCGCCCTGTCCAGGGCTTGGGGGGTCAGCGTCGACGAGCTCATCGGCAGCGGCCCCGGGCGCGAGGAGGCGGCGTCATGAGCGTCATCTTCGCGACGGTCTCGGCCGCGGGCGCGCTGCTCGCGCTTGCAGCCGCGGTCAGCACGTTCCTGGACGGCCGGCGATGAGCGCCGGTCAGTGGAAGGGCACGTGCGAGGCCCTCGACACCCTCGACTCGTAGCACGAGAGATGGCGGCATAGGCGCCGCCTCCAGCGTCGCCGCCGCCTCGTCGCGGGCGGTCTCCGCGCCGGTCTTCGCCTTCTTGGACAGGTTCGCCCTCCACCAGGCGAAGGCCGCCCCGGCGATCGGACAGGGCGGCGCAGACGGCGCTCACCGCGTCAGGCCAGCCATCCCACGAGGAGGCCGTGCTGTGAGCAGAGAGCTGTACCTCGACCGCGACGACATCGATCTCGTCGCCGCCGCCCTCCACAAGCTCGCCGACGGCTACCGGGCCACCGCCGCCCGGCCTGCGCCGGCCGGAGGCCCTCCCGTCTTCGGCCAAGGCGGCAGGCGCCGCGCCGCCAGGCAGGCCGGCCGCTGTGTGAACCTCGCCCAGCGGCTCAGCCGGTTCCCATCCGCACTCGCCGACGAAGGGCCACGCGCATGACCCCCAGAACCCCCAGATTCCAGCGCCGCAACTACGGCTCGGGGCACGGCTACACCCTCGACGGGCACAAGATCCCCGGTGTCACCACAATCATCGGGAAGACCCTCGACAAGCCCGCCCTCGTCGGCTGGGCGGCCAACACCACCGCCCGCTACGCCGTCGAGAACTGGGCCCACCTGTCCGCCGTCGACCCGATCGCCCGCTACGAGGAGCTCTCGAGGGCCCGCTTCAACACGGTGAAGAAGGCCGCCGACCAGGGCACCCGCATCCACGCCATGGCCGAGCAGATCGCGCTCGGCCGCGAGGTCGAGGTGCCTGAGGAGATCAGCCTCCAAGTCGAGGCCGCAGCCCGGTTCCTCGACCGGTGGGGGGCTCGAGACCGTCGCCGTCGAGTTCCCCGTCTGCCACACCGGCTACCGGTACGCCGGCACCGGCGACCTGCTGGTGCGCTCCGACCGGTTCGGCCTGTCCCTCATGGACTGGAAGACCGGCCGGGGCGTCTACGACGACTTCGCGCTGCAGCAGGCCGCCTACCGGTACTCGGACGTGATGCTCGCCGAGACCCCGCAGACCGGCCCGAGGGGCGGGCGGCGGCCGTCCCTGTGGGCGGAGGAGCCGATGCCCCAGGTCGACTCCGTGCTCATCGCGCACGTCACCGGTGACACCGTCGACCTTCACCCGATCCGCGCCGGCCGTGACGTGTTCGACGTGTTCCTGTACCTCCTCGAGGTCTACGAGGCGTGGATCCGGCGGACCGGCTGGGAGTTCCGCGACGCCGACACCTACGCGCCGACCATCGGCGCGGCCATCTACCCGGAGCAGGACCTGACGAGGGAGGGATTCCCCAATGAGTGACTTGAGTGAGCGGAGGGCCGGGCGCGTCGAGGACCAGGGCGACGAGCAGCCCGTCGGACAGGACGTCGCGGGTGGCGAGGTCATGCCCTACGTGGCGGCGCCGGTCGCGAACCGCGCCTCCGACCTGAGGGATGTCGCGACGGACTCGTGGACGGACGTCCTGGGCGACGTCGTCACTCTGTCGCGGGGGATCGCGGGCACCGAGTTCGTGCCGGCCGGGCTGCGCGGCTCGGTCGAGAAGACCACCGCGGCGATCCTGTACGGCCGCGAGCTCGGCCTTCCCCCGATGACCGCGCTCGGCTCGATCCACGTCATCGATGGTCGGGCCGGTACGTCGGCGGAGTCGATGCGCGCCCTGATCCTCCAGGCGGGCCATGAGCTCGAGATCCGCGAGATGACCACGAGTCGCTGCCGGATCGCCGGGCGCCGGCGGGGGAGTGAGTCGTGGACCGAGGCGGTCGCCGCGGAGGCCGAGTTCGACCAGGTGCGGATCCGTACCCGTGGCGGGTCGATGAAGCTGACGGAGAAGGACAACTGGCGGAACTGGCCGGCCGAGATGCTGCTGGCGAGGGCCACGACCCGGCTCGCTCGGATGATGTTCGCGGATGTGATCCATGGCATGCGCTCGACCGAGGAGTTGTCGGACATGACCGAGACCGGCCAGGCGCCTGCCGCCGGGCGGGCCGACGCCGGGCAGGTTCCGGCGCCGGCCGGGCGCACGAGGGTCGCCCGCAAGCGCAAGCCCCACGAGCCCCGGCAGGCCGCCGCGCCAGCAGAGTCCGGCCCTGCCGCCGAGCAGCCTCAGACCCCGGAGCGGCGGCGGAAGCCGCTGCTACACCCGGGCCGAGATGGCCGCACGCGGCATGCGGACCGACGGCCGGGACGTCTGGCATCTGAAGAGAGGACCGAGAGTGCCCGAAATCACCCCTACCGGTGAATCTAGGGCGGCTTCCCAGCCCGTCCGGGGCCCCCAGGGTCCGGCCCTGAAAGGCCGTCAGAATCTATTCTCGCGGGTTTCAGGAGTGGCGTGCGATGACTGGACCGCGAGTACGTGCCCCTGGAGCCCATGCAGGGCCGCACCGGCGGCCCCGAGCCGGCCTACGACGCCTCCTGGAACGACGAGACCCGAGTCCGCTGGCTGGGGCTACGACGCCTCCCGGACCGGCGTAGAACTGCGCGTCACCGCCGTCCGCCGCCCCGGCCGCCGGACCCGGTTCATGGTCAGCTGCGGCCCGGTGGGCTTCAGCGACTGCGGCGGCGAGACGGCATGCCAACTGATCCACGACCTGTCCGTCGGCTGGCAGGCCGGCTACGAGGCGGCCGGCGGTCAGCCGACGAGCTGGGCGGCCCGCTGGTGCGAGACCCCCATCAGGTGGCCGACGTCCCGCAGCGTCAGGCCCTCGTCCCGCAGTACCCGGGCGGCCCGCTGGTTCAGTTCGGCGGCGGCACGGTTCGCGGCCGCGGCGGCGGCCCGCTGGTCCTCGGCGCCTCGCATCGCCTCCCAGAACGCGTCGGGCAGCACCGGGGCCACTTCGATGCCGAACGAGTCCTCCGGCAGCCCGGACAGGTAGGCGATCGCCTCCCGGATGTCGTCGGCCGCCTGGTCGAGACGGCGCACCTGGGAGACGGCGCCGACCTCGGCGCACTCGGTCACCCACCACGGGCCACGGCCGCGCTCGGCCGTGACCGTGAACGTTCTGCGGCTCATCGCCACCACCCCTTCCCGCCGAGTTCGTCGGCGAACTGGTCGAAGAACTTGCCCGCGGTCACGTCGTCGACCTCGTTGTGGCGGCCGAGGGTGCGGGTCGTGTCTCCGACTTGCACGGCAGTGTGCCGGGTCAGTTCGCGGGTCTCGAATCGGAGGCCCCGCGCCTTGGCTGCGGCCTTGATCTTCTTGAGCGCTGCCTTGCGATTCACGAGTTTAGTCTAGCCCGGACTTGCAGGACAAGTCAAGCCCGCACTAGCGGTATTCGAGAGGGGTTTCAATTGACCGCCAACACACTCGACCAGCTCGACCAGATCCCGGCACTCGCAGCCGAGGTCCTCCTCACCACCGGGGCGAAGAACCCCAGCGGACACGCCCCAATTCGCGGCCACCGCCAAGACGCGCCCCCAGCGCCCGCGGACCAACCCCGTGGTACCGTAACCTGACAGATGGCGGGCGGAGCACGCCCAGAAACCCGAGGCCCCGAGCACCACAAGCCGAGGCCTTCACCATGACAACCCCATGGCCTACGTCGTCGACCACATCCTCCCGCTCTCCGCCGGCGGACCCGACACCATCGACAACAAGCAGCCGGCGCATCGGGTGTGCAATCGCCAGAAATCGGACAAGGTTTCCGGGATAAGCACGTCACAAGCGATGCGGATGCCATTCGTGCGCGATTCGACATTCGCAGAGGGACCACAGGAGCAACGGGAACAGACTGGGAAACGAGCACGGGCCCAGGGGGGATCCCCTCCGGAGGGCCCCAGCGGGCATCTCCGGCCAAGGCGGTATCCCCCCGGGCCGTCCTGGTCCGCAGCCGGAGGTGATCCGCATGACGCTGGTCAACTCAGCCCGCCAGGGCAGGCTGCCGGGGCTGAAGCGGCTCCGTGACATGCTCGCGGCCCAGCTCGACGAGTGCGATTCGAACCGCGACTTCGCCGCCCTGTCGACACGACTCATCGACGTGCTCGCGCAGATCGACGAGCTCGAGCAGGCGGCAGGGAAGAAACCGGCTGCACGCAAGGAGACCGGACTTGACGAGTTCACGCGCCGGCTCGAGGAACGCCAGCAGGTTCGGCGTCGAGACGCCGCCAAGGGTCCGCGTCGCGCCACCTCGTCGCGGTGACACGTACGGAGACCTGGCATGCTCCCTCGCCTCCTCCTACGGCCTCATCCCGGATGACTGGCAGGAGCTCGTGTTGTCGGACTGGCTGCGGGTGCGGGCCGGGCGGTGGGTGTCGCTCGACTGCGGGCTCTCATGCCCGCGGCAGAACGGCAAGAACGCCATCCTGGAGGTGTACGAGCTGTTCGTCACGGTCGGGCTCGGCCGGCGGGTGTTGCACACCGCGCACGAGGTCAAGACGGGCAGGAAGCACTTCCGGCGGCTCCGGTACTTCCTCGGGGAGCGCGCCGCCGACCCGGGGGCCGAGTTCCAAGAGCTCAACAAGCTCGTGCGCGAGATCAGGAACGTGAATGGCCAGGAGGGGATCTACCTGACGAACGGCGGCTCGATCGAGCTCGTCGCCCGCTCGAAGTCGTCAGGGCGCGGCTTCACCGTCGACACGCTCGTGTGCGACGAGGCCCAGGAGCCGACGGACGACGAGCTGCAGGCCATCAACCCCTCGATCTCCGCCGCGCCGTCCGGCGACCCGCTCGGCGACATCGCGCACATCCTGGGCGAGCTCCTCAAGGACCCGATCGGGTACCCGAAGCGCAAGGTTGGGGGTTCGACTCCCTCTGGGCGCGCAACGAGGGGCCCGCGCGGATCCGCGCGGGCCCCTCGTGCGTCCCGGAGTCTTCGGTGCGCCCGGGGGCGGAGCGGTTCAGGCGGTGATGACCACCGCGTCCCGTCCGGCGTCGTGGCGGCGGGCCAGCGCGTGGCGGCGGCCGTAGCCGGCGTAGATGACCAGGCCGATCACCATCCACACGAGGAAGCGCATCCATGTGGCCAGTGACAGGTTCATCATCATGTACAGGCAGGCCAGTACCGAGACGATCGGCAGCACCGGCGAGAACGGCACCGTGAACGGGCGCTCCAGGTCGGGTCGGGTGCGGCGCAGGATCGGGACGGCCGCGCTGACCACGACGAAGGCGAACAGCGTGCCGATCGAGACCATGTCGGCCAGGGCCCGCAGCGGGACGAAGCCGGCCAGCGTCGCGACGAGGATCGTCGTGAGGAGGATGACACGGTAGGGGGTGCCCCACTGCGGGTGCACCCGGGCGATCGCCATGGGCAGCAGGCCGTCGCGGCTCATGGCGAAGGCGATGCGTCCCATGCCGATGATGTCGACGAGGATCACCGAGGTGAGTCCGCAGATGGCGGCGATCGCGATGAGCGCGCCGGCCCAGCCCAGGCCCACCGACTTGAAGGCCTCGGCCACCGGGGCGCCCTCGTCGATCTCGGTGTACTTGACCATGCCCGTGACGACGAGGCAGACCGCCACGTACAGGGCGGTGCAGATGCCCAGCGTGCCGAGCACGCCGCGCACCAGGTCGCGCTGCGGGTTCCTCGTCTCCTCGCCCATGTTGGCGACGACCTCGAAACCCGAGTATGCGAAGAAGACGACGGCGGCCGCGGTGAGGATGCCGGCCACGCCGAAGGTGGACGGCGAGACGCCGGTGACGGCCTGGACCAGGCTCGTCTCCCATCCGGTCCGGCCGTTCTCGGTCGTGGACACCGGGTCGGGAATGAACGGCCGGTAGTGCGCCGCCCGGATGAAGAAGACGCCCACCGCGATGATGAAGATGCAGATGGTCACCTTGATGATGACGAGGGCGTTCGTCACGCGCGCCGACTCCTTGGCGCCGATCATCGCGATGAGCCCGAGCAGCACCGCGATGAGGATGCCGCCCACGTTGACCGTCGACGTCTCGCCGAAGAGGGCGTCCGGAAGGTTGAACAGCGACTTGAGATAGCCCGACCAGCCTCGCGAGACGACGCCGGCGCCGAGCGCGAACTCGAGGACGAGGTCCCAGCCGATGATCCAGGCGAAGATCTCGCCGAGCGTCGCGTAGGCGTAGGTGTAGGCCGAGCCGGCGGTCGGCACGGTCGAGGCCATCTCGCAGTAGCACAGCGCCGCGAGCAGGGCGATGAGGCCGGCCAGTGCGTACGAGATGGTGACGGCCGGGCCCGCGTGGTCGCGGGCCTCGATGCCGGTCAGGGTGAAGATGCCGGTTCCGATGACCATGCCGATGCCCAGCCCGAGCAGGTCCCGGACGGTCAACCGGCGCTTGAGGACGCCGGGGGAGGCGGCGTCGGCGGCAGCGTCCTCGGACTGCTGGGCGATGATGTCCTCGATCGGCTTCAGACGAAGCACTCCATGTCTGCTCACCTGCTCACGGTAATGCCTTGACGTGAAGACATCTTCGCCGTCCACGTTAATTTCGGGGTCGGGGCGTGACCGAGGGCCGACGTGGAGGCCGGCCGGCTCGTGGGGTCGGCCGGCTCGTGGGGTGCTGGTTGGTGCCGGCCGGGGCCTGGACCGGCTCGTCCCCCTTCCGCTCCCACCTCGGTCTTGTGTTCGCACCTCGGACGTGCCCCGGGCGTCAACGTGAGGGTGAGATGGGAACGGACACGGAGCCGGTTCCGCGGGTGATGGGCGCCCCGGACGGGCGACCGGCCCTCACCAGTCGTACATGCCGCCGTCGCGCAGGCGGTTCACCGGCAGCGACCTCGGCTCGTACGGGTAGCGGGCCGCCGCCTCCTCGTCGAACTCGACGCCCAGTCCCGGGGTGCCGTCGAGTGTGATGACGCCTCCTTCGAGTCGGTAGTGGGGAGTGAAGACCCGCCAGGTGTCCTCGGGGTAACCCATGTACTCCTGCATGCCGAAGTTCGGGATCGTCCAGTCGAGGGCGAAGTTCGCGGCCTGGCCGATGGGGGAGATGTCCGAGGCCCCCTGAAGCCCCGAGCGGACGCCGTAGACGTCGGCGAGCGCCAGGATCTGGCGCAGGTGCGTCAGCCCGCCGCCGTGGGTGACGGGGATGCGGATGTAGTCGATGAGACGTTCGGTGATCGCGTGCTGGCAGTCGTGGACGCTGTTCCACACCTCGCCGACGGCGATCGGGCAGCTCGTGAGGGAGCGGACGGTGGCGAAGGCCCGCTGGTCCTCCTCGGGAGTGGGGTCCTCGAGCCAGAACATGCGGTAGGGCTCGAGCCGGCGGCCCATCCAACCGGCCTGGCTCGGACTGAGGCGGTGATGACCGTCGTGCAGCAGCTCGAAGCCGTAGCCGAGCTCGTCGCGGGTGGCCCTGATGAGTTCGGGCAGGAAGTCCAGATAGGCGCCGGTGTCCCACTCCTCGACGTCCGGAAGGACGCTGCTGGCCGGCTCGTACTCCTCGTCCCCCCTGGCGACGCCGTAGGCGGTGGGCACGCCGGGCACCTGCGCCTGGACGCGGAGGGCCCGGTATCCCTCGGCCAGCCTGGCGGCCGCGTCGGTGAGGGCCGCCTCGACGGTGTGACCGGTGCAGTGCGGGTAGGCGGTGATGAAGTCGCGGGCCCGGCCGCCGAGCAACCGGTGGACGGGCACCCCGAGGGCCTTCGCGTTGAGATCCCACAGGGCCTGGTCGATGGCGGAGATCGCCGACATCGTGACGGGTCCGCGGCGCCAGTAGGCGCCCCGGTAGCAGTACTGCCAGATGTCGTTGATGCGGCTCGCATCGGCCCCGACGAGGGTCGGGGCCACGTGGTCGGCGACATAGGACGCGACGGCCAGTTCGCGGCCGTTCAGCGTACCGTCGCCGTAGCCGACGAGGCCGTCGTCCGTGGCGATGCGCACCGTGCAGAAGGCGCGACCCGGCGAGCACACCAGGACGTCGACGGACTCGATCCTCATGGTTCTCCTCGTGAAACGATTGGTTCACCCAATGGAAAGCATAGTGCCCTCGGACCCGTCCGGCGAGATGGCCGCACCCACCTCCTCATCGGTCGGGCCCGGGTCGGGCGCGGCCTGGGCGTTACCCGTGACGGGGCGTGGTGGTGGCCCGGGCGCGCGGAGCCGGGGCGCCCTGCGCGGCGCCGCCAACATTCCCGGACGGTCTGGCCCGGGCGTGCGCGGCCGGGGCTCGGACCGGCGGCACATGGGGCGGAGTTTCCCGTTCGGACCTCGACGTGTGCGGTCGGGGTCACCAAGGGTCTCTGATCGGTGGGGAATCGGGGCGGGCCCGGGTCGGGCGGGGCCGCGCAGGATCATGCCCCAGGACGAGCGGCGCCCCGGCGGTCGTCCCTTGTCGGGCGTGCGCCCGATCATTGGCCTGGCCCCGTGACCGAGAAGCGCACGGCGGACGGGGGCGCGGCGGGTCCCGTCGCGTCGGCGACGATGCGGGCCGTCGTCCTCGAGGAGCCCGGACCGGCGACGAGGCTCCACGTGCGCGAGCTTCCGGTGCCCGAGCCGCCTCGGGGCTGGGTGCGCATCCGCGTGCGGGCCTTCGGGCTCAACCACTCCGAGCTCATGACCCGGCTTGGGCTGTCGGGCGATGCGGTGCACCTGCCGCGCGTGCTCGGCATCGAGGCCGTCGGGCAGGTCGACGTGGACACCACCGGGACCCTGGCGCCGGGCACGCGGGTCGCCACGATGATGGGCGGCATGGGCCGCGAGTACGACGGCGGCTACGCGCAGTACACCTGCGTGCCGGCCGGGCAGGCCATCGCCTTCGACTCCGGCCTGGACTGGGCGACGCTCGGCGCCGTCCCCGAGATGCTCCAGACCGCGTACGGCTCGCTCACCACCGGCTGCGACGGGCGGGAGGGTCAGAGCCTGCTCATCCGTGGCGGTACGACCTCGGTCGGCATGACCCTGGCGGTGCTGGCGAAGCAGCGGGGCATGACGGTGCTCGCCACGGCGCGCCGCCCGGAGAGCGTCGCTGGCCTGGTCTCGCTCGGCGTCGACCACGTGCTCGTCGACGGCGGGACCGTCGCCGCCGAGGCGCGGCGGCTCGTGCCCGGCGGTGCCGACTGCGCCGTCGAGCTGATCGGCGCCACGACCTTGCGCGACACCGTGCGGGCGCTGCGCCGCGGCGGCGCGGGGCGTCCCGGGGGCGTGTGCTGCTTCACCGGCATGGTCTCGCACGAGTGGTCGCTGCAGGACTTCTACCCCATCGACTTCCTGCCCAACGGGGTGCGGCTCACCGCCTACTCGGGCGAGGCCGCCGACCTGCCCGCCGAGGTGCTCCAGCGCTTCCTCGATGACGTCGCGGCGGGCCGGGTGCGCGTGCCGATCGGGCGGGTCATGGGGTTGGACGAGGTGCCGGCGGCCCACCAGCTGCTCGAGGACGGCGCCGCCGGCGGGAAGATCGTCATCGTCGTCTGACCCCGGCCCGCCGCGCCTCCCTCCGCGATCACGGCTCTCCCGTCTCCCGGTCCCGGCGTCCCCTTCTCGCCCCGTTCTCCCGCCCCGTTCGCACCGCACCTCCCGTCCTCCCGCTCCCGCCTCACTTTCGGTCCCCTGCGTTCGCACCGCACTTTTACGCTGACACCCGGGATATGTCCGAGGTGCGAGCGCAAGAGTGAGGTGGGGGCACGAATGTAGAGGTGCGAGCGGCAGGGCGACGTGCATCGCGCCTCCAGGCCGAACGCTCCGCAGACGACCGGCACGGGCCGGGTGGACGGGGATGCCCGCATCTTCCGGAGGGACGAGGGTGCTTCCGCGGGTGGACGGGGATGCCTACCCAGCTCCTGGAGCGCCGGCCCCGCCTGCGGTGCTCCCCCCGGGTGGACGGGGATGCCTACGCCGCTGATCTGGGAGCAGGGCATTGACCGGTGCTCCCCCGGGCGGACAGGAATGCCCGTGCCTGCCGAACGGCCCCGGGCCCGTAGGCTTGGGCCATGAGTGAGCGCAAGAGTGTTCTGGTCACCGGTGCGACCCGCGGCATCGGCCGCGCGATCGCCGAGGAGCTGGCCGGCGACTGGCACGTCGTCGTCGGCGGGAGGCGCCCCGATGCGGTGCACGCCCTGGTCGAGTCCCTGCCCAGCGCCGAACCCTTCATCGCCGACGTGCTCGACGGCGACGCCCTCGTCGCGGCCGCCGCGCCCATCACCGAGCTCGATGCCCTCGTCCCGTGCGCAGGGCAGACCACGCTCGGGCGCATCGCCGAGCTCACCCCCGAGCAGTGGCGCGCCGAGTTCGAGCTCAACGTCATCGCCCCGGCCCAGCTGACCCGCCTCCTCCTGCCGGCCCTGCGCGCCCGCAGCGGCCACGTCGTCTTCATCAACTCCGGCGGCGGCTTCCACACCCGCGGCAACGACGCCTGCTACTCGGCGTCCAAGCGCGCCCTCATCGCCGTCGCCGACGGCCTGCGCGCCGAGGAGGCCGGTGTCGTGCGCGTCACCTCGATCCACCCCGGCAAGGTCGACACCGACATGCAGGTGGCCATGCAGGCCGAGCTCGGCAACCCGTACGAGCCCGAGCGCTACCTTCGTCCCCACGACGTCGCCCGCACCGTGCGGCTCGCCCTCACGATGGACCCCGGCGCCGTCATCGACATGCTCTCCGTCAGACCCACCCGGTGACGCGGATCTGGGCCCACCGGGGCGCCAGCAGGGCCGCGCCCGAGAACACCGTTCCCGCCTTCACCGCCGCCGCGGCGCTCGGCGCCGACGGCGTCGAGCTCGACGTGCAGCGCACCCGCGACGGCCGGCTCGTCGTCTGCCACGACGAGCAGATCGACCGGACGAGCACCGGCCACGGCTGGATCCGCGACATGAGCCTGGCCGAGCTGCACCGCCACGACTTCTCGTGCGGCCGCGCCGACTTCGCCGGCACCCGCATCCCCACGCTCGACGACGTGCTCACCGCCCTGGCCGGCACCGGCCTGAGCGCGAACATCGAGCTCAAGAACTCGGTCGTGTCCTATCCGGGCATGGAGGCCGAGGTGGTCGAGACCGTCGAGCGACTGGGCTGGGGCGGCCGGGTGATCTACTCGTCGTTCAACCACGCCTCGATGCGGCTCATGGCCCGGATGGGCGAGCGCGTCGGCCTGCTCTACGACGAGGTGCTGCGGAGGCCGACCAGGTACGCCCTCGACCTCGGGGCCGCGGCGCTCCACCCCTCGGGGAGGGTCATGGCGATCGCGCCGCACACGGTGCGCAAGGCCCACCGCAAGGGCATCGAGGTCAACGTGTGGACGCTCGACCGCCCCGAGCAGGTGCGCGCCGCGCTGGCCCTGGACGTCGACGCGATCATCACGAACACGCCCGACGCGGCCCTCGGCGTGCGCGATGCAGCGGGCGGGAGCCTCCGGCCCGACAAGGGGACCCGAGCCAGGACCTCGGACTGTCAGCTGTCCCGGCGGCGCGCCTGACTGTCCCGGCGGCGCGCCAGTTCGGCGGCGCAGGCCGCCAGCAGGGGCTCCGGGTCGGGCGTCAGCCCGGTCATGAGCTGCACCTGACCGATGCCCTGGAAGACGAGCAGGTCGATGCCGTCCACGCTGACCCGGCCCGCCGCGGCGGCCGCCAGCGAGAGCGCGGACGGGTGGCGCTCGTAGAAGACGTCGAAGACGACCGGGGCGGCACGGACGATCCGCGCGGCCTCGGCGTCGGTGAAGTCGACCGGTGCGATCGACAGCAGCAGATCGGCCCGGTCGGTGCCCAGACCACCGGGGGCCGACAACTCGCCCCAGCCGACCACGTCGAGGTCGATGCCGTGGCGGGCGGCCACCTCGTCCAGGCTGGCGTGGGCGCGCTCAAGGCTGCGGGCGATGACCTCGGCGTGCCGGACGCCGATGCGGGACAGGGCGGCCAGCCCGCTGCGGGCGGTGGCGCCCGCGCCCACCAGGATCGCGCTGTCGGCGCTCGTCAGGCCGCGGTGCGCCAGGGCGCCCGTCATGCCGGGCACGTCCGTGTTGTAGCAGCGGTTGGACTCCCGGCGGCTCGTCCGCCGGGACCCGTCAACGGCGCCGAAGATGATCGTGTTCGCCGCGTCCAGCGCCGTGACGAGCGGTTCCGGTGTGCCGTGGGCGATGATCGCGGACTTGAACGGCATCGTCACCGACAGCCCCACCCAGCTGGAGTCCAGGCCGGACAGGAACTCGTCCAAGTGCCCGGGCTCGACGTCGATCGCCTCGTAGCTCCAGCCGCTCAGGCCGAGCGTCTCGTAGGCGGCCATGTGCAGGGCGGGTGACAGCGAGTGCGCGGCGGGGTGGCCGATGACGGCGCAGCGGTGCTGCACGGAAGCGGTCCGCTGTGCTTCCCGCCCGGTCATCGTGTCCCGCCCAGGCGCTCGTCGATCTCGGTGCGCAGCCGGACCTCGAGGCCCCGAGAGGCCCGCGAGATGTCCACCGCGTTGCGGCTCGGCCGGGCAGGGAGGGCCTCGCGGGCAGGGAGGGCCTCGTCCGCCCCGCCCTCGTCGACGACCGGCCGAAGGCTCTCGGCGATGCAGCCGCCGATGCGGGCCGGGTCGGCGGAGGCGTACGAGGCGCGGTCGTACGGGGCGCGCACCTGGTCGGCGGTGCCATGGGCGAGCGCGATCCCGTTGCGCCCGGCGAGGGCGAACTTCGACTCCGGTTCGGGGGTGCCCCCGGCGCGCGGGTGCGGTTCGGCCTTCGGCAGGCCGGCGACGAAGGGGCTGATGTGCATGGGTCAGGACCTCACTGTGGCAGAAGCGGACGGGTACCCGGACACAGACTCTACGCAACCGGACTCCCATCGGCCCGCGCCCTGACCGCGGAGTGGATCCTCCTCGGCCCCGCCCCGCGGTCCACGGGTTCAGTCCACCCCGGGGTTGCGGAACAGGCCGCACCCGAGGCGGCAAGAAGTGAATCGCCCCGCCCCGCACGCCTCCGCACCGGAGTCGACGACGGCATGGCCGACTACAGTTGGCGTGCACCCGGATCGCCTGCACAGCAGCCGCGACAACAGGAGGAACCCATGGCCACGTACCTGTGCCTCGTCGCCGGGCGCCTCGACGACGTGCTCACCAGCCTCATCGTCGACGACGAGTCCGGCGTCGTGCGGGTCGCCGGGCGCACCGCCACCGGCCCGCGCCCCATGCCCGTCGTCGTCGACGCCGCCCGCGCCCTGGTGCACGTCGGCAACGGCGGGGACCCGCACAGCATCACCACCGTGACCTGGGCGCCCGACGGGTCGACGAGCCCGGTCGCCACGGTGGACTGCCCGATCGCCCAGACCTACATGAGCGTCGTCGGCGACCTGCTCATGGCCGTCAGCTACGCCGGTTGCGAGTTGGCCTGCGCGCGCCTCGGCGCCGACGGGCTCGTCGACGCCTCCAGCTGGCAGGTGGTCCGCACCGGCCATCAGCCTCACTGCATCGTCCCCAGCCCCGACGGCCGGCACGCCTACCTGAGCCTGCTCGGCGAGGACCGCCTCGCGGGCTTCCGCGTCGCCGGAGGCCGGCTCGTGCCCGACGAGTCCCTCGGCGCCCGCCTCGACCCCGGGGCCGGGCCGCGGCACATCCGTCTCTCGCCCGACGGCTCCTCGCTCTACGTCACCGAGGAGTTCGGCGGGCGGGTCGTCCACCTGCGCCGCGACTCGGACAGCGGGGTGCTCGAGCCCAGCGGCAGCACCATGGACTGCGTCGCGCCGGAGGCCGGGCTGCGTCGCGGTGTCTTCGTGCCGCCCGGGCGCCGGCCCGCCGTCGACGAGTCCGAGCGCCGCATCTGGGGCTCCGACCTCGTCATCGCCCCCGACGGCGCCTGGGCGGTCGCCTCCGAGCGCCGCGCATCGACGCTCACCATGGCCGCCCTCGGCCCCGACGGACGCTTCGGCGCCCGGCTCGCACGGATCGTCACCCAGCCGCAGCCGCGCGGCATCGGCCTGATCGGCCCGCACCTGGTCATCGCGGGGGCCGAGCTCGGCGACGCGGCGAGCATCCACCGGGCCGGACCCGAGGGCCTGAGCGAGCTTGCCGTCGTCGACGGCCTGGGCGGGCCCGTCTGGATGGAGTCCGTTCCCCTCGACCCCGCGTGACGGGGAGCGCGAGTGGCCGCCGTGAAGCGGAGTTTCCTCACCGACCTCGGCCCAGCGTCCGGGATGCGCGGCCCCGGTGGGGTCGTCGACGCCGCCAGTGCGAGGCGCCGGCGGGGAACGCCCCGAGGGGCCGTGGTCGCGCGGGGCGCGGCGGCGGGTTCGTTCTGACCGGCAGCCCGGTGCCGGTCTGCCCGGCGACCGGATCGTCGTTCGCGCGCGCAGGGATGGGGTGCGGGCCGTGCTGATCGCGGCGGAGGTGAGTGCTCGCCGTTCGTGCGCGGGGATGGGGTCTTTTGCTCCCCGTCTCCCCCCAGCAGGGGGCCAGCCGATGATTCGCGCGCGGGGAGGGGCCCGCCTCAACGACGCACTCGCCGCCGAACGTGGCCCGATGATTCGCGCGCGGGGAGGGGGCGGGGTCGGCGTGGACGGCGGCGAGGCCGGTGCCCGATGATTCGCACGCGCGGGAAGAGGCCCTGGCCGACCAGAGGGGGGCTCGCGGACACTGGACGATGATTCGCATGCGCGGGGAGGGGCCTTGGCGGGGCCGGCGTCGTCGAGGCTCGCGCGCACACGCGCCGGGAAGGGCCCCTCGGGAGGCGGATGAACCGCTCCCGAGGGGCCCTTCTGCGGTGCCCGGTCCCCCTGTCCGGTGCATCGCCCGACCGACCAGGGCGTCCTGCCGGCCTCCGGTCGGGGTCGTCGTGCCGACCCTCGGTCAGGGCCTGCCAGCTGGTCGGTCGGTGGTCGGGACCTGCCGGCCGGTCAGTCGGCGGTCAGGGCCGCCGAGGGCGCGACCCGCACCGCCCGCGCCGCCGGCGCCAGCGAGGCGAGCCAGCCGGCCAGCAGGGCGACCGCCGCGATGAGGGCCAGCCTCGGCCACGGCACCTGGATGGCCAGGGGGATGCCGGGCGAGGCCAGCAGGGCCTTCGCCCCGGTGATCCCGAGAACCACGCCGAGTGCCAGCCCGATGACCGTCGCCACGGCGGCCAGCGTCACCGACTCCCAGCCGACCATCTGACGCACTTGGCCCTTCGTCATGCCCAGGGCCCGCAGCAGCCCCAGCTCCTGGGTGCGTTCCAGCACCGACAGGCTCAGCGTGTTGCCCACGCCGACCACGGCGATGATGACGGCCATTGCGAGCAGGCCCATGGCGACGAGCAGCACCGCGTCGATCATCTGCTGGTACTCGGCGCGCTGGGCGGCGCCGCTGTTGATCGAGGCGTTCTTCAAGGCGTCGATCTGACCGATACGGGTCGTGACCCGCTGGGCGTCCGCCTTGTCGGCGTAGCGCACCCAGGCGGTGTTCGCGGCGTCCGGCGACAGCTGCGTCATCGTCGCCGGCGTGACGACGAGGGCATCCGAGTACGAGGAGTCGACGTCGGCCGTCAGCTCGACGCTGCGGCCCTCGTGGCTCACCGTGACCCGCTGGCCGTCGGTGAAGTCGGTGTCGTTGGTGCGGAACGTGCCGTCGGCGAGACCCTCGTAGCGCTGCGGGACCCGCGAGATCCCGGCGGCCGCGGACGAGACGCCCACCACCTGCACGTCCCTGTTCGTCCCCTCGTCATCGGCCTGCGCCTGGACGGTGGGCACGAGCTCGGCGGCGGAGACGTCGGGGACGTTGCGGATCTGGTCGAGCACCTCGTCGCTCACGCCGTCCGGGGCCTCGACCACCGCGTCCTGCGGGAAGTGCGAGCCGAGCTCGCGGTCGACCGTCGCCTGGGAGCAGGCGGCGCCCACCGTGAGCACGCCGATGAGCGTGACGCCGACGAGCAGGGCGTTCGCCGTCGCGGCGGCCCGGCCGGGATTGCGGCGCGAGTTCGCGACGGCCAGGTCGCCGGGGACGCTGGCGCGCCGCAGCGGCGCGCCGATGAGCCTGGCGAGGGCCGGGATGAGGCCGCGGCCCAGGACGATGACGCCCAGGAAGGCCAGGCCCGCGCCCGACATGGCGGTGAGCAGGGTCGCCGTCCTGCGGGCCTCGTCGTCGCTCGTGCCCGCCGCGTGCCAGCCGGCGACGAGCAGGGCCGCGCCGACCAGGAGGAGCAGGCCGCCCAGTACGCCGCGGACGACGCCGAACCGCTTGGCCCTGGTGGTGGCCAGCTCCGGGTGGAGGGCGGCCAGGGGCGCCACTCCGGTGGCCTTGCGGGCCGCGCCGAGGCTCGACAGGAGCGTGATGAGGATGCCCACGACGAACGGCGCGACGAGGGCCCCGACACTCGCGGTGAAGGGCACCTCCATGGCGAACGCGCCCTGCCCGAGGCGCAGGAACAACCATGTCAGGCCGGCGCCGAGGACGACGCCGACGGCCGAACCGAGGGCGCCGAGCACGAGGGCCTCGCCGAGCACGGTGGCGAGGACCTGGCCCTTCGTCGCGCCGACGCAGCGCATCATGGCGAGCTGACGGGCGCGCTGGGCGACGAGGATCGAGAAGGTGTTCGCGATGACGATCACCGAGACGAACAGGGCGATGCCGGCGAACACGAGAAGGAGGTTCGTGATCGACTGGGACTCGCCGGTCAGCCGGTGGATCTCGTGCTGCATCTGCTCCTCGCCGGTGCGCACGGTGAGACCGCCGTCCTTGACGACGCCCAGATCGGAGAGGGTCGTCCGCAGGGCGGTGGGGTCGGAGCCCCGGACCATGAGGGCCTCGTAGCCGGGGATGCCGGTGATGGCGACGGCGCCGGTGTCGGTGGCGTAGACGTAGTCGCTCCGCGATGCGGTGTCGGAGTCGACGAAGCCGACGACGGTGGACTGCCGGGGCCCCTTCTCGTTGGCGTAGCTGCGCGTCGTGATCTGCTCGCCCAGCGTGATGCCGTAGCTGTCACGCATGTGGGTGCTGATGGCGACCTCCTCGTCGGACTGGGGCAGGCGGCCCTCGGCGAGGCTGGTCCCGTCCTCGAGGCGCGGCAGGTTGTCGACGCCGATCTGGGCCTGGGCCCCGGAGCTGGTGAGCACGGCGTAGCTCCGGTAGAGGGCGCGGGTGCCCTGCACGCCCGGGGCGCCGTTCACCGCGTCGATGACCGACTGGTCGATGACCGATTCGGAGGCGGACGAGGAGTTCCCGTCGTCGGGCGGGGTGATGACGGCGGCGGCGTCGCCGATCTCGCGGCCGGCGAGCTGACGCACCGAGGCGTTGAGCGAGGATCCGAACAGCAGGGCCGCGGTCACGAAGGCCACGCCGAGGACGATGGCGATGCCGGCGCTGAGCAGCCGGCGGGGCTGGCGCAGCATCAGTGCTCACCGCCCTCGGCCGGGACCGGCTGACCGGCGGCCTGAGCGGGACGTCCGGGCATCGCATGGAGGGGCTTGTCGGCGATGATCCGACCGTCGGCCAGCTGGAGGAGCCGGTCGGCGTAGCCTGCGGCGTGCGGGTCGTGGGTGACCATGACGATCGTCTGACCGAGCTCGTGGACGCAGCGCGTGAGGAAGTCGAGGAGCTCGTCGCTGGAGGCCGAGTCGAGGGCGCCGGTCGGCTCGTCGGCGAAGATGACGTCGGGGCGGGTGATGAGCGCGCGGGCCGCGGCGACGCGCTGGGCCTGGCCGCCGGACAGCTCGCCGGGGCGGTGTCCCAGACGCTCGGTGAGGCCGAGCACCGTGACGATCGTGGTGAACCACTCCTCGTCCGGCTTGACATGGGCGAGTTTGAGGGGGAGCAGGATGTTCTCGCGGGCGCTCATCGTCGGCAGCAGGTTGAACGACTGGAAGATGAAGCCGATGCGGCGTCGGCGCAGCAGGGTGAGCGCCTTGTCGTTGAGGGAGGTGGCGTCCACCTGGCCGATGACCACCCGGCCCTCCGTGGGGGTGTCCAGCCCGGCGGCGCAGTGCATGAGCGTCGACTTGCCCGAGCCCGAGGGGCCCATGATGGCGGTGAACTGGCCGCGCCGGAAGTCGACGGTCACGTGGTCGAGCGCCACGACGCGGGTGTCGCCCTGCCCGTAGACCTTCGTGAGCTGCTCGGTGTGCACCGCAGCCGTCGTCGGCTGCGCGATCGTTGTCGTCATGGTGATCCTCTTGTCGGAATGCTTTGCGACGAGGGGAATCACTCGCCGCCGGTGATCCCATCGTTCTCGGGCCCGGCGTGCCCGCACATCGGGCGCGGGGCGGGTTCGCGGTTCATACCGGGGAGGGAGCCGTCGTCGTCGACTCGTCCGATCGGAGGAGGAACGGGCGTCCGGGCCGACTACGGGGAGGAGGGGCCCTCGGCCCGATCGGCGTGGTCGGGCCCGACCACGCGCGCGTCGGCGGTGGCGCGCCGCCCGTCTCAGCCGCGGGGCTGGACCATCCCCGCGTCGTACGCGAAGACGACCATGTGCACGCGGTCGCGCAACCCCAGCTTGGCGAGGATGTGGCCCACGTGCGTCTTGACGGTGGCCTCGCCGAGGAAGAGCCGCTCGGCGATCTCGGAGTTGTTGAGGCCCTGACCGACGAGCGTGAGCACCTCGCGCTCGCGCTCGGTGAGAGCCTCCAGCCGCTCGCGGGCGCCGCCGCCCTGGTCGGCCCTGGGCAGCGTGGGTACGAAGCGCTCCAGCAGCCGCCGGGTCGCGCTCGGGGCGACGACCGCCTCGCCTGACGCGACGGCCCGGATGGCGGCCAGCAGCTCCGCCGGCCCGGCGTCCTTGAGCAGGAAGCCGGAGGCGCCGGCCTGCAGGGCCGAGTAGACGTACTCGTCGAGGTCGAAGGTGGTCAGCACGAGCACCTTCGTGTCGGTGGCTGAGGTGATCGACTCGGTGGCGGCCACCCCGTTGAGGTGAGGCATGCGGATGTCCATGAGGACGAGGTCGGGGCGCGCATCGGAGGGGGCTCCGACGACCGCGTCCACGGCGGCCCGGCCGTCGCCCACCTCGCCGACGACGGTCATGTCCTGCTGCGCGTCGAGCACCATGCGGAAGCCCGCCCGGACCATTTCCTGGTCATCGGCGAGCAGTAGCGTGATGATGTTCTCGGTCATGAGTTATTCCTCGTCAGATCGGTGATTCTGCTCAACGGGGCCGGCGCGCCGGGCCCTTCGGCGCCGGTGCGCCGATCGCTCGGCGGACCGTCCTCGTCGACCGGGATGATCGCGAGCACCTCGAAGCCCCCGTCGAGCCTCGGCCGCGCCGCGAGCGTACCCCCGAAGGGGGCGACGCGTTCGCGCATCCCGATGAGCCCGTGGCCGTGTCCGTCATCGGCGTCGGCGCCGTTCCCGTCGTCGCGGATGCTGATCATCAGGCCCGTGCCGGAGTGCGTGAGGTGCACCCAGGCGTGCGCGCCCGGCCCCGCGTGCTTGATCACGTTCGTCAGGGACTCCTGGACGATGCGGTAGGCGGCCGTCTCGCGGGCGGGGCCGAGCGGGGCGTGCGCCTCGGGGGAGCCGTCGACGGCGTAGTCGATGTCCAGCCCGGAGACCCGCGTCGACTCGATGAGCTCGTCGACCTCGTCGAGCAGTGGCTGGGGGGCCATCTCGGGCGCCTCGCCCTCGCGGAGCACGCCGACGAGCGCGCGCGTCTCGCGCAGCGCCTCGCGGGAGGTGGATGCGATGCGGGCCAGGGCCTCGCGGGCCAGTTCGAGCTTGGCGGCGGCGTCGCCGGGCTGGTCGAGCGCGTAGGAGGCGCCGTCGGTCTGGACGACGATGACGCTCAGCGAGTGGGCGACGACGTCGTGCATCTCGCGGGCGATGCGCGAGCGCTCCTGCTCGGCGGCCAGCTGCGCGAAGCGGTCGCGTTCGGCGGCGATGGCGTCGGCGCGGTCCTTGAGGGTGCGCACCGTCGTGAAGCGTTCGCGGGTGAAGGCGCCCAGGAGCCAGCAGACGGTGACCGAGGCGGCGAGCATCACGAAGAGGAAGGTCATGATGCCCACGACGTCGTGAGGGCCCGACCCGTCGCTCTGCGAGCCCACGGCGGCGCCCGTCGTCCATTTGATGGCCGCGGCGAGCGAGGCGGCGACGCCCAGGGCCAGCCACAGCCTGCGCGCCCGCTCGCTGCCGTAGGCGGCGACGGCGAACATCGCGATGAGCACGAAGATGTTCGGGAACATCGGGATGGGCACGACGGCGAGTTGCACCAGGTGGGGGACGACGAGCAGGGTGCACATGAGCGCCGGCCGCGTGCGGCGCCAGATGAGCGGTGCCGCGTACGAGACGCCCCAGGCGATCATGAGGACGTGGTTGAACGCGGTGCTCGGGAAGTAGCCGAGAGGATTCTCCTGCTCCTCCGCGGTGAAGAGGGAGAGCGTGTTGCCGAGGGTCGGCTGCACCAGGATGAGCGCCCAGATGACATCGCCCGCCATCGGGTGCAGGCCGAACCAGTTGGCAAGGCGTTTGATGATCCTCACGCGGCAAGACTACGGGCGGGCCCCTCGTCGCGGATCCACCCGTCGGTTGAGGCGGTGCGCGTTCGCGTGTCGGTCGGGGACGGGCCGGTCCTCCGCTCCCACCTCGTCGTCCCGTCTCTCGCCGTGTGCGTCCCGCCTCCCACCCCACTTCTGCGTTCGCACCCGGGTTGTGTCCGAGGTGGGAGCGCAGAAGTGAGGTGGAGCGCAGAAGTGAGGTGGGAACGACGAGGGTCGGGCCGGGGCGGCCCTCACTCGGCCAGGCCGTAGAGGCGGTCGCCGGCGTCCCCCAGGCCCGGGACGATGTAGCCGCGTTCGTTGAGCCGCTCGTCGATCGAGGCCACGACGAGCCGGCCGTCGACGTCGGTCGAGTCCATGAGCCCGCGCACGCGCTCGATGCCCTCCGGGGCGGCCAGCAGGCAGATGCAGGTGATGTCGGTCGCGCCCCGTCGGGCCAGGAAGTGCACGCAGCCCGCCAGCGAGCCGCCGGTGGCGAGCATCGGGTCGAGCACATAGCACTGGCGTCCGGACAGGTCGTGCGGCAGCCGTTCGGCATAGGTGGTGGGCTTGAGCGTCCGCTCGTCGCGGGCCATCCCGACGAAACCGACCTCCGCCGTCGGGACGAGGCGGGTGAAGCCCTCGAGCATGCCCAGGCCGGCGCGCAGGATCGGCACGACGAGGGGCTTCTCGCTGAGCCGGACGCCGGTCGTCGGGGCGACGGGGGTGGTGATCCCGGCCTGTTCGACGCGCACCTGACGGGTCGCCTCGTAGGCCAGCAGGGTCACGAGCTCGGCGACGAGCAGGCGGAAGGTCGGGCTCGACGTGCTCTCCTCGCGCAGGTGAGTGAGCTTGTGAGCGACCAGAGGATGATCAACGACGCGCAGTTCCACGGGCCCGAGTGTCCCATACACTTGGGTTACTCGGTGCGCGGGGCATGGGCGCCGAGCGGGGAGCCCCGGGCAACCGGTGCCGGCTGGGCCATACAGGAGGTCGACATGGCTGAGGACATGACGAGGGATTTCGACGACGACGAGGATGCCGAGGAGCTCGACAGCCTCGATGATCGCGACGACGCCGACCGTGGTGTCATCTCCGATGACTACGACGACCTCGACGACGATGAGGACGAGGACGGCCTCGACGATGACGACACGGACGACGATGACGACGAGGACGACTACGAGGACGCCACAGCCGACGAGATCGACTTCGTGGCGGCCCTCTACCGCGAGGACGGCGCCCCCGTCGTCATGCCGCTGTCCGACGCCTGCGCCAACGACCTCGACGAGCTGATCGCCCAGCTGCGCCGCATGCCGGGCGACACCGGCGCGGTTGGCGTCGCCAGCGTCAACGGCGAGTTCTTCGTCGTCGGCCGCTGTCGCGGGCGCCAGGTGCAGGTGCTGTTGTCCGACTCGCTGTCGAGCAACGACTGGCCGCTGGCCCGCGACGTCGTCGACTACCTCGGACTCGACGTGCCCGACGCCGATGACGACGACGAGGACTCCGAGCCGGTCGGCGACCTCGACATCCTGGCCGACCAGGGCGTCTCCGAGTTCGACATGGAGAACATCCTCGACGACCTCGACGAGGACTCCGGCGAGCTGGCGCACCGCGTCATCGAGAAGATCAAGTTCGCCCCCCAGTTCGACCGCGTCATCCACCTGTGAGGCCGGCTCCCGCGCCCGGGCGGCGGCGATGAGCCGCTGGGGCGCCGCCATGTCCGAGGCGCTGGCCGCCGCCCGCGATGCCGGCGCCGCCGGCGACGTTCCGGTCGGGGCCGTCGTCCTCGGGCGGGACGGCGCGGTCCTCGCGACGGCCGGCAACCGCCGCGAGCGCGATGCCGATCCCACCGCCCATGCCGAGGTGCTCGCCCTGCGCGCCGCCGCGAGGGCGCTCGGCCGTTGGCGGCTGGACGACTGCACGCTCGTCGTGACCCTCGAGCCGTGCACCATGTGCGCCGGGGCGCTCGTCGCGGCGCGGGTCGGGACCCTCGTCTTCGGCGCGTTCGACCCGCGGGCGGGCGCGGTGGCCTCGCTCTTCGACGTCGTGCGCGACCCGCGGCTGAACCATCGCCCGCAGGTCGTGAGCGGCATCATGGTCGGACCCTGCTCGGCCGTCCTCGACGGCTTCTTCGCCGACCGCCGCTGAACCGGCCGCCGTGCGCCCGGCGGCCCCGGTCCTGGCGGGCCCGGCACCGGGCCCCGGCCGCGCACGGGATTTGAGCGCGGGCCTCCCGGATCGGTATCGTTGCCCCTGGTGACGTGTCTGAGCGGCCGAAAGAGCTCGCCTCGAAAGCGAGTGTGGTGCAAGCCACCGAGGGTTCAAATCCCTCCGTCACCGCCACTGGGTCCCCCGCTCCGGCGGGGGATCCTCTGCGTGCCGGGCGAATCGTGGGCATGACGTGCAGTGGAGCCGATCTGTCAGTCGGCTCCGTCATCATGCGTCCATGACTGATGCCGATCGTGAACTCCAGGTCTTCGAGTCCGAGGACGGGATCCTGCTCTGGGGCGTGCCGGAGGCCCTCGCCCTGGTCGACGAGGACCCTGCTCTCACGACCCGGACGATCGGATCGTCCAGCCTCGTGGCGCGCCTCGGGACCGTGCTCGGCGGAACCAGTGCGCTGATGACCGAGAGCGGACGCTGGCTCCGGCTCGACGACGCCTCCGTCGCCTACGTCAGGCGGCACGGGGTGACGAACCTGTCCCGCGGCGTCCTGCGTACCCGTGATCTTGCCGGAGGCGAGGGAACCCGGATAGCCAAGCATCTGCGGTTCAGCAGCGTGAGTCTGGCCAACCCGGCAGGGACGGCGGTGCTGTCATCCATGGCGACCCAGATGGCCATTCAGCACTCACTCGAGCAGATGCAGCGGTGCCTCGAGCAGATCGACGTGAAAGTGGGTCGGCTCATCGAGGCGGACAGAACCAGGGTGATGAGCGAGCTCGACGGATTCGCCGGAGCTGTCCGCGAGGCTGAATCGCTCCGCGTCGCGACCGGTACGGTCTCAGCGACGACGTGGTCCAAGGTCGAGAACAACTCGACGCCGCTCAGGGCCCACCAGAGTCGGGCCATCCGGGAACTGAGGTCCTTGGCCGACGAGATCGAGGGGTGCGGAAAGGATGTGGACAGGCTCGCTGATGCGCTGACGCGCGCGGAGAGGGAGACCACGTTCTGGATGAAGGTTCTTGCGAGGACGATCCTCATCCAGGACGAGCAGTACTGCGTGGAGCTCGAACGAGTGGCCTCGGACACCCCGGACGAGCTCGAGGACCACCGTCGGGTCATCGTCACGGTGCGCAGTGAGCGGACCGCGAGCATCATCGAGGCCCTCGAGAGCATCAGCGGGTCGATCGCCAGGAGCGCCGAGTTGTCGAATGCCGGCTGTGTCATGAACCCCATCAACTCCGGCAGGGTGACCCGGCATGCGAACCGGGTCAACGAAATCATCGACGCCTTCGCCTCCAGAGCCGGTGTCGAATTGAGCGGTTCACGACAGCTCGACGGCAAGAAATGGTTCCGGGCCGTCGGGGGTATGGCCGGCGACGCGGCCGGCGGGGCATCGAGGCTCGTGCACGGCGTCGGGGCGCGCGCTGGCAGATTGCACACCGCTCTCGACGACGCCGTGGTGGCACGGGCGAACAGGATCTTGGACGAGCGCAGGTCCGAGGCCGAGCTCGAGAGGCTGCCGCCCGTACGCGAGGATGCGGCCGGGGACGGGGAAGATCCTCGGTCGGGCGGAACTCGTTCCATCTGACGGGTGGGGGACTCCGCCCCGCGCGGGCGGGGATGATCCCGCTGTTCCGCGTTCCATCTGGCGGGTGGGGAACTCCGAGGGGAGCCCGGTGGCCGCCGTCCGGTCGCCCCTCCCGGGCGGCGGCGCGCGGCGTTGAACCATCCTCATGGGGCGTTGAACCATCCTCATGGGGCGTTGAACCATCCTCATGGATCGGGGGCTCCGGTAAACTTGCCGCGCATGGTGCCGCTCCGTCGCACCGGTGCCCGGCCGGCCCGCGTCGCAATGGGCCGCCCAGGACGCGCCAACGGCGGCTCCGGCGCTGGTCATCGAATGTTTGGAGGCGGAATGCATGGCACTGGCTGAGTCCCGCGTCACGACTCGGCGCTCGCTGCCGGTCGGCATCTTCTCGGTGGTCGTCGCCATCGTGCTCATCACCATCGCCGTCATCTGGTTCCGGTTCGGCACGCCGACGACCTCCATCATCTGGATCGTCCTGGCCGTGCTCGAGATCGTCATCGCCGTCCTCATGCTGCGTCCCATCACCTTCCACGTCACCGTCGACGAGGACGGGGTGCGCAACGAGGGCCACGCCCCGTGGTCCATCGACCGCGCCAGCATCGCCAACGGCGGCGTCATCGCCGCCAAGCACCCGACGATCTGGGTGCGACCGGTGCCCGATGCCGCGCTGAAGCGCTCGCTCGGTTACACGGAGTCCACCATCGTCCCCGAGCGGAGCTACCTGGCCCCCGTCCGGCGCTCCCAGGCCGAGAGCCTCGCCCGCGCGCTCGCGTCGATCGGTCTGCAGGCCGGCCGCAAGGCCGTCCCCGAGGAGATCAACAAGATCGGCGCCTTCAGGGTCGGCTCCACCGCCATGGGCATGACCGGCGTCGCCGCCGCGGCCGCTGGCCCCGCGAGGGCGTCCGCCGAGCCGGACGAGGCCCCCGCGCACGCCATCGGGGCGGCCGGGGCGAAGACCGCCCCGGGTCGGGCGCCCGATCCCGCACCCGCCGCGCCGGTGGCGTCCGCCGAGCGGACCGCGATCATTCCCGCCGGGCGGACCGCGGCCGTGCCGGCCGCCCGGTACGCCGACGTCCCCGATGCGGCGACTCCCGACCAGGGCCCTCCCGCGGCTCCGGGCCCGGACCCTCATGCGCCCTCCGGCCGGTCCCCCCGCGCGGCCTCCGAGCAGGACGACGTCATCGAGGCCACCGAGCCCATCGGCTGGCCGGGCCCGTCCCGGTCCGGACCGCCGGACGGGGTGTCCGGGCCCCCCGCCGGCTCCGAGCCCATCGGCTGGCCCGTCGGGGCCCGCCGGGCCACCCCCGAGGAGGACGCGGCCTGGTTGTACGGGGACAAGGCCGCCAGCACCGTCGTCACCACCGAGACGCGGGCGCCGCAGCGGGCCCGGCGCGAGGGGCGGGCGGCCGTCCGCCGGCCAGGTGCCGGGCGGGACGAGTCCTACCATCCCCGTCGGGCCCGGCGCGCGGTCCTCGGGGCCGTCGAGGATCTCGAGGACGAGCGCCCCACCCGCCCGATGCGGGCCATCACCGACGACATGACCCGTGAGGAGGCCTTCGGCGCCGAGCCGGAGCCCTCCAGCTGACCCGGAGCAGACAGGGGGGAGGAGCCCATGGCCGCAGCGGACCTGACACTGCTCGTCGCCGCCGCCGTGGCGCTCGTGGCGATCGCCGCCGCCCGCCTGGGTACTCGTGCCGGGCTGCCCGCCCTGCTCCTGTTCCTCCTCGTCGGCGTCGCCCTCGGCAACGCCGGCTTCGGCATCCGCTTCGACGACGCCTCGTTGGCCCACGATCTGGGCTTCGTCGCCCTCGTCCTCATCCTCGCCGAGGGCGGTCTCACGACCTCCTGGAAGCAGATGAAGCCGGTCCTCGGCGTCGGTCTGTCCCTGGCCGTCGTCGGCTCGCTCGTGACCATCACCGTCGTCGGCCTGTTCGGCTACTTCGTCCTGGGGCTGCCGCGCGCCGTCGCCTTCCTGCTCGGCGCCGTCGTGGCGCCCACCGACGCCGCGGCCGTCTTCTCGGTGCTGCGCGGGGTGTCGCTGCCGCCCAGGGTGCGGGCGGCCCTCGAGACCGAGTCCGGCTTCAACGACGCCCCCACCGTCCTGCTGGTCATCGCCGGCACCGAGCTGGCGATGGGCAGCAGTCCCTCCGGCGGCATGCCCGGCCTGGCCGGCGAGGTCGTCGGCGAGCTGGCCATCGGCGTCGCCGCGGGCCTCGTGATGGGCTGGATCGGCGTGCAGTTCCTGCGCCGCCTCTCGTTGTCGAACTCCGGCCTGTACCCGCTGGCCGTCATGTGCTGGATCCTCGTCACGTACGGCCTGGTCGGGTTCATCCACGGCTCCGGCTTCGCCGCCGTCTACGTCTGCGCCGTCGCCCTGGGCAACGGGCAGCTGCCGCACCGGCACGCCACGAAGTCCTTCGCCGAGGGCATCGGCTGGGTCGCCCAGATCGGGCTGTTCGTCATGCTCGGCCTGCTCGTCCACCCCTCGACGATCAGCCGGCCCGACATCGGCGCCGGCGTCGCCCTCGGCGTCGTCCTGACCCTCGTCGCCCGCCCGCTGGCCGTCTACGTCAGCACCGTCTGGTTCGGCACCGGCTGGCGGCACCAGGCCTTCATGAGCTGGGCCGGCCTGCGCGGCGCGGTGCCGATCATCCTGGCGACCGTCCCGATGGCGGCCGGCATGCCCGGCTCCGACGTGCTCTTCGACGTCATCGTCGTCTTCGTCGTCGTCTTCACCTCGCTGCAGGCGCCGACGCTGCCGTGGATGGCCAGGCGGCTCGGCCTCGTCGACCCGCGCGCCGCGACCGACGTCGACATCGAGGTGGCGCCCTTCGACGAGCGCCGCGCCGACCTGCTGACCGTCAACATCCCCGAGGGCTCGCGCCTGGCCGGCGTGCGGGTGCTCGAACTGCGCCTGCCGCGCAATGCGATCGTCGCGCTCGTCATGCGCGGGGACGAGTCCTTCTCGCCCGACGGCGACACCGCCCTCGAGACGGGCGACCAGATCCTCGTCGTCACGCCCGCCGATCAGCGCGCCGAGGTCGAGGCCCGCCTTCTGGCCGTCGGGCGCCACGGCCGGCTGGCCGGGTGGACGCGCAGGTCCCGGCGCGCCTGACGGGCTCAGGCGCCGCCCGTCGCCGAGTGACTGGGCTGCGCGACCGGCAGGCAGGCGTGCCCCGAGGGGACGTCGATGCTCGTGGCCGCGTCGGCCCTGAAGCCCTGTCCCAGGTCGTCGGTGACGACGACGTCGACCAGCCCGTTCTGGCGGTGGTCGGTGGTGACCGTCGCGCCGGGGAAGAACGAGGCGACGAGCTGCATCTGCGGATCGTCGCCCGAGGCGCCGACGATGGTCGTGCCCTTGTAGTCGTCGTCGGTGTTGCTGGTGCTGTGGATGACGAAGCCGGCGCCCTTCAGCTGGTTCGCGACCGTCGTGGCCTGGCCCTTGACGGTGCCGGCGTTGTAGACGCGCACCTGCACCTGGCCGGTGCTCAGGCTCGTCAGCGCCGTGGTCTCGCACGCGCTCGCGGGATCGAGCGGCCCGGTGGCCATGCGGACGCCCCACCAGCCCGCGAAGGCGACGAAGAGGACGAGCACCACGAGGAGGACCGGTGTGTACCACTTGCGCATGGGATTGCCTCTCTCACGCCACCACGTCTCACATCACCACGGCACCCGCGCGCCCGCACCGGAAACTCCGCCGGCCGCGTCGCCGGCGGCGCGCGATGCAGTGCCTTGATCATAGACGCACCGGGGGACCGGGACGCGCGGTTCTCGGGCCCCGGGCCGTTCCGGGGAGCTGCTCGCAGGGGCGCGGCACGGGCCCGGGCCTCGTCGGACGCCCCGACGGCGCCGACGCCCTCGCGGGCCCCGCACGAACCCGGTCTTCCCTCCACCCGGTGAGCAGCGTAGGCTTGCCTCGGTTATTTCTCGGAGGCAACGGCCCGCCGTCGGCGGGTCACGGATGAGGAGGTTCGCAGTGTCAGCAACCACGACGACCGATCGGTGTTCCTCGGCGGACGGGATGGTTCCCCTGACGGCCCTCGGCCCCGGCGGCAGCGGCGTCATCGCGCACGTCGACCCCGATCTCGACCACTCGGTGCAGCACCGGCTGCGTCTGCTCGGATTCTGCGAGGGGCGCGAGATCTCCTACGTGCGTCGTGCCTTCTGGTCGGGCCCCATCGTCTTCCGGGTCTGCGACGTGCACATGTGCATCCGCGCGGAGCAGGCCGCCATGATCCGCGTGGCGGCGGCCTCCTGACCGCTCCTCCCGGCCCATTTCCCAAGAACCCGACCCCAGGTCCAGATGATCGCCCATGTCCACAGCTCTCAGCCACTGCGTCCCCGCTTCGCCCGCACCGGCCGGCGGCGCACCCCGCATCGCCCTCATCGGCTCGCCGAACGGCGGCAAGACCTCCGTCTTCAACCGTCTCACCGGCCTGCACGCCCGCACCGGCAACTACCCCGGCGTCACCGTCTCCCGGTCGGCCGGGGTGGCCCGCATCGGCGGTGACGAGTACAACATCGAGGATCTGCCCGGCGCCTACTCCCTCACCCCGATCTCGCCCGACGAACAGCTCGTCGTCGATCTGCTCAACGGAGAGGTCGAGGGCATCGGCGCACCGGACGGCCTGCTCGTCATCGCCGACTCCACCGCCCTGCGCCGCTCCCTGCTCCTGTTCGCCGAGGTCGTCCAGCGCCACATGCCGACGGCCCTCGTCCTCACCATGGGCGACGAGCTGAACCGTCGCGGTGGCTCGATCGACACCGCGGCGCTGAGCCGGGCGCTCGGCGTGCCGGTCGTGTCCGTCGTCGCCAACCGGGGCATCGGGATCGGCGAGCTGCGCGATCTCATCACCGGCTGGCGGGACTGGACGGTGCCGCCCGTCGACCCGCCCGCCGACACGACCGAGCTCGCCGGCTGGGTCGACTCGGTGCTGACCGACAGCGGCTACCGGGACCCCCACTCCGACGCCCGCACCGAGCGCATCGACCGCGTCCTGCTCCACCCGGTGCTCGGCACGGTCATCTTCTTCGCCGTCATGTTCGTCTTCTTCCAGGCGATCTTCACCTGGGCGGCGCCCCTGCAGGACGGGGTCGAGGACTTCTTCGGCTGGCTCGCAGGGATCGTCGGCGACCGCCTCGGGGACTCCCTGCTGTCCTCGTTCGTCGCCAACGGCCTGCTCGGCGGCGTCGGCAGCGTGCTCACCTTCGTGCCGCAGATCGTCATGATGTACTTCATCCTCGCCCTGCTCGACGCGGTGGGCTACATGTCGCGGGCGGCCTTCCTCATGGACCGGCTCATGAGCCGCTTCGGCCTCGAGGGGCGCGCCTTCGTGGCCGTGCTCTCGAGCTTCGCCTGCGCCATCCCGGGCGTCATGTCCACCCGCACCCTGCCGAACAGCCGCGATCGCATCGCCACGATGCTCGGCGTGCCGCTGGCCACCTGCTCGGCCAGACTGCCCGTGTACATCCTGCTCGTGGGCATCCTCGTCCCCGACGGAACCCGGGTCGGGCCCTTCAGCGGGCAGGGCGTGGCCATGTTCCTGCTCTACCTGCTCGGCGGCTTCTCGGCCCTCACCGCCTCGGCCGTCGTCAAGCGCATCACCGACCGCCGCAGCACCATCCTGCCGTTCTACATGGAGATGCCGCCCTACCGCATCCCCACCCCTCGCTCGGTCGGCATCGCCATGTGGGAGCCCACCAAGGCCTTCCTGCGCAAGGCCGGAACGATCATCCTCGTCACGACGATGGCCATCTGGGCGCTCACGACCTTCCCGATGCGCGGCGACGCCGAGCTGACGGCCGCCGGCGTCGACCCCGGCGACGAGGTCGCCGTCACCGCCTACACGATGGAGCACTCGGCCGCCGCGTCCGTCGGCAAGGCCATCGAGCCCGTCTTCGAGCCGCTGGGCTTCGACTGGCGCATCGACGTGGCCCTGCTCGGCTCGCTGGCCGCCCGCGAGGTCTCCGTCTCGACGCTCGGCCAGATGGCCGCGGCCCTCGACCCCGAGGACGACGCCGAGGTGGCCGACGCCCTCGACGGCTGGACCTACACCGCCGGCCCGCACGCCGGCGAGAAGGTGTTCACGCCCGCCACCACCGTCGCCCTGCTCCTCTACTTCGCCTTCGCCCTGCAGTGCATGTCGACGGTGGCGATCATGCGGCGCGAGACGGGCGGCTGGAAGTGGCCGGGCATCGCCTTCGGCTACATGTTCGTCCTCGCCTGGGTGATGGCCCTCATCGGCCGCGGCATCACCCTGCTCATCACGTGAGGGCCGCGGGCATGAGGATCACGAGGAGACGCCCGCCCCGATGCCCCGCCGCTCGTGCGGGGCGCGCGCCGGCCCCGGCGGTCATCCACCCCGAGCGCACCGGCGATCCCGCCGTGCTGCGCTGGGTCGTCCACGGCGTCGAGCTGCCCTTCGTCGGCCCGCTGCTCGGCGCGCCCGGCCTGGACGAGCTGCTCGGCGCGGAGCTGACCGCCGTCGAGGCCGTCCCGGGCGCCCTCCTCGTGACCGCCGCCCCCGGCGGCTCCTGGCGGGAGCTCGGCCCTCGGGCGCGCACCGCGCTCGTGACGGCCCTCGGCCGGATCGGCGCTTGGGCCCCCGGTCCCGGCGCGCGGCGCCTCGGCCCGGACGAGACCCTGCGCTGGTGCGCCCGCGAGCTCATCGACGGCCCCGTGGGCGAGATCGCCGCCGCGCACGGCGGTTCCATCGAACTCGTCGGCGCCCGCGACGGCGTCGTCACGGTGCGCATGCACGGGGCCTGCCGCGGCTGCCCGGCCGCCGTCCTCACGATGCGCCAGCGCCTCGAGACGCAGCTGCGCCGCCGGGTCCCCGGCATGCGGGCCGTCGAGGAGGCCTGAGGAACGATCCGTCACCGCCCTCGGCGGATGTGAGAAGCTGGGTGCCATGGCAGATCAGCAACTGTCCGCCGAGCAGGTGGACGGGATCCGTGACAGCTGCGCCTTCGGCGAGCCCGCCATCGACTTGGGCGTTCTCGGCATCGGCGGCGGGCCCGCCACCGATGCGCGCATCCGCATCCCGCTGAGGATGGTCGCCCGGCACGGCCTCATCGCCGGCGCGACGGGCACCGGCAAGACGGTCACCCTCCAGCTGCTCGCCGAGTCGCTCAGCTCCGCCGGCGTGCCCGTCCTGGCGGCCGACATCGAGGGCGATCTGTCGGGCATCGCCCTGCCCGGCGTCCCCGGCGACGGGCTCGCCGCCCGACCCGCCGCCGGCGCCCGGGCCGCCGAGGCCGAGGGCGGGCGGAGCGCCCGGCAGCCCCGGCAGGAGCCCGCCCCCGTCCAGGAGGCCCGGCGGGGCCGGCCCCGCCGGGAGAAGTCGGTCGTCGGGCAGGTCGCCGAGTCCTCGATCCTCGAGCGGTTCGCCCGTTCGGCCGGACGCGGGATCGTCCGCTCCCTCTTCGGCACGGGGCGGCGCCGATGAGCACCGCGCAGGGGCTCGCGGACGACTTCCGGGAGCGCTTCGGCCGGGCGCCGTCCGGCGTCTGGTCGGCCCCCGGCCGCTTCAACCTGGTGGGCGAGCACACCGACTACAACGGCGGCTTCTGCCTCCCGGTCCCGCTGGACCGGCGTACCTGGGTGGCCGCCGCCCCCCGCGACGACGGGCGCCTCCGCATGGTCTCCCTGGACGTGCCCGGCGAGGTCGACGTGCGGCTCGACGAGGTGACGGCCCACCGTCCCGGCGGCTGGGGCGCCTACGCCGCAGGCGTCCTGTGGGCGCTGCGGCGGGCCGGCCTGCCGGTGCGCGGCGTCGACATGCTCATCGGCTCCGATCTGCTCATCGGCGCCGGCCTGTCGAGCTCCGCCGCCCTCGAGTGCTCCGTGGCCGCCGCGGCCTCCGACCTGTTCGGCCTCGGCCTGCTTGCCGACGACGCGGGCCGAGTCGCCCTGGCCGTCCACTGCCAGACCGCGGAGAACGAGATCGCGCAGGCCCCCACCGGCGGCGTCGACCAGACCTCGGCGCTGCGCGGCGTGAAGGGCCACGCCCTCCTCATCGACTTCCTGAACCGGACGCTGCGCCCGGTGCCCTACGATCCGGCGAGCGCCGGGGTCGGCGTGCTCATCCTCGACACCCGGACCCGCCACTCGCTGTCGGCGGGGCACTTCGGCGACCGCCACGCCGAGTGCGACCGCGCGGCCGTGCTGCTCGGCGTCGACCTGCTGCGCCGGGTGGGCGTCGACGAGCTCCCGGCCGCCGAGGCGAGGCTGGACGACGTGCTCTTCCGACGGCTGCGCCACGTCGTCACCGAGAACGCCCGCGCCGTCCGCATGGCCGACGACCTCGAGGCCGGCGACTGGCGGGCCGTGGCCGAGGGCATGACGGCCGCCCACGTCTCGATGCGCGACGACCTGGAGGTCAGCGTGCCGCAGATCGACCTGGCGGTCGGGACGGCGATCGGGGCGGGGGCCTGGGGTGCCCGTCTCGTCGGCGGCGGCTTCGGCGGCTGCGTCATGGCCGTCGTCCCGCTCGACCTGGTCGGCGGCGTCGCCGGCGCCGTGGACCGGGCCTTCGCGGCGGCCGGCTACGACGCCCCCGACGGCTTCCTCGCGACGGCGGGCTCGCCCGCCGGACGCGACCTGTGACGGGCTGCCCCGGCCGGGCGCGACCCGTCCCACGGGGCAGCGGGGGCGCCGGTCCCACGGTCGTGCCCCGGGGCCCGGGGCACGACCCCGCTCAGGCCTGGGACTGGGGCTGATCGTTCGAGATGTTCGGGGCGTTCTGGCCCTGTTGTCCGTTCTGCTGGCCGCCGTTGTTGTTCTGCTGCTCGGTGGGCTGGCCGGCGGCCGTGGTCTGCTCCGCGGCGGTGGCCCCGCCCGTGGCCGTGGCTCCGCCGGTGGTTCCGCCGGTGCCGTAGTCGCCGTAGTCGCCGGTGCCGTAGCCGCCGGTGCCGTAGCCGCCGTCCTCCTCGTCGCCGCCGGTGCCGTAGCCGGTGCTGTGGTCCTCCTCGTCGGCGGTGGCCTGGCTCGTCGGCGCGGCGGTGGTCGTGCGGGCGGACGAGGCCGTGGCGGTCTGCGTCTGGGTGACGGTCTGGGACGGGCTCGGGGCGGCCGACCGGCGGCCCTGCGCCCAGGCCACGATGATGAGCGCGGCGAGCACCGCGATGATGATGACCGCCAGGACGATGCGCCTGTTCCGGCCCGGGTTTTTGCCCCCGGTCCGTCCTCCGCCGGGGCCGGCGGGCGGGCGGGCGCCGCCGCCGGTCGCCGCGGCACCGGCCACCGGGACGAGTGAGGGCGCCGTACCGGCGACGGTCGTCGCGTCCGTGCCCCCGGCCGTCGTGCCCGTGGCGCCTGCGCCGGCCGTCGTGCCCGTGGCCCCGGGGCCGGAGGCGGCCTCGGCGGCCGACGCATCGGCCGGGAGGATCCTCGTGAGGCCCTGCCCGTCGGCCGTCTGCGTCGCCGCGGCCCCGAGCGCCGCGGCGGACATGGCGACGGTCGCCATGTCGGTGCCGGGGCCGGCCGGGCGGGGAGGCTCGATGAGCCCGGGGGCGTCGGGGTCGCCGTGGATCGCGTTGAGGGCGGCGACCGTCTCGGTGGCGCTGGGCCTGGCCTCGGGGCTCTTGTCCATCAGCGCGGCGACGAGGTTCTCGAGCGAGACCGGAGCGTCCGGGACGCGCGAGCGCAGCAGCGGGGGCGTGTCGTAGACCTGGGCGCGGGCCACCGCCACGGGCGACTCGCCGGGGAAGGGGGGCTGACCGGTCAGCACGGTCATCATGAGGCAGCCGAACGAGTACATGTCGGAGTTCGGCCCGACGCGCTCGCCGGCGGCCTGCTCGGGCGACATGTACGCCGCCGAGCCGATCGCCGTCATCGTGCTCGTGAGGGCGGTCGCCTGCTGGTCCGCCAGGCGTGCGATGCCGAAGTCGACGAGCTTCGGCGTGCTCGTGAGCTCCTCGGACGAGAGCACGACGTTGGCCGGCTTCACGTCGCGGTGGACGACGCCGAGGCGGTGGGCCGAGCCCAGCCCCGCGGCGACCTGGGCGAGCAGCGGGACGGCGGCCCGCCAGTCGATCGGGCCCCGTTCCGTGACGATCGACTGCAGATTGGGGCCGTGGAGGAACTCCATGACGATGTAGGCGCTGTGCCCGTCGACGCCGGAGTCGTAGATCTGGACGATGCTCGGGTGGTTGAGCCCGGCGGTCGCGATCGCCTCGCGGCGGAAGCGCGCCTCGGTGCTCGGGTCGGCGCTCGTCGCCAGGTTGATGGTCTTGATGGCGACCTCGCGCTGCAGGGTCGTGTCCTGGGCGCGCCAGACCTGACCGATGGAGCCGGCGCCGATGCGCTCGACGAGCTGGTAGCGCCCGTTGCTCAGGGAGGCGATGGACCCGTCCCCGTCCGCCCCGGCCTCGCCCGCGACCGGCATGGGGCGCGTCGTCCGGGCGTCGTTCTGGCCGGTGCGGGAGGAAGGGTTGCCGCTGAGCGGTTCATCGGTGCTCACAGGTCCATTGTTCCTCATCTGCCCGCACACGGGCGATGGGTGTCATGAACCCGACTTGTGCGGGCTGGGACTCTGGGCGGTCGAGCCCGACGAGGGCGAGCTCGCCGCGCCCCCCGCCGTGGGGCTCGCCGAGGCGCTGGGGGCCGCGGCGACCTTGATCGTCACCTGGTCGGTGCGCGAGTACAGCTGGTTGGCGGCCACCGACTGCTCGAAGACCGTGCCGGCCCGGTACTGGGAGCTCTCCACCTCCATGACCTGGACGTTCGTGAAACCGGCGCCGGCCAGCGCCCGGACGGCCTCGTCCTCGCTCATCCCCGAATCCGAGACGTCGGGCATCCGGGAGCGGCCGGTGGCGCGGTAGAGCGTCACCGTCGAGTCCGGGTCGGCCGAGGTGTTCGCGCTCGGGCTCGTCGCGATGATCTTGTCGGCGACGTCCGTGGTCTTCTCCCGGTCCTCGGTGGCGTCCTTCGTCACGACGTTCGTGAAGCCCGCCGCGCGCAGGGCGTCGCGGGCGTCATCCTCGTCCATGCCCGTCACGTCGGGGATCGTGCCGGCCGCGGGGCCGTCGTTGATGACGATGACGACGGAGGAGTTGACCGGCACGGTCGTGCCGTCGGCCGGGTCGGTGCTGATGACCTGTCCCTTCGTGGCGGAGTCGCCGTTGGTGTGCTGCACCTGCGGGTCGAGGTTGTAGTTCTTGAGCGTCGAGACGGCCTGCTCCTGGGTGAACCCGATGACGGCCGGGACGGTCGTCTGCTGGGCCTCCCGGCGGAGCTCGCGCAGGCGGATGCCGCCGTAGACGAGGCCCACCGCGATGAGCGCGAGGATGATCACGAGGATGACGGTCGGCGTCGTGACGCGGCGCTTCTTCTTCGTGGCGACGCTGCCGGTGTCCTGCTCCTCCTCGGCCGGCAGGGCGCGCGCCGGGCGGGTCGGTGCGGCGGGCAGCGCCACCTGGGTGGTGTCGGCGGCGATGGCCGGCATCTGCGCGGTCGCCTGCTGGCCCTCGAGGACGCGCGAGATGTCCTCGCGCATCTGCCGGGCCGTCTGGTAGCGATCGTTCGGGTTCTTGGCCAGGGCCGTCATCGTGATGGCGTCCATGGCCCCGGTGACCTTGGGCGCCAGCGTGCTGGGCAGCGCCGCGGTCTCGCGGACGTGCTGGTAGGCGACCGCCACGGGGGAGTCGCCGGTGAACGGGGGACGGCCGGTGAGCAGCTCGTAGAGGAGGCAGCCGGCCGAGTAGATGTCGGAGCGCGAGTCGACGGTCTCGCCGCGGGCCTGCTCGGGGGAGAGGTACTGGGCGGTGCCGATCACGGCGGCCGTCTGCGTCATCGTCGCCGACGTGTCGGTCACCGCGCGGGCGATGCCGAAGTCCATCACCTTCACCTGGCCGGTGGGAGTGATCATCACGTTGGCGGGCTTGATGTCGCGGTGGATGATGCCGTGCTTGTGCGAGTAGTCGAGGGCGTCGAGCACGCCCCGCGTGTAGCCGAGGGCCTCGGCGGGCTCGATGGTGCGCCCGTCGCGCAGCATGTCGCGCAGGGTGCGCCCGCCCACGAGCTCCATGACGATGTACGGCACGACGACGCCGGTCGCCTCGTCCACCTGGCCGCCGGTGTCGTAGACGGAGACGATGTTCGGGTGGTTGAGCCCGGCCGCGGACTGGGCCTCGCGGCCGAAGCGAGCCTGGAAGGTCGGGTCGGTCGCCAGGTCGATGCGCAGCCGTTTGACGGCGATGTCGCGGCCGAGCCGCACGTCGCGGGCGCGCCAGACCTCGGCCATGCCCCCGCGGCCGATGATCTCCTGGAGCTCGTAACGGCCGCCGAGCACGGTGTTCGCAGCGGTCATCGCTGATCTCCTCCCCTCATCGCCTCGTCGCGTCGTGGGTCTCGGGGCCGGCCCCGGCGGCTCGTCCCCCCGGTCGGGGCCGTCATGATGCGAGCGCCTCGAAGACGGTGCGCGCCGCGACGGTGGCATTGCCGGTGGCGGTGCCGGACTGGTTGGGGTCGGCCAGGAAGACGGCGAGCGCCACATGCGTCTCCTGGTCGAAGCCGGCGAACCAGGAGTAGGCGCTGGCGCCGGGCATGTTCTCGGCGGTCCCGGTCTTGCCGCCGATCGTCTGCCCGCCGATCTGCGTCGAGGTGGCGGTGCCGGACTGGACGACGTGGATCATCATCTGTTGCATCGAGGACGCCGTCTGCTCACTCACGGCCCGGCGGACCGTCGTCGGGCCCGTCTCGGAGATGACGTTGAGGTTCGCGTCGCGCACCTGGGAGACGGCGTACGGCTGCATGACCTGGCCGCCGTTGGCGAGGGTGGCGGCCACCGAGGCCATCTGCAGCGGGGTGGCCGACACGTCGTACTGGCCGATGGAGCTCATGGCCAGCTGGGCGTTGTCCAGGTCCGACGGGAAGACGCTCGTCGCCGAGTTCACGTCGCCGCCGAAGGACGCGTTGAAGCCGAACTTCTCGGCCTGCGCGCGGACCTTGTCCTGGCCGAGGGACATGCCCAGGTTCGCGAAGGCCGTGTTGCAGGAGACCTGCAGGGCGTGGTCGATCGTCGTCGTGTCGCCGCCGCAGTTCGTGGAGTTCGGCAGTGTCGTCGTCGAGTTGTCCAGCGGCAGCGTGGTCGGCGACTCGACGGTGCTGTCGGCGCCCATGCCGTCCTCGAGGGCGGCCGAGGCGACGACGAGCTTGAAGGTCGAGCCGGGCGGGTAGATCTCCTGGGTGGCGCGGTCCTCCAGCGGGCGGCCCTCGTCGGAGTTCAGCCGGTCCCACGCGGCCTGCGTGCTCTCCAGGTCGGTGCTCGACAGCTCGTTCGGGTCGTAGCCGGGCGTCGAGGCCCAGGTCAGGATCGCTCCGGTCGTGTAGTCCATCGCGATGACGGCGCCGGTGCGCCCGCCGAGCGCGTTCGAAGCGGCCTGCTGGGCGTTCGGGTCGAGCGTCGTCTGGATGGTGGCTCCCTGCGCCGGGGTGCCGCTCAGCTCGCCGAGGATGCGTCGGAACAGCTGCGAGTCACCGGTGCCCGACAGCTCGTCGTTGTAGGTCTGCTCCAGCCCGGTGCGCCCGTAGATGTACGAGTAGTGGCCGGTGACCGGGGCGTAGAGCGGCCCGTCGGAGTAGTTGCGCTGGACGCTGAAGCGTCCGCCCTCGACCGGCACCGTCTCGGCGACGGCCGTCGTGCCGACGAGGATCGAGCCGCGCGGGGCGTCGAACTGGGCGTCGACGACGCGCCGGTTACCCGGGTCGGACAGCAGACCGGCGGACCGCCAGGCGTAGTTGACAGTGACATTCACCAGGAGGGCGAGGACCATGAGGGCGGCGAAGACCGAGACCCTGCGCAGTGCCTTGTTCATGATCCCACCTTCCTGATGAAGGCCGTCGGGGCCTCGGCCAGGTCGGCCTCGGAGGTCTCGTCGGGGACCCCCGCCGGGGCGCGCCCGGCGTGCGAGACCTGCATGAGGGCGGCGATGATCACCCAGTTGGCGATGAGCGAGGAGCCGCCCTGCGAGAGGAAGGGCGTCGTGAGGCCGGTCAGCGGCAGCAGCCGGGTGACGCCGCCGATGATGGCGAAGACCTGCAGCGCGAAGGTGAACGACAGGCCGCCGGCGAGCAGCTTGCCGAAGACGTCGCGCGCGGTGAGGGCGGCGCGCAGGCCGCGGGCGATGATGAGGCCGTAGACGACGATGATGGCCATGAGCCCGATCAGGCCGAGCTCCTCGCCGAGGGAGCTGGCGATGAAGTCGGACTGGGCCAGCGGCACGAGCGACGGGCGTCCCTGGCCCCAGCCCCGCCCGAACAGGCCGCCCCAGGCCATGCCGTACTGGGCCGAGATGATCTGGCCGTTCTGCCCCGGATCGGAGAACGGGTCCAGCCAGGACGAGAAGCGCACCTGGACGTGGTACAGGAATCTGTAGGCGAGGACGCCCGCGCCCCCGAAGAGCACGACGCCGATGACGACCCAGCGGGCCTGGCTGGTGGCCACGTAGAGCATCATGACGAACAGGCCGAAGAACAGCAGCGCCGTGCCCAGATCGTTCTCGAAGACGATGACCGCCACGGCGGCCAGCCACATCACCATGATGGGCAGCAGGTCACGGCCGCGGGGCATGCGGAAGCGGCCCCAGCTGCGCCCGGCGAGCTGGAGCACGTCGCGGTGCTCCGCCAGGTAGGACGCGAAGGCGAGCGTGAGGATGATCTTGGCGATCTCGGCCGGCTGGAAGCTGAAGCCCGCCAGCGAGATCCAGATGCGCGAGCCGTTGGCCTCGTTGGCCGACGAGGCCAGGCCGGGCGTCAGCGGCATGAGCAGGAGGAGCAGGCCGGCCAGGAAGAGCACGTAGGGGTAGCGCTGCAGGTCGCGGTAGTCGCGCACGGCCCAGAGCACCGCGACGAACAGGCCGATGCCGATGGCGGTCCACAGCAGCTGGCCGTTGACGAGGGTCGAGACCGGCTCGTCCTGGTCGAGGCGGTAGATCATCGCCAGGCCGAGGCCGTTGAGCGCCAGTACGCACGGCAGGATCACCGGATCGGCCCACGGGGCGCGCAGTCGCACCGCCAGGTGGGCGACGAGGCACAGGGCCAGCCAGCCGCCGATCACCCACGGCAGGTTCGCCGGAAGGGCGCCGCTCAGGTTGATGGTCGTCATCATGAAACCGCCGAGCCCCAGGAGCGCGGCGACGACGACGAGCGCCAGCTCGACGTTGCGGCGCTTGCGGTAGACGATCGTGGGCCCCGTGCCGGTGCTGCTCATCCGCAGTCCTCCGGGCTGACCGATCCGCTGATCGGGATGGACGGTGGCTCGGAGGGGCCGGACGAGCCGCTCGCCGACGCCGAGGGGGAGGCGCCGCCGCTCGGCGTCGCGCCGCCCTGGCCCTCGTCGGGCGCGGGCGAGCTCTCGGCGCGCTGGGCGATGCAGACCCGGGCGAGCTCGTCGAGGTAGTCGGCCTGGCTGCGGGCCTGGTCGAGGGAGTCGGCCTTGATGTCGGAGCCGTTGACCTTCTGGCGGTAGTAGCTGGGCAGGTCGGCCACCCTGGTGTCGCGCCGCTCGACGAGTCCGCCGAGCCCGTGGCCGGCGATCGTGTCGGGAATGCCCTTGTAGATGGCGACCTGCTCGCCCGCCGGGGCGATGTAGTACTGGCCCATCGCATAGCGCCAAGCCCCGAACAGCCCTCCGGCGAGGACGACCAGGGCGATGAGGACCGAGATGATGACCGACCAGTGGCGTCGTCGTCGCCCGATCATCGGCGTGTAGCGCACGTCCTCGCGGGCGTCGGGGTCGATGAGCCGGGGCCCGTCCGCGTCCTGGTCGTCCCCGCCGGGCCGGACGGCCCTCGTGCCGGATGCGCTGAGGACGGCGGTGGTCTCGTTCGCGCCGGACGGCGGCTTGATGCGGGGCACCTCGACGGTGGAGGCGGCGCCGATCATCGTGCCCGGCCGCGCGTCGAGCTCCTCGGAGGCGGGGACGACGTCGGTGACGATGATCGTGATGTTGTCGTAGCCGCCCGCCTCGTGGGCGGCCTGGGTGAGCGCCTCGACGGCGGCCGCCGGGGTGCGCTCGCGCAGCAGTCGGCGGATCTGGCGGTCCTCGACGAGGCCGCACAGGCCGTCGGAGCAGAAGAGCAGCCGGTCGCCCGCCTGCACGTCGACGAGGCGCAGGTCCGGCTCGTGGGCGGGCTGGCCGTTGAGCACCTTGAGCAGCAGCGAGCGGTGCGGGTGCACCGCCGCCTCCTCGGGGGTGATCTTGCCCTCGTCGATGAGCGACTGCACCCACGAGTGGTCGTGGGTCAGCCGGGTGAGGGAGCCGTTGCGCAGCAGATAGCCGCGCGAGTCGCCGATGTGGGCCAGGCCGAGCTGGGTGCCGCTGAACATGGCGCCGCAGACCGTCGTGCCCATGCCCTCGAGTTCCGGATCGGCGTTGATGAGATCGGCGAGCCGGTCGTTGGCCCGCGTGAGGATCCCGGCCATCGCCTCGAGCATCTGCTCGCCCTCGTGGCGGGTGTCGCCGCGGGCCAGTTCCTGGATGGTCGCCGCGCTGGCGAGGTCGCCGGCCGCCGCGCCGCCCATGCCGTCGGCCACGACGATCATCGTCGGCGAGGTGTAGGCGGAGTCCTGGTTGTTCTTGCGCACCAGGCCGATCTCCGAGTGGGCGCTGGTGTCGAGGCTGAGACGCTCCCGCCCGGCGGTCTCCGGCGTCCCCTCGGCGGGCGGGCGGGCATCCCCTCCGGGCGCGGGCACCGCCCGGTGGGTCCTCGTCGCGTCCTCGTCGGGCGTCCTGGTGGTCTGGGAATCGGTCACGGATCAGCGCTCCAGTTTCAGTTGGGAGCGTCCGATGCGTATCACGTCGTTCGGCCCCACGAGGGTGGGCTCGGCGATCTTCGCGCCATTGACGTAGGTGCCGTTGGTGGACTGCAGGTCGGTGATGACCCACCGGCCGGCGGAGTCCTGCCACAGCTGGGCGTGATGGCCGCTGGCGTAGTCGTCGTCGATGTCGAGGACGCAGTCGACCGAGCGTCCGATGCTGATCTCGCCGTCGAGCGGCACCTCGGTCCCGGTGCGTCGGCCGGCGATGACGGCGAGCCGGCTCGGCCCCTTGCGGCGCCTGCGACGTGCCGCGGGTCTGGCCCCGGTCGGGCCGGGGACGTCGGACAGCTCCGCAGCGGTCGCCGTGCGGCCGAACAGGTCCGTCCTGATGGTGTTCGTCACGAACAGGATGAACAGCCACATCAGGGCCAGGAAGACCACCTTCAGGGTGGCGGCGAGGATGGTGCTCACGTCACGAACCTGCGGGGGAGTGCACGAGCATGCGCGTCGAACCGATCTCTATGCGCGAGCCGTCGTCGAGGCGGCAGTGCTGGATGCGCTGCCCGTTGACGACGATGCCGTTGGTGGAACCCAGGTCCTCAATGGCGATGTCGAGCTCGCCGTACTCGTTCTCGCCGATCCGCACCCGCGCGTGGATGCGCGAGACCCCCGGGTCGTTGATGCGCAGATCGGCCTCGGTGCCGCGTCCGATGGTGAAGCCGGGCGGCATGAGGGGGTGCCGCACGCCGTTGACCTCGAGGACGAGGGGCGCGCGGCGGATCATCGTCGAGGAGGCGGCGCCGTTCGTCTCGGCGACGGTGGCGACGGCGGCGCTGGTGATCTCGAAGTGGCCGGTGCTGAGCGACTCGTCGAGCAGGTACTCGATGTTCACCGGACCGTCGAAGACGTAGTGGCGCTCGGCCGCGTGGGAGCGCAGATCGGGGACGATCTCGGCGTTCAGCGTGCGCGAGTAGGGGGCCAGCCGGTCGTAGTCGTGCTGGGACAGGTGCACCTGGAAGTCGTTGGGGACCAGGCGCTTGTCGCGCGTCAGAAGCCGCGCCTCGGCGTCGAGCTCGCGCTGCAGCCTGGAGGCGATCTCGACGGGCTGCACGTCGCCCTTGAACGCGCGGGCGAAGACGCCGTTGACGGCGCCCTCGAGCTTCTTCTCGACCTTGTCGAACAGACCCACGTGCTCCTCCAACCAAGACGCCGGTGCGGCTCACCCTCTGCGAATCCTAGTGCGGAGCCCTGTGCGCGGCCCAGTTCCGTCGTCCGGCCTGCAGCGCCGGTTGAGACTTGCCGGGGCCCGCCGGGACTCGCCCGGGTGGGTCAACCGTAGCCGAGGGGGGCGGGCCGTGCAGCGGGCACGACGAAGTGCGGATGGGTCGGGCGGGGCCGCCCCCTGCCCGACCCATCCGCACGCGCAGCGGCGGCGGGCATCACCCCGGTGCCCACCGCCGCGGGTCCGTCACGGCGCGTGCGTCGCCGTGGTCATCCGGTCACCCTCGCGTGGTAGCCGTTCAGTCCGCTCACCTCGTTGCCGCTCGTCACGCCGTTGGCCGTCACCGTCGCGGTGTCGGCGTGCTCGCTGCCGGCCGTGACGCCCGACAGGTCGGCCGTGCAGGTGAACTCCCCGCCGACCTCGAACGGCCCGGACCAGACGGTGCCCGTCGTGCCGTCGGGGAAGGCGCAGGTGAGGTTCGAGACGGTGGCGTCGCCGGTGTCCACCGAGTCGTCGATCCGCACGTTCTGCAGTTGCTCCTCGCCGGTGTTGCGGACGGTGAGGACGAGCCGGGCGGCGCCGTTCGCGCTGGTCAGGTCGGCGGCGTCGGCCGCGGTGTCCGCATCGTGGCCGTCGGCGTCCTTCGCATCGATCGAGACGGCGTCGCTGATGAGCCTGCCGCCGCCGTTCGAGGCCCGGACCGACGCCCGGCGCGAGGGCAGCGCAGTGCCGTCCTGGTCGCCGGTGAGGGTGGCGGAGTAGCTGCCGTTGAGATCGTCGATGACGATCGGGAGGCGGACCCGGGTGGCGACCGGCGTGTAGGTGCCGTCGTCACCGGCGGGGGTGGTCACCGTGGCGGTGTAGCTGCGGACGGTGTCCGAGCAGGAGGTCTCGGTGACGTTCATGACCTCGCTCTCGTCGGTACCGACGGTGCCGCTCGTGAGGTCGCTCGGGTTGCCGTTCTGATCCCTGGAGGTGTACCAGGACCAGTGCAGCGGAGTGCCGCAGTCGTGCCGCTGACCGGAGCCGGCCTCGAGGGTGTCGGTCATGGTGAAGGTCGAGGTCGTGGGGCTCGTCGCGCCGGCCTGCCCCACCGCGGGCTGCTGCGAGACGGCATGGATGCGCAGGGTGTCGGCGCCGGCCTGGTTCCCGGCATCGGAGTACAGCCACGTGTCGAGCGAGGTCGGCAGCGCGTCGCAGTTCTCGCACCGGGTGACGTTGACGGAGATCGGGGTGCGGACGCCGTTGACGTCCCAGTCCGTCTGGACGACCTGGCCGGGGGCCACGGTGTTGTCCAGACTCACCGCGAGATAGGCCCGCAGGGTGAGTTCGCCGGTCGCGGCCATGTCGACGCCGGTCTGGTTGAAGGTGACGCGGGCGGTCGTCACGTCGCCGACGGTGGTCACGTCCATCGTGGCGACCCGGGCGCTGCCGTCGATCGACTGGATCGGGTAGCTGCGGTCGCCGGTGACGTCGAAGGCCGGGGGCACCGTGATGTCGAGGTGGTCGCCGACGCAGGACGGCTCAACGGGTCCGATGAGGTTCGCGAGGTAGCTCTGGCCGCCGTGGTAGCTGGTCGCCGCCGCGCCCGAGCTCGTCGTGAGGGAGAGGTTGAGCGTGCTCGCGTCGAGGGCGCTCGCCGTGCACGAGGCCGTGTCCGATGCCGTGCCGGAGGCGTCCGGTTCCGCCTGGGCGGCTGCCACGGGGGCGGGCAGGGCGAGGGCGATCGCCGCGAGGGCGATGCCCGCTCGTGCCAGGGTGTGCGGTGGTGTCACGTCGGAACTCCTCTGCCGTTGCTGTGCCGTTGGCGTGCGGACGCGCACGAACCCTCCGGGTGGGCGTCCCTGGATGGGCCGCCCCGGGGCTGCTGTGCCCTGGTGGGCCACGTCCTCCGGGACGCGCCCCGATGGGCGGTACGAGGTGCGCCTGCCCGCCGGGTGGATGAGCTCAAATCTAACGGAGGATTCTGAGGAATCATACCTTTTTCACAGCTTGAGCTCAGCATTCTCCCCTTTCTGCGGGTCGGCCCGGAGATCCTCCCCGGTTTCCCGGGAGAAGAAGGTGCTCCACAAGCGCGAACAGGATGATCGGGGCCGTGGATGAGGTCCCTCGGGGAGAGGGCTCGATGGGGCCACTGGCATCACTGGGGTGACGGCTTTCTCGGCTTCTTCGGTGCTGGGCCCGGTGCTCCCTCGGAGGGGCGCTGACGCGCCGCGAGCTGACGCCGATGACTCCGCGGGGCGGCGCCGGCGGACGGCCGCCTCGCGCTGCGACCGGCCCGTGACGCGACCGGCAGTGGCCCCGCGCCGAAGACGCGATGAGGGGCCCGGAACGGGTCCGGGCCCCTCTCGGGCCGGGGCCGGGGTTCGGGCCGGTCCCGGTTCTGGTTCGCTCAGCGGCGACGACGACGAATCGCGAGGGCGGTGCCGCCCGCGGCGGCGGCCACGCCGACGCCGGTCAGACCGACCAGCGTGTCAGAGCCGGTGCGGGGGAGCCGGGTCGGCTTGCTCGTCTTGGTCTGCTGGCTGGGTGCGGTGGGGGCGGAACTGCTCGTGCTCTGCGGCGCGTTCGGGGCGGCGCTGGTCGGTGCGGAGCTCGAGGGGGCCGTGTCAGACGGGGTGGCGCTGGAGCTGGAGGAGGTGGTGCTCGAGGGGGCCGCGCTCGGGGTGGCAGTGCCTGAGGGGGTGCTGGTGGCCTGCTGGTCGGCGGACGTGCTGTCTTCGGAGCTGGCACTCGTGGAGGTGCTGGACGACGCCGTGCTGGAGGATGCCGCGCAGGTGGGGGCGCTCGAACTCGAGGATGCCGTGCAGGGGGTGTCCGGCGTTGCGTTCGAGGCGGACGGCGACGTGCTGGAGGAGGCCGCGCAGGTGGGGGCGCTCGAACTCGAGGATGCCGTGCAGGGGGTGTCCGGCGTTGCGTTCGAGGCGGACGGCGACGTGCTGGGGGAGGCCGTGCAGGTGGGGGTGCTCGGCGTCTCGGAGGGAGCCGATGTCTCGTCGGGCTGGGAAGGAGTCGGGCACTGGCACTGGCACGGGTGTTGCTCGTGGCATGCGGGCCTGGCCGGGCCCGTGGCGGCCTGAGCCGTCCCCGCTCCGGCGAGCAGGACGATGCTGGACGCCGCAGCGGCGAGGGTGATCTTGGTTGTCTTCTTCACGTCGGACTCCTATTCAGGGATGAACGTGCGCGTCCGCGTCTGCGCAGGAGTCGGAGAACCCGGCCCTGCTCGGTCCGTGCCGTGATGATCCGGAGGATGGCGGGGGTGCGCTCGTTCATCGGGGGTGAACGCGAACCAATGTAGCCAAAACATGGGGAAAAGTTAAGTGATTCACAGTTTTGCACCCCGGAGCGCACAGCGCACGCACATCCGGGGGCCGCTCAGGGGCTCCGGCGCCGGAGGCGGCAGGGGCCCGGAGCGCAACGCTCCGGGCCCCTGCGGTCCAGTGGTGCGTCCGATCGGGTCCGTCAGCACCCTTCGTGCACGGCCACGCCGTCGGTGGTCCCGTCCGAGGCGCTGTCATCGGCGAGTGCGCGGGTGCCCGTCGCATCGTCGGCGGGCGCGTCGGCGGCGCCCCCGGTCGTCCCGTCGGCGGTCGAGGCTCCCCCGGCGGTGCCGGCGGCCTGGGGCGAGGGGTCGTCCGTCGCGGGGTCCGCTGCGGCGATGCCCGACGCCGTGGGCAGCGCCAAGGCCAGGGCCAGCAGGCCCAGACCCGCCTTCCCGAGCCCGCTCATGTCCCCTCCTGGTGTCTCCTCCTGGGGTGAGGGGTGGGACACGGCCCGGTGGGCGAGAAGGCCCGCGAAGCCGTGACGGAACCGCAGCCATCCCCTTGAAGAAGATGCTCTCGTACTCGTGCCTCGGGGCTGCTGCGCGCCCCGATCTGCGCCGGATCCCCTCCTGACGAGGGCTTCTGGTGCAGATCGCGGGGCAGGGCGGCCCGCCGGCGCTCCGGCGGGCCTCGCTCCCGGCGAAGAGGATTCCCTGACGAGGGACGACGCCTGAGGAAGCGCGCCCGGCGAGACGCGATGAATTCCTTCGGGCCCCGGTCCCGTCCGGTCCCGCGGCTCAGTTCCCGGCCCGGGTCGGCGGCTGCGGGTCCTGGCCGAAGATGGCCGCCAGTTCCTGCACCGGGGCCTTCGGCCGCCGGTTCTCGTCGCACAGGCCGTTGGTCTCCTGGCCCGTGTCGGTCAGTTGCGTCCAGCAGTAACCGCCCAGCGCGTCGCTCGCCCGCACCGCTGCGACGAGCTCCCCGATCCGTCGTACGAACCGACCGCGCGTGCGCACGGTCGAGTAGCCCCAGCCCCGTCCGCCGTCCGGACGGAAGTCGACGCCGCCGAACTCGTCGAGCAGGACCGGAAGATCGACCGGTTGGTCCGAGCCGACGACGACGAAGGCGCGTGCCGGTCCGAGCACGCCCGGGGCGATCCAGCGCTCCATCTGGCGGCCGCGGTAGCGCAGCCGCAGGCGGGCGGGGTTCGCGTCGTAGTCGTGGACGGTGAGCAGGTCCGAGTCGACGTGGTGCCAGCCGTCGTTCGACAGGGCCGGCCGCGAGGGGTCGATGCTGCGCGTCAGCCGCGCGAGCGCCGCGGCCGCGCGGGCCTGCTCGGGGCGGCGGGGGATGTCGGGGAAGCCCCACGACTCGTTGACCGGCACCCAGCAGACGATCGAGGGGTGCCCCTGGTTCGCCCGGACGACCTGCGCCCACTCGCGCCGCAGTCGGCGCACCGCCTCGGAGTCGAAGTCGTGGGCGGCGCCGATCTCGCCGAAGACGAGCAGGCCGAGCCGGTCGGCCCAGTGCAGCAGCCGCGGATCGGCACTCTGCTGGTGGATGCGCATGCCGTTGAAGCCCAGACGCAGGACGAGCTCGGCCTCGTCGGCCAGGGCCCGGGCGCTCGGGGCCGAGAACAGGGAGTCGGGCCAGTAGCACTGCTCGAGCACCTGCCGCAGGTAGACCGGCCGTCCGTCGAGGGTGAGCGCCCGGGGCGTCCTGCCGATCTCCCGCAGCCCGAGGTAGGAGGACACCAGGTCGTCGCCGACGGCGACGACCGCGTCGACGAGCTCCGGGTGCTCGGGGCCCCAGCGCAGCCCGGCGCCGCCGGGGACCGTCAGCCGCACCGTCGTGATCCGTTCGCGGGCGACTGCCGAGGCGCGGGCGAGCGGCCGACCCCGGTGGGCCAGGCCGAGGCGCAGCGGCAGTGGCCGTCGTGGGCGGCGGTTCAGCTCGATGACCGCCGTCACGGCCTCCTCGGCGGCCGGGGTGCGCCAGAGGATCCGCCGCACGTGCACCGGCGGCACCGACTCGATCCACACCGGCCGCCAGATGCCGGTGGAGCGCTGGTACCAGATGCCGGCGGGCTCGTCGCGCCAGGTCTGCTTGCCGCGGGGCTGACTGCGGTCGTGCGGGTCGTCCCAGGCGCGGACGACGACGGTGTGCGGGCCGCCGCCGGTCAGCGCATCGGTGACGTCGAGGGCGAAGGGGCTCTGCCCGCCCTCGTGGGAGCCGGCCTCGACGCCGTCGACCCACACGATCGCGTGGTAGTCGACGCCGCCGAAGTGCAGCAGCAGACGCCGCCCCGGCCGATGACCGGCCGCCGCGAGCCGCTCGGCCGGCAACGCGATGCGGTACCACACGACGGGGTGCGGGCGCTCGTCCGCGATGCCCGAGGCGCGCGACTCCGGCGGAAAGGGCAGGGTGATCGTCCGGTCGAGGCGCTCGGGACGCTCCCACCAGCGCTCGTCGAGGCCGACGCCCTCGTCGTCGGTGGCGAAGCCGGCAGGGCCGTCGAGCGGGGCCCACTGCGGGCGCACGAGGACGGGGCGCGGGTGGTCGCCGTCCTGGCGACTGGGTCGCAGCCGGGCGGCGAGCTCGGCGGGGTCCTCGCGCATCGGCCCCTCCTCCCGCCCGGTGGTTCTGGCGCCCGGTGGTTCCGGCGCTGTCGCGGTGGCGGCTCGGCCCGCCCCTGTCGGAACCAGACTAATCCGCCGGTCGTAGGGGCGTCCCGGATTCTTCCGGCGGCGCCGCGGGGAGGCCGTTCGTCACAAGAACCGTACAGAGGGTTCACAGGAACAGCACTGATCCGGCGCCCACGGTGGGGTCATGAGCACCGACAGGAGCAGTACCGGCAAGAGCGGCATCGGGAGGAACGGCGCCGGCCGTCGTCCCGGCATCCGGCGTTCCCTCGAGGCCCTGGGCCTCGCCGCGGCGATCGCCCTCGGCGGTATCACCGTCATCAGCCCCGAGGAGGCCCATGCGGCCGGGATCAGCCGGCCCCTGGTGATCCAGCCGAGCCCCGTTCAGGCCCAGACTGTCGAATCGACCGACGACGAGCAGTGACCCCGCGCGGCGTCCTCCGCGCGGGCCCTCATCCCGTCCACTGGTCCGCGAGGATCGTCGCCGTGTTGATCACGGCGACGGCGAGCCCGGCGGCGACGAGCGGCCAGCGCCACCGACGGCTGCCCAGCGCGGCTCCCATCGCCAGGACGACGGGGAAGCAGTCGAGCCCGTTGCGGGGCAGGGACAGGAGCACCGGCCCCCGGCACAGGCTGTACAGGGTGAGCCAGACGAAGACCGCCCATTCGGCGCGGCCACGGCGCAGGCACCACCACAGGGCGGCGCAGAAGACGACGAGGAAGACGAACTCGAGTCCCTGCTGCCAGGCCACCGCGCGAGTCTCCGCAGCGCCGATGTGCCGGGCGCTGGCGACCAGGACGCGGCCGAACCAGGCCGAGCCGCGTCCCCAGCCCAGCTCCTGTGCCGTCATCCAGTAGAAGACGTCCCCGGTGCGGGCCCACAGATAGCCGAAGTACGCCAGCGGCGCGCACACCGGGATGCCCAGGCCGAGCAGTCGTCGCCACCCGACGCGGGGGCTCGGCCCGCCGTCGTCCGGCCGGCGGAGCATCATGACCGCGAACATGATCACGACGAACAGGCCGTTCACCCGCACCGCGCAGGCCAGTGCCGTCGCAGCGATCGCCCACCACCAGTGCCGGTGCCGGGCGAGGTACCAGGCCGACAGCGTGCACAGGCCGAAGAGCGCCTCGGTGTAGGGGGCCATGAGGAAGAGCGCGTACGGCCCGAGAAGATAGGCGGCGGCCGCCGCGTGCGGGCTGATGCGCAGCTCCTCGCGGGCGATGCGCGCGAGGAGGACGGCGGCGCCGAGGGCCGCCAGCCAGGTGACGACCGTCGCACCGGCCACGGCCGTGTCCACGTCGAGCCTGCCCAGACCGATGGTCCGCGCGGCGACCCGCGAGAGGAACGGGTATCCGGGGAAGAAGGCCTCGTCGTAGGCGTTGACGCCGTTGTCGGGGGTGAAGTAGCCGGACTCGGTGATGCGCAGCAGGTGCCCGGCGTCGAAGCGCACGTAGGCGTTCAGCGGCCACGGCCCGCCCGCCGAGGGCCGCACGGCGCGCCCGGCCGCGCCGAGGGCCGCCGCCAGGGCGAGGAAGAAGGCCCGGCTGAGCGCCCACCAGAGCGCGCCGGTGCGCAGGTCATCGCGCCATCGGAGCGCATCACCGCGGATGCGCGGTGCGGGGACAGCGGTCATGACGCGTTCGGTTCCTCGGATCCTCGGGGCGGTCGGCCCGGCGCGGGCCCACCCAAGGATAAGGCCCGGCGCCCTCCGGCGCCCCGGGACGGCCCTCTCAGCAACCGGGGACGATCCGCCCTGCGGCCGCGCACCGCGCGAACCAGGCGTCGAGCCCGGCGCGGCGCTCGTCGATGCGGGCCAGTTCGGCCATCATGCGGCGGTTCTCGATGCGGATGCTCTCGTTGCGCTCGTCGATGCGCCCGTTGGCGGCGCCCAGACGCTCGTTGCGGTACGGGATGACGACGATGTTCACGGCCAGGACGACCAGGCCGCCGAGGAGGAGGGCGGCCGGAACGGTCGCGACGAGGCGGCCCGGGTTCGTGCCGGCGCCAGTGGTCAGCAGGACGGCGAGGAGCGCGGCCTCGACGGCGGTCGCGCAGCGCAGCGCATGGCGGCGGGTCCACGGGGCCCGCGCCGCGAGGTGCGGGATCGGGAAGCGGATGCGGTCCTCGATCATCCGGCGCTCCATGTCGAGTTCGGCGACGGCCCGCGCATGGACGGCGCCCGGCCGCCTGTCGCTGTGCGGCGCCGCCGTCGTGGTGGCGCTCGTGCGGTGCAGGATGCCGCTGCTCATGGTCGCTTCGCTTCCCCCTGTCCCGGACGGGTGGTCGTCGTGCGGGATCGTCCGCCGACGCCCCGCCGACGAGGCCCTCACAGGTGATGAATAGCACGGATCGGGTCGTGGGCGGAGCGCGTCGGGCGGCCCGCGGCGCTCCCCGGGGCCCGCCGCATGGCCGGACGGGTGATGAAGTCCCTGACCGGGCGGTTTGCTGGGAAACGGCTGTGACTTCCTGGCAGGATGCTGAGAAGCGCCCCTGATCGATCCCCGATCATCGGAGGGCGGCGGCGATCCGGGCGATGTCGGCCGGCCGCGTGCGGCAGCAGCCGCCGATGAGGCGGGCTCCCGAGGCGAGCCAGCCCGGTACGAGGCGGGCCCAGTCGACCGGGGTCCGGGCGGGCCTCCAGCGGCGGGACCGGGCGTCCCACGCCTCCCCCGAGTTCGGGTAGCAGACGAGCGGCTTGCCGGTGCCGGAGGCGAGCGTCTCCAGCGCGGGGGCGACGAGGGCCGGCGCGACGCAGTTCACGCCGACCGCCGCCACCGTGTCCTCCTCCTGCGCCCATCGGGTGGCTTCGACGAGGGGCGTGCCGTCGGCGAGGACCACCGGGCCGCCGTCGCGGCGCACCTGGAAGCAGACCCACGCCGGGCGGTCGGTCTCGGCCGCGATGAGCCCGACGAGTGCGCGAGCCTCGTCCAGCCGGGGCATCGTCTCGACGGCGAGGACGTCGACGCCGGCCTCTGCGAGGGCGCGGACGCGCTCGACGTGGAAGACGCGGTACTCGGCGGGACTCAGCTCGTAGGTGCCCGTGTACTCCGAGCCGTCGCACAGGTACGCGCCGAAGGGGCCGATGCTGCCGGCCACGAGCGCGCGTCGCCCGGGGCGCCGGTCGGCCCGGTCCTCGACGGCCAGGCGGGCGAGCTCGGCGGCGTCGCGGATGAGCCCGCGCGCCTGGGCCGGTCGCGCCCCGGCATCGGTCAGGCCGAGCACGGACGCCTGGTAGGTGTTCGTCTCGATGACCCGGGCGCCCGCGTCGAGATACGCGGCGTGCACTGCGCCGATCGCCTCGGGCGCCGAGTCGATGGCCGCCGCCGACCACAGGCTCTCGTGCATCGGCACGCTCCGGGCCTCCAGCTCGGTGGCCATCGCCCCGTCCAGGACGACCGGGCCCGCCGCGAGCAGATCGGTGAAGGAGCCCATGGCCCCATCCTGCCGCGCCGCCGTCCGTCCCTCTCCGTTCGGGGCCCGTCCTCCTGCGCCCGCATCAGCCCTCTTGTCCTGTGCCCTGTCGTCCGTCCCTCTCCCGTTCGGGGCCCGTCCTCCTGCGCCCGCATCAGCCCTCTTGTCCTGTGCCCTGTCGTCCGTCCCTCTCCCGTTCCCACCTCATTTCCGTGTTGACACCCGGGTCGTGCCCGAGGTGCCGACGCAGAGGTGAGGTGGGAGCGGGGAGGTGAGGTGGGGTGCGAGCACGGAAGTGGGGTGGGAAGCGGTGAGGGGGACGAGGGGGGCCGGCCGGTCGTCGGTCCCGTCCCGTGCCCCGTCTGTCCCGTCCCGTGCTTTCGGCGGTGCTCCCGGTACCCTGATCGCGGGTCCGTGCGGTGGGCGCGGGCCGCGAATCTGAGGTGGTCGACGATGAGCAGTCCCGTGAACGGTGGATTCGCCTGTTTCAACTGCGGGCTCCTGCTGGCTCCCGACACGGCGCGGTGCCCGCGCTGCGGGGCGCCGCAGCCGGGGCGCGCGAACGGATGCCCTGGCGCCGGCCACCCGAGTCACGTGCCGCCCGCCGAGCCCCTGCACCCGGCCGTCACGGCGATCATCACCTTCTTCTTCGGTCTCTTCGGCCTCATCCCGTGCCTCATCAGCACGAGCCGGGCCAAGCGGCTCAGTCTCCCCACGAGGCCCCACTGGCTGGCCTTCTGGATCCCCGAGCTCGTGAGGGTGTCCATCTACGTCATCGTGGCCATCGGCATGATCGCCGGCGTCGGCATCCTCGCCGGCCTGGCCCCCCGGAGCCCGGGCGGCTCCGGCGGCGTCGCGCCGAGTTCGTCGTACTCGTACTCGACGACCGCTCCCAGCGCGACGAGCTCGTCGGCGCTCGGCTGGCCCGCGGGCGCCGTCGAGTGCTCCTCGAGCGTCGCGGCCGGCAACGACCGGACCAGCTGCGAGTTCGCCCTCAACGTCGCCGACGCCTGGCAGCGGAGCGACAGGGCCTCGACCCAGACGGTCGAGGCCTACAGCCCGGTGACCAACGAGAAGTACACGATGGGGTGCGCCACCGTCGCCGGGTACACGACCTGCTCCGGCGGCAACGGAGCCGTGGTCTACATCCGGAGCTGACGGCGGTCCGCCCGAGACGAGAGGGGCGGGGGTCGGGGCGCGGTCGCTGGCGGTGCCGTGCCCGGCGGCCGTGACCCCTCCCGACGGGGCCATCGACAAGTCAACGGGCCGGGCGCGGCCCGTCCCGATCGTCCGCACGGCGCGGGCGGGGCCTACCCGAGGGAGGCGGCCAGCCGGTCGAGCACGGCCGTGGCCGCCTCGAAGCCGTCGGCGTCCTGGGCCGCCATGGCGACGAGCACCCGCTGGCCCGCCGGGTTCGTGTACCAGCCGAGCTGGCGCGCCATGTAGCCCCCGGCGGGCGAGGGGCCCCAGCCGCTCTTGTGGACGGCGCCGGGGCGCGAGCCGATGCCCCAGGCCTGGGCGGGATCGACCCGGCCCATGTCGGCGATCACCTCGTCCGCCCCGTCGAGGCAGGGCAGCTGGGAGAGGAAGCCGACCTGGGCGTCGGTCGTCCACTGGGTCTGCCCGAAGATCGAGAAGCCGGCGGCGAGCTGCTCGGCCGGAACCGTCGTCGTCCCGTCCCCCGCCCGGCGCAGCACCTGCGTGACGGCATCGGCCCGTTCCGCGTCCGTGCCGCCCAGGGACATCCACAGGGCGTCGGCTGCGCTGTTGTCGGACTCCTCGAGGGCCAGGGCGACCGAGTCGGCCTGCGCCTCGCCCTGGCCGGAGTCGATGACCGCCAGGGCGAGCGGGATCTTCGAGGTGCTCCAGGCCGGCAGGTCCTCGAGGGCGCCGGCGGTCCGGATGCCCCCGTCGGGGGCGTACCAGCTCATCCGCACCGCCGCGCCCGAGGCCTCCGCCGCCTCGACGACCGCCCGGATGCCGGCCTCGTCCCCGTCCGGGGGGCCGAGCCCGCCGGTGTCGCAGCCCTGCGGCAGGGACGCGCCCGCCGCGTCGGACCACGCCCCGGACGGCGTCGCCGCCGTCGAGGACGCGGGGGTGCTCGTCGCGGGCGCTGCGGCGCAGCCGCACAGGCAGACGGCGGTGAACGCCGCGGCGAGACGGCCGCCGAGCGTCCTCGCGCGGCCTGCGGCGCGGTTCGACGAGCCGTGCCCGCGCGGGAGGCCCGCCGAAGGCTCAGGCGGTCGCATTCGGCAGCCAGACGCTGGACCAGCCGATGAGCGGTTCGCCCCAGCCCGCCGACGGTGTGTCGAGCGAGATCATCCCGACGCCGCCGTTCGCCGCGCCGTTGGAGTAGATCATGCCGTTGCCGGCGTACATGGCCACGTGGCCGTAGGGATTGCCGGCGGGCGTGCCGTCGTACCAGACGAGGGCGCCCACGGGGATGTTCGAGGTGTCGTGCTGCATCTGCCCGGCCGCCTCGATGGTGGCCGCGGCGTCGGTGGCCGAGTTCACCCCGGAGCTGGTGTAGCCGTAGAAGGCGGCGACGAGGGCCAGGCACATGTTCCCGTAGTACATGTTCCCCTCGAGCGACCGGGCCGTGGACACGGCCTCGTCGACGCTGTACGGAGCGATCTGCCCGGGCGCGATGTTCGCCGTGAGCCAACTGGCCCCCGCCTCGACGCTGGACCGGGCGGCCGCTGCGGCGGAGGCGGCGGCAGCGGCGGCGGCCTCCTCGTCGCGGGCCTGGATCCGCGCGGCCAGGTCGCCCGCCCGGCCCTTCAGCGTCTCGTCGTCGGACACCGCCTGGTCGACGAGCTCCTGGGCCGTGGCCAGGGCGGCCTGGTTCGCGTCGACCCTCGTCTGGACGGTCGCCGCGGCGTCGGCGGCGGTCCGGGCGGCGGTCCGGGCGGCGTCGAGCTGTCCGACCGCGTTGTCGCGGGCGGTCTGGGCGTCGTTCTCGGCCGTCACCAGCGCGTCCCGCTTGGTCTGGAGCTCGTCGAGGGCGTCCTGGTAGGCGTTCACCTTGGTCTCGGTGGCCGAGAAGGACTGGTTGGCCCACTGGACGCGGTTGCTGATCCGGTTGGTCGATCCGTCGCCGATGAGCAGGGCGATGCTCGTGAGCCCGGTGCTCTGCTGGGCGGCCTGGCTGGCGACCATGCCGACCTCCTGCTTGGCCGTGTCGACCCGCGTCTGGGCGGCATCGACCTCGCTCTGCGCGGCCTGCCGGTTGTCCTGGGCCGTGGTGAGGGCGGCCGATGCGGCGTCGGCGGCGCTCTGGGCGTCCTGCTGGGCCCGGTTCGCGGCGTCGGCGGCCTGCTGGGCGCCGGCCAGCTCGTCGCGGGAGGCCGTGAGGGCGCTCATCGCCGCGTCGAGGGCTGCGTAGCCGTCGGACACGGCGCCGGACGAACCGGCGATCTGGTCCTGGAGCGCGGCGTACTGGTCATCGAGGTCGTCGGCGCGGGCGCTCGCGGCTCCCTGGGCCAGGAGCAGGGCGGACGCCACCGCGACGGACAGCGCGACTCGTGCGGGACGCCACCGGCGGTGCCCGGCACGAGAAGCCGTTTTCGAGTAAAGGGGAAGGTCCCGATTCACGGTTCTCTGCTTTCTGTTGTTCGTGGGAGCGCGCCCGGCCCGGTCGGGCCTGCGGCGCGCTCTCGCGGTCGCGACGGTCACGCGTCACCCGCGCCCACGGGCGCGGAGAGTGGAGCGGCGCGACGAGCGCCTCAGGATCACGATAACTGCCGAGGCCACGAAGGGGAAGCGGTCCGCGCCGGGCGCGGCGCATCCGGAGGGCGCGCCCTCCGGATGCGGGCGGCGTCGGAGCCCGGGTTGCGCCGCCCGTGCTGTCGGCGGGACGCGCCGTCGAGTCCCTGCGCGTCGTTGAGTCTCCCGATGGCGGTGCAGCCGCTCGGTGCTCGGGACGCATCGTACTGAGTCGTCGTCGGTGCTGGCGGGCCGCTGCCCCCTGCTCGTCCTGACGACGGCAATGGGATATGGTGCTCGCGTCATCGAGTGCTCGCAGGAGCAGGGAATCCGGTGCGAGGCCGGAACTGACGCGCAGCGGTATGGGTGACGCCGGATCGACGATCCACTGGGCACCACGGCCTGGGAAGGACGATCCCGGCGGGCGAGCCCGAGTCCGAAGACCGATCGGTGACGCGTCCCGAGGACGGGGCGCAGGCAGCGGGTGCCGCGCATGCACCCCGACCTCGAAGGAGAACCGCCATGGGGCGGACCATTCCCCCTGCCATCCGCATCGGTACGGTCATCGGCTGCTGCGCGCTCGTCGCAGCGGGCTGCTCGTCGGGCTCGGCGGGCGCCGGATCCTCGTCCGCCCCGGCCCCGGTCCAGGCCGGCTTCCCGCTGACGATGACCCGCTGCGGCCAGGAGCTCCACTTCGACGCGCCTCCCCAACGCGCGGTGACGATCAACCAGGCCTCCACCGAGATCCAGCTCGCCCTCGGGGCCGGCCCGCAGATGGTCGGCACAGCCGCCTGGTCCGACCAGGTGCTCGACGAGTACGCCGACGAGAACTCCTCGATCGAGCAGCTCGCCATGAACTACCCGTCGCTCGAAACGGTGCTCGACAAGAACCCCGACCTGGTCACCGCGGCCTTCGAGTACACCTTCACCGACGAGGGCGTCGCCCCGCAGTCGAAGTTCGCCGAGCTCGGCATCCCGGCGTACCTGCCCGAGTACGAGTGCACGATCGTCGACAACAACACGACCGGCCGGCGCCTGACGATGGACGACATCCACCAGGAGATCCGCGACCTGGCCGCCATCCACGGCGTACCAGAGCGCGGCGACGAGCTCGTCGGCGAGCTCCGGGCCCGCATGGACGCGGCCGCGAGGACGGCCTCGGATGCCGGCTCCCGGGGCAGGACCGTCTTCTACTGGTACTCCTCCAACGAGGCCCCCTACAGCGCGGGCGGCATCGGGGCCCCGCAGATCGCCGCCGACACCGTCGGAGCCACGAACATCTACGCCGACTCCGACGAGGAATGGCCGCAGGTGAACTGGGAGGACGTCGCGGCCAAGAACCCCGACGTCCTCGTCCTCGGCGACCTCAAGCGCGCCATGCAGTCCGGGGACACCGCCGACGACAAGATCGCCCACCTCGAGTCCAACCCGGTCACGGCCCAGATGGACGCGGTGCGCAACAGGCGCTACGTCATCGTCCCCGGCTCCTCGCTCGACCCGTCGATGCGCACCGTCGACCTCGCCGAGGCCCTGGCCGGGGCCCTCGCCGAATCCGGCTGACCCGCACCCATCTGCACCATCGCCGCCCGCGCCCGCCCGGCTCCGCGAGCGCGCGACCGGGACGCCGCCCGTGCCACGGCGTCCCCCGTCCACCGGGCCATCGCAAGGAGGAACGAACATCATGCGCATCCGCACCCCGCTCATCGGCCTGGCCGCCGCCTCGCTGCTGCTCGTCGGCTGCTCGGGCAATGCCGGCGACTCGTCCACGCAGTCCGGCTCGGCCGCGGGCGGCTTCCCGCTGACCATCACCAACTGCGGCCACGAGCTGCACTTCGACAAGGCCCCCGAGCGCACCGTCTCGCTGAACCAGTCGTCCACCGAGATCCAGCTCTCCCTCGGCGTCGCCGACACGATGGTCGGCACCGCCACGTGGACCGATCCGGTGCTGAGCAGTCTCGAGGCCGAGAACGACGAGGTCCCGCGTCTGGCCGACAACAACGCCTCGTTCGAGACGGTCCTCGCGGCGAGCCCCGACTTCGTCTCGGCGTCGTTCCCCAACACGCTCGACGACACCGGCTCGGGCTCCTACGCCAGCTACGCCAACCTCGGCGTGCCCGCCTATCTCGCCCCGAACCAGTGCGAGAAAGGCGACAGCGGGGACGGCGACTCCGAGAGGTCCGAGGTGCTCGCGATGGACGACATCTACCAGGAGATCGACGACCTGGCCGCCATCCACGGCGTGCCCGACAAGGGCAACGAGCTGGTCGACTCGCTGCGGGGCCGCCTCGACGCCGCCGTCTCCGGCGCGAACGTCGACGGCGGCGAGGTGAGCGCCGCCTTCTGGTTCGCCAACTCCGAGTCCCCGTACGTCGCCGGAGGCACCGGCGCCTCGCAGATGATCTCCAACGACCTCAAGGTGACGAACGTCTACTCCGACGACGCCAAGGAGTGGCCGCAGGTCAGCTGGGAGGACCTGGCCGCCAAGAATCCCGACGTCCTCGTCCTCGGCGACCTCACCCGCAAGTCGCAGACCGCCGAGACGGCGCAGGCCAAGATCGACTACCTCAGGTCCAACCCGGTCACGGCCCAGATGGGCGCGGTGCGCAACGACCGCTTCATCATCGTCGCCGGCGGCGACATGAACCCGTCGATCCGCACCGTCGACCTGGCCGAGAAGATCGGCGCCGGTCTGAAGCAGTACGGGCTGCGATGAGCCCGCGGCCCATGGCGCGCTCCGGGCGGTTCAACGCCGGGCTCGTCACCGCCGTCGGCGTCGTCCTCCTCGCAGTGTCGGTGGTGACGGCCATCACCTTCGGCCCCGCCGACCTCGGTGTCGGCCAGGTGTGGTCGGTGCTGGCCAGCAGGCTGCACCTGGCCGGCGATCCGGGCCTCACGACGCTCCAGGTGGCGATGGTCTGGCAGCTGCGCCTGCCGCGCGTCCTGCTGGCCGCCGCCTGCGGCGCCTCGCTGAGCATCTGCGGGGTCATCATGCAGTCGCTGCTGCGCAACCCGCTGGCCGAGCCCTATCTGCTGGGCGTCTCCTCGGGAGCCTCGACCGGTGCGGTCCTCGTCCTCGTGCTGGGCGTCGGCTCGGCCCTCGGCCTGTCGGGCGGCGCCTTCGTCGGCGCCCTCGGCGCGTTCGCGATCATGCTCGCCCTGGCCGGACTGGCCGGCGGGACGACCGACAAGATCGTGCTGGCCGGCGTGGCCGTCACGCAGGGCTTCTCGGCGCTCACCTCGTTCATCATCATGGTCGGGGCCGACGCGAACACGACGCGCGGCGTCCTGTACTGGCTCATGGGCTCCCTGGCCAGCGCCTCCTGGACCGACGTGGCGCAGACGGCGGCGGGCTTCGCCGTCATCATGGTGCTGGCCCTGGGCATGGCCGGTTCGCTCGACGCCTTCACCTTCGGCGAGCGCCAGGCGGCCTCGCTGGGGGTGGCGGTGCGGCGCACCCGGGTGACGCTGCTCGTGCTCACCGCCCTGCTCACCGCGGTCGTCGTGGCCTCCAGCGGGGCCATCGGCTTCGTCGGCCTGGTGCTGCCGCACATGGCGCGCATGCTCGTCGGCTCGCGGCACCGCGGGGTGCTGCCGGTCTCGGCGGTGCTCGGCGCGATCTTCCTGCTGTGGGCCGACACGATCGCCCGCTCGGCGTTCGCCCCGCTGGAGGTGCCGGTCGGCGTCATCACGGCGATGGTCGGCGTGCCCGTGTTCGCCGTGCTGCTGTCGAGGAGGAGGGGTTCCCGATGAGGCTCGAGGCGAAGGGCGTCGGCTGGTCGGCGGGCGGCACGGTCATCATCGACGGCATCGACGTGACCGCCGTCCCCGGCCACGTGCTGGGGCTGCTGGGGCCCAACGGCGCCGGGAAGTCGACGCTCATGAACGTCCTGGCGAGGCTCGTCGCGCCCGACCACGGCGAGTTGAGCCTCGACGGGCGCGACTACTCGCAGTGGGGCCGCCGCGAGATGGCCCGCACCCTCGTGGCCGTGCAGCAGCAGGCCACGACCGAGCAGGACGTGATCGTCGAGGACGTCATCGACCTGGGGCGCATCCCGCACCGCGGCCGCTGGTCCGGCATCAGCCGGCACGACCGCGGGGTCGTTCGACGCGCCGCGCGGCAGACGGGCGTCGAGCAGCTGCTGCAGCGCCACTGGCAGTCCCTGTCGGGCGGCGAGCAGCAGCGCGTGCAGATCGCCCGGGCCTTCGCGCAGGAGGGCCGCATCATGCTGCTCGACGAGCCGACGAACCACCTCGACATCGCCCACCAGCTCGACATGCTCGACCGGGTGCGGGCGACGGGGCTGACCGTCGTCGTCGCCCTGCACGACCTCAACCTGGCGGCCGCCTACTGCGACGAGGTGCTCGTGCTCCAGGACGGGCGGGCCGTGCACTACGGGCCGCCTGCGCGGGTGCTGACGGCCGAGGTGGTACGCGAGGTCTACAGGGTCGAGGTGCGAGTGCTCCACCCCGACCCGGACGGGCCGCCGCTGTTCCAGTATCTGCGCTCGGACATCGCCGCGGCGGGGGAGGACGCGGGCGGGGGGACCGGACCGGATCCCGGTGGGGACGGTGGCGGGTGAGGCAGGGCGGTCGCCGGGGCCGGGAGGAACGGCGGAGGCGCCGAGGGCCGTGCAAGACTGTTCCGCAGGATTCGAGGGCGATGGCCGTCGTCCGAGGCGAAGAGTGCTGCATGACCCCCGGAGGGAGTTGAAGAGTGGAACGAGCAGGGGAGAGGAGAAGGGGATGGGCGCCTGTGCTCCTTGCGGCCGGACTGGTGATTGTTGCCATCGCGATTCTCGCGTCCGTCTCTGATCCGGGAGACAGGTATACGTTCTTATTTTTCTTGCTCCATGCGCTCGGAGTGCTCCTCGTCATCGTCGCTGCGGTTGTCGCCATCATTTCCGGTGGTGCGGCCGTGCGGGCTCGCAGAAGGGTCGTGCTGAGCGCCGGTGCAACCCTGATGACCATCCATCTGCTGGGGAGCACGGCATTCTGGTGGGCGCTCGGTGGGCATTACGGTCTCATCCGGTTGAAGTATGACGACGATTGGATCATCGGAAGCAGCATCACCGAGGTCGAAGAAAGGTACGGCGAAGCAGAGGAGTGCGGCGGCCATGGCTACTGCTACCCTCTTTATGAGGACGAAGCGGCAATCATGCCCTCGCATCTTGCTGTGCGCTATGCCATGTTCACGGACGAAGGCGGCGTGGTGACAGAGGTCGATGACCACTATTGCCCGGGGGGATGATTCGCCCATGCGGGGATGGAATTCCATGCCGGCACTGGGAGGGCCGTGCGGGAACGGCTGGCCGGCTGGTGGGCCGGCGCGCGTGGAGCGGTGGCTCCGTCGTGCGGTGGTTCCGTCGTGGGGTCCGGACTCCCGCACGTCATGCGAGGCTTGTTCACGGCATCCATGGGGCGCTCCCGACCAGGGGCGGCACCCTTGATCGGATTCGGGTCCTTGTGAACGGACCTCATCGGCGCCGGTCGGTGGTCAGCCCGGCGATGGTCGCCAGCGCCCTGTCGAGGGTCGTGCGGTCGCGGGCCACGGGGAGCCGCAAATGCGTCCGGTGGGATCCGTGGGCCGAGAAGTTCGGTCCGGCCGAGATGAGGAGACCAGCCTGTTTCGCCCGTTCGGCGAGGGCCGCGGCGTCCTCGCCGGTGTCGATCCACAGAGCCGCGCCGCCGTCGACGGGCGGCCACGTCCAGCGGGGGAGGTGCTCGTGGAGGAGCCCCTCGGCAATGGATCTGGCGACGGAGAGCATCGCTGCGCGTTCGCGCCGCGCCTCGTCCGCGCGTTCGAGCAGGCGGACGGCGATCAACTGGTCGATGACCGAGGTGCTCAGGTCGACGGCCTTGCGCGCCTCGAGAAGGGTCCGCACCCGGGAGCGGGACGTCCTGATCCACCCCACGCGGATTCCGCCCCAGAAGAGCTTCGACAGGCTCCCGATCGAGACGAGCCGGTCGTCCGGGAGGAGCCCCGCAAGCGTCCGCCCGGGGCGGCCCTCGAGGGTGAGGTCGTAGGAGCAGCAGTCCTCGACGGCGAGGGTGCGGCCGCCGGCGAGCGCCGAGGCGAGCCGGCGGCGCCTGGCCGGGTCCGTCGCGAGGCCGGTGGGGTTGTGGACGCCGGTCTGGAGATAGGCCAGCACCGGCCTCTTCGCCAGGGCCTGCTCGAGGAGGGGCAGGTTGATGCCGTGCCGCTCGAAGGGCACGCTCCTCATCCGGGCCCCTCTCGTCCGGAGGGTCTCCAGCGCGCCGCGATAGCTGGGATCCTCGACGACCACCTCGTCCCCGGCGGTCAGATAGGTGCCGAACACCAGGGACGTCGCGTGCTGGGCGCCGCTGGTCACCACGATCTGGTCCGGCGCCGTCGCCACCCCGTCGCGGCTCAGCCGCTCCGCGATGGCCGTCCGCAGGGCGGGCAGCCCCGCCGGGAAGTAGCCGTTGGTGGGCAGATAGTCGTGGAGGGCGTCGAAGCGGATCTGCCCCATCACCTCACGGGCCACCGCGGAGGCCGGGAGGGCGCCGCTCGACAGGTCGATCCGCCGGCGGGACTCGTCCGAGAAGGAGAACAGGCGCCCGGTCAGGTTCGCGCCCGGGGCGCTCGGCTCGGCGCGCACCCTCGAACCCGATCCCGTCCGGGTCAGCAGTCGTCCCCGCTGTTCGAGGAGCCCGTAGGCGCTCGTGACGGTGCCGCGAGCGATGCCCAGCTGCCGGGCGAGCTCGCGCTGGGCGGGCAGGGCCGTGCCCGCCGGGATCATGTTCGCGTCGATGAGTTCGGCGATCCCGTCCGCGAGCGCCGAGGACAGGGGGCCCCTGCCGTCCTGCCATGGCCCCAGCATCGCCGACAGCTCCGCGGCGGTGCGACTGATGACTGCCATGGGTCAAGTCTTCTCCCCGCCGCGATCCGCGAACGGACCAATTGCTCCCAACCGGCCCATCGCCGTGACGGCCTCCGCCCCTAGAGTCGTGGGCATGGTGCGGATCACGAAGGAGTGAGAGCATGGCGGTTGTCCTGCTTGTGGGCACGCTCGACACCAAGGCCGAGGAGTACGCCTGGCTGCGTGAACGGTTGCGCGAGCACGGCGTCGGGACGTGCATGATGGACGTGGGCTCCTTCTCGAGGAGTCCGATGGCCGATGTCACCTCGGACGAGGTGATCGTGGCGGCCGGGGAGGACCCCGAGGAGTTGAGGGCGGCCCGCGACCGCGGACGGTCGATGGCGACGATGTCGCGCGGGGCGGCGGTCCTCGCCCGCGCGATGGCCGGGGAGGGACGCATCCAGGGTCTGCTCGGGGTGGGCGGCTCCGGTGGCAGCTCGGTCGTCGGGGCCGTGATGCAGGCGCTGCCGATCGGTCTGCCCAAACTGCTCGTCTCGACGATGGCGTCGGGGGACGTGAGGCCCTACGTCGGCGACGTGGACGCGACGATCATGTACTCGGTGGTGGACATCGCCGGCGTCAACGACGTCTCGGCGCCGATCCTCGGCAATGCGTGCGCCGGCATCGCCGCGATGGCCCGGGCCTGCGAGAGGCGCCGGAGCGAACCCGTTGACGCCGACCGGCCGCCGGTCGTGGCCATCACGATGTTCGGGCTCACCACGCCCGCCGCGGACGAGGCCCGCGAGCGCCTGAACGAGCTGGGCTACGAGGTCCTCGTCTTCCACGCCACCGGCGCCGGCGGGCGCGCCATGGAGAGGCTCGTCGAGTCCGGTCTCGTGACGGGCGTCCTCGACCTCACGACCACGGAGCTCGCGGACGAGCTCGTCGGGGGCGTGCTCAGCGCCGGCCCCCACCGGCTGGAGAGGGCGGGGGCCCTGGGCGTCCCACAGGTCGTGAGCCTCGGGGCCCTGGACATGGTCAACTTCGGACCGAGGAGCACCGTTCCCGAGAGGTTCGGCGGCCGGACCTTCCTCGTCCACAACCCGACGGTCACTCTCATGCGGACCACGCCGGACGAGATGGCCGAGCTGGGGCGCCGGATCGCCCACAAGCTCGCCGCGTCGAACGGCCCGGTCCGGCTGCACATTCCGCTGCGGGGCCTCTCCGGCATCGACGTCGAGGGCGGCCCCTTCCGCGACGAGGGCGCGGACGAGCGGCTCTTCGACGCCCTGCGCGAGGGGCTGGCGGGCAGCGACGTCGTCGTGGTCGAGAAGGACCAGACGATCAACGACCCGGGTTTCGGCCGTGACATGGCCGAGGCCCTCGATGAACTCATCAAGAACTCCGAGCACTGAGGAGGAACAATGTCGTCACGTCACGAGATCCTGGATGGTTTCCGTCGTCAGGTCGCCGAGGGCAGGCCCGTCATCGGCGGTGGTGCGGGCACCGGCATCTCCGCGAAGTCCGCCGAGGCCGGCGGCATCGACCTGCTCATCATCTACAACTCGGGGCGCTTCCGCATGGCCGGTCGCGGCTCCCTGTCCGGGCTGCTCGCCTACGGCGACGCCAATGCCATCGTCATGGAGATGGCCAACGAGGTCCTGCCCGTGGTCAAGCGCACCCCGGTGCTGGCCGGCGTCAACGGCACCGATCCATTCCGCGTCATGCCCCACTTCCTCAGGCAGGTCAAGGAGATCGGCTTCGCCGGCGTGCAGAACTTCCCGACCGTCGGGCTCATCGACGGGGTCTTCCGTGCGAACCTCGAGGAGACCGGCATGGGCTACGGCCACGAGGTCGACATGATCCGCATGGCCCACGAGCTCGACCTCATCACCTCGCCCTACGTCTTCGACGAGGAGCAGGCCGCCGACATGGCCCGGGCGGGCGCCGACATCCTCGTGCCCCACATGGGCCTGACCACCTCGGGCACGATCGGCGCGAAGACGGCCATCACCCTCGAGGAGGCGGCAGTGAAGGTCCAGACCCTGGCCGACGCCGCGCGCAGGGTCAACCCCGACATCCTCTGCCTGTGCCACGGCGGGCCCATCGCGAACCCCGAGGACGCCCAGTACGTCCTCGACCACACCGAGGGCATCACCGGATTCTACGGGGCCAGCTCGGTGGAGCGCTTCCCCACCGAGACCGGCATCAAGGAGCAGACCGAGAGGTTCAAGGCGATCACCTTCACGAAGCAGGGGTGACGGCCGGCGGACCGGGGCGGCGGGGGCGGGCCGGGCTCGTCCCCGCCGCTGTTCGTCGGTCCTCATCCCCGACGCCCGGCGGTTCCGAGGCACGAGGATCAGGGTTCATCGGGGCCGTGCTCAGGCGGCCCGGTCCCCCAGTCTCCTGCGCTCGGTCTCGACCGTCTGTTCGTTCAATGTGCGCTGGTCCATGAGGAAGCGTCTCCTGCGCTCGGCCTCCTTCGTGGGAAGGAGATGCTGGAATGCAGCGGCGAACACGGTCTGGAGGATTGTCAGGGTGATGAACGAGATGAGGAACCAGTGGGCATGCCCGGTGAGTGCTATGGGTAAGCACAGGGTGAAAGATGACAGGACAGAGGACGAGACAGCTGGCAAGAACATCACAGCCCAACGGGGCGGCTTGTCGTCGTACATCTTGGTGAACCACCGTGCTCGTGCCAAGTTTCTCGTGGAGTAGGCGAGAAAGAACAGCATGATACCCAGAGAAATTAGGGGTAAAGCCATGGTCAGTTTCACCGAATGCCTGATCGCATGAGTGCAAACAAAGGCGAAGCAGAGGATGACAACAGTAACGGCGGCGAAGATGACCAGGAATCCCACGCTGAGTGCCTGATGGAACAGGTGCTCGAGCTTCTCCAAGAATGATCGATGCACCGGTTCACTCGATGTCGACTGGTCCTCGGAGAGCAGCGCATCGATTCTCCCGATGGTCTTCTCGGCCTTGTGAAGGTTCCGACGCCGCTCGTCGACAACGATGTTGGTCAGGGTCGGCGGAAGGAGGGCGAACAGGATGATCATGACGCTGGAGATGACGCCGTAGATTGAGACCCCGACCTCCGTTGAGGATGAATGAGGCATCGAGAGGATGGACAGGGTGGCCACAGTGAAACTGGCGATGTGGATCGCCCTGTTCAGGAAGAGCTGGCGGCCGCGGTCCTCGAGGGACGCCGATCGCCCGTCTCCGGTGAGAATCGGTATGGAGAACAATCCGATGACCAGTGTCATCATCGGAAGCGTCAGGGGGGTGAGATCGCCGAGGAATCCCGCTATTCGCGCCCAAGTTTGCGCGAAGCCAGCCACTGTGAACGGGGCAGGTGGTCCCGCGATCCAGTGGACGAGCATGGTGACAGCGAATCCGGCGGTCAGGATGATGGCTGCGTACAGGACATAAATTATCGTCAAGTCGTGCAGGATGCGGTAGGCGCCAGAGCCCTGAGCTGCCGCTGACGGGGACGGGTCTTCAGACGACGGGTCTCCGGTGCTCCGTCGGTCCCGATGAACGAAATGTCTCAGCACGATGGGTTCCGCCGAGTTCCCGTGGAGCTCACGTAATGCCTGGTTCGCGCAACGAAGGTCTGAGTCGACCGAACTGGTACTGTCCGCGGGAAGCTCAACTCGTGCCAGGGCCGAGGTCATGCACGCCACCCTCTGGGAGGCCAGAGCGCGAAGTCTCTTGTCCGGCGCTTCACGGTGCGGGAGTGCCTGGATCCTCCACAGGAGGACGCGGACCGCGCTCGCGGTGCTCATCGGGTGCTGGCAGTCGGGCCTCCCCGCTTGGTCGAGACATGTCATCGCCTCGGCGACTTCTGGTGAACTCATGTCACGGACGATCTGTCTCCACTGCCGGTTCAAGGTTGCGTTCATCATGCGTCGGTCTGGCCCCTCCCCTCAGGCCCATGCAGTTCTGCATCGTGGAAGGTCATCATGTTGCCGGGGTTCCAGCTGGCATGACCCTCATCATGCAGCCTGCGTGGGCCCGCGCCTTGGAGTCGCAGCAGAGGCCCGGGAGAACTGGGGGTGCCCCTCGCCTGTCAGCATCCCTTCAGCCCTTGGAACCGATGCAATGGGTGGCTCATGCTCGTTCACAGCAGAGGGCATCTGCGCTCTGGTCGGTCAGGGACGTATGCAGAACGGTTGCCGTCACCGGGGTTCGCAAGGACGCCGGACCCAGACCTGGTGCGGAGGCGACGTGGGGGAACGGGCGTGCGAGGGTTCTCCGGGCCAGGATCACTGCTGGGGAGCTGGCCGCTCTGAGCGCGGCTGCTGGCCGCCGAGGGCTGCCGGTGCTCACCCTGGCCAAAGGCAAGATGATCCTGCGTGGGCGGTGTCGGGCTCCGGCTCGGAGCCGGTGATCGTCCGGAGGCGTGCCGATCTGGTGACGCCGGCGGCGGTGACTCGTGGTTCGGGTCCAAGAGGCACCGTGAGCGCTGGGCCGTACGATGTGCGGGTCGCTCTCACTCTGTTGCTCAGGACGCTGAAGGACGTTGTCGAAGAGTGAGGACTCACGGAATGTGGGTCGTCTGCGCTAGCGTTGAAGCGATCACGGGGAGGTGGACGAGATGCGAGAGTCAACTGTTGACCGCGCGATGGCCGCTGCGCAGACCATCAATGCCCTGAGCCGGGTGTTCGGCGAGATGCAGGCCCAGAAGCTCGTCTACTACGCCCAGGCGTGGTCCTTGGTGTGGGACGGTCGTCCGCTCTTCTCCAACCGGATCGAGGCGTGGCAGATGGGTCCTGTGGTCCCCTCCCTGCGTCATGCTCTTCATGTGATCCAGCAGGCGCCTCCTGCCGGAGTGTTCACCGCCTCTGAGGAGGCCACTCTCGACGCAGTGACCGGCTACTACGGTGCCATGGGCGGCAGCGCGTTGGGCGAGCTGACCCATCGCGAAGGGCCGTGGCGCGAGGTGTGGGGCGACAGACCACGAGACGCTCAGTGCAGCGACCCGATCCCCCTCGACGCGATGCGCAGGTTCTACACGCGCATGGCCCTGCGGGGGGAGGGGCCGCGACGCCCCATGACGCCCACGGTGGAGGCCTCTGATGGGGCGATTGAGCGGATCGCCGCTGACACCTCGCGCCGCTGGGCCAAGACGCTGGCCATCCTCGGCTCGTGACCGTCGAGATCACTTGGGAGCAGTGTCAACGGATCTACTCCCAGCAGGTGCACGCAGGGCTGCTCCTTGATGAAGGGAAACTTCGGGGCGCCCTGTGTGCACCATTTCTCGGATTCGACGGCCATGAGGCCCATCCGACGCTGCCCGGCAAGGCCGCGAAGCTCATCGCGGCCGTCGCGACAGCTCACGCCTACCGTGACGGCAACAAGCGGCTCGCCTGGCACCTCGGCGTCGCCTTCTTGGAACTGAATGGGCTCTTGGTCGTTGCCGAACAGGAGGACGCCGCGAACGCCGTCCTGATGGTCGTCATGAACGTGTGGCGGAACGAGGAACTCGCTGAATGGCTCATCGAGCACACCGAGATGATCCGAGCCGAGTAGCTGCGGGCTGCACTCCTGCTGACTTGTCGATGTCTTGAGACTTGTTCACGGCATCCTCGGATGACGCTCTGACCAGGGGCGGGGACCGTGGTCTGACCTCTATCCTCTATGAATGAGCCTTCTTCTTGTGCGGCGCAGGAATGGGACGGGACCAGAGCGGATCACAGCGGAAGTTCGGGAAGTGAGCGGATGATCCTCATCGTCTCGACGGAGACGCGGGTGACGCGCTTGACGAGGTCGATGATGTAGCGGGGGTCGTCGTGCTCACGGCACCAGTCGTTCGGATCGTTGACGATGCCCGAGTCCTTGTCGGTTCTCACTCGGTAGCGGTCGATGAGCCACTCGAGGCCAGAGCGAGAGCCGAGCATGTACTCGTTCGCCTCGGCCGGGATGTCGCTGAGGGTGAGATGGGTGTTGTAGACGATGGCCTTCTTCGTCTGCTTGTCCTGCCATCTCATCTTCTGCACCCGGTAAAGATCCCCGTCATCGACCCCGAACGGATGAGTCGACTCGTGCAGCGGGTAGGGGTCGACAGACTCGTAGTTCATGTGCAGATCGGCGAGCCGTCTGCCGGTCTCGGCGAAGGTGCCGAAGTCATTCCTGCTGGCAGCAAGCGGGATCCGAGGAAGCATCCGCTTCAGGTCGGCGGCGAAGGTGTTGCGGTACTGCGGCGAGTGCAGCACTGCGTAGACATAATAAAAAATGTCGTCCTTGCTCACTTGGGGTCCGAAGGCCGATTGATAGATGGCGAGAATCTCATCGGTGATGTTGTCGACGCGGCGGTAGCCGTTGATGACGGGCCCCTCGACCGGCGGAAGGAAGAGGGCGGTGTCATCCTCGACCTTCTCATAGGTCCAGCGGGGGAAGAACTGAGCCGTGTATGTGTAGGTTGCAACATCCGGGAGAGAATCTTGCATCAAAACAGCGAAACTCGCATGAGGGTGAGGTGCAATTACTCCGAACCCGTAATTCTCATGCGCTGGTGTGGGGAAGATCTCCTCGAGCCGGTAGACCATGTCGTTGAACGGTCGGTCGAAGTATCCGTACTGCGCCGTGAAGGGGCGGTACGAGGCCCGGTAGATGCGCTCCGGTCTGAACTCATGACGTCGTCCTCGTGCGGCGTCGTTGATGAGACCGCGGCTCCAGCTGATCCTCGTGGGGTCCTTGTCCAGACGATCCTCGTCGCCCTCGCAGGTCAGCGCCTCGCTGTTGTACGCGGAGATCATCGCGCGCATGGTGCGTTCGAGTTTCGTGCGGCTGAAGTTGTAGCACCAGGCGTCACGATTGGTCTTCAGTCCTGCTGAGAATAGACGAAATATCGGTGGTTGTGATTCATTTTATTCTTGTTGCCGATGGGCGGGAAGGCGTCGAAGTTCTCGCTGCGCTGGTTGATCCAGTCGCCGGCCTCGTTCGGCGTGATCTCCCGCCAGGGCACCGTGCTCAATCGTGCGTCGTCGATGCCGGTCAGCTTCTCCTCCCGGCTCTGGTAGTCGGGCACGGCCCAGTAGTGCAGCCGGCAGCCCGAGGCCGCGGGATCCTTGGCGGCGATGAGCACGGCGACGCCGGTCCTGGCGCCCGAACCGAAGACCTTTCCTCCCTCGCGGCGGGAGGTCTCGCCTGCGGTGCGTTGATTGCCTCGTAGGTTGTAGACCCAGATGTGGCTGAACTCGTCGGTGAAGCACCTTCGGATTCCGTCGGCGGTGTTGCCGTCCACCCAGCCGTTGTTCGAGACGAAGGCCAAGACACCCTGCCCGCCGAGCCGGTCGCTGGCCCAGCGGAAGGCCCGGATGTAGGAGTCGTAGAGGCTGTTCTTGTTCGTGGCCGTCGACCGGGCCGCGTAGCTGTCGGCGATCCTGCCGTCCAGTGTCGGGTAGCGCAGGTTCGCATTGTCGTCGTTGGCGCTCGACTGGCCCGCCGAGTACGGCGGGTTCCCGACGATCACCTTGATCGGCGTGCGCAGCTGGGCCTCGATGCGCTCGTTGTTCACCGGGATGAGCGAGCTGTCGGCCCGGTCGCCGTCCTCGGTGATCTGGAAGGTGTCGGCGAGCGTCGCGCCGGGGAACGGCACGTAGGGGGCCTGCTCATCGGGGCCGAGCCCGCGCTGACGGATCGCCTGATAGGTCGTCTCGATGTTCACGCAGGCGATGTAGTAGGCCAGCAGCATGATCTCGTTGGCCCACAACTCGTGCGCGTACTTCCTCGCCAGATCGGCCGGGGCGATGATGCCCGACTGCAGCAGCCGCACGATGAAGGTCCCCGTGCCGGTGAACGGGTCGAGCACGTGCACGCCCTCGTCGCTGATGCCGTAGCCGAACTCGTTGCGGCAGACCTCGTCTGCGGCGCGCAGGATGAAGTCGACGATCTCCACAGGCGTGTAGACCACCCCGAAGGAGCCGGCCTGCTTCGGGAAGGCCTTCTTGAAGAAGTCCTCGTAGAGCCGGTGGATGATCGTCTGGCGCCCCTTGGGCGTCGTGATGCCGGCGGCCCTGGCCCGCACGGAGTCGTAGAAACCGGCCAGGTCGGCCGTCTCGGCCTCCAGCCCCTGCCCGGCCAGCGCGTCGACCATCGTCTGCATCGAGACGGAGACCGGATTGTGCTCGACGAACGAGCCGGCGGGGAAGAGGGCCTCGAAGACCGGCCGGGTGATGAGGTGCTGGCTCAGCATGTCGATCGCGTCGGCCTCGCCGATCGACTCGTTGAGGTTCGCGCGCAGGCCCTCGAGGAACTCCTCGAAACGACCCGCCGGCGGGCCGCCGTCCCGCCGGGCCGTGGCGAGGATCGCGCCGATGCGGCTGATCTGGTTCGTGTGGATGTGCACGACGTCGTCGGCCCAGTTGTCCCAGTAGTCGCGCTCGCCGACGTTCCTGACGATGCGGGCGAGGATCGCATTCCTCATCTCAAGGGCGAACAGGGGCGCCTGGGCCGCCAGTGCCGTCCTGGTCGCGGCAGCGCCCTCGCCGTCCTCGTCGCTGCCGGTTCCCACGGCGTCGAAGACCCCGATGCCGATCCTGCCCTTGGTGGAGCCGTCGAGGTCGATGGAGTTGATCATCGCGTTGAAGCGGTCGTCGTGGGCGCGCAGCGCGTTGAGCACGTCCCAGACCACCTTGAACCGCTTGTTGCTGCGCATCGCCTCCTCCGGTGACTCGTTCGCGTCGATGGCGACCGGCAGGATGATGTAGCCGTAGTCCTTGCCCCTGGCCCTGCGCATGACGCGCCCGACCGACTGCACGACGTCCACCAGCGAATTGCGCGGCGACAGGAAGAGCACGGCGTCGAGGGCCGGCACGTCGACGCCCTCCGACAGGCACCGCGCGTTCGACAGGACGCGGCACTCGTTCTCGGGCACGGGCGCCTTGAGCCAGGCGAGCTGCTCCGAGCGGGCCAACGCGTTCATCGTGCCGTCGACGTGACGGCACGCCACCTCCAGATCGGGGGTGCGCTGATCGGCGATGAGACTGTCGACGACATCGGGGACGGCCCGGGCGAAGGCCTTCGAGGCCTTGATGTTCTGCGCGAAGGCGACCGCCCGCCTCATCGGTGCAGGGTCCGGGCCGAAGTCCATGTCGGTGGTGCGCTTGGCCAGACCGTTCCAGCAGCCGACGATCCTCGCCGCGTCGTCGAGGGTGATCTCGTGCTCCTCGTTGGCCAGGGAGCCCTGCAAGGGCCCGGCGACGGCATCGTTCGCGACGCACAGGATCATCACCTTGTAGTCGGCGAGCAGATCCCGCTCGACCGCTTCGCCGAAACCGAGCCGGTGGAGCTCGGGACCGAAGATGGTCTCGTCATCCATCGAGGCGATGAGGGCGGACCGGTCCTCGGCCTTCCGCTTGGCCTCCTCGCCGTAGATGCGCGGGGTCGCCGTCATGTAGAGGCGCTTGTCGGCGGGGAGATAGGAGTCGTCGTGCACCTTGACGAAGGCCGACTCGTCACCCGCGCCCGGCAGCGTGACGCCCGTCGTGCGGTGCGCCTCGTCGCACAGGATGAGGTCGAACCGCTCACCCGAGGACCGCTGGGCCCGGGCGACGACGTCGATCGACTGGTAGGTCGAGAAGACGACCACCATCTGGCGGCCCCTGCGGCCGATCCCGCTCATCTGGGCGGCCAGCCGCCCGGCGTCGGTGGTGGGCAGCGGGATGTCGTGGACGGCGATGTCCTCGGCCTGCTTCGAGGCCTTCGTGTCCGAGCACACGACGAACGGGCGGATGAGCGTCTGGGACTGGGCCATCCACTCGCGCAGCGTCTGCGAGACCAGGGAGATCGACGGCGCCAGGAAGAGGACCGTGAGGCGGCCGCCGTTCTCGGCGCAGCGCTGCTCGGCGAGCTTGAGCGAGGTGAAGGTCTTGCCCGTGCCGCATGCCGAGATCCACTTGCCCCGGTCGTGCGTGCGGAAGCCCTCCTGGATCCTGGCGATGGCCTCCTTCTGGTGGGGGCGCAGGCTGTGGCGCACGGCCTTGCGGGGCTCGAAGCGCACCTCGACGTCGTCGTGGCGCATCCAGTCGATGGGGGACTCGGCGATGTCCGCCAGCCCGATGCGCTGCACCGGCACCGTCTGGTTCTCCAGGGCCCGCTCGGCGTGGCTCGACCAGCGGTCCGTCGTGGAGATGATGATGCGGTTGTCGAACGCGATGCTGTCCCAGGCCCTGCCCGAGGCGGTGAAGAAGGAGTCGATGTCGGCCTTCTGCAGGGAGTACCTCGGGTCGTAGAACTTGCACTGGATGGCCGTCCACCGGCCCGTCTGCGCGTTGCGTGCCACCAGATCGATGCCCGAGTCATGGGTGTGCTCGTTGTGCGACCAGTCGGGCCACGCCTGCACCTCGTCGTACTCGCTCGACAGGGTCGGATCGAGGCGGAACCAGGCGGCCATCAGCTGCTCGAACCGCGTGCCCCGCTCGGCGGTCGAGCCCCGGCCGCGGAAGTCCTCGATGACCTGATGGATCGTCGTCCTCGTCGCCACAGCAGCCCTCCGGTGTCCCTCGTACTGGGGAAACAGTAGCGGCAGGGAGGACCGGACGCGGCTGCGGACCGCGCGTGGTGAGCGGTCGGATGGTCAGGACGCCGCCACGCGATCGCGGACGGAGCAGGGCGGGGCTCACGGTGAGGTGGGCCGGGGCGCACGACGAGGATGCCGAGGGCTGGGACGGGGGCTTGCAGCGATGCGGGGACCGGCGCCGCGGCGCGGAGCCCACCGTCGGGCCCACCACCGGGCGGTCCTCCGGCGGGCGCCCGCCTCGTCGCAACGCCCGTGGGCCGGGGCGCGCGGGACGGTGGACGCGCGGGCCCGGCGCGTCACCCCATCGCGGCGGCCTGGGCCGTCGTCGCGGCCGAGCGGGCGCCCTGGGGCAGCGAGCGGATCTCACGCGTCCAGGCGCTGCTCGTGAGGGAGCCGGCCGACTGGATGTACCACGGCTGACCGAACCACGGCCGCGGGTCCTGGTCGATGCCGTACACGTAGGTCTCCCAGCAGGGCCAGTAGCCGCGCTCCGCCGACGCGTACTTCGGGCTCCTCGACACGTGGACCTTCTCGCCGATGCAGCAGGCGACGACCTGCTTGTTCTGCACCACGGCCACGGGCGTCACCGCGCCGTTCGGGGCGATGTCGGGGAAGGTCATCTGGTCGATCTGCTCGAGCCTGCCCCGGGTGCTCTGGCGGACGTAGAGCGCCACGGTCGACCTCGTCACGGACACGTGCCAGGGAGTGGCCTGCCCGAGACGGGTCTTCGTCAGGGGCCCCGCGTGCCAGGGGACGAGGGTCACGCTCGACCAGGGGCGGTCGTGCCCGGCCAGCTCGTCGAACGCCACGGAGCACCCCATGGCCATGACGGGCTGGTCTGCGGCGGCCGTGAAATAGGCCGCGTTCGTGCTGTAGGGGCCCGAGACCATGCCCGGCCCCCACTTCGGTGCCACTTCGTACCTGTCGGCGCCGTACAGGTCCATCGTCATCGGATCGGGCTGCTTCGGCATCGGAGTCCTCCTCGGTGGTCGTCGCATGCGATCAGCGTGTGTGCGATTCGGCTTGTGGATGCAGGAATGTCTCTCATCCTGGCGTGCATCCCGACGTGCTGTCGACCCCCGGCGGGCCTCCGCCGGGGACCGAGACGCGGCGGGAGTCAGGGGGCGATGGGATGCCGACCGGGCCCGCCCCGGAGCCCGCGGACGTCATTGCCGGGGGCGAACCGCTGCCCGTGGCGCCCGGCGCCGTCGGGCCCTGTGCGGGGGCTCCGTCCTCGCCTCGAGAAACCGCCGCGTGCCGCACCGACTGGCCATGATCCGGCCGTACCCCGACGGGATGGTCCTGTTCCTCGCCGTCCGGCCGGCGCGGAACAGGACCATGGGTGGGGATCCGGGCGGGACGGCGGGTCTCATTCGGGTTGCCAGGGGGTGAAGACGGGTTGAACATGCTCGGGGAGCATGGTCGGTGCAGGCCGCCCGGAATCATCCCCGGTGCGGTGGGCGCGACGCGAGGTTCGTCGGGAACGGCGCCATCAGCGCCGTAGGATTCGCCCGAGAACGGCGGAACCCCTGGTCAACCGGGATTGACCAGGGGTTCTGCGTTGTGCGCGAGAGAGGAGTTGAACCTCCACGCCCTTGTCGGGCACTGGCACCTGAAGCCAGCGCGTCTGCCATTCCGCCACTCGCGCAGCGCCGCCGTCGGCGGCTCGGAAACCATAGCACAGCGACGCGGGCGCCCGGCAATCCATCCGGGGCGGCGGCCGGCGTCCCGAGCGGCCTCGATCGCCGACGGCCGGCGCGCGATCCCGCTCGTCCGCCGTCGCCGAACGGCGCCCCGAGGGGCCCGCACCCCTGAGGCGCGGGGCGCTCCCTCCTTCCTCGACGGCGGAGAAGGCGATGGACGACCGCACCCCTGAGACGCGGGGCGCTCCCGGGTCGGGGACCGGCCCGGGTCCAGGGGCGAAGAACCAGGTCATCCACAGGTGGATCACAGTCGGGCACCTTGCTAGCGTGAAAAAATGGCCTTGTCACTTGGGGTTTCGCGGTGGTCTCGCGGGCCCTGCCCCGAGGGCGCCCCACCCCCCGGCCGGGCGTCGGAGAGGAGAAGTGCGGTGAACACCCCATCCCCGGTCCCGGTGCCCGTCCCACATCTTCCTGTCACTGTTCACCATGCGCTCGTGTTCGTCGCGGTCGTCTGCGCCTGGATCGCGGTGCCGCGTCCCACGGCGCCTCCGGGCGCCTGGATGTGGGACGTCGGCGGTCTCGTCATGGCGGTCTCCCTCGTGCTCGCCCGTCGCCGCCAGCCCCGCATCGACGACCGCGACCTCGACCGGATCCTCGGCTCCGGCGGCCTGCTCACCGCGGCATGGATCGTCGTCGAGTGGGATGTGAGCGGCCACCCGTTCGCCTCCGGCGCGGCGGCCACCGCCCTCGCCCTCGGCTGCATGTTCTGGACGCTCGGCACCCGCGAGACCTGCTGGGCCCTGCCCGCCGCACCGGCGCCGCTCCTCGGCGCCGTCCCGGCCCTGGGCTCGGTGCCGGCGGGCACCGTCGGACTCGTCCTGTGCCTGCTCGTCGCGGCCGTCACGCTCATCCGCCGGGGACCGGCGCCGCAGGAGCAGCTCGACCCGATCCACTCGCTCCGGCTCATCGTCCCCGCCCTCGCCGCTCTCGCGGTGCTCCTGCTGGCCCGGGGGTGGTTCCGGTGAGTCCCGACGTCGCCCATGGGAAACGGCTCCTCACGCCGCCGCCCGTCGCGCAACTGCGTGAGGACCCCGACCAGCTGATCGAGCTGGCCTGCCACGGCCTGGCCACGGCGGCCCCCGAGTACTCCGCCTGGGGCGTCTTCGTGCCCTGGCAGCGCGTGACGCTCATCGTCCTCGCCATCGCGGCGCTCGCCGGCCTGCTGGTGGCCCCCGCCGCGACGTGCATCGTCATCATCGCGGTGGTGACCATCGCCTACGCGGTGGCGCTCGGCTACCGGTTCGTCCTGTTCCGATACGGGGCCCGGGGCGACCGGATGGTCACGGTGAGCGACGAGGAGGCCCACTCGGTTCCCGACGACCAGCTGCCCGTCTACACCGTGCTCGTGCCGGTGTTCCACGAGCCGCTGCTCGGTGAGCTCGTCGAGCGCCTCGAGGGCCTCGACTACCCCCGTCACCTCCTGGACATCCGTCTTCTGCTCGAGGACGACGACGACGAGACGGTCACCGCGGCGCGGAGTCTCGCCCCCCGCGAGCACCTCACCGTCGTCCGCGTCCCGCCGATGAAGCCCCGCACGAAGCCGAAGGCGTGCAACTACGGCTTCCTCGCCGCCGACAGCGGCATGTGCACGATCTTCGACGCCGAGGACGCTCCCGACCCGCTGCAGCTGCGGCGGGCCGTCGTCGCCATGCGGCGCCTCGGCCCGCAGTACGCCTGCATCCAGGCGCGGTTGGGCTTCTACAACGCCTCGCAGAACCTCCTCACCCGCTGGTTCACCCTCGACTACGGCTCCTGGTTCGGGAACATGCTCTCCGGGCTCGTCTCCCTCGGCGCGCCCCTCCCGCTCGGGGGCACTTCGAACCATTTCCGCTCCGACGTGCTGCGCGGGGTCGGCGCGTGGGATCCGTGGAACGTCACGGAGGACGCCGACCTCGGGCTGCGTCTGCACCGTGCGGGCTACAAGGTGGGTGTCCTCGACTCCACCACCCTCGAGGAGGCCAACTCCGACGGCATCAACTGGGTGAGGCAGCGCAGCCGCTGGTACAAGGGCTACATCCAGACCTTCCTCGTCCACGTCCGTCGGCCGCGCCTCGTGGCCGGCCAGCTGGGGCTGCGCGGTGTGGCCGGTCTGCTCGTCTTCATCGCCGGGACGCCGCTGCTGTCGGCCTTCAACGGCTTCTTCTGGGCGCTCACCGCCATGTGGTTCACCTCGCGCGACCCGGCCGTCGCCGCGCTCTTCCCGTCGGCGGTCTACTACCTCGGCATGGTCTGCCTCGTACTGGGCAATCTCGCAGTCCTCTACATGGGCGTGTTCACGGCGCGCCAGATGGAGCGGCCCGATCTGCTCGGGGCGGCGCTCCTCATGCCGCTGTACTGGGGGCTCATGTGGCTGGCGGCTCTCAAGGCCGTGATCCAGCTCGTCACGAAGCCGTCCTACTGGGAGAAGACCGCGCACGGCCTCGACCAGCAGCAGACGGTGGACGAGCAGTCCGCGGTCGAGGGGGACCCCGATGAGTGACACGGGCGGTGCGGCGCTCGTCCCCGCCTCCGGGGCTCCCGCCGAGGCGCCCGCGACGGCGCCTGCCGGGGCCGTCGTCGACGGGGGCGGGCGCCGCGCCGGGGGCCGGGCGGGGGCGGCCGCGTTCGTCTGCTACCTCGCGGTGGCCCTGTGGCTCAGCGCCCACGACCTCGTCTTCCCCGACGCGATGAGCCGGGTCGCGAACGGCTACTACGTCCTGTTCAGCCGGGATCCGCACCTGGCCGCCATCGGCTTCGTGTGGAACCCGCTGCCCTCGCTCGCCGCCATTCCGCTGCTCCTCGCCACGCCGCTGTGCCCCGCGCTGGCGTCCAGGGCGCTGGCCGGGTGCCTCGTCTCGGCGCTGTGCGGGGCCTGCTCGGTGGCGCTCATGCACCGGCTGCTGGGCCGGCTGGGCGCCGGCCCGGCGATGCGCCTCGTGCTCACCGCCGTCTTCGCCCTCCACCCGCTCGTCCTGCTCGGCTCGGC
>NZ_AUFR01000008.1 GCF_000426605.1 Propionibacterium acidifaciens DSM 21887
GTCGAGGACTTGGGTCGGTTTCGCCAGGCGTAGTAGCCGGACTTGGATACTTTCACCCACCGGCACATGGACTGGACGGGGCGGTTGCCTTCTTCGCGGTGGATGCGGCGGTATTTCGCGCTCACCCGGATTCCTGGGCGGAGAAGGCCGCCGCTTTTTTCAGGAACTCGTTTTCCATGCGGGCTTCCCGGAGCTCTGCCTTCAGACGTTTGATCTCGGCGTGCTCTTCCGCGGTCATGGCATCAGTGCTGAGGTCGGGGTGTTCCTTCCGCCATCGTGCGACCCAGTTCCCGACTGTCTGCGCCACAAGACCGTACGATCTGGCTACCTCGGCTATCGGCCTGGACTTCTGGACGATCTCGAGAACGACTTGTTCCTTAAATTCCGCACTATATTTCGGTGCCGACATGATCTAATTCTACCTCACGATCATTTCACCCACTGTCCGAAAAACACCAAGCACTCCATGCACCGGTGAGGGTGTCGACACAGATTCGACCATTGCTTTTCGCGAAGGCGATCAGCCCTTCAAGGGGTCCGTTCTGGCTGGTGATTCGACATGGCCGGTCAAGGACGCTGTACACGCCATGCAAATGTGTGGGTATCGTTCTCAGTCGTACGAGAATGTCCTGTGGGATATTGGCATCTGCGGCAATGGGCCAATCGAACCTGCCCACCTTGTCGCCGACAAGATGACCGGCGTCGCCCCACTACGGATCCTCCTGCTCGGTCCCCTCCGGCGGACTGATCCTCGGCCACGAGAGCACAGCCTCACGCTCGGCGAGATAAGCGTCCTCTCCAAGTTCCCTGGTGATGGCATCCGAGGGAATGCCGCGCAGATACGCCACTCGCCGACCAGCTTGCAGTGTGGACATGTATTCCCAGAGAGCATCTTTGGCCGACTCCGATGAATCGAATGATGCCTCGATGTGATCCAAGGACAGAGCAAGCTCGTCCATGATGGTGAGAACCTGTTTGATCTCGGACTCGTCAAAACGAATCATCTTCAGTTCACGGTGCATCATTTCCTCACGGTAGGGGTAGCGTTTCAGTCCCACGTCACCGACGACACAACTCTCACCGAGGCTTATTCACAGCCACAATGAACCAGACCATGGCTAGTGGTCGCATCTCTCGCTGAGCCTCTTGTGAGCAAGTCTCTCCGTACCCTGTCAAGGGATTCAGCAGCATGAACGGCGGGGCCGACAACCTGACCCGGTCCATCGCGAAGGAGGACCCGCGCCGCAGCTGGTGAAGCAGATCCGCGACAACAGCGACGCGTTCGAACCGGTGCTCGCCCGGCGGAGCCCCGCCGGGCGACCGTCACCCGAGCTCGTCGAGGGCCTTGTCCAGCCGGTCGAGCTTGCCGGTCATCTCGCCTGTGAAGCCGGTGCGGATATCGGCCTTGAGGACGAGCGAGACGCGCGGGCTCACTGCGGCGACGGCCTCGCAGGCGTCGTGGACGACCCGCATGCACTCGTCCCAGCTCCCCTCGATGTTCGTGAACATCGCATTGGTCTCGTTGGGCAGGCCGGACTCGCGAACCACCTTGACCGCGGCGGCCACCGCGTCGTGCACGTAGCCATGGGCGTCGTCGCTCGTGGTGGGGCTGACCGAGAAGGCGATGAGCATGGCACGAGCCTACGACCGCAGGGACATCCGCGCCAGGGGCACGGGGCGAGAGCCGCGGCCGAGTGATCTGACTCCAGAGACGCGCGCACCAGGGCGCGGGGCGGGAACGAGGCGAACCGCCCGGTCAGTACGGTGCCCGGTCCGCGCCAAGGGCCCGCCGGGCGGCGCCCCGCTCCCGGCCTGGCTCGACCCTGGACGAGCGGGCCCCGTCGTGAAACAGTGAGGATGACCGCGAGGAGGCCGTCGGGCCCCACAACCGCCTCCCGAGCGGCCCGGTCCGCATGCATCGGCCCAGCGCCGGTCCTCCCTTGGAGGCATCCCATGGCCACGTGGTTCTCGCATCCGTTCAACCGGACCGATCCGGCGCGCCGACGCACCGGCACGGCGGTCCTCGTCGGCATCATCGGAGGCTTCTTCTCCGCGATCGTCAAATTCGGCTGGGAGGTGCCCTTCCCGCCCCGCACGCCCGAGCGCAATGCCACGAATCCCCCGCAGACCATGCTCGAGCACTGGTTCGGCATGAGCTCCGCCCAGTCCCACACGACCGTGTCCTTCAACCTCAACGACACGCTGCCGATCTACTCGTTCATCGTCCACTTCGCCTTCGCGATCGTCCTCGCGATCTTCTACTGCGTCATGGCCGAGTACCTTCCGAGGATCAAGCTGTGGCAGGGCGCGGCCTTCGGCCTGCTCGTGTGGATCGGCGCGCACCTCGTCCTCATGCCGCTCACCGGGATCGTCCCCTCACCCTTCCCGTGGGTCGACGGCGGCCAGACCTGGTCGGAGCACTTCTCCGAGGCGCTCGGCCACGTCGTGTGGATGTGGTCGATCGAGATCGTCCGCCGCGACCTGCGCAACCGCATCACCCACGAGCCGGACGCCGAGGTGCCGCTGGCCGGCGCGACGCGCTGAACCGGCGCCCGACCGAGGGGCGAAGGGCCGCTGCGCCGGGGCTGCGCCGGGACCCCGCGGCTGATGCCGCTCCGGTCGTGAGCCCGAGGGGCCCGGCCCGCACCGCCGTCGAATCCGCCATCGACCGCCGAGACCGAGGTCGTGAGCGCGCGGGGGCCGGGCCCGCCCGGCCGCCGCTCCCCCGCCGCGGCGCTGTCGACCGGCAACCAGACCAACAATCGCGAGAGGAACGAGACCATCCCCCGCCCCCGGCGCTGTCGGCCGGCAAGCTGTCGGTCGGCGATCCAGGCCGGGCCCGCCCGGCCGTCGTTCCCCGAACGACCGCACCGGAGGGCTCTCGTCGGAGCGGCCCGGTCGGACCGGCCCCGGTCGGAAGGCGCGGCCGCAGGCGGCAGACCCGCTCCGCTCCCCTCATCCGCCGTGGCCTTCAGGTCCGCACAACCACCGGCCGCAGCGCCGTCTCGCGGTCGCAGGCTGCCACGAGGCCCGGGTCGTGGGTGATGACGAGCGCCCCTGCGCCCGCGACACCGGCCCAGACGTCATCCATGAGCGCCTCGGCCGTGTCGTGGTCGAGGTGCTCGGTGGGCTCGTCGAGGATGACGAGCCGGTCGCGGTCGCGGCCGACGAGCACGCGGGCCATCGCGACGCGGCGGGCCTCGCCGCCGGAGAGGGTGGCCCCCTCCTCCCCCACCTCGCGGTCGGGGCTCATGGCCGCCAGCCCGGCTGCGTCGAGCGCGGCGCGCACCTGCCCGTCCGTGGCGTCCCGGTCGCCGATGCGCACGTTCTCGGCGATCGTCGTGGCGAAGATGTGGGCGTCCTGGGCCAGGTAGCCGATGCCCGACGGGGCCGTGAGCGCGCCGCCGCGCGGGGGGATGAGACCCATGATCGTGGCCGCCAGGGTCGTCTTGCCGGTGCCGGACGGGCCGGTGAGCGCCACCCGCTCCCCGGGGGCCACGGTGAGGCCGATGCCGTCGACGATGACCGGGCCGCCCGGCCAGCCGATCGCCAGCTCGTCGAGCACGAGCTCGCGCACGCCGTTGTCGACGCCGATCTCGCGGTCGCCGCTGCCGACGGGCTCGGCGGACAGGAGGGCGAGGACGCGGCCGAGCGACGACCGGGCGCGGGTGAGGCTCTGGGCCCCCTTGATGAGGTCGTTGAAGCCCTCGTTGAGAGCGAGCGGCGTGAGGACGAGGACGGCGAGCTCGCGGGCGAGGAGCGTGCCGGCGGCGACCTCGTGCCCTCCGATGAGCAGCCCGCCGACCACCGCCGCCGCGCACATGAGCATCTGGCCCGCCGAGGCCAGGCCGCGGGTCCAGGCCGCGCGGGCCTCGGCCGCGGCCAGCTCGCCGTCGAGTTCGCGCAGCCCGGCCAGGGCGGTGCCGACGTCCCCGTAGGCGACGAGCTCGGGCGCGCAGCGGGCCAGCCGCCGCACCTCGTCGCCGAGGCGGCCGCGCAGGGGCGCCGCCGCCCGGTCGGCCCGCTCGGAGAGCCGCTGGCCGAGCCGGGGCAGGGCGAAGCCGGCGAGGACGCTCGTGACGAGCAGCAGCACGGCGTCCGCCGGTGAGAGCGCCCCCATGAGCGCGCTCGAGGCCGCTATGACGAGACCGGCGCCGGCGAAGGGCACGAGGACGCGCACGACGACGTCGAGGACGCCCTCCACGTCGGCGGTGACGCGCACGAGCAGGTCGCCGCGCCGGCTGCCGAGCAGCGTGGTGCGGGCCAGGCGGGCGAAGACGGTCTCGCGCAGGGCGCTCTCCATGCGCAGCGCCAGGTCGTGGCCGAGGAGGCGTTCGGCGTAGCGGAAGGCGCCCCGCCCGATGCCGAAGAAGCGGACGAGCACGGAGGCCGCGAGCAGGTGGAGCACGGGCGGGTGCTCTGCGGCGCGGGACAGCAGCCAGCCGGCCACGCCCATGAGGCCGACGGACGAGCCTGCCGCGCAGAAGGCCAGCAGGACGGAGCCGACGAACCGGAGGCGGCCGGCCGGGACGACCCCGAGCAGCGCGCGCACGAGCCGGCCCGGGGTGGTGACGCGCCGGGCCGGGGCGAGGACGGGCTGCGCCTCGGGCTCGGGGACCCGTCGGCGCAGGGCGTGCGGGTGCCCGGCGTCGGACAGGAGGAAGGCGTCCTCGGACCCGGCGGGCCCCTCGCCGCCGACTCCCACGACCCCCACGCGCCCGGACACCTCGTCGCAGGACCCGCCCGTTACCCTGTTGGTGGTGTCGGCGATGGGGTGCCGGCAGCCGGGGCCCGGCTCCCCGTCGCCGGGGCCGGTGTCCGACTCCGGGACGGGCCGCGGCGGGACGACCTCGACGACCCGGTCGGCCATCTCCAGCAGCGCCGGGCGGTGCGAGATGATGACGGCCGAGGCGCCGCTGGCGCGGACGGCCTCGAGGGCGCGGGCCTCGGTGGGCTGGTCGAGACCGGCCGTCGGCTCGTCGAGCACGAGGAGGCGCGCCCCGCCCAGCTCGATGCGCAGCAGGGCGCGGGCCAGGGCGACCCGGCGGCGCTCGCCGGAGCTGAGGCCCTCGCCCTCGTCGGCCACGACGCGGTCGAGGGCCAGCGCCTCCCCTCCGGCGCGGTCGAGGGCGTCGCGCAGCCGGGCGTCGTCGGCCTCCGGGAAGCCGATGCGGACGTTGTCGGCGATCGTCCCGCCCGGCATGGCCGGGTCCTGGGAGACGTAGGCGATGCGGGCCCGCCACTGGTCGGGGTCGACGCTCGCCAGGTCGACACCGCCGACGAGGACGCGGCCGCCGGTGGCGGCCCGGAAGCCCATGAGGACGCTGAGGGCGGTGGACTTGCCGCCGCCGGAGGGGCCGGCCAGGGCCAGCACCCGGCCCGGCTCGATCCGGCAGCTGAGCGGGGCGAGGGCGGGGCGGTCGGCGCCCGGGTAGGTGACCGACAGCTCGTCGAGGACCACCGGCACCCGCCCGGGGTCGGGGGCCGGGGCGGTGCCGCCGATCCGTCCGGCCTCGGCCCGCTCGATGACCTCGAACGCCTTGGCCGCGGCGGCGGTGCCGTCGGCGGAGTCGTGGAAGTGGACGCCGACCTGACGGATCGGCAGGTAGACCTCGGGGGTCAGGATGAGGACGAACAGGGAGGTGCGCAGGTCGAACCGGGCGTCGACGACGCGCATGCCCATCGAGACGGCCACGAGCGCGACCGACAGGGTGCTGATCAGCTCGAGCACGAAGGACGACAGGAAGGCCAGGCGCAGGGTCCGCATCGTCTCGGTGCGGTGGGCGCGCTCGGTGATGCGCAGGCCCTCGAGCTGGGCGCGGGCGCGGCCGAAGACCTGCAGGGTCGGCAGGCCCGCGACGAGATCGGCGAAGTGGTTCGACAGGCGGGCCTGCTGGGCGAAGCGCCGGTCGACCTGCCGCTGGGTGGCGATGCCGATGAGCGCCATGAAGACGGGGATGAGCGGGATCGTGGCGGCGATCATGAGCGCCGAGCGCAGATCCTGGGTGAGGATGGCGACGCCGGTGACCAGCGGCACGCTGACGGCCATCATGAGCTGCGGCAGGTACTTCGAGTAGTAGCCATCGAGGGCGTCCAGGCCCTGGGTGACGAGCGTGATGAGCGTGCCCGAGGGGGTCGAGGCGTCGTCGGGCAGCGCGAGACGGGCCCGCATGACGTCGGTGCGCAGCTGGGACTTCACCGCCGAGCAGGCGCGGTGGGCGAACAGCTGGGACAGCCAGTTCAGGCCGGCGCGGGCGGCGAGGACGGCCAGCAGCCCGGCGGCGACGGGCCCGATGCCGTCCATGGCTCCCGTGTCGACGACGCGGGCGACGCCGTCGGAGAGGAGGCGCGCCTGGGCCAGGACGAGGAGGGCCGTCGCCACGCCGACGAGGGCGACGGCGACGAGGAAGAACCGCGTCGCCTTGGCGCGCCTGACGAGGCGCGGATCGAGCGGACCCGGCATGGGCGGACCTCCCTGGTCATCGTGCGCCGTCGTCGGGCGGACGCCGGCACGGCATTTTTCACAGTACAACTTGTGAAAATTATGCCGCGGTCGTCACCCCGGCCCCGCGCCGTCGCCGGTTCCGGGGGCCGGCAGGCTCTCGCGAGGGTGGGACGTCACCCCGCCCCCGCGCCGCCGTCGGTCCTCACGCCCAGATCGTGGTCGCGACCTCGTTCGGCTCGGTCTCGTGCTCGGGCAGCTCCCGGCCGCTGATCCGCCTGTGGAAGACCCAGTAGCTCCAGATCTGGTAGGCCAGCACGACCGGCACGACGCAGGCCGCGAAGATCGTCATGAGCCTCAGCGTGTGCGGTGAGCTGGACGCGGTGACCATGGTGAGGGGGTCCCCCATGTCCGCCGGGACGAAGCCGAGCGTCCCGTAGATCCTCGTGAAGATCATGACGAACAGGGCGACGATCGTCGCCCCGGTGAGGAGGAAGGCCCAGCCGTTGCGCTCGACGCGCTGGGCCAGGACCGCCACGGCCAGGGCGAGGACCGAGCCGAGGCCGGCGACCCACACGACGACGCCGGCCGCGGTGCCGAGGTAGGGGTTCCGTCCGGCGCCGTGGACGGTGCAGGCGATGACGACGAAGGCCGCCAGGACGGCCACGGTGACAGGGCCGAGGGTCCGCAGGAGCGCCATGGCCCGCTCGCGCACCTCGCCGTAGGTCTTGAGGGCGAGGAAGACGGCGCCGTGGGTGCAGAACAGCAGGACGAAGAGCGCGCCGCCGAGCAGACCGAACGGGTTGAACAGGCTCCAGAAGCCCCCGGTGAACAGGTTCGGGGAGCCGAAGGCCGTCGGGTCGGGGGCGACCGGCAGGCCGCGGACGAAGTTCGCGAAGCCGATCCCGAGCACCAGCGAGACGACGAGGGAGCCGATGCTCGCGCAGGCGTCGAAGGCGTCGCGCCAACGGTCGTCGGGCATCTTGGCGCGGTACTCGAAGGAGACGCCGCGCGCGATGAGCCCGACGAGGACGAGGAACAGCGGCAGGTAGAGGGCGCTGAACAGCGTCGAGTACCAGCCCGGGAAGGCCGCGAACATGCCGCCGCCGGCGGTCAGCAGCCACACCTCGTTGCCGTCCCAGGTGGGGCCGATGGTGTTGATCATGACGCGGCGGCGCCCGGGATCCCGGCCCAGGACCGGGTAGAGCATGGCGACGCCGAAGTCGAAGCCCTCGAGGAAGAAGAAGCCCGTCCACAGGAGAGCGATCAGGCAGAACCAGACGACCTGCAGGGGGCTCGCGCCGAGCTCGATCTGCAGGGGGACCGCGCCGGTCAGCATGGTGGTCAGCATGTCAGTCACCTCAGTACGCGAAGGACATCGGACGGTCGGCTCCGTCCGCGACGGGGTCGACCAGCTCGGGCAGGCCCTCGCGGATCGTCCGGATGAACAGCATGAGCACGACGACCGCCACCGCCGCGTAGACGAGCGTGTAGAGGATCATCGTGAACAGCAGGTCGCCGGCGCCGTTGCCCGGCGAGACGCCCGCCGCTGTGGGCAGGACGCCGTAGACGAGCCACGGCTGACGGCCCATCTCGGTGAGGATCCAGCCGAAGGAGTTGGCGAACAGCGGCAGGAACGGCAGGCACACCATGACGGCGGTGAAGAATCGCCCGCCCCGGGGGACGCGCCCTGTGCGGGTGAGCCACAGCATGACGACGCCGACGAGGATGGCCAGGCAGCCGAGCCCGATCATGAGGCGGAAACTGCAGAAGTTCACCATGATGTTCGGCACGGGGTCGACGGGCATGCCCTTGAGCTCGGAGGCGAAGGCGTCCTGCAGCTGGTTGACCTCGCCGTCATCGGTCCGGTAGCCCTCGTCCAGGTACTGCTGGCGCAGGTCCTGGATGCCCTGGACGGTGGCGTTCGGGTCGTGTTGGGCGAGGACCGACAGGACATAGGGCACCTCGATGCTCAGCGCCTTGTGGTAGGTGGTCTGCTCGCCGTCGCCCTCGGTCGTGATGATGGCGACGACGGAGAACGGCGCCCCGTCCTCGGTCTCGGTGAGGCCCTCCGAGGCGGCCAGCTTCATGGGCTGGTAGCGGGTCTCGAGCTGGGCCTGCAGATCGCCGGAGACGAGGGTGACGAGGCCGGCGAACAGCAGCACCCAGGCGCCCAGCCGTGCGGACCTGCGCCAGGTGGCGGTGTCGGGCTCGACGCCGGCCTCGGCCTGGGCCGCACGGCGCTTGGCCGCCAGCCACCAGCCGCTCACCCCGAGCAGGAGGGCGCCGGCCACCATGAGGGAGGCGCCGAGCTGGTGGGGCAGGGTCGCGAGGAAGAACGGGTTGGTGAGCACGTCGGTGAAGCTCGCCAGTTCGGCGCGTCCGGTGGCCTCGTTGTAGACCGCGCCGACAGGGTTCTGCATCCAGCAGTTGGCGGAGAGGATGAAGGCGGCCGAGGCGGTGGTGCCGATGGCGACCAGGTAGATGCAGGCAAGGTGCAGTCCCCTGGGCAGGCGGTTCCAGCCGAAGATCCACAGGCCGATGAAGGTCGACTCCATGAAGAAGGCGACGAGCGCCTCGAGCGCGAGGGGGGCGCCGAAGATGTCGCCGACGAACCGGGAGAACTCCGACCAGTTCATGCCGAACTGGAACTCCTGCACGATGCCGGTGACGACGCCGGCGGCGAAGTTGATGAGCATGAGTTTGGCGAAGAACTTCACCAGGCGCAGCCACTGGTCGTCCTTCGTGCGCAGCCATGCCGTCTGCATTCCCGCCATGAGCCAGGTGATGCCGATGGTGAGGGGGACGAAGAAGAAGTGGTAGACGGTGGTGATGCCGAACTGCCACCGCGAGAGAACCTCAGCATCCATGGACGCAGGCTAGGGCCCCGCGACACCCTGACGCAAAGCTCCGGAACAGGGCCGTTCGCGTCCGGCTGACGGATTCGCCCCGGATGATCTCGACAGCCGTTTAATCATGGTCCCAGCCATGCAAAAGAATGGGTGACACGCCTTGTGACGAGGATTCCACCGGGGCGGTTCACCGGCCGCGAACGACGGCGGCCCGCACCCCGGGAACCGGCCGCTCCGGGGCGGCAGGTACGGGACCGGGGCACCGCGGGCGACTGCCCGCACTCGTCCACACCTCCGCCCGGATGGTGCGTGCGCGGCGGCCGGACGACCGCCCGCACCCCGTGCCCGCGACCGACCGCGGGGCCGGGACGCCATGAGCCCGGGGCGGCTCAGGGCCGCGGGAGCAGCGGGGCGTCGTCGGGACCGACCAGGCCGACGGGCCAGGGGTAGTCCTCCGCCGGCCCGAGCTCCCGCTCCCACGGCGCCGGGCCGTCGAGCCCGTCGGTGATGCCCATGTAGACGCGGAACAGCTCGGCCGTGGCCCTGGCGTCCCCCAGGGCCGAGTGCGCGTGGTGCAGGCCGACGCCGGTGGCCCGGCAGCAGTCGGCGAGCTTGAACGTGGCCGGGCGGGGGCGCAGCAGGGCGCGCCCCAGGCGCATCGTGCAGGCCCGGGGCATCATCGGCCCCGGGAGCGGGACGCCGGCGCGACGCAGCTCGGCATCGAGGAAGGGCACGTCGAAGGAGGCGTTGTGGGCGACGACGAGACGCCCGCGCAGCTGCTCGACGAGGCGCCCGGCGATCTGCTCCATGGTCGGCGCGCCGGCGACGTCCTGCTCGGTGATGCGGTGCACGGCGGTGGCGCCGACGCTGCGCCCCGGCTGGACGAGCGTGCCCCACTCCCCCTGGCCCCGGCCGCGTCCGTCGAGCAGCACGACGCCGATCTCGACGATCCGGTCCCCCCGGCGTGGTGAGAAACCGGTGGTCTCGAGGTCGAGCACTGCGTATCCGGGCATGGAACGATTCTTCCACCGAACCGGAAGCCCCCGTCGCCCCTCGTCATCGCGATTTCGACGCACCGGGGGCGATGGCATCGGCCGCCGTCGGGGCCCTTCGCGGCGCGCAGCCGGAGGATGCGAGGAACGGACGGCTCCCCCTGAACCGGCCCGTTCTCATAAAATGAGCACGCCACAGGAGAGGATCGATCGTCATGAGTACACCCCAGCAACCAGGATCCGGCGGACCCGGGCAGAACGGGCCCTGGATGGACCAGCCGCCCCAGCCCGCCAACGGATGGCAGCCCGGCGGCGCCCCGCCCCAGGGCCCCGGCGGCCAGAATCCCCAGGGCTGGCAGCAGCCTCAGCCAGGCGGTCAGCCGCCCCAGCACGACGGCCAGCAGCCCCAGTCGCCCTACGGGCAGTCCGCGGCCTTCGCCGCGCAGGGTCCGCAGGGCCCCGCGCAGCCCGGCCCGGGCCAGCCGAACGCCTTCCCCGGCCAGCCCGCCGGCCCCCAGGGTCAGCCCGGCCCCGGCCAGCCGAACGCCTTCCCCGGCCAGCCCGCCGGCCCCCAGGGTCAGCCCGGCCCCGGCCAGCCGAACGCCTTCCCCGGCCAGGGCACCGCCTTCGCCGCCCCCGGCGCCGCATTCCCGGGAGGCCTGCAGACGGGCTCGGCGACGAAGCCGAAGTCCAGGAAACTCGCCATCATCATCGGCAGCATCGTTCTCGCGCTCATCATCGGCACGGTGATCGCCATCGTCCTCGCCGCCGGGGGATCCGACCAGACGAAGGCCAAGAAGACAGTCACCGATTATCTCACCGCCGTCTCCGAGGGCAACGCCAGCAAGGCCAAGGACTACCTGTCGAACAGCCTCGATGACACCTCGCTGCTCACCGACGACGTGCTGAAGGACTCGCTCTCGCGCGCCCCGATCTCCAACATCGTCGTGAGCGACGCGGCCCAGGGGCCCACCAACTACGAGTTCGACGTGCCCGCCACCTACACGATCGGCGACAAGGACGTCTCGACCACCTTCGAAGTCGACTTCTTCTCCAAGAAACCGGTCATCGCCACCAGCTCGTACCTCTCGTTGTCCTCGTTCGACGGCGTCACCGTCACGGTCAACGGCACCGCCCCCAGCAGCACCTCGCCGTACGTCTTCCCCGGCGACTACAAGGTCTCCACCGACCACCAGTACCTGACGATCAACGGCAGCGACATGCAGGCCTACGACCCCGCAGACGGCTACGTGAGCGGTTCGGACCTCGAGCTGGCCGTCTCCGACGCCGGCGTCCAGATGTTCCGCCAGAAGGTCATCTCCGAGGCCCAGGCCTGCCTGGCTTCGACGAAGATCGACCCCGGGTGCGGCGCGAAGCTGGCGGATCTGGACGACGGCTCGCAGATCAAGGAGGACTCGGTGCACCGCACCCAGGACGCCGAGAACGCCGCCAAGCTGCAGTCGGTGACCCCCGAGCCCGGCATCACGACGCCGACCGTCATCAAGGCCGATTACTACGATCTCGGCAAGATGGACATCACCGCCTCCTGCGGCAAGGACGGCAACTGGAGCAACTGCGAGCTGTACGGCTTCGGCTCCGGCTCGGGCATGTACTTCGGCTCCCCGTCCATCGACCTCAACGATCCCGACCTCAAGGTCGTCTGGGGGTGATCGGGCCCTCGTGCACCGTTCCGCGCACGGGGCAGTGCTGACGCCTGCCCTTCCCCTGCTCCCACCTCACTTTTCTGCTGACACCCGGGACATGTCCGAGGTGAGAACGCAAAGGTGAGGCGGGAACGCGCAAGTGGAACGCAAAAGCGGGGCGGGGACGAGGAGGACGCCGCGCGAAGGGCGCAGCGACCATGCTTCGCCTCCCCCGGCCCGCACCCCATGCCCCGGGCTGTGCCCTGACCGACCACGTCGAGTGCGATGGACAGAGCCCCGCACCCCATGCCCTAGGCTGTGCTCCATGACGAACCCCACGAAACCCGACGTCGTCCTGCCCTCCACCGTTCCCACCAGCCTCGTCGTCGAGGACCTCGTCGAGGGCGACGGCGACGAGGCCGCCAACGGCGCGCTCGTCGACGTCCACTACGTGGGGGTCGCATTGAGCACCGGCGCCGAGTTCGACTCGAGTTACGACCGCGGCGACCCGCTGACCTTCCGGCTCGGCGCCGGCCAGGTCATCTCCGGCTGGGACCGCGGTGTGCGCGGCATGCGAGAGGGCGGACGCCGTCAGCTCACCATCCCTCCGCACATGGGTTACGGCGCCCGCGGCATCGACGGCGTGATCAAGCCGGACGAGACCCTCGTGTTCGTCTGCGATCTCGTGGGCGTCCACTGAAACCCGTTCACAGCGCCGATGAACCGAGTCATGCCATGACCAGGGGCTGCTCCTCGCTGGACCTCCTGCGAACAGGCCCCACCGGGTTGAGGAGGCTGACGAGCAGCGGGCGGGGGAGGGGCCCGGACGAGCGGTACGCCCCGCCGAACGGTCTGCGGAGAGCGCCCGGCGAGCCGGACGACCGACGCACGGCTGCGGAGCCCGGCAGCGGAACGACGGCCGATGCACGAGGACGCCGACGCGAGAACATCGCGTAAGAAAGGCTCGTCCTGATGGCAGCGGGATGACGTCCGTCGCTCGAGGACCCCGACCGTCCGGGGAGACGATCCGAAGAAGAAGCGGTGGGCTCGGCGCATCCGATCTCGCCGAGCCCACCCCGCCGCCCGATCACGGGGAGCCGGGCATGCCCCTGGGCCCGTCCCCACGAGCGGCGCTCCGCGCGGTGCGCGGAGCCGGGTTCCCCGATCCACAGGAGGGAACCTCATCTTGTGGGAGCCGGGCGTCGATCCGAGACTCCGCGCCCGACCCACTGGCAGTGATGATGACTCGTCAATGCTGGGGCTTCCTTCGAGACTCCGTTGAGTCCTCTGTGAGAACGGGGCCCGTCGGCCCCGGACTCTCAGCGATGACGCAGCTGGGTGACCGTGGCCGTGCCGCCGTCGCCCCGCGATGAGTCCACGCGGGGATGAAAGGAGCGTCGAGGGCCGCGAACCGGTTCCCGGAGTGCTCCGCGGCATCGGGAGGGGGCGTCATGACGGTGGTGACCAGCCGGTGGGCGGGCTCGTCCGGACCGCTCAGGGCATTGACCCAGCCCTCCCCCGCGTCGACGTCGAGGGAGCGGCCCAGCGGAGCGGCCATCACGGCCCCGAGCGTGATGATGTCGTGCAGGACGAGGGCCTCGGCCAGCGAGCGCACCAACGGCTCGCACGCTCCGATCCCCTTCTCGACCAGCCGGTGCTGCATGATCCGGCAGAGCCCGCCCAGCTGGTGGACGAACTCGTAGTCGTAACGCGTCGACCACGGCTCGGGAAGGGTCCGTCGGATGTGGCTCTTCCCGAGTTCGCCGAGACGGGCCCCTCAGGGCAGTTCGGCGAGGCCCTCCAGGTCCTCGGTGAGGGAGCGATCGCAGGGATCGGCGCCGAGGGCGAAGCAGCGCGCAGCGTCCTCGCCGAGGGCCGCCACGAGCAGCGATGAGCAGCCCTCCCCAGGGCGAAGGGGATGTCGTCCCATTCCGGGAGGCCGAGTCGTCCTCCTGCGCCCCGCATGACGGCGTCGAGGGTCTCCGGATCCTCCCAGGCGCGACGGATGGCCTCCTCGCCTCCTCGTCATCGCTGTCGAGGGGGCCGAGCAGCTCGGGATCGTCCAGCCATGCGGGCCCGGAGCGGGCATTCGGCCGCTCCCACCCCAGCCCCAGGGCCCGCCACACCGCGGGCTGCCTGTCCTCCCGCACCCGGGTGCGCCCCCTGCTCGTGGTTGCGCCGACTCTGCTCGGAGACCTCGGCGCGCCGGGCCATCTCCCGGGTCGACGGACCGGGTTCCCCGCGCCGGGCTCGCATCGCCACGGCGATGTCCGGGTCGTCGGGTTCGTGATGCACGGATTTCATGCTCCTACGGCTCATGCCCATGCTCCTGCGCGATCCTTCGGATGGTTCGCGTCTCGCCCGAGGGGGTCCGACATGCCCGCGGGGCCCACGCCGGCCAAGAGCGCGCCAGCAGACGATGCGGGAGTCCCCGGGGGAGTCACAGGGAACTCCCCCGGCCGCTCGGGCGGCCCCGGTGGCCCGGGCCGTCGGGACCGCCGCGGCCGGCTCAGCGTTGCAGCATCCCAACGGCCTGCTCGCCCGTCCAGCTGTACTCGGTCATCTCGATGACGCGCGAGGGCGCCAGCTCCTCGCCCCAGCCGATGCCGGCGCAGGAGACGGCGACGGCGATGCAGGCGTCCTGGAGCCCGGGCACCAGCCACTCGGGCTCGGCCTGCTCGTTGACCAGCTCGTCGAACTCGTGGTGGTCGCCGGCGATGGCGGCGCGGACGGTGAGCATGGCGTAGGCCCGGGCGGCGACCTCGGACTGCTCCTGCGACTCCGTCACCAGACGCTGGCCCAGCACCGTGGCCACGAGGTGGGGCAGCTGCTCGGGGGTCAGGCCGGCGCCCTGCTCGGCGAGCCAGTCCGGCACGAGGACGGGCTCGCCGGAGTCGACGGCGGCGCGCATGCGCCTGCCCAGGTCGGTGAGCATGCTGCAGGCCAGCGTCAGGGCGCCCACGAACTGGCAGACGAAGGTGACGCCGTAGGTGAGCCAGTTGCTCTCGTCCGAATCGCCGACGCCCTCGCCGGCCTCGACGGCCCGCGCGTCGGCCAGCAGCACGTCCCTGTTGAGCCGCCAGGCCTCCTCCCAGGGGATCGTCACGGAGTAGGGCTGGTAATGGATCTCGCCGTTCTCGTCCGGCGCGGGCGCGGGCACGGGTTCGGCGTCCGGGTCGCCCCACCACCGCCCCGTGACCGGGTAGGCGATCTTCTTGTCGTGGCTCATGCTCATGGTCGGGCCCTTCACGTGCGGGAACTCGCGGGGTGCGGATCACCGGCCGCCGGGACGTCCGCAGCGCCGAGACTACCGGGCGGGTCCCGGTCGGGCCTCGGAGGGGCGCCGGCTTGCCCCCGCCGGCGGGCCGGGGGAGGCTGGACCCAGGGCACTCGGACGGCGCCGAGGAGGGCGGTCATGGACGAACGGATCATCACCATCGCGGATCATGCGCGCAGCAGCGAGGAGGCGGCGGTCAAGACCGTCCTCCACAGCACCGACACGAGCAGCACCTCGGTGTGGGTCGTCCGGCCCGGTCAGCAGGTGCGGCTGCACAGGCACCACCACGCCGGCGACGTGTGGGTCTGTCTGGCCGGCACCGGTCTCTACCATCCCGGGCCCGGCGTCGACGTGCCGCTGCGCGCCGGCCAGGTGGCCGTGGCCCCGAAGGAGGCCTGCCACGGGCTGACCAACACCGGCGACGAGGACGTCGTCTTCGTCAGCGTCTGCCCCGAGACGAGCAACTACGAGCCGATCGACTGATCGCCGCCGCCGGCCAGCGGCAGGGCGACGGCGAGGACCAGCTCGTCGTCCTCGAGGGAGGCCTCGACGGTGCCGTCCATCCGCGCCACCAGCTCGGCGACGATCGACAGGCCCAGCCCGGCGTGCGGGCCGCGCCTGGCCGGATCAGTGCGGTAGGAGCGCTCGAAGAGCCGCGCCAGCTCACGCGCGTGCACCTCGGGGGCCCGGTTGGCCACGACCAGCACCGCCAGCCCGCGATCGGCGGACAGTTCGACGCGCAGCCCGCCGTCGCCGTGCACGAGCCCGTTGGAGACGAGGTTCGTCACAACGCGGGTCAGCGCCGTCCGGTCGGCCATCACCATCACCGAGCGCGGCGGAAGGCTCACCCGCGGCGCGACGCCGCGCACGGAGAGGTGCGCCCGGTGGCCCAGCAGGGTCTGCGAGACGAGCGCCGTGGCATCGACCCGTTCGATGGTCAACTCGTGGTCGTCCGAGTCCAGCACGCTCAGCTCGAAGAACTCGTCGACCAGCCTCGACAGGTCGTCCACCCTGGCCAGAACCGTGTTCATGCGCTCCGGGGAGGCCTGCGGCCCGTCGCGCTCGAGGAGCTGCAGATAGCCCTTGACGGCGATCATCGGCGTCCTGAGGTCGTGGGAGATGTTGGCCATCTCCTGGCGCAGGCGCTGCTCGCGGCGCCGGGCGTCGGCCAGAGCCGACTGCTGGGCCTGCCTGGTGAGGTCGATCTGCGCGGCGAGGGCCTCCAAGGCGTCCCCGCTGGCGTCGACGACGAGGGGCTCGCGCGAGTCCGACTCCCTGCGCGCCTCCACCTGGTCGCCGAGGCGGCGGATCCGTGCCCGCTGCCGCCGGAGCCGCCATCCGAGCACGACCGTGACGGCCGCCAGCGCGGCCGTCACGGTCCATCCGAGCATGCCCCGATCCTGTCAGCTCAGCTCGCGCCGGCGCAGCAGCGCCGCGCAGCCCGCCAGGCAGGCGGGAACCGCCACCGCGACGAGGAGCCACGCATGCGCGAGGATCTCCGGTTCGGCCCAGGCGCGGGAGATGGAGAAGACGAAGTGCATGGGGTTGAGCTGCTGCACCGTGCCGATCCAGTGGTGATCCGCGTGCGACAGCGCGCTGAGGATGACGTCCGCGACCATGAGGGCGATGACCACGGCCAGGGAGGCGATGCGGCTCCCCGTGAGCACCGTGACGAGCGCCGCGACGAGCATGACCGTCAGGTAGAGGCAGAACTCGGTGCCGACGAAGCCGAGCCAGGTGCGGACCTGGGCCGCGGTGACCGACTGGTCGTAGTGGGCCAGGGTGAGGAGAAGGCTCACGACGTTGTGCACGAGCCACAGGACGGCCGTGAGGACGGTGACGATGAGCACCTTCGAGAGGAAGAGCCTCTCCTGGGACTGGCCGCCGGCGACCGCCAGCTTCGTGATGCCGTCGCGGTCATCGGCGGAGACGACCATCACCATGGTGAGCACCATGCCGAGGATCGCGAAGAGCCCGAAGCAGGAGGCCGTGTAGAGGAGCTCCCAGAAGGCGGGGTGCGCGGGATCGGTGAAGCCGAAGCCGTAGAAGCCGTCGATGAGGGCCACGCCGTCCTTGTGACCGATGACGCCGCCGAACGCGAAGGTGCTCCCGCCGTGCATCATGAGTGCGAAGAGCGCCAGCAGGAGGACGAAGCAGGCGGCCGCGATCCGGGCGAAGCGCGAACGGACGAAGCGGTAGGAGTCGGCGCGGACGATGTTGACGAACATCTCAGGCCCCCTTCACGAGCTCGGTGTAGTAGTTCTCGAGGCTCATGGAGCGCGCCTCGAGCGCGTCGACCGCGACGCCGGCGTCGACCAGCGCCGCGTTGAGGGCGGCCGCGTCCTCGAGGCGCTCGGCCAGGACGATCCCGCCGTCGCCGATCGTGTAGCGGCGCACGCCGAAGGACTCCTCGAGGACGGTGGCGGCCCGGGCCGGATCGTCGACGCCGATGCGCAGGCTCCGCTCGCAGCGGGCGTGCAGCTCGTCGGCGCTGATCTGCTGGACGAGCCGTCCGTGGTGGATGAACCCGTAGTGGCTGGCGAACAGGTCGAGTTCGGCCAGCAGGTGGGAGGAGACGAGGACGGTCGTGCCCTGCTCGCGGGCCCGCCGGACGAGTTCGTGGCGGATCGCGATCATCCACGTGGGGTCGAGGCCGTTGACCGGCTCATCGAGGACGAGCAGTTCCGGGTCGCCCAGGAAGGCGCTGGCCAGGGCGAGGCGCTGGCGCATGCCGAGCGAGAAGGAGCGCACCTTCTTCCCGCCCTCGTCGGCGAGCCCGACGATCTCGAGGGCCTCGTCGGTCCAGTGGCGCCCGGCGAGGCCCCGCTGGACGCGCAGCGCCTCGACGTGCTGCCTGGCGGTGAGGTCGAGGCAGAGCGCCGGGACGTCGATGAGGGCGCCCGCGCGGCGGCGCTGCCTGTTCAGGCCCGTGGTCCGCCCGAACAGCGAGAGCTCGCCGGCGCTGGGGCGCGCCAGGCCGGTGAGCAGCCGGATGAGCGTCGTCTTGCCGGCGCCGTTCTGACCCACGAGGCCGTAGATCTGCCCGGTCCCCACCTCGATCGACACGTCGTCGAGCGCCTTGAGGCGCCCGTAGGCCTTGCCCAGCCCCTGCGTTCGGATGACGGTCTCCATCACTGCTCCTGATCCGGGGTTCGCCCCGCGCGTCCGCCCCTGCGGCGATGCCATGATCCTGTCGGGTCGACCTCAAGAGAATGTGAAGCCGGCCCTCAAGACTTCGTCAAGGATCGGGGGCGCGGCCCCGGCGCTCCCGGGGGAGCCGGGCATGCCGCTGAGGACGGGGGTGGGTGAAGGACGGCACCGGCGTTCCCGACAGGACGGACGACAGCGGCCCGTCCCCACGCGGCCGGGCCCGGGGCGGGCCGCTCAGGCCGGTCGCAGCGTGTAGCCGATCCCCCAGACCGTCCGTATCGGGTCGGCGCCGCAGGCCTCGCGGATCTTGCGCCGCAAGTTCGACACGTGCGTGTTGACGGTCCGCTCGTCGTAGCCGACCGACTCGCCCCAGACCTCGGCGTACAGCTGCGGTTTGGAGAAGACCAGGCGCGGGGCCCTCATGAGCACGGTGAGCAGGCCGAACTCGGTGCTCGTCAGGGCCAGTTCGCGCCCGCCCGCGGCGGCGCGGTGCTCCGTCTCGTCGAGCACGAGGCCGGCGGTCTCGTGGACGGTCCTGGCGGCGCAGGCCCCGCCCGCCCTGCGCAGCGCGGCCTCGGCCCGGGCGACCACCTCGTCGACGTCGAAGGGCTTCGTGACGTAGTCGTCGGCCCCCATGCGCAGCAGGTCGACCTTGCTGCGGGTGGTCTCGCGGGCGGAGACGACGATGACCGGCACCTGGGAGGAGGCGCGGATCGACGCCAGCACCTCGTCGCCGCTCTTGAAGGGCAGCATGAGGTCGAGCAGCACCAGGTCGGGTCGGGCGGTGCGGGCCAGCCGGATGCCGTCGGGGCCGGTGAGGGCGGACACGACGCGATAGCCCTGCTCGGCGAAGATCTCGCCGAGCAGGCGACCGGCCTGTCTGTCGTCCTCGACGATCAGCACCACGGGGTTCGCGCTCACAGGGTCATTGTCCCAGCCCTTCCCGGACGGCGGGCGGCGCGGGGCGGACTGGTCGCGGGTGCCGACCGGGCCCCGGGGCGGGGCTCAGCGCACCGGCCGGAAGCCGCGCAGCCGCAGGCTGTTCGTCACGACGAAGACCGAGCTGAAGGCCATGGCGGCCCCGGCGATCATCGGGTTGAGCAGGCCGAACGCGGCGATCGGGATCGCGCAGACGTTGTAGAAGAAGGCCCAGAAGAGGTTGCCCCGGATGATGCGCAGCGTGGCGCGCGACAGGGCGATGGCATCGACGGCGAGCATGAGGTCGTGGCGCATGAGCGTGAGGTCGCCGGCGGCGATGGCCGCGTCGGTGCCGGTGCCCATGGCGATGCCGAGATCGGCGGCGGCCAGGGCGGCGGCGTCGTTCACCCCGTCGCCGATCATCGCGACCCGGTGGCCCTCCGCGCGCAGCCCGTCGACGACCGCCAGCTTCTCCTCGGGCAGCACCTGGGCGTGCACCTCGTCGATGCCCACCAAGGCGGCCACGTGGCGCGCGGCGCGCTCGTTGTCGCCGGTGAGCATGACCGTGCGCAGGCCCAGCGCGTGGAGGCGCCCGACGGCCCGGGCGGAGTTGTCGGCGAGCTCGTCCGAGACGGTGAGGACGCCGCGCACGGCGCCGTCCCACGCCACGAGGACGACCGTCGCGCCCCGGTCCGAGGCGGCCACGGCCGCGGCGGTGAGGACGTCGGGGACCTCGAGACCCTCGTCGGACATGAGGGCGGCGCTGCCGACGAGGGCGTCCGCCCCGTCGAGGACGGCCCGCACACCGCGCCCGGGGACGACCCGGAAGTCGCCCGCCGCGGGCGCGGGGCCCCGTCCAGCGGCCCGGGCGACGACGGCCCGGGCGATCGGGTGCTCCGAGCCCGCCTCGAGGGCGGCCGCGGCGACGAGCACGCGGTCCTCGTCCTCGCCGGGCGCCGCGGTGATCCGCTGGACGCTCATCTCGCCCCTGGTGAGGGTACCGGTCTTGTCCATGACGACCGTGTCGATCGCCCTGGCCCGCTCCAGCGCCTCGGGGCCCCGGATGACGACGCCGAGCTGGGCGCCGCGCCCCGTGCCGGCGAGCAGGGCCGTCGGGGTGGCCAGGCCGAGGGCGCAGGGGCAGCTGATGATGAGCACCGAGACGCCGGCGGTGATGGCGAAGCCGACGCCCGCGCCGGCGACGAGCCAGGCGCAGAAGGCGAGGAGGGCCAGCACGATGACGACGGGCACGAAGACCGAGGCGATCCGGTCGGCCAGGCGCTGGGCGTTGGACTTGCCCGTCTGCGCCTGCTCGACGAGGTGGGCGATCTGCGACAGCTGCGTGTCGGCGCCCACGGCCGTGGCCCGCACGACGAGGCGGCCGTTCGTGTTGAGCGTGGCGCCGACGACGCGGTCGCCGGGGCCGACGTCGACCGGCACCGACTCGCCGGTGATGACGTGGGCATCGATGGCCGAGGCGCCCTCGACGACCTCGCCGTCGGAGGCGATCTTCTCGCCGGGACGGACGACGAAGCACTGACCCACCCGCAGGGCCTCGATGGGCCGGGTGGTCTCGGTGCCGTCGTCGTCCAGGACGTGGACGGCCCTGGCGCCCATCGTGAGCAGCTCGCGCAGGGCCGAGCCGGCCTCGGAGCGCGAGCGGGCCTCGATCCAGCGGCCCAGCAGGATGAAGGTGATGGTGCCGCAGGCGGCCTCGAAGTAGACGGCGTCGAGCGAGTCGGCGCGCACCAGGTGCAGGCTGAACGGATGCTTCATGCCGAGCGTCCCGGCGTTGCCGAAGATCAGGCAGAAGGCGCTCCACAGGTAGGCGGCCAGGGTGCCGACGCTGATGAGCGTGTCCATCGTGAAGGCGCCGTGCCGGAGGTTGACCCATGCGGAGCGGTGGAATCCCCGGCCGCTCCAGAAGAGCACCGGGGTGGTGAGCGCGAAGGCGACCCACTGCCAGCCGGGGAACTGCCACGGGGTGACCATCGAGACGGCCATGACCGGCACGGCGATGGCCGCCGAGACGACCAGCCGACGCCTGATCGCCTCGGTGCGCGCCCTGGCCGCGGCCTCGGCGTCCTCGCTCGGGTCGGGCGGGCCGGCGTCGTAGCCGGCGGCGCGCACGACGTCGATGAGCGCCTCACTCGTCGTGCCGCGCGGCGCCAGGACGTGGGCCCTGGCGGTCGCGTAGTTCACCGCGGCCCGCACGCCGTCGATCCTGTTGAGCTTCTTCTGGATGCGCGCGGCACAGGACGCGCAGGTCATGCCCTGGACGTCGAGGTCGATGCTCGTGAGGGCCTCGCCCCGCTCGGCGGCGGGCGTGCCGACGGTGTCGGTCATGTCAGTGCCTTCCGTGCCCGCGACCGCGGGCGCTCCTCGGTCGGATCAGGCCTCGGCGACCCGGTAGTCGCCGGCCTCGTCGACCGCCTCGGCGATTCGGGCGAAGTCGATCGGGGCGTCGCTGGTGACGACCATGGAGCCGTCGGCGAGGCTGACCTCGACGTCGATGACGCCGTCGAGGGCCGAGACCTCCTCGGTGATGTGGTGGACGCAGTGCTCGCAGGTCATGCCGGTGACGGTGTAGGCGGCGGTGGTGGCCATGTCTTCCTCCTGGTTTCTCATGGGTGCCGACGGTGGGTGGACGATGGGTTGCCCGTCGGACCACGGGTCCGGGGGCGTCGGGCTCAGGAGCGGACGAGCCGGGCGATGGCGTCGGAGGCCTCGGCCAGCCTGATCTCTGCCTCGTCGCCTCCGGCCCGGGCGGCGCGTACGACGCAGGTGCTCAGGTGCTCGTCGAGCAGGGTCAGGGCCACGGACTGCAGCGCCCTCGTCGTGGCGGAGACCTGGGTGAGGATGTCGATGCAGTACTGCTCGTCGTCGACCATCCGCTGGAGGCCGCGCACCTGACCCTCGATGCGACGGAGTCGCTTGAGGTAGCCGTCCTTGTCGGCGAGGTAGCCGTGGTGGTGCCCGCACTCGGGGTCACGGCCCCGTCCGGGGTCGCCGTCGGACACGGCGCCGCCGGACGGGGCCGGCGCCGTTCCTGTGACGGAGAACCCCTTTTCTGTGTGTCCGTCCTGCGCGTTCATGGGGCTGAGACTAATACCCCACAGGGGTACTTTCAAGATACCCCCACCCGGTATCCGCAACGGTCTCGTGGAGCGGTACCGGTTGTCTTCAACAATTCAATCACCAGGGTCGGATGTTCCCTAGTGGACGCGCATGAAACACCCCTAGGGGGCGACCCTCTCGAAGGGGGTCGCCAGGGGTCCCTCGTTATCCACAGCAGGGGTGCCCGCCCGTGGACAACCCCGGTCTCCCCCGGCGCCCATAGCGCAGCGACGAGGAGAGCGCAAGTCGCCCGCCGACCCGCCGCAGCGCACAGAAAATCTCACAGTCGACGCACATCACCCCTTGTCAAATAGATTTACCCGCACACGATCCTGTGAGCGCACAGCACTGTGCACAAGCCGTCCACGGGACACGCCGGGAACGTCCACACCCATCCCGGAGTTGTCCACACGGCCTGTGGACAACTCCGTCGGAATCGGTCGGCCCGCGGTGGACTGGCACCCCGCGCAGCGCTAGCGTGAGGGGCCGTGCGGGTCGATCGACTCACCCGCGGAGGGCCTTCGGACGCCGCCAAGACGGGCCGGCGGGCGCTGCGCGGATCCGTGTCGGTGGTCATCCCTAGCGTGGTCCGCATCGCCGCTCGGAGGACGGAAGGGGAGGATCATGACCATCACGTCGATCATGAACGAGGCGCCGGGCCCCGAGGCCCTCGACCGCACCCCCCCGCAGGACATCGAGGCCGAGAAGTCCGTGCTCGGCGCCATGCTGCTGTCGAAGGACGCCATCGCCGACGTCACCGAGGGCCTGCGCGCCGACGACTTCTACCGTCCCAACCACGAGGCGATCTTCAACGCCATCATCGAGCTCTACGGCCACGGCGAGCCCGCCGACGCGGTGACTGTCGCGGCCCAGCTCGAGAGGACGGGCGAGCTCGAGCGGGTGGGCGGGCGCGTCTACCTCATCGACCTCATGCAGTCCGTCTCGATCGCCGCCAACGCCGGCCATTACGCCCAGATCGTCCACGACAAGGCCACGCTGCGACGCCTCGTCGAGGCGAGCATGAAGATCTCCCAGCTCGGCTACCAGGGCGCCGGCGAGGTGCCCGACATCGTCGACGCGGCCCAGCAGGCCATCTACGAGGTCTCCGACATCAACACCTCCGACGACTACCAGTCGCTGAAGGATCTCCTCGAGCCGACGATCGACGAGATGGAGGCCATCCAGTCGCACGACGACGCGATGTCGGGCGTGCCCACCGGCTTCGCCGAGCTCGACGAGCTCACCAACGGCCTGCACGCCGGCCAGATGATCATCGTCGCGGCCCGCCCGGCCGTCGGCAAGTCGACGCTCGCGCTCGACCTGGCGCGCTCGGCGGCCGTGAAGAACGGCCTCACGACCGTCTACTTCAGCCTCGAGATGGGCAAGACCGAGCTCGTCATGCGCCTGCTGTCGGCCGAGGCGGGGGTGCCGCTCAACCACATCCGCAACGGCAGGATGAGCGAGGACGACTGGCAGCGGATCGTCCGCAAGACGGGCCACGTGCAGGAGGCGCCGCTGTTCATCGACGACTCGCCCAACCTCACGATGATGGAGATCCGCTCCAAGGCCCGCCGCCTGCGCCAGCGCAACGACCTGCGGCTCGTCATCATCGACTACCTCCAGCTCATGAGCTCGGGCCGCAAGGTCGAGAGCCGTCAGCTCGAGGTCTCCGAGTTCAGCCGCCAGATCAAGCTGCTCGCCAAGGAGCTGCAGATCCCCGTCATCGCGCTGTGCCAGCTCAACCGCGGCCCCGAGCAGCGCAACGACAAGAAGCCGATGCTGTCCGATCTGCGCGAGTCCGGTTCGCTGGAGCAGGACGCCGACGTCGTCATCCTGCTCCACCGCGAGGACGCCTACGACCGCGACAGCCCCCGCGCCGGCGAGGCCGACTTCATCGTCGCGAAGCACCGCAACGGCCCGACGGCCACCGTCACGACCGCGTTCCAGGGCCACTACTCGCGGTTCGTCGACATGCAGCGCTGACGCCGCCCGCGGGTCTCCGCCGGGATCCCCACGGGGAGCGTGCTGTCACGAACCGCCGCCCGCCCCGCTCGCGGGCTCGGCACCGGCCCGTGCGGGATGCGCGCCCGAGATCCGGGCGCATCCGACATGCGAGCCCGGGCCGGGGGGTACGTCGTCGGACCGGGGGCCGCCGACCCGACGGCCGGCGGGAGCGCATCCGGCCCCGCGAGGGGCGCCCGCGGGCCATCAAGGGGTTGAACCCGGGTGGAACACTGTCTCACTGAGCAACCGCCACACGAGGCGCCGCGCCCTGCGGGCGGGCGCCGGAATCCGGAGAACCGATGAACACGACCGTCCTCGTCTTCCACCCGCACTTCGACCGCTCGCGGGTCAACCGGGCGCTGGCCGACGCCGCCGAGGGCGTTCCCGGCGTCCAGGTGCGCCGGATGTACGAGCTCTACCCCGACCTTCGGATCGACGTCGCCGCCGAGCAGGCCGTCCTGGCCGCCGCCGACCGCATCGTTCTGCAGTTCCCCATGTACTGGTACTCGTGCCCCCCGCTCCTCAAGCAGTGGGAGGACGACGTCCTCACCCACGGCTGGGCCTACGGCTCGACCGGCACCGCCCTGCGCGGCAAGGAGCTCCTGCTGGCCGTCTCGCCCGGCGCCCCCGCCGACAAGTACCGCCGCGACGGCGACTACAGGTACCGGGTCACCGATCTGCTGCGCCCCTTCCAGGCCACGAGCAATCTCATCGGCACCCGCTTCGTCACGCCGTTCGTCACGGCCGGCGCCATGTCGATCGGCGACGCCGAGCTCGCCGCCCGCGCCGAGGACTACGCCGCCTATCTGACCGCCACCGTCCTGCCGGCGCTCGGCGACCACGAGTAGTCGGGCGCCCCGCCCGTAGGATTGGGCCCATGACCGCCAAGGATCCCCTGTGGGAGCTGATCCGCTCCGAGGCGCGCCGCGACGCCGACGAGGAGCAGCTCCTCGCCAGCTTCCTGCACGCCTCGATCCTGGATCATGAGCGCCTCGAGGACTCGATCAGCTTCATCCTCGCCTCGAAACTCGGCAGCGAGACGCTGTCGTCCATGAGCCTGCGGCGCCTCATCGACGACGCCCTGGCCGGCGAGCCGGGCATCGGCGTCGCCATCCGCGAGGACCTGCGCGCGGTGCTGCGCCGCGACCCGGCGTGCCGCAGCTATTCGACGCCCCTCCTGTTCTTCAAAGGATTCCACGCCCTGCAGTCCTACCGCGTCGCCCACCACTACTGGGTGGCCGGGCGCACGGTGCTGGCCCTGTACCTCCAGAGCCGCATCTCCGAGGTCTTCGCCGTCGACATCCACCCCGGGGCGCGCATCGGCAAGGGCATCATGTTCGACCACGCGACGAGCGTCGTCATCGGCGAGACCGCGGTGGTCGAGGACGACTTCTCGATGCTCCACGAGGTGACGCTCGGCGGCACCGGCAAGATCGGCGGCGACCGCCACCCGAAGATCGGCCGCGGCGTCGTCATCGGGGCCGGGGCCAAGGTGCTCGGCAGCATCCGCGTCGGCGAGGGCGCCCAGGTGGGCGCCGGCTCGGTGGTGCTCCGCGACGTGCCGGCCCATGCGACGGTCGTCGGCGTGCCGGCCAAGGTCGTGAGCTTCCCGATCGAGGACTCCCCCTCCGACAACGACCCCGGGGGCTGACGGGGGTGGCGGGGAGGGCGCGGGCCGGCGCCCGGTCAGTCTCCGTCGCGGCGCCCCCGGTTGGAGCCGCGCATCGCGGCGGACAGGACGCTCACGACGGCCAGGAGGAGCAGGGCCGGGAGGCCCTCGCCGCGGAAGGCGCCGCGCTGCCTCCCGATCGTCTTCCTCGCCATCGTCCTCCCCTTGTCGCGTCAGGATCCTTCGGCCGGGCAGGACCCCGCCGGCGCGTCCTGCCGGGACGCCCCGCGCCCGCAAGGTTAACGCGGCGGCGCGCCGGGCGGCGCACCGACCAGTCCGCGGGCGCCGTCGGCGCCGGGCGGCGCGGCGGCCCGTCGGTACCCTGTGCGGCATGAGAATGATCCGCCCCGAGGGCCTCGGCGCCGTGACCGATGGCCTTCCCGACGAACCGCGCCTCGTCGCCCCGGGCGGCTTCTCGACTCCGCTGGAGCTGCTCGCCCTTCTCGACGCCCGGCTCGACCGCTGGGCCCTGTTCTGCGTCAACGCCCCGGCCGGCATCCCCTCGCACGAGGGCGTCACGCACGAGACGATCTTCCTCGGCCCGGCCATGCGCGCCTCGGGCCGATCCCGCTACTTCCCGATGCGGCTGTCCCTGTCGACGCGGCTGTTCCGCACCACCTGCCCGCCCGACGTGGTCGTCCTGCACACGACGGCCCCGCGCGGCGGCAGGGTCTCCATGGGCATCGAGGTGCAGGTCATGCTCGGCGCCCTCGAGGCCGTGCGCGCCCGCGACGGCATCGTCGTCGCGCAGGTGAACCCGCGGATGCCGTTCGTCCACGGCGACGGCGTCCTGAGCGTGGACGACATCGACTACGGCGTCGAGATCGACCACCCGATGATCACGATCCCCGAGCCCGTCCCGGACGAGGCCTCGCTGCGGCTCGGCGAGCTCATCGCCGCCCGCGTCGAGGACGGCTCGAGCATCCAGGCCGGCATCGGCGCGGTGCCCGACGCCGTGCTCGGCTGCCTGCACCCCCGGCGGGGGCTGCGCTTCTGGAGCGAGCTGGTCAGCGACGGCGCCATGCTCCTCGACCGCGCCGGGGCCCTCGACCCCGACGAGCCGCTCATCGGCACCTTCATGCTCGGCACCCAGGAGTTCTACGACTGGGCCGACGACAACCCGCGCGTCCGGCTGCGCCGCTGCGAGGTGACGAACGATCCCGCGATCATCTCGACCCTCCCGAAGGTGGTGAGCGTCAACACGGCCATGCAGGTCGACCTCTTCGCGCAGACGAACGCCACCCGCCGCGGCGACCGCATCTACTCGGGCACCGGCGGCTCGACGGACTTCCTCGTCGGCGCCCTGCACTCGCCCGGCGGTGAGGCGATCATCGCCCTCCGCAGCCGGCACCCGAAGGCGGGGGTCTCAACGGTCGTGCCGAAGATCGCCTCGCCGATCACCTCGCACCAGATGAGCGCCATCGCCACCGAGAACGGCATCGCCCAGGTCTTCGGCAACGACGAGGACGAGCAGGCCCGGCAGATCATCGAGCACGCCGCCCACCCGGACGCCCGCGACGAGCTGCGCGAGGCGGGCAGGGCGATGGGTCTGAAGGTCTGAGGGCGACGGCGGCGGTCAGGAGCGCTGCGGCGCCGAAGACCCCGCCCGCGGCGGCGGCGGCCGAGTGGAAGCCGGGAAGAAAGGCTCCGCCGGCGACCCCGGCGCCCAGGACCGCGACGCCGACGACGCTGCCGGTCTGGCGTGCGGCATTGACGACCCCTCCGGCGACGCCGACGTGCTCCGGCGGGGCGGACGCCACCGCCGCCGAGGTCGCGGCCGGCACCGCGAGGGCCGTCCCGAACCCGGCCGTGAAGGTCAGCGCCGCGACCACCGCGTAGGGGGTCTCCGCGGTGAGGAGTACGAGGCTGCTGAAGCCGGCAGCGCCGATCACCAGGCCGGCGAGCATGGTGGGGAACGCGCCCCACCGGGCGGCGCAGCGACCGCCCAGCGGTGACGCGACCACGGCACTGCACGCCTGGGGCGCCAACGCGAGGCCCGCCAGCCACGGCTCGTAGCCCAGGTACCGCTGGAAGAAGAGGGAGAGCACGAAGAGCTGCCCGAAGAAGCCGACGTTGAGCGCGAAACCCACCACCGCGGCCACGGAGAACCGGGCACGGGTGAACAGGGCGACCGGCAGCATCGGCTCCGGTCGCCGTCGCTCCACGACGGCGACCAGGGCGAGGAGGACGCCCCCGACGATCAGTGTGCAGACCTGCCGCGGCGACCACCCCCGTTCCCCGGCGGTGATGACCGCATGGGTGAGCGCCACCAGCGCGAGCACGGAGAGCAGCTGCCCGGGCGGGTCCGCACGCCTTCCGCGCCTGCCTGCGGGCGCGGGGACCGCCCGCAGGGTCAGGAGGCACCCGACGGCGATGACGGGGAGGTTGGCCCAGAACACCGCCCGCCAGCCGATCGTCGACACCAGCGCCCCGCCGAGGACGGGTCCGATCGCCGCGGCAGCGCCTCCCGCGCCGCCCCACAGCCCGATGGCGCGTGCCCGTTCCCCCGGATCGGCGGACACGACCGACAGCAGCGCCAGCGAGCCCGGAACGATCGCTGCCGCGCCGAGGCCCTGGACGGCGCGGCCGACGACGAGGAGGCCGCCCGTCGGGGCGAGTGCGCACACGGCCGAGAGCACGGCGAAGACCACGAGGCCGGCGAGGTGGACCCTGCGAGCACCGAGACGGTCGCATGCGGCCCCGGCGGTGAGGAGGAACGCGGCGAACGTGAGCGCGTAGGCGTCGACGACCCACTGCAGGGAGCCCACCGTCATGCCGAGGTCGGCGCCGATCCCCGCCAGGGCGACATTGACGATGGTCGTGTCGAGCATGACGACGAAGAACCCGAGGAGGATCGCGGCCAGTGCCGTGCGCCGGGCCGTCGTGGTCATGAGTGCGCCCCCGGCGGGGCCTCGGCCGTCCGCCCGCCCGGGCCCCGGCCCCGGGTTCGATACGGCCGGTCCGGCGATGTCGGCGGCACCGGGCCCGCCCGGGACCCGGTCACCGCGTCCCCGGTGGAGACGCCCGTCGTCGTGCCCGCGCAGCCGCCGGCGGCCCTCGTCCATTGCGCTCACTCCCCTCGTCCGCGGATGCCATGGATCCGGTGCGTCCAGGCTGCGCCCGTGACTGTTCGGTCGGCGCCGAACAGTCACGGGCGCACACTGGGGGCATGGGTGCGCGCGTGTTCCCCGAAGCGGTCCCGGATGTCTCGGCCGTCGCCTCGGCTCTGGCCGACCCGTCGCGGGCGGCGATGTGCGCCGCGCTCATGGACGGGCGGGCATGGACGGTCGGGGAGCTCGGCAGGTACGCGGGCCTGGCCCGGTCGACCGCCAGCGAGCACGTCGACGCGCTCACCGCCCACGGCCTCGTCCGCGAGCTCCGCCAGGGCCGTCACCGCTACATCCGCCTGGCCGGGGAGGACATCGCCCGTGTCATCGAGAGTCTCGGCGTCGTCGCCGGCTCGTCCCTGCCCACTCCCCGCAGCCTCAGCGCCTCACGCGCGAACGCGAACCTCCGAGCGGGCCGCACCTGCTATCGGCACCTCGCCGGTCGGCTCGGGGTGCGCCTGGCCGAACAGCTCGAGGACCGCGGGCTCATCGACCCCTGCTGGCGGGTCACCGGCCGGGGCCGTCGCCTCCTCGCCCGGTGGGGCGTGCCCGCCGAGATGCTCGACACGGGCGGCCCGTGCATGGACGCCACCGAACGCCGCTTCCACCTCGCCGGCCCCCTCGGCACCGGTGTCTGCACGGCCCTGCTGGACAGGGGATGGCTCTCCCGCACCGGCCGCACCCGGGCCGTGCGGCTCACCCCCGCCGGACGGGCGGCGCTCGACGACGCGGGCATCCGGCTCGACCGCCCGACGGCCGCCCCCGAGGATCCCGGTCGCCCTCCGGCCCGGACGTGACCCCGGGGGATCGTGCCCGGTGCCCAGCACCCGCGCCCCGGCCGGGACGACGAGCGGCGCCGCCTGTGCGGGGAGGAGCCCGGGACCGGGATCGTGGGATGCCCGCGCGCCCCGACCGCCACGCCGCCCCGTCCGTCACGGCACGGCTCTCGGACGTCCGATAATGGGGGACGCCCACGACCACGGGAGGAGGGCCCATGGACGACGTGCGGAGCGTCCGCGTCCTCGTGAGCGGCCTCGTCCAGGGCGTCGGCTTCCGCTGGTGCACGCTGCGGCAGGCCGACGCGCTGGGGCTGACCGGGTGGGTGCGCAACCTGCCCAGCGGCGACGTCGAGGTGTTCGCCCAGGGGTCGGCCGACGCGGTCGGGGAGCTCGTCGCATGGCTCCGCGAGGGCCCCGGTTTCTCACGGGTCACCGGGGTGCGGGTGCGCGAGGCGCCGCGGAGACCCGGACTGGGCGGGTTCACCGTGCGCTGACTTCGGCGGGCGAGGACGAGGAACCGGGCGGGCGCCGGCCGCCGGCACATCTGCCGCAGACCCCGTCGCACGCATGGGCCGGCCGCGTCATGGCCCTCGTCCACGACACACCAACCGTCCCTGGCCCCCGACTGCCGACGGGATCGCCGGAAGAACCCTGCAGCGCATCGGATCGGGCGGGCCGCGAAGCACGAGGGCACCGGGATCCCGTTCCGGGCGGAACGCCCCTTCCGCGGACCGTGCGCCTCGGCCCCTTCTCCCCAGGGATGCCCGCCGCCCCACCCGGAGGCCCGGGACGCCGGGTGGCACGAGGAAGCTCGTTCACAGCATGCGGCCGGGGCGTGACAAGGGGCACCGCCTCTGCATGGGGTCCGGGCGATCCACGAGGCATGGTGGATCGATCGCGGCTCCGACATCCTCCACGGCCACCCCGTCTGCCGGGCGCCGCCGACGAGGCTCTTCCGCGGCAGGACGGCCCATGCCATGGGCACAGCGAGCAGGGGGAGGAAGAACAGCCCGGGCACGAACGTCCGGGGAAGCGGTTCGACCTGGACGAGCGTGTTCACGTGGAACCAGGAGAGCGGGAGCCGTCTGTCGAGGACAGCCGACATCACCGGCGAGGAGGGGGAAGGCCACAAGGACGGGCAGCACCCCCGGGACCGTGGATCCGAGGACGACGATTCCCCGGACGGCGCGATCCGCGAAACCCATGACGCCTCAGAAGACGGTGCTCCTCCCGTCTGCCGATGATCGTGCAACCCAGGCATGCCCCGACGAGAAGTCCGGCCACAAGAATGCTCATCAGCGCGCCAGCCCACAGCAACGCCGTGACCTGATCACTCGACTGGACCACGAGCGTCGAGATCCCGCTCTCCGTCATCGCCTGCCGCACGGCGCCCTCGCCACCCAGCTCGTGCGCCGGGCTCTCGGCCGTGGGACCCGTCCCGTCAGGCCGAACCACGACTCCCGTCACCCGCCCGCCCAGGCCGGAGAGCTCCTGACCCGGCTCCTCGGGGACTCTCGCCTCTCCCGGCAGCGCCGAGGACATCGTGCCCACCAGCCGGACCCGGCAGGAACCGCCTGCGGCGCGAATCGTGAAGGAGTCCCCCGGGGCCGGATCGAGGTCGCGAGCGACCCCCGATTCGAGGACGGCATCGTTCTTCGCATCGACGTCGATGTCCCGGCCCTGCAGGATGCTCACCTCGTGCCAGTGGTTCGTGGGGTCGAAACCCTCCTGCGAGAAGAGTGTGCGAGTCCCCGCCGTCGCCCCCTGAACCACCGTCTTGACGCAAGGGGTCCGCTGCTGCCGCTGCACACCAATGATCACCCATCAGCGTCCCCGCCTCACCGGTGGTGACGGGTCTCCCGGAATCGACCATCACGTCCCACTCATGACGGGCCGCCGAGTCCGTGGACGTCGTCATCACAGTGGGGCAGGAGAGGAAGGAGGCGGCGGCGAGGCTGGATCCGGCCCCCACCGGCAGAACGGTGACGAGGGACACGAGCGGGGTGCGCAGAGGATCTCCTGCCGCGATGCGCGGCGGAGGCCACGGTGTTCCGGTGGCGAGTCGGCTGAACCGGCCCGGCCGATGACCATGATGAGGGCGAATCCGCGCCATGGCCTCCTCGGGCGACATCGTGAAGACGACTCGCAGCGCCAGCGCGGCTCCCCCTGCGAAGATCACGGCCGCCGAACCGACGGGGACGAGCAAGGGGTCCATCACGAGCTCGGCCCTCGGAAGACCGACGCTCCCGGTGAACGCGGAGCACCAGCCGGCCGACGGCCTGATCGTCGATCGTCGCCGGCGCGGGGACCACCGAGACGGCCAGATCCCTCCGCCCCTCGACACCGGTGCGCCCCTTCGCGATCGTGTCGGGTGACCGCCGAGTCCACACCCTCCGCGGCGGGGAGCGAGGCGAGGGCGTCGGGGGACGCCTCGTCGAAACGGAGCTCCACGTCGGGCGGCTCGCCCTCCTCGTACCAGCCGTTCCGGCCATGGGCGATGGTCCCGTCCCCATCGCCGGGCAGGCTCCGCAGGAGGACGCCGGCGCGACGGCTGCGACAGCGCGCAACAGCACCAGGCGCCCCGCCATCCCCCATGCGGAGCCGAGCGGGAACCTCGCCGAGGCCCACCGGGAACGTGGTGACCTGGTTCCGGATCCTTCTCGCTCCCTCACCACCTCGACATGCCCCGACGCGAGGCGCCGCCCGACGGAGGCGTGTCGTACGACCAGCGCATCATGCGTGGCCATGATGAGTGCGGTCCCGAAGGAGCGCTGCGGCTCGCGCATGAGATCCATGACCTGCTCCGCCGACCCCTCGTCGAGGGCACCGGCCGGCTCATCGGCGAGAAGAAGGCGCGGACGCTTCACCGGTGCGCGCCATGGCCACCCGCTGCTGCTCGCCCCGGGGAGCTGGTCGGGGAGCTTCTCGACGTACCCACCGATCCCGACGGCGTCGAGCATCGCGATCGACCGCCCGCGCCGTTCACGACGACCCACCCCGAGGGCCGTGGGCGAGATCCCCACGCTCTCCACGACGTTCAGCACGGGGGAGGATCGAAGTACTGGAAGACGAAGCCGATGCTCTCCGCCCGGGATCCCGCTCTCCGGGGCACGGGGAGTCCTCCGAGGCCCCGCCCGCAGACCGTGACGCCTCCCGAGTCGAATCCGTCGAGGGCGCCGAGCACGGTGAGAAGCGCCGACTCGCCGCTCCCCGGGACGCCGCGGAGGACCACCGCCTCCCCGGGTCCCGCCGAGCACGAGATCCCGTCGGGCACCGTCACCGACCCGTCGGCGACGGATGGCTCTTCGCCAGCCCCCTCGACTCGACCATCGCCTCCGATCCCGGACCGATCGGTCCGTGCTGCGCGCCCGCCCCCATCGGTCCCCTCGCTCCCGGACGCGTCACGGGATCGGCGGGAACGACCGCCCTCTCCCCGACCCGGAATCGGGCTCCCACGCCGTACCCGCCGTCCCCCTCACGATGGGGGTCCGGCCCCGTGGGGCGCACGACGGGTCATGGGCACCAACGATGCGTGACCGGACGCCCTCGTCGCAGGACACGAGCCCTGCCCCCATCATCCTCCCCGCAGGCCCGCTCTCAGTCCTCCTGCCGACCCCGGTTCGCCGCCCAGAAGCGCTCGGCCTCGTCGCTGCGGCCCTCGCGGTCGAGCCAGGTCGCGCCGAGCGCCGCGAAGTCCCTGCGCAGTGCGGCGTCCTCCATCCGGTCGGCCAGCCCCATGGCCGCGCCGATGTCGGCGAAGGCACCGCGCTCGTCGTGGACCGCCAGGCGGAGCCGGGCGCGCAGGTCGTGGACCGTGGCGGCGAACCTCTCGTTGCCGTGGGCGAGGATCCGCTCGGGCGCGTCGCCGAGCTCGGCCAGGGCCCGGTCGGCGGCGTGGTTGCTCCCCAGCAGGCGCACCCGGTCGATCGCGATGTCGAGCATCGTCATCTCGGGGTCGATGTTCGTCCGCTCGGCGAACTCGGGGTCGGTGAGCACCCGCTCGCACAGCGCCTGTCCGGCGGCGACCGCCTCGGCATGCACGGCGAGCCCGGCGTCCAAGCCGTCGGCGTCGGCGGCGGACCACATGCGGCGGCGCTGCAACGCCAGCAGCTCCATGGCGTCGCCGGCGGCGCGGGCCTGCTCGACGCCCTCCGTGTACGCCCGCAGCGCCTCGATCGCGTCGCGCTCGCTCAGCCCGTCGCCGACGATCTCGAGCAGCTCCGCCGCAGTGGCGGCCCTGCCGAGCTGGATCGCGTCGTCGGCGCCGCGCCGGGCCAGCGAGACGGACCGTTCGGTCTCCCCGAGGCCGAGGCACAGCCGGGCGCCCATGCCGGCGATCTGGGTGCGCGAGTCGAGCATGGCGTCGGTGCCCCATCCCACATAGGGGTCGTCGGGGATCTCCAGGTCGGCCAGGGCGTGCTCGGCCACCTCGATCGCCTCGACGTCCCGGCCCTGCTTGAGCAGGAGCGAGCACAGGAAGCCCCGCGCATGGGTGCTCGCCTTCGGATCGCCCACACGCTGGGCGCAGGCGAGAGCGCGCTGGTAGCGGCGCTCGGCCGTGAGCCGGTCGCCCAGGAACTGGTGGATGCGGCCGCTGTAGCGCAGGGCCTGCGCCAACTGGTCGAGGGCGCCGGCGCTCTCCAGACGCCCCACGGCGTCGTCCACGACGGCGGCCGCCTCCTCGGCGCGGTCCTGCCTCCACAGCGCCTCGGCGCGGTGGTCGGCGAGGCGGCGCTGGAGCTCCGGGAACTCCCCCGGCTGCAGCAGCGCGGCGGCGCGCTCGCACAGCGCCGACGCGACGTCGGGGTCGCCCGAGCAGCACATGAGCACGAGGCCGACCCAGCGGCTGCGGAGCTTCGGAGCGGACTCGGCCGTGACGCCGAGCGAGTCGAGCTCGTCGAGACGGGCCCGGCGCGACGCAGGGTCCTCGGGATCGAACACGGCGGTGCCGATGACGTTGAGGATCTCCTCGACGTCGCCGCTGGCCCGCACCTGCTCGGCGAGCGCGGCGGCACGCTCCTCGTCGTGGGTGATGGCGCTCGCGATCGCATGCTGGAGCGCCGCCGCGCCCACGGTGTCGCCGGCCTGCTCCAGCAGCCGGATGGCGATCTCGGTCGCCTCGAGGCGCTGGGACTCGTGCACCGCCCCGGCGAGGTGGAGCGAGTTCACCACGAGGCTCGCGACGCTCCGGAGCAGCTGCGGGTCGCCGCTCGACTCGGCCCGGGCGATCGCCTCGTCGCGGAGCGTGCGCCAGCGCGCCTCGAACGCCGCGGCGGCGTCGGAGCCGCCCCACCGCAGGATGCGGTCGAGCAGCCCCTCGAGGTCCTCCGGCCGCGCGGCGGCGATCTCGTCCGGACGCACCGCGCGCGGATGCGACGACAGGCCGTTGAGCGGCTCGGCACGGCGCGCATCGGGCGCCGTGCCCGTGGTCAGCGGCATCGGCGGCAGCGGGCCGGCATCGATGAAGTCCTCGCGCACCATGCGGCCCACGGAGTCGTTCCCGTTGCGGGCGTCGTAGGCGGCGGCGGTCTCGAGGGCGCGGGCGACCAGGTCGTCGTAGAGGCCCTGGTCGATGACGAGCTCGCTGCCGTCGTGGACGCGCAGCGCCTGCCCCGCCATCCCTTCGGCCAGGCAGGCGCCGACGAGCCGGGCGGCAGCGGCCCGCAGGAGCATCCCGGTCCGAGGGTTGTCGAACTCGCGCACCTGCTCCCAGCGGTGGGCCATCAGCTCCAGGCCACGGGCCAGGGCCCCGGTGCGCGCGCACAGCAGGACGTGCCTGTCCACGACGCCGGTCTTCCCGACGTCGTCGCGCGTCTGGCGCCAGGCGCGCAGGTGGTGCCCGGCGGCGTCGTCCATCCGGCCGAGCTCGGCGGCGCACAGGGCGGCCAGGCTCAGCGAGTGACAGGGCTCCTCCTCGCACGCGGACCCGCCCTGCAGCACGGGGGCGAGGAGTTCGAGGGCGCGCTCGTACCGGCCCCGGTCGTACCAGTGCTCGGCCCGGGCCCGGGCCGAGCAGGCCGGGCAGTCGCTCATCTCGCAGCGGGGCAGGGCGGTCCAGGCGTCGAACTCGGCCTCGGCGGCGGCTTCGCCGCGGGTGGCCGAGACGAACTCGTAGCGGCACTTGGCGACCGGTTCCGGGCCGATCCCGGCCGCCGTGTAGCGCCGCTGCATGTCGGCCAGCAGCGCCTCGACCTGGGCGAGGGGGATCTGCGGGTAGTCGGGGGCGTTGTCGACGATCCACTTGTTGCACCACAGGATGGCGTGGCGGTACTCGTCGGTGAGGGCCGGTGAGTCCGCGTCGTAGCGCTGCACGAGCCAGGCGAAGGGGACGAAGGACTCCGAGGGGCGCCCGCCGAGGGTGAGTGCCGTGACGAGCGCCAGGCGCACGGCGATGCCGAGCCGCTCGTCGCCGAGCTCGTCGGCCAGCCCCACGGCCTGCTCGAGCGGCCCGATCCGTTCGGCGTAGGGGCGTCCGATCATCGTGTCGTGCAGCCGGATGATCCGTTCGCGGATGTCCTCGTCGCTCATGCCGCTCCCCCTCCCGCCGGACTCCCGGACGGATCGTTCCACGGACCCGGGTCGTCCCGGTGGTCCTCGTCCCAGCGCACGGCCTCCTCGTGGCGCCCGTGCTCCTCGAGCCAGTCGCGGCCCTCCGCCAGCAGCCGCCGGTGCTCCCGCTCGTCGCCCCGCCCGCGGGCCAGGTCCTCCAGCTGCTCCGAGGCCCTGTGCATGAGCCTGGTCACCTCCACCGTCATGCCCATCGAACACTGGCGGTCGGCCTCGGCGCGCAGGATGGCGACGGCCTGCGCGCCCTGGCCGGTCTGCCGGGCCGGGTCCGCCCGGCGCCGGGCCCGGGCGGCGCGCAGCGCGGGGAACTCGTCGTCGAGCAGACAGGCGTCCACGGGATCGGGGAGGTCGAGGATGCCGTCGAAGGCCGCTCCGAGGCCGAGGACCGCGCGGCCCATCCGCATACGGGTCATCGGCTCGCTCATCACGTCGATGCCCAGGGCCCGCAGCTCGGCCAGCCGGGCGCGCGCAGCGTCCGGGTCGCCGCCGTCGATCCGGGTGCGGGAGAGCGCGGTGACGAGGACGCGGGCCCCGCCGCAGGCGCGGGTCCGGTCGAGCAGCATGTCGCCGCGCACGGCGTCCCCGTCGAGCCCGACCGCGAGCAGGTGCTCCAGGTCGAGCGCGCGGGCGGTGTCACCGGCCCGGGTGAACAGGTCGACCACGGTCTCGATGCGCTCCGGGTCGCGGGCGTCGGTGACGCCGAAATCGGCGATCCCGGTGTCCATCTCCAGGCAGGCCGGCGCATGGGGCGGCTCGCGGTCTCCCGTGGCCCCGGCCCACTCGATCGCTCCGGCGCGCAGCTCCTCCCAGCGCGTCACGATCGCCTGCTGCGCCTGCCAGCCACCCCAGCGGGTCGCGTCGACGAACAGCTCGGCGAGACGGCGGGCGCCGGCGCGGGCCACCGCCTCGGGGGCGAAGGGATGACGGGACAGGCCGCTCGCCGGTCCCGCCTCGTGGTCACCGGTCATCGTCGCCCTCCAGGGCGCGTTCGAGCAGGGCGAGGAAGGAGTGGTCGACGGCCGCCAGGTCGGCCGCGCGCAGCCGGTGCCCAGCGGCCAGCAGGGCGCGGGCGTAGAGCGACTCGGCGGCCGGGGAGACGAGCTCGTCGTCGCCGAGGGCGAGCATCCTGCGCACGAGGGGGTTGTCGTCGTTGAGCAGCAGGCGGGGTCTGACCGGCGTCGGACGCATCGTCGCGAGCAGGGCCGCCCAGGTCTCGTCGGCGCCGGCGGCGACCTCGTCGGAGGCGGCCGCGGCGCGGGCCCGCCCGTCCTCCAGGTGGAGGGCCGGCATCGAGGACGGCGCGAAGGCCCGCAGCTCCACGTCGACGTCGAGCCGCCCCAGGGCCCGGCGGGCGCGCTCCAGCGCGGGCCGGGCGGCGCGCAGCCGTTCCTCCGGCACGGCGCGGATGTGCGCGTCGAGGTCGCGCGGCGACAGGGGTTCGGCCCGCAGCCCGGGCAGCACCCGTGGGGCGCGCAGGGCCAGCTCGGCGTCGTAGACGTAGCCGCCGTTGAGCACGTCGATGCCCTGGGCGGCGCCGACCGCGGCCATCTGACGGTAGTCGTCGACGGTGCGCGCCACGCGGATGACGTCGGTGCGCTCGGCGAGCTCGGGCAGGGTCGCCTCGCCGGTGTTCGTCTCGAAGCGCAGCACCGGCAGCAGGGTCTCGAAGAGCTCGTCGTCACCGAGCGCCATCGACTTGGCGGCGACCGAGTGCACGGCGAGGAAGCGGTTGATCCGGGCCGGGTCGGTGGCGGCCAGGCGCAGGATCCAGCGGCGGATCTGCCCGCCGAGGCTCGTGCGGACCGTCTCGTGGAGCTCGTCCTCGCGGAGCCCCTCGCGGCTGGCCGTCGGCGTCAGCCGGGTGGCGTCGACGACGGCCCGGGCGAAGAAGGCCCAGTCGGGCAGCAGACCGGGAACGTTCTCGGACAGGAGCATGCCGTGCAGGTGGACGCGGTGGCCGCCGCGCGAGCCGGCCTGCGCCTGCTGGTCGAGGATGACGACGACGCCGTCGAGACCGGCCTCGGGGACGGCCACCGGCAGCACGGCGAGGGGCTCGACGCCCAGCTCCTCGCGGGCGAGGCGCTCGCACTCGCGACGTCGGGCGCGGCCCGCCAGCCGCCACGGCGGCGTCGTCGGGGCGATGGTCACCGGGGTCGCGTCGGGGCGGGCGCTCACGACGCGGTACGGCAGGTAGGAGCCGAAGGTCCTCGCCAGCCGGGTGACGCGCTCGGAGGTGAGCCAGTGGGCGGTGGCGGCCGTCGGGCGCAGCGAGACGCACGTGCCGGGGCCGGCGGCGAGCCAGGCGGTGCGCTCGTCGTCGAGGCCGGACGCCGGGACCGTCTCGTGGGTGCCGTCCTCGTGGCCGATCCAGCGGATCGCCGGCCCGTCGCCCTTGCGGGTGAGCACCTCGATGCGGTCGGTGACGACGAAGCAGCTCAGCAGGCCGATGCCGAAACGGCCGAGCATCGTCTCGTCGTGGCCGCGCTTCGACGAGCCGCCGATGGTGGCGAGGAAGGCGCGCACGTCGTCGGCGTCCAGCCCGACGCCCGAGTCGAGGCAGTGCATGCGCCCGTCGGAGGCGGCGTCCGAGCCGATGAGCTCGATGCCGGGGCGCCGGTCGCCGGGGCGGGGATCGGATGCGGTGAGCGCGTCGACGCCGTTCTGCAGGAGCTCGCGCACGAAGACGCGCGGGCTCGAGTAGAGGTTGTGGCCGAGCAGGCCGACCAGGCCGCGCAGGTCGACCCGGAAGGCGTCGTCGCTCTGGGTGTCGTTGCTGGGCACGTGGGCAAGCCTAGGCCCTGCCCCGCCCGGCGCGCCGGACGGCCGCGGAAGGGCCCGGAGGGGTCGGGGCCCTCGTACGCCCGCGGGGCGAGCCGCGTCCGGGCTCGTCAGGGCCCTCATCGTGCGGGGCGGGCGGCCCGCGCGACGGCCTCCGCGCCCCGGCGCGTGCGGGGCGGCGCCACGCCGGTGCGGGGCCCCGTCAGGGGGTCCCCGAGCGCCCCGGCCCGCGGATCGCCCCTGCCGCCGAACCGGCCCTATAGCCTGGGGGGGTGAGTTTGAAAGAGAACGCTCACGCCCCTGGCTTCGGCGATCAGGCTGCGGGCGGGCAGAGCACCGAGGCGAACCGGCGCGACGACCTCCTGGGACGACTGGAGCCGTTGGGCGTGAGCGGCAGCTACGTCAACGCCGCGGGCGCCGTCGTCGAGGTCCCCACGAGCACGCTCGAGCTCGTCGACGACCACTTCCGCGACGAGCCGCCCCCCGGCATCGGCGCCCCGCTCGTCTGCACGCCGGGCCGCCACCATCCCGAGCTCTTCGGCGATCTCGTCCTCGAGGGCGGCCACCACTACCGGGCCCACGGCGTCGTCGACGTTCCCGGCTACCACGTCCTGCACACCGATGACGGTCTGCGCCGCTTCGTCATCGCCGCGCCCGAGAGCCTGCGCTCCCCCGACCGCAGCTGGGGCTGGCAGCTGCAGCTGTACGCCGCCCGCTCGCAGGACTCGTGGGGCATCGGCGACTTCCGCGACCTGGGACGCATCTGCCGCATCGCCCATTCCCAGCACGCCGGCTGCGTCCAGGTCTCCCCGGTGCACGCCATCGCCCCGGTGAGCCATCCGCAGGACTCCCCGTACTCCCCGGCGAGCCGCCAGTTCCTCAACCTTCTCCACGTCGCGCCCGGCGAGGCCCCCGGCGCCGAGCGCGTCGACCTGTCCGATCTGTCGGCGGCCGGGCGGGCCCTCAACGCGGAGCGCCTCATCGACCGCTCCGCCGTGTGGGCCCTCAAGAAGGAGGCGCTGTGGCGCGTCTGGGGCGCCGTGCGGGACGAGGAGAACATCGAGTACACCGACTACCGCCAGCGCCGCGGCAGGGCCCTGCGCGACTTCGCCGTGTGGTGCGCCATCGCCGACGAGCTCGACAGCTCCGACTGGCAGGAGTGGCCCGCCGAGCTGCACCGCCCGGGCTCGGAGGCGGTGCGCCGCTGGGCCGGGGCGCACGCCGACAAGGTCTCCTTCTACGCGTGGTGCCAGTGGGTCGCCGACGTCCAGTACGCCGAGGCCTGCACCTGCGGCGTCGACGTCATCGCCGACCTGGCGGTCGGCTTCGACCAGGGCAGCGAGGACGCCTGGGCCTTCCAGGACTCGTTGTGCTTCGACTTCGAGATCGGCTGCCCGCCCGACACCCACAACATCGAGGGCCAGCGCTGGGGGCTGCCGCCGTTCAACCCGCAGGCGCTCGTCCTCCACGACTTCGGACCGTTCATCGAGATGGTCCACGAGGGGCTGCGCCACGCCAAGGCGCTGCGCATCGACCACGTCATGCAGTTGTGGCGCCTGTACTGGGTGCCGAAGGACGGCACCGCCGCGGAGGGCGTCTACGTCACCTACCCGGTGCACGCGCTGCTGGCCGTCCTCCGTCTGGAGGCCATGCGCGCCGGCGCCTGGATCGTCGGCGAGGACATGGGCACCGTCCCTGCCGGGGTGCGCGAGTCCATGACCGACATCGGCATGCTCGCCAACCGCTCGGCCATGCGCGTCGACACCGACGACTTCCCCGAGCTGGCCATCGGCACCTCGTCGACCCACGACCAGGTGACGGTCGCCGGGCTCATCACCGGCTCGGACGTCGAGGACCTGCGGCGCATCGGCAAGAGCGCCGACTGGGACCAGATCGAGCGCACCCGCCGCGAGCTCGCCGTCGACGCCGGCGTCGATCCCGGCAAGCCCGGCCGCCGGATCGGCGAGCAGGAGATCCACGACGCCATCATGGCGCGCTACCGCCGTCTCGGCTCGGCCCCGAGCAGGGTCGTCCTCGCGGTGCTCGACGACGCCGCCATGGTGCGGGGCCGGCCCAACATGCCCGGCACGGTCGGCGTCTACCCCAACTGGCGGCTGGCCCTGCCCGAGCCGGTGGGCCGCACGATGCGCAGCCCGATGGCGCGTGACCTCGTGCAGCTGCTCAGCGAGAACCGCTGAGGCGCCACGGCCCCGTCCCGCGGCTGGCTGCCACGACCGATGTCCGCCGGTCACGGGCTCGTGGTGGCTCCGGGGGAAACACCCGATGTCGTGCCGACGACAGGCGGGTGTCCCGGGCAGGAACTGCCCGGGACACCCGCTCATCCGGCCGGTTGGACGACCACCGGAGGATTCATGGCGTGCGGACGGTGGCCTCACCGGGGTGGGCGGCGATCACCCGCGCCTTGTCCGTGGCGGCCAGGAGCTCGGGCGCCAGCTGATGATCGACGGACAGCGCGAAGCCGACCCTTCCGCCCTGCTGCCCCACCAGGTCGATCAGCCGTTCGAGCACTTCCTCACGTCCCCCGATCAGGTCGACCCGCTCAGGGGCCGCCGTCGTGAACAAGTCGACCTCGAGGTCCTCGTCGAAGTGGATGAGAAGACTCGCCACGAGCCGGTCGACGTCGTGACTGCCCAGAACCACCCAGGAATCCGGCGATATCGCCGAGGCCACCTTGGCGACGATCTCCTCATGGCCCCAGCCGAGTCGCCATTGCAGTCCCAGCTGACCGCTTGCCGGCCCGGGATGCACCACGATACCCTCAGGATCGTCGTCGAGGGCGGCAAACATGGTCGTCACGAAATCGTCCAGATCGGCGTCGATCGTCCATGCCCCTTGGACCCGGGCGAAGTAGTCATCGACGGCATCGCGTTCCATGACCATGACGAATTCGACCCGCTCGTTGAACTCGGCGAACAGTTCCACGGCCGTCCGCCTGGGATCGGTGATCGAGGTCGGGGCATCGGCGAGGGGTTCCCCGTCGGAGAAACGCGCCTTCTGGACTCGGCCATGGTCGTGGATGATGACCAACCGGGGAGCAGCCTTCCCGGAATGCAGGATGAGGTCCTGGGCGGCGCGCCATTGATCGACGTCGATGTCAAGCATCTGCGCATTCGCGTGCAACATTGATGGTTCCTTTCAGTCCAGGGCGATGCGGAAGGCGTGGACGGTGTAGGGCAGGAGTTCGCACATGAGGGGTTCCGTGCTGGACAGCTGTTCGCCCGACCACGCATCCTGGCATGCCACGATGGGGGTCTCGGCCGTGACCGTAGCGGTCTGCGGCTCGTCCGTGGGGTTCGCGATGAAGACGACGACATCCTTCGGGTTCGCCGAATTCAGATGGATCGTCGAGCGCAGCAGCTGGTTGTCGACCGTCACCGGGGTTTCCCCGAGACCGGCCAGGACCCGGCCCAGTACAGCCGCCATGTCGCCGGGCGACGCGACGACGTGAACGCTCCCCTCGCCGAGCTCCGCCGATCCCGCCGAATTGCCGCCCAGGGCGTCGGAAAGGATCGTGCACGGCTCCATGTCGGCACCGAGAGTCGGGACCGTGGGCCCGATGATCAGCGTCCCGCCCTGACGAACGTAATCGACAAGGGTCCGCTGGGTCTGCGCGGAGAGGAACTCGAAGGTGGTGAGGACAACGATCCTGCGCTGCGCGAGCAGCTCGAGATCTGCCTCCGTGTCGCTGATGACGAAGCCGGCACGTGACCGCTCCAAGTTCTCGTACCAGGCCCCGAACCAGTCGCGCTTCGCCAGCTGGACGGGCTGCTGGAATCCGATGTCGCTCTCATCGACGGTGAGGATGTTCGGGTACTCGCTGAACGTGCTGGGGGTCTCCAGGAAATCGCCCGGGAACGACACGAGCACGCTGGCAGCCTCCAGCCTGTCATAGTCACGATTCGCCAGCAGGGCGACCGGGGCGAGAAGATCCATGTGCTGCCAGTCGAGGCGGTCGAGCATTCTGTTGGCCTGCCCGAAGACGTGGGCCTTGTCCTCCCGCACGGTGCCATCACGACGGATCGGGGAGTCGAGCCACCTGTCGCGTTCGACGAGCATGTACCTGCTGAACCCCTTGATGCCATGCATCAGTGCAGCCTTGGTGACGAATTCCTCATCACGCAGGTCCCCGGGGTTCAGGTACCAGGCCCAGACACCTGCGATGAACTCCGGGATGTACGGATACCGGCTCGACCCGGACACATAGCTCGTGACCGTCCTCACGTGCTGGAAGAGTTCCTTGCGGGAATAGACATCGAAGCCGACGAAATCGACAACCCGCTCCAAGGCGATGAGATTGAACGGCGTCGTGAAGTTGGACGAGGCACCGCCCGGCCCGAGCGGATGCGGGTAGTTGTGGAAGAGCGGAATCGAGGCCAGGCCACGCTCACGGAGCATGTCGGCGAGCCGAGCAATCGAGTCGACCAGATAGTTCTCCCGGTACTGCGCCCAGTCCAAGTAGACCGGCAGGTCGCCGGGCTGCCGTGCGCAGAACTTGCGCGGCGGATCCACGTCTTCCAGGGCGTCGTACCGGGTACGGTGGGCCTTGGAGATCCCGGCCAGGGAACCGTACTTCTCGGCGAGGAACGCGCGATACTTCTCGATCGAGGCCTCGGAGTAGTCCGACGAATAGTAGTTGAGTCCGAAGAAATAGGCCATCTCGTTGTCGACCTGGCAGGCGACGAGCCCGCCCTTCGGGTAGGCGTGCCGTGCTAGGATGGGGCAGATCGCGTCATACCACAACGCGGTCTCCTCGAAGAACTTGTCAGCGGCGTAGCTCAGGGCCGGGATCGGGCGGGGCGCCTGGGTGAGGACCACTCGCGTACCGCGTGCATTGCGGGCGTGCAGCGACTCATCGGCGAGGATACGCTGCGGGTACCCGAATCCGGTGAGTTCGGAATTGATCTGCGGCCCCGGCCGCACGACGATACGAAGGCCTTTCTCCTCACAAAGGCTCAGGAAGGCATCGATGTCGTTCGCGGGGTTGATCTCACCGAAATCAAACCTGCCGCGCTCCAGCTCATGGACCTCCCACGGGATGTAGATGGAGATCATGCGATAACCCATGGCCACGACGGCGTCGAGGATCCCTGACCACTTCTCCCGATCAAGCCGCCAGTAGTGGACGGCACCGCCGTAGAGCGCCCCGGGCTCACCCTCGATCAGGAATCTCTGGTTCGCCACCTCGAGCTGAGGCGTCTTTTCCAATGGAACGGTTCCCATGTTATTTCCTTTCACTTCTCTTATTTCTTGCTGCCCAGTGCCACGGCAAGGATGATGATGACCCCTCGGACGACCTGCTGCTGCGGGGAACTGAGACCTGCCAGAATCAGCCCGTTGTTGATGAGTCCCATGAAGAGTGCGCCGAACACGGTCCCGAGGACGGAGCCACGGCCACCCGCCAGGGCCGTGCCGCCAAGAATGACGGCCGCGATGGCGTTCATCTCGTCGCCTTGGCCCCACTGGTACCGTCCGGATTGCAGCCGCCCGGCGTACAGCATTCCGCCGAGCGCAGCGACGACCGCGGAGATCAGCATGACCAGGAATTTCGTTCGGACAACGCTGATCCCGGTGTAGATCGAAGCAGTCGGATTGGCGCCGACCGAGACGACATGACGCCCGAAGCGGGTCTTCTTGAGAACAAATGCGCCGCAGCCCGCCACGATGAGGAACCAGATCACCAGGCCCGGCAACGGTCCGATGTCACCGGAGCCAAAGGCCATGTTGTAGCCCTGCTTCAGGATGGGCTGGGGCGCAGAATCAGTGACCCATTGGGCCAGGCCGAACGCGATCCCCATCATTGCCAGGGTCACCAGGAATGACGGGATCTTCACGAAGGCCACCAGACTTCCGTTGATGAGACCGATGAGCATCCCGACCATGAGCCCCACGACGATTCCGGCAAGAATGCCCCAGTGGGAGATCGCCATGGCCGTGACCACGGAAACGAGTCCGGCCACCGAGCCGACCGAAAGATCGATTTCGGCATCGGCGATGACGAAAGTCATCCCCACCGCGATCACGCCCACGATGGCGCTCTGCCGGAGGATGTTCATGAGGTTTCCGCTGGTGAGAAAGCCCCGATCGTCAAGCACGACTGCGAACAGGACGAAAGTGACGGCGAACGCCAGGTATATGATGTACTGCCCAAGGTTCACCCGGCTCAACAGGCCCTTGGCCCGGGAATGTGTCCCCCCGATTGATGATTCGGTCATTGCTCAACTCCTTGTACCCACATCTCCAACGTGGTTTCGTCCGGCACCGCATCCGCCGGAAGACTGCGGATGATGGAGCCACCTCGCATGATGAGATACCGATCACTCATGGCGATGAGTTCTTGATACTCACTCGAAACAACAAGGACTGCACCGCCGTCTCGAGCAAACTCCCTCACCTGTCTGACAATTTCTGATTTCGTTCCGATGTCCACCCCTGCGGTCGGCTCGTCCATGAGCAGCAGTCGGGGGCCGACCCCCAGCCACTTGCCGATCACCACTTTCTGCTGGTTGCCGCCCGACAGCACCTCGACGGGCAGGTTCGGGCCTGCGCCCCTGATGCCGTAGGAACCAATCAGCTGAACTGCGCGATCCCGTTCGGCGGCCGCGGAGAGCAGACCGCCGCGCAGCACCGCCGAGAGATCCGGAAGAACGAGGTTCTCCTGGACGGAGTGCTTGAGTATGAGTCCTTGACGGCGCCGATCCTCCGGAATCAGCACGACGCCTGCCGCGATGGCGTCCCTCGGACTCTTCGGCGACATGGGTCGACCGTCGAGGACGACACTGCCCATGGTTATCCGATTGATTCCGAACAAGGCCTCAAGGAGCTCGGTCCGGCCGGATCCCATGAGTCCTGCCACCCCTATGACCTCACCGGCGTGCACCTCGAAGGAGACATCGTGCAGCTTGCGCTGCGCACTCACGCCGGTGACTTGCAGCAGCACGCCCCCGCACTGCCCCGTGGAACCAGCAGCAGTGAGGGCCACGGCCTTCCCCGCTATCCCCCGAACGATCTCTTCCTGGGTGGTCTCGGAGATCGGCCTGGTGAGCAGATTCGATCCATTCCGGAGAATCGTTATCCTGTCCGCTATCTCGTAGATCTCCTCCATGCGGTGGGATATGTAGATGATGCCGATGCCCTGCTCCCGAAGGTTCCGCAGCAGCTCAAAAAGCCGATCCGCCTCCTTCCTGGCCAATGACGCGGTGGGCTCGTCCATGATGAGCACTCGGGCTCTCCCCCGCAAGGCCTTGGCAATTTCGGTGAGCTGCCAATAGGCCGTGCCCAGGGACGCCAGCTCGGCACACGGATCCAGGTCGACCTGCATCCGCTCCAATATCTCCCGGGCGCCGGCAACCATCTCAGCATCCCGGATGAGCATTGCCGAGCGCGGCTCATCATTGAGGTAGATGTTCTGCGCGACCGTCAGCGTGGGGACCAGGGAGAACTCTTGGAAGACCATCCCGATACCCTGACGCCGCGCATCGGCGTACGTGTTCAGCTGGGCCGGCCTCCCCTGGATCTCAATCGTTCCGGCATCTTTCTGGTAGACGCCCTGGAGGATCTTCATGAGAGTTGACTTGCCGGCCCCATTCCCTCCCGCCAGCGCGTGTATCTCCCCTGCCCTCACTTCGAAGCCGACATCGTTGAGGACCTGCACGCCGTTGAAACTCTTGCGGATGCCCGACATCCTGATCAAGGTCGGCTCAGTGCAACCGGTCACAGTCATCCCTCCAGCGCCTGCCGCACTTCTTCGGGCGGATCGGTGTGATAGACGCTCCGCCAGGCATCAGCAACATTGTCCCTGGTCACCGCCAGCGGGCTCAGCGCAATGAAGGCCGGAATCGTCTGGCCAAACAGGGCCTTGACCGCTGCATTTGCCTCGGTGATCCCGGCATCATATGGACGCTGTGCGCCGAGTCCGCAGACATACTGGCCCTGGGCCATTGCGATAGCAACATTCTTGCCAAGATCTTCGGAGGCCACTCCAAGATCTGTCCGGCTTGCCGAACGCGCCGCCGCGATGACTCCCTCAGCGGGGACGTCCCACACGGCCCAGATGCCGTTCAGATCGGCGTTCTGGCTGAGGAGGGCATCGGCTTGTTTCTGCGCAGAGCCGGCGAGATCCGAACCACTGATGCCTCGCTCCGCAATGATCCGGATGTCCGGGTAATTGCTCGTGAGCGTCTCTTTGAACCCCTGGTAGCGCTGGTTCGTCACGAAGTAATCGGCTTCGTAATAGATGGCAGCGATCTTCCCCTGCCCGCCGAGGGTCTTCGCCATGAGATGCGCTGAGATCGCCCCGTTCCCGTAGTTGTCGGACGAGACGACACAGGCATAGTCCGAACCAGCGGTGAAGCCGTCCGGACAGTTGTCCATGAACACGACCTTGACGCCTTGGTCCACGGCCATTCGATATGCCGAGGCAGTCGCGACAGGATCGGTGGGGATGGAGACGAGGATGTTCGGTTTCTGGGCCAGGATCGTCTCGACGTCGGACACCTGCTTGCTGGGGTCCATGTTCGCGTCCGTGGTCGACGTGATCTTGATGCCGAGCTCGTTGAACCGCGACGTGAGGCCAGCGATCTGCGCCGCCGACCAGTCGTCACCGCTCGTGTGCATCGCAATCGCGGCGGTCGCCCCCATCGCTTTCACGGTGTCGATGTCGGAGTCGGTGAGGTCGACCTCCGAGGCGGCGGCGGCGCTCTCGCCATGCGGCCCGGTGGCACTCACGGCCGATTCCAGCTGACGGATCGCCTCATCGGCCTTCGCGTTGACCTCCGCATTCGTTGCCGTTGCCGTGCTCTCACCAGAAGACGTACATCCCTGCAGGAACAACGCGCTGATCGGAATACCAGCCGCAGCAAGCAAGACAGTTCGTCGTTGCATCGTCAATCTCCTTCGATCCACGTTGACTCACGGTTGACGCGTGCGCCGCAATCCTTTGATTGTGAACGTTTCGTCATCACATAGTGTGAACGTTTTGCACAGCCGTGTCAAGAGCTGCTCCCGCACGGATCAGCGCCGCTGATGCGTGGCTCGGATCCGCCCCGGGACGAGGCATCACACCTCTTCCCGTGGTGGGCAGCGGGATCGAGCACAAGGGCGGCGGTACGTCACGTGAACGCCATGAGTCCGCTCACCCGGCGCCCAGCGCACTGGTGGGACGTCCGGTGACTGACGAGCCGATGGGGGCCACGCCCGTCCCGTCGGCCCGACTCGCTCGGAGGACGTCCCGTTGCACCGCACCCCGGGACGCGACCGGACGTCGCGGCACGCCGGGCCGCGCCCCCCGGGTCACCGATCGGGAACTCACCCGGTGGTGCTGGACCGTGCGACGGCGGCACGGGGCCGTGCGACAGAGCTCCTCACCGTCAGCACCGGCGGTATGGCGACCGTGCCGGCGGGTTCGCCCTGGATGAGACGCAGGAGCATGTGCACAGCCTCCTGCCCCAGGCGGTTGAAGTCCTGCCGGACGCTGTCGAGCGGGGGGTAGAACTGGGCGGCGAACTCGCTGTCGTCGAAGGAGACCGCGCTGATGTCGTCCGGCACACGCACCCCGGCCTCGTAGAAGGCCCTCAGCATCCCCAGGCACATGAGATCACTCGCAACGAAGATCGAGGAGGGCAAGCCCTCGTCGAGCATGCGCCTACCCGCGGCGTAGCCGCTCTCCCCGGTCCAGTCGCCCTGGATGTGGGGTGGCGGCTCGATGCCCGCTGCGCGCAGCTCGGACTGCCACCCGCGCAACCGCACCCGGCCATCCAGCCAGCTGAGTTCCCCCGCGAGGTGAGCCACTTCACGATGTCCCTTGTCGAGCAGGCGACGTGTCGCGAGCCGCGCACCGTACTCCTGGTCCTCCGAGACGACGGCGACCCCTGGGACGCTTGACTCCCCGGCAGCGACCATCACGACCGGCACTGAGAACTTCGTCTCACGGACCGCCTCCGCCAGAGGCAGTTTGGGGGCGATGACCACGATGCCCGCGACGCCCTGATCGATGAAGTGCTGGTACGCGCGAACCGTGCCACGCGAGTCGGCCTCGGCAAGCACGAGGACATTCGCGGCGTAGCCCTCGTCCCTGGCCGCGTTCTCGACTGCCGCGAGAACGCCGGCCGGCCCGTAGCGCGTCGAGCCATCGGTGAGAATTCCGATGAGGCTCGACCTCCGCATGACCAGCGCCCGGGCTGCGGGGTTCGGGACGAAACCCGTGGACTGGATGATCCTCCACACGTGATCGCGAGTACGGTCGCTCACCCGTGGGTCGTCATTGATCACGCGTGAGACAGTCTGGTACGAGACATCTGCCAAGCGGGCAACGTCCTTGATGCTCATCCGTTCCGAGCGATGGGCCCGCGCGACGGTTGCCCTGGTCTTCTTGGGGTTGCTCACCTCGGAATTGTCCCACTCCAGTCGTGAGAACCGGCCGGCCCGGCCCGGATCTCCTGGCTGCAGCACGGCGCCCCGGCCCGAGGCGCGATGCTTCCAGCCGATCGCTCATGCGCACCGGGCGTATGAACAGGGCCGGTACGGTACGCACTCCTGCTGCACTGGCGTCCCGGCATCTCTTCGCAGCACCGGTCCACGTTCCTGGTTCTCGCCCGCACCGGGACGGAAGTACTGGCGCGCACCAGACACGGGCAGGAGCCGGTCGAGCTCGCGGATTCGAACCCCGACCTTCGAGCATCGAGATGACCACCGGCGTGTCGGCCCCGCCGCTCACTCCTCCCGCGTTCTCGTCCTGGCGGGCTCGTACCCGGCGCGCCACACGTACACGCCGATGAGCGCGGTGCCGCCCGCCATGGCGGGCGCCCACCAGGGGAAGCCGGGGTCGGCCGGCCGGCCCGCCGCCTCGATGTCCTCGGTCGGGGTCGGCTCGACGCGCTCCCCGGTGACGAGGATGCGGTGGGTGTTGATGCCGAGCGGCGTGCAGGTGACCAGCGTCACGAGGTCGTGACCGGCCTGGACGCTGAGGGTCTGCGTCTCGGTCGGCTCGACCACCCGGGTGTCGTTCACCTGGTAGGTGAGCACCTCGCCGAAGACCTCGATGACGAATCTGTCGCCGACCTTCACCTCGTTCAGCCTGGTGAACATCTCGGCCTGGGCCAGGCCGCGGTGGCCGGTGATCACCGCGTGGGTTCCGACGCCCCCGACCGGCAGCGACGTGCCCTTGAGATGGCCGAGCCCCTTGAGCAGGGTCTCGTCGGAGGTGCCGTGGTAGACGGGCAGGTCGAGGTCGATCGAGGTGATCTTCAACCGCGCCATGAGCCCCTGCGAATCGGCGGTGAGCATGGAGTCGTAGTCCAGGGAGTCGTCCGCGCTCGTCCCGTCGCCAGTGGGCACGTTCGAGCCGGCCTGGAGCATGGCGCCGGCGTTGAGCGCGTCGTTGTAGGCCCGGGCCCGGGCCAGCTGCTCGGCGGCGTCGGGCTCGGCCGTCGCGACGTCGGACGCGTAGTCGCTGACGACCTTCGACTGGTTGTACCGGGAGATCCAGCCGGCCACCGTCGGATAGGCGAAGACGACCATGCCGACGAGGGCGAGGAGCCCGGCCAGCAGCGAGAACGGGGACAGGCGCCACGTTCGCTTCGCCGTGTCCTCCGCGGGTCGTTCATCGGGCACCGCCGCGCCCCTCCTCTTCCCGGTCATGCTCTCCCCCGGTCGTGCTCTTCGCGGTCATGATGATGTGGTGGGGAGGCCGGGCCTCCCCACCACATCATCGTCCTCCCGGCCGGTCATCGGGCCGGTCGGTTCATCGGTCGCCTCAGGCGCTCGTCGCGTTCCGGCGGGAGCGGACGACCACGGTGGTCGCCGCCGTGAGGATGAGGACGGCGCCGACGACCATCATGAGCAGCCGGCCCTGAGCGCCGGTGAGCGGCAGGCCGGGGACGGCCTCCTTGGTGTTCTTGATGGTGGCGTCGTAGGCGACGCTGGTGTCGGTGGTGCCGGTCTTGACCGTCACCGGGGTGTCCTGGCCCAGCTTGACGAAGCCGGCCGGGGCGGCCGTCTCGACGAGCACGTAGCAGCGCTGGGTGGCGTTGACCGGGCTGTTCTTCGAGTCGGACACGAACAGGCCCGCGACGTTCACGACGCCGCTGTCATCGGAGGTGAAGCTGCTCTGGTTGTTCACCGTGATGGGATCGCCGGTCTTCGTGGCGCCGGAGCAGTCATCGGCGTAGGGATCGGTCGCGTTGTACACCTGGAAGGTGGCGCCGGCCAGGCCGGCGTCGGTGTGGTCGGCATCGACCTTGTGCACCGTGAGGTCGCCCCAGTGGGTCTGCACCTCGGGGCTCGTGGGCGGGTTCGGCGGCGTGGGCGGGGTGTCCGGCGGGGTGTCGGGCACGGGGCCGTACTGGGTGTCGGTGAGCAGCTGGGCGGTGTTCTTGATGGTGCCGTCGCCCACCGAGGACACCGTGCCCTGGAAGGTCGCCTTGACATCCTGGCCGGCGCTGTTCTTCAGCTTGGTGAGGCCGGTCTTGGTGAACTTCACCGTGACGGTGTTGGTGGCGTCGTCGACCGCCACCGTGTAGTCATCGCCCGCGGTCAGCGGGGCGCCGTTGAGCGTCACCGTCGGGACGCCCACGCCGGTGAACCTGGCGTCCATCGTGTCCTTGATCTGGAAGTACTGGAAGTTCGCGTTGTTGTCCAGGGCCGGCACGGTCGTGGTCACCGGGAACGAGACGATCGAGCCGAGGCCGTAGCCGTACTGCGACTGCTGCTCGACGGTCTTGTCGATGGCGGCCACGGTGTTCTTCGGGTAGACGTTGACGTCGTACAGCCACTTGCCGTTGTCCGGGTAGGGGATCGTCGCGACGAAGGGCTTGGCCTTCTGGACGACATTGGCGGGCGCGGCGGTCTCGCACACCAAGTAGGCCCTCACGGGCAGATCGCCGATGGTGGCCTGACCATTCGAAGCGGTGGTGCCGCTGCCGGCCGAGGCGCCGAGCGTCTGGCCGGACAGGGTCGGCGCGGTCGGGTTGGCGCAGGAGCTGTCGGGCACCACGAGATTCGACAGGGTGTCCCAGTCGGTCTGCTTCGACAGGTCGAGGCTGGTGATCGGGTAGGCGGCGAAGGTGACGTCGGCAAGGGGATCGCCGTCGGCATCGGCCGAGCCGTCGGGCTTGCCCTGGCTGCCATCACCGCCCGTCAGGTGCTTGTGGATGATGATCGAGCCTTTGGCGTTCTGATCGATGTTGCCGTACGAGGGGTCGGCACTGGCGATGCCGGCGCCGCCGACCAGGCCGGACAGGCTCAGTGCCAGAACCCCGGTGGCTGCGACGAGGCGCCTCCCGACGGGGTGTGCATTCGTGTCCATTGGTTTCAGGCTTTCTTTCTCGAACCGTCCGGACCATCCGGTACGGCATGGGGGTGGGCTGGGTGGGGTCGGCCACTCCGGTGGCGTTCCCCGGTCGTGCCGGCCCCTGCGGGCCGGCTCGGTCCGGGCCCCGGGGGGCCGTGGCTCATGTTCATGGCGGTCATCAGGCGCTCCGGTTCTCCGCGGACGCCCGGACACGGCGCCTGCGGACGGCCGCGGTGCCCGCGCCGACGCCCAACAGTGCCCCGCCGAGGAGGAGGAAGAGCTGTGCGCCTCGCCCGCCCGTGAGGGGGATGGTCGGTGAGCCGTGCATCGCATTGGTGAAGCTGCCCAGGTCGATCGTCGTGCCGGCGTTGGCGGCCCCGATCCGCACGCCGTGCACGTCCTTGGACAGGACGTAGCCGGCGGGCGCCGATTTCTCCTTGAGCTCGTAGTCGCCCCACGTGAGGCCCTCGACGAGGAAGCCGCCGGCAGCGGGGTCCTTGTCGGGGCCGGTGCAGTCATCGGCGGAATCGGCCCGGCAGTCCTCGACAGTCATCGCGACGCCCGCCGGGTCGGTGGGTGTGAGGGTCCACGTCGACTCGCCGAGGGGCGAGCCGTCCGCAGCGGTCTTCGACCACTTCACCGCGGCGTCCTTGCGGTCGTCGGGCACCGCCTGGTCGAGGCTCGCCTCGAGGGAGGAGTCGTTCACGGTGAGGATGTAGGTGTTCGGGTTGAGCCCGTAGCCCTGCGGGGCCGACTTCTCCTTCAGGGCGTAGTGCCCCCAGTCCAGGCCGGCCACGGTGAACGCCCCCTCCCCGGGATCGGTGTCGGGGCCCGTGCAGGCGGCGGCGTCGTCGGCCACGCAGTCCTCGACATCGGTGCCGTCGGGATGGCTCGGGCCGGTGAGGGTCCACACGGTGCCGCCCAGCGGCCGGCCGTCGGCACCGTCGATCTTGGACCACGTGGCGCTGCCCTGCCGCGCGGCGTTGGTGAGGGTGCACGTCACCCTGTCGTGGCCGGTCAGGTCGACCGTGGCCCCGCCATCAGCGTCGCCGGTCGTCAGCTGCTGCCCGTCGGGGGTCGTGCACTCGACGTCGGTCAGCTCGTAGGCCTGGGCACGGGGATCGTCGGAGGACTCGGTGACCGTGTACCGCCCCGGTCTCACGACGGTCTCGGCGGTGGAGCCCTGGCCGGACAGCACGTCCCGACCGTCGGCGGCGGCCGTGAGCGTCCAGGAGTCGGGTGCGAGGGGCTGGTCGTCGGCGACGTGCGCGGCGTCGACGTCCTTCACCAAGCGCAGGGTCGGCACGCGCACGTCCACGGCGTAGTCCTCGACCTCGCCGGTGCGGGTGTTGCCGGTGGCCCTCAGCGGGCCCGCGTCGTTCGTGATGCGCACGCGCAGATAGCTCGTGGCGCCCTCGTCCGCCACGGAGCGGACCACGTCGTCGGGCACCGTCCAGCTCAGCGTCGCGCTCCCGGACGCGGAGCAAGATCGTTCGGCGCTCTTCTCGGTGGATTCGTCGAACCGGCCGTTGCGGTTCCAGTCGACCCAGCCAGCGATCCTGCCGGGACCGGTGCAGGAGACCTGCTGCGTGTACGAGCCCCCCGGCTCGGTCTCGATGCCGCCGGCAGGCAGTGCGACGCCGTCCTCGTCGTCGATCCCGCTGTAGTCGTCCCCGTTCGCGCCGGTGGAGAACTTCTGGTCGCCCTCGCTGTCGATGCCGGCCCCCAGCCGGGTGTCGGAAGCGCTCATGGTGGCCTGGTCGACGGCGAAGGCGTCGGTGGTGCGGGTGATGCGGCCGCCGGTCCAGGTGGGCTGGAACAGCGAGCTGGCCCGGCCGTACGAGGCCGGGGCGTCGCCGAAGTCGGTGCCGACGACGAGGCCCAGGGCGACGGCGCTGTAGCCGCGGCCCTGCATCGAGATGCGGGCCTCGGTGCTGCCCTGCATGAAGAGCACGGTGCCGGGGCCGCCGGTGCCCTCCGGCCTGGAGTACCTGCCGCCGTTCTGGTAGACGCACTCCTCACCGGTGGGCAGGAGCTGCACGGTGTCGCCGCCGTTGGAGACGACAGCCTGGGTCGTGACGGGGCAGCTCGAGTCCTTGTAGGCGTCCAGGACCCGCCAGCTGGTGTCGGAGCCCTGGGTCGCGGTGGCCTGCACCCACTCGTCGCGGTAGCCCTTGGGGCTGTGGGCGCTCGAGGCCTCGGCGTCGGCCAGCACCAGCCCGCTCAGCGGGACCTCCTCGCCGTTGAGCGACGCCGAGCACTGCATGTCGAAACTCATCCTGGAGCCGTAGCCGACGCCTGCGTTGCCCCGATCGGCGAAGCCGTTGGACAGGCCGATGACCATCCGGTTGTCGTTGACGTAGTCCCCGGGGTAGGTCAGGTTGCCGCTCCTGGCGATCTGCCCATCGCTCCAGTGGCCCGGGCCGCCGACGTTGTACAGATTGTCGAGTGCGTCGCCGGCCCACTTGCCGGGAACGGTGGCGACGAGCGGGGCCCGTTGCACCGGGCCGGCGTCGCCGTTGGCCTGCCCCACGTTCTCGGTGACGAGGCCCGACAGGGTGCACGTCGTCGTGAGCTTCAGGGTCTGCGCGTCGTCGAGGTAGCGGTAGTTCGTGATCGTCCGCGTGGCCGAGCCGTACTGGTCGCCGTAGCCGAGCACCGTGTTGTCCTCGGCGTTGGCGGCCAGCGGGTAGTCGCTCCACTGGAGCCACTGGATCGCGTCGGTGAACCGGCCGTCGCCGCCCGTGGCGTACACGGCGGGCAGTTCGCCGCCGGGGGCGGCGGCCGCCGGCGGTACGGCCCCGATCATGCCGAGCAGGAGCGCCGCCGCGCTGGCGGCGGCCGCCGCGCCGCGCAGACGGCCCCTCGTCCCCGTTCTCGTCGCTCTGCGGGGGATCATCGCCGACCACCCCTCTCGGAGCGGCACCCGACCAGGGCCGGCCGGCCCCGCAGAGGGTTCGAGGGCGTCCGGAACGAGCCGGTCCGCTGGGCCGTCCCCAGCGGAACGCCGTCGGCACGGCACCCGACCGTCCCGGCCGGGATGCGCACCAGGACAGGGCGAACAGGGGTTTTCTCAGGGTGAGGTGTCATGACAGTCTTCGACCAGAGGCGTTGGTAGGAATGCAGATCGCACCCAAGGGCCATCTGACCCTTAGGTGAATCAAAGATACATTAATTGTCAATCATTGATCAAGTCAGGGTTCCTCGGGGTTCCGGGCCGGCGTGCCGGCCCGGAGCCTTCGCTCGCTCAGCGAGCGTTCCTCCGCCGGGCCCGCCGCTGGTGAAGAGCCGCTGCGCCACTGCCCGCGAACAGCGCCGCGGCGCCGAGGGCTGGGAGCAGCCGGGCGAGACCGCCGCCGGTCAGCGGCAGCGGCACGGCGATCGCCGTGTCGTGGATCGTGATGGTGTCGGGCACCCGGCCCGTCCGGGACACGGTGACGGTGCCCGCTGCCGTCTCGGGGTCCAGCAGGGTGACACCGTCTGCGGCGAGGTGGAAGCCGACGGGCTCGGACAGCCGCTGGTGACCGGCCGGGGCCTGCGTCTCCACCAGCCAGTAGTCGTGGTTGATGTCCAGGGGGACGGTGGTGAAGAGCGAGCCGTCATCGGGGTTCACCATGACGCCCCGGTCGACGGGCGCGGCGCCCGGCGTGCTCGGGTCCATCGAGTAGACGTCGAAGACGGCCCCGCTCACGTCACCCATGACGCCGGTCTTGTGGATCGTGACCGGGAGCCTGCCGACGCCCGGGTCCACCGGCCCGCAGGCCGTGTTGTTCCCGGGGCCGTCGACGTCCTTGCCGTCCTCTGCCAGCACCTCGTTGAACAGGCCGTGCCCGGCCTCATAGGCGCCGGAACCGGTCTGGGAGCAGCCCAGGTTCTCGTCGGTGTAGCCGGACGCGGCCGGGTCCAGCGTCGCGTTGACCCGGACGTAGAAGACCTGGCTCTGCCCGGGCTGGACCGGTACGCCCTCGGTGAGCCGGTACCCGTCGGCCGCGCCTTGGACCACGGACTGGGGCTGACCGAGTAGGCCCTGGTCCTGGCTGGCCCACACCGTGTTCACGGTCAGACCGGGGGCGAGGTCGGGCCGGTCGACGAGCGCACCGGTGTCCTGGGCCGTGCTGCCGTCATTGGTGACGGTGATCGCATAGTCGGCGTTGAGGGTCGGTGTGCCGGCGGTGGCGTCGGAGCCGATGAAGGTCTTCTCCACCCTCAGCCGGGGAGTGGGGTCGACGTACTCGTTGTGCCAGGTGCAGGTGATGGGGACCTCGGCGGAGCTCCGGGCCAGCCCGGCGCGGTCCAGGTCCAGGGTTCCCGCATCGAGGTTGACGGCGTCGGTCTGGTCGAGGACCCTGCCGTCCTGGTCGAGAAGGGGTGTGCCGTCCCCCTGCGTGCAGGTCACGCCGGACAGGCGCCACCCGGGCGTGCTCTCGGTGGGAGCCGGCCCGGACTGGTCCTCCCTGACGGCGGCACCGCCGCCTGGGGCGAACAATTCGTAGGTCCTCGGGTCGGTCGCGGCGTGCTCGCCGCCCCATCCGGTGGGCCGGAGCGGGCTCGGGTCGCCCCAGCCCTCGAGGGCGGAGGACCCGGTCTGGGAGACGTTGGTGTAGGTGAACTGGGGGATGCCCACCGTTTGCTGCGTGATGGCGCTGCCCGAGACGTCCTTGGCGAAGGTGACCTGACGGACCTGCTCGAGGGAGCCGTAGAGGCAGCCGTAGGTGTCGTTGTTCTCCTGGGTGACGAAGGAGGTCTCCAGCCGGGCCTCGGCGGTCTCCGGGTCCATCACGGTGCACGTCTCGTTCCGGCCGTTGTTGACGAAGCCGCGCAGCACGAGCTTGTACGGGACCCCGTTCGCGTCCGCCCAGACGCTGTCGGAGCTGACGGCGGTCATCGTGAGGACGTCGTCCTCGCAGGACCTGCCGTCGAGGCCGTAGAGGGCGCCGTCGTCGGACCCGCTCGCCGAGGTGTCCCCGGCGGGGAAGGACCGCAGTCTGCCACTGCGGTCGTAGGCGTAGTGGTAGTCGGAGCTCCACCCCCGGAACTGCCAGGAGGCCCTCGGGCCGATGGCCCCGGTCGAGTCGAAGGCGTAGCCGCCGTTGCCGGAGGGGTCGTAGTCGCCGGACGCATCGAAGGTGGAGCGGCAGATGTTGGAGGTCTCGTCGAGGGTCCAGGGGAAGGACGTCCGGATCGTGTTGGCGAGGTCCACCTCCATGCCGCCGGAGATGAGGGCGCCCCCGCTGCCGTCGGCTCTCTCCGAGCCCGGGTCGGTGAAGATGGGGGCGTTGTGGTGGTGCATGGTCCCGATGAGGAAGGGGGCGCCGACGCTCACCGTCCGCGTGTCCCCGGGGAGGAAGCCGACGGAGCTCTGCTGGTCGCTGAAGTCGTCGGGGCAGACCTGCCGGCCGTTCTGCCGGTACCGCCCGTAGGAGAAGGCGGCGTACTGTCCGGACCCCGAGGTCACCGTGGCCGTCGTCGTCATGTCGAGGGTGGAGCCCCCGCCCCGAGGGCTGTACCGCACGCAGGCGTGGGTGTTCGCATACCGCTCGGGGTTCGACACGTCCTGTCTGGTGACGACGTTGTGTATCTGGGCGGAGGTCGCGCCCAGGTCGACCTGCATCGTCGGGACGGCGACGCTCGGGGCCGCGTGCGCCACGTTCAGAAGGCAGGCGAGCACCAGTGCGAGCGCACCGAGCAGGCGCGGGAACCGCCGCGCCGCGGCGGGGCGCGGGGGTGCGGCAGGAGCTGAGAGGCGCATACGGGATCCGTTCGGTCAGGGGCGACTGCGCCCCTGCGGGTATCCGACCCGCAGGGGTTGGGGTGCGGAACACCCTGAATGATCCCAGGTCTAGCACACAATCGTTGATTTTGAAAGTTTCACCATTCGTGCCCTGACTGCCCCCATCACCCAGATCGGGCCGCCTCGCCTCGTGCCGCTGCGACGTCGGCGGAGACGGGTCATCGACGGCCGCGGTGCGCGTCCCCCGCCGGAGTCGTGGGCCCACCGCGACGCGACCCGGGCCTGAGAGACCCGGCCCCTCGTCCGTGTCTCTCAGGCCCCGCCCGCGCGGGGACCGCCCGTCACAGGGCGGCGTTGATGGCGTTGATCGACTCCTTCGCGTCGCCGAAGCACATCACCGTGTTCTCGTTGAAGAACAGGGGGTTCTGGACGCCGGCGTAGCCGGCGCTCATGCCGCGCTTGAAGACGACGACCCGGCCGGCCTCCCACACGTGCAGGACCGGCATGCCCGAGATCGGGGTGCCCTGCTCCATGGCGGCGGGGTTGACGGTGTCGTTGGCGCCGATGACGAGGACGACGTCGGTGTTCTTGAAGTCGTCGTTGATCTCGTCCATCTCCAGGACGATGTCGTACGGCACGTGCGCCTCGGCCAGCAGCACGTTCATGTGGCCGGGCAGGCGCCCCGCCACCGGGTGGATGCCGAAGCGGACCTCGACGTCGTGGTCGTGCAGCTTGCGGACGAGCTCGGCCACCGGGGCCTGCGCCTGCGAGACCGCCATGCCGTAGCCGGGCGTGATGATGACCGAGGTGGAGCCCTTGAGAAGATCGGCCACACCGGTCGTGTCGAGCTCGGTGATCTCGCCCTCGGGACCGGCGCCCGCCCCGGCGTCGGACTGGCCGAAGCCGCCCAGGATGACCGAGACGAAGTTGCGGTTCATGGCCTTGCACATGATGTACGACAGGATCGCGCCGGACGCGCCGACGAGGGCGCCGGTGACGATGAGGACGGGCAGCTGGAGGCTGAAGCCGCTGAAGGCGGCCGCCCAGCCCGAGTAGCTGTTGAGCATCGAGATGACGACCGGCATGTCGGCCCCGCCGATCGCCGCGACCAGGTGGACGCCGAGCAGCAGCGACAGGATCGTCAGCGCGATGAGCGGGAACCAGCCGCCGCCGTCGGCGAACCAGATGCCGCAGGCGATGATCGCGATGAGGGCGCCCAGGTTGAGCCAGTTGCGTCCGGGCAGGGTCAGCGGGGCCGACTTGATCTTGCCGGCCAGCTTGCCCCAGGCCACGATCGACCCGGTGAAGGTCACGGCGCCGATGAAGACGCCGATCCACATCTCGTGCATCTGGAAGGCGGGGGCCTCGGGGTTCTCGATGAACGCGTTGATGCCCACGAGCACGGCGGCCAGGCCGACGAAGCTGTGCAGCTGGGCGACCAGCTCGGGCATGCCGGTCATCTCGACCTTGGCGGCCTTCCACAGACCGATCACGGCGCCGATGACCATGGCGATGATCATGAGGGCCCAGGCGAGGGCCCGCGTGTCGCCGACCGCCAGCGAGACGATCGAGGCGATGAGCGCGAAGGCCATGCCGAGGATGCCGAAGACGTTGCCCCGCTTGGCCGTCTCGTGCTTGCTCAGCCCCACGAGGGCGAGGATGAAGAGCAGGCCGGAGATGATGTAGGTGGCCTGCGTGAAATTGGCGACGCTCGCTTCGAGGAGAGTCATCAGCGATCACCCTTCCTGAACATGTTGAGCATGCGGCGCGTGACCGAGAAGCCGCCGAAGATGTTGATCGACGCGATGAGCACGCCGAGGGCCGCGATGACCGTGATCACCATGTTGTCCTTGGGCAGCTGCAGGAGCGCGCCGACGATGATGATGCCGCTGATCGCGTTGGTGACGCTCATGAGCGGCGTGTGCAGGGCGTGCGAGACGTTCCACACCACGTAGTAGCCCACGACGCAGGCCAGGGCGAAGGTGCCGAACAGGCTCACGAAGCTTCCGGGCGCGAAGGTCAGCAGCGCGATGAGCGCCACCGACAGCAGACCGACCACCAGGAGCAGGAACCACCAGGGCCGTTCCTTCTTCGGCTTCTCCGGCTCCCTCTCGGCGGGTTCGGCGGCGGCCGCGCCGGGGGCGGGTTTCGGCGCCGCGGAGACCTGGATCGGCGGCGGTGGGAAGGTGACCTCGCCGTCGCGGGTCACGGTCATGTTGCGCAGCACCTCGTCGTCGAAGTCGATGACGAACCGGCCGTCCTTGGCCGGGGTGGCCAGCTTGGCCAGGTTCACCATGTTCGTGGCGTACATCTGGCTGGACTGGGCGGGCAGGCGGCTGGCCATGTCGGTGTAGCCGATGATGGTGACGCCGTTGTCGGTGACGTACTCCTCGCCCGGGTGGGTGAGCATGCAGTTGCCGCCGCCCAGGGCCGCCATGTCGACGATGACCGAGCCGTGCTTCATCGAGGCCACCATCTCGGGGGTGATGAGCTTCGGGCTCGGCTTGCCGGGGATGGCGGCCGTGAGGATGACGATGTCGACCTTCCGGCACTGCTCCTCGTAGAGCTCCGCGGCGCGCTTGTTGTAGTCCTCGGAGGTCTCCTTGGCGTAGCCGTCGGAGCTGACCCCCTGGTCGCCGGCCGCGGGACGGACGTGGACGAAGGTGCCGCCCATCGACTCGACCTGCTCGGCCGTCTCGGGGCGGACGTCGGTGGCGAAGACCTCGGCGCCCATGGACTTGGCGGCGCCGACCGCCGCGAGGCCGGCGACGCCGGTGCCGATGATGAAGACCTTGGCCGGGGGCATCTTGCCGGCGGCGGTGACCTGACCCGCGAAGGTCTTGCCGTACGCGTAGGCCGACTCGACGACGGCCCGGTAACCGGCGATGCTCGCCGTGGAGCTCAGGGCGTCCATGGCCTGGGCCCGGCTGATGCGCGGCACCATGTCCATGCTCAGGCCAGTGACGCCGGCCTTCCGCAGGGCCTCGAGGAGGCCGGGATTGGCTCGCGGGTGGAGGAAGGTGATGAGCGTCGCGCCCGGACGCATCGCACCCAGCTCCTCGACGCTCGGCTCGTTGACCGCCATGACGATGTCGCTGCCCCACACCGTGCCGGTGTCGGCCAGTTCGGCGCCCGCCGCGATGTAGTCGTCGTCCAAGTAGGAGGCGCGCTCGCCGGCGCCATGCTCGATCACGACGCTGTAACCCAGCTTGATGAGCTGTGGAACCGTCTTGGGCGTTGCCGCCACCCGCTGTTCGCCGGGCAGCGACTCCCTTGGTATGCCAATTCTCATGATCCCGACCATAGCGGGTGGACATTCTCACCGGGGACGGGGGGCCGGCGGGTCGACGACCCGACGTGGATCGGGCCACAACGGGTTTCGCTCCGCGACGGGGCTCAGCAGGCGTCGGCGGGCGGCTCGATCATGCCGACCCGGCGGGCGTGGCGGCCGCCCTCGAACTCCGCGTCGAGGAACTCGTCGACGATCATCTCGGCCAGGCCGGGGCCGAGGACGCGCGAGCCGATGGCCAGCGCGTTGGCGTCGTTGTGGCGGCGGGCGAGACTCGCCGAGTAGGGCTCGGAGACCACCGCGCAGCGGATGCCGGGCAGCTTGCCGGCGCTCATGCCGATGCCGATGCCGGTGCCGCACACGAGGACGGCGCGATCGGCCTCGCCGTCGAGCACCTTCCGGGCCGCCCGCCTGCCGAACGTCGGGTAGTCGACGCTGGCCGGGCCGTGGGTGCCGACGTCGATGGCCTCGTGGCCCCTGGAGCGCACGTGCTCGACGAGCCGCTCCTTCAGGTTGAAACCGGCGTGATCGGCGCCGAAGGCGATGCGCATGGAGTGCTCCTCGTACTCTCCCGTGGCCGCCGGCGGCTGCGGCGACGAGTTCATTCTCTCACCGCCGGTCGCGGCTCCGACGCGGGCCCGCCCGTGGCATTGTGAGCAGGGGCGGTGCGAAACTCCGCGGACGAGGGGGACCCATGGCGACGACGATCCGATCGGCGCGACAACTCGGCGCGCCGGAGCCCGGGCTCACGAGGCGGGCCCGCGTCGTGGTCGTCGGCGCGGGGGCCGCCGGCTCGGGCGCAGCCATGCAGCTGGCCGCCGCCGGCGTCGACACGGCGCTGGTGACCGGCGGCACGCTGCTCGACGGGGCCACCGCGATCTCGACCGGACGCCTCGACGGGTGGGCCGGGCCCCACGACCCCGAGGAGGCGCTGCGCAGGGGCCTCGGCGTCGCCGACCGGCGGGCGCTGAGCCATCTGCTGAGGACCGCGCCGCTCGTCCACGCCAGGGTCGCGGAGCTCCTCGAGCGCGCCGACGCGACTCGGCCGGGACGCCACGAGACCACCGGGCACCAGGTGCAGCGCGGCCTCGCGTCGGCGGTGCGCACCATGGCCGGGCGCCTGGGCACGCGCCTGCGGCTGGAGACCGGCATGCGCGGCGTCGACGTGCTCACCGACGACGAGGGCCGGGTCGCCGGCTTGCGCGCGCTGCGCTCCGATGGGGCGCTCGTCGACTGGCTGGCCCCCGTCGTCGTGCTGGCCGGCGGCGGGGCCGAGCAGTTCTGGCCGCGCACGACCGCCCCGGTGACCGCCACCGGCGACGCCGCCGCCATGGCGCTGCGCGCCGGCGCCGAGCTGCGCGACATGGAGTTCACCGCCTGCGCCCCGACCGCCGTCGACCTGCCGGACGAGCTGGCCCTCCCGCTCGACCCGGCGATCACGCTGGGCCGCGAACTGCGTCGAGCCGGGGCCGTGCTCGTCGACGGGCAGGGGCGCCCGGCGCTCGCCGGGCTCGGCGAGGACGAGCTGAAGCCCTCCGACGAGCTGGCGATGGCGGTCCACGACTGGCTGGCCGGGCACGCCGGCCAGCGCCTCCTCCTGGACGGCACCCGCATCGGCGAGTCCAGCTGGGCCGCACCGCCCCTGTCCGCGACGCTGGCCGCCTGCCGGGCGCACGGCATCGACCCGGCGCGCGAACCGGTGCCGGTCCGGCCCGCGGTGCAGACGATGATCGGCGGTATCGGCGTCGCCCCGGACGGCTCGAGCACCGTCCCCGGGCTCTACGCGGCCGGCGAGGCCGCCTGCACGGGTGCCCGCGGCGCGGCCGGCCCGTCGAACGCCGGCCTGGTCGAGGCCCTCGTCGGCGGGTTCACCGTCGGCGCCCGTCTGGCGCGGACGGCGGACTCCTTCGACGAGCCCGGCACGCCGGTCGAGCGCACGCCCGGCGGCTGCGTCCCGGCGGCCGCCCGGCCGCGCATCACGGGGGCCGGCCGGGCCGTCGGCCTGGCGCGCGAGCACACCGAGCTCGCACGGGCCGCCGACGAGCTCGTCGGGCTGCCCACCGGCGCCCCGCTGACCGGGGCGGCGCTGTCGACGACGAACCTGCGGCTGGTCGGCGCGACCGTCGTCGCCGCAGCGAGGGCCCGTCCCGAGAGCCGTGGCTGGCATCGGCGCACGGACCATCCGGGCACGAAGGACGCGTGGAGGCGCACCGTCCGCATCGCCCTGGACGACGACGGCCGCATGCGGGTGCGCAGCACCCCGATCCCCTGAGCGCCGCCGGACGATCGTCCGGCCTCTCCCGCCTCGCTCCTTCCTCTTGCGTCAACACCCGGGACGCATCCGGGGCGACAGCACAGAAGCGAGGTGGGAACAGGGGAACGGGGTGCGAGCAGGGGAACGAGTACGACTCGCCCGCCCTCCGGCCCCGGGCGGTCAGCGGACCGCGGAGCCCACCGAGCCGTCGTCGATGCTGATGTCGGGGCTCGACGGGGAGGACGTCTCCGTCCCCAGCGGGCTGGCCGTGTCGAAGTCGGACTGCCACTGCTTCAGCCCGACGGTCCGCTCGTTCTTGAAGGCCGTGGCGATCATCAGCTTGATGCGGTTGAGCTGGTTGACCTCCGAGGCGCCCGGGTCGTAGTCGATCGAGGTGATGTTGGCCTGCGGGTAGAGCTCGCGCAGCGTCTTGAACATGCCGCGCCCGACCACGTGGTTGGGCAGGCAGGCGAACGGCTGGGCGCAGATGATGTTCGGCGTGCCGTGCTCGATGAGGTGCATCATCTCGGCGACGAGCAGCCAGCCCTCGCCGGCCTGGGTGCCCAGCGAGATGACCCTCTGGGCGCGGGCGGCCATGTCGTGGATGCGCTCGGGCACCTCGAACTTGCCGTTCGTGGCGGCCAGCGCCCGGTCGGCGGTCCTCTGGGTCTGCTCGATGTACCACAGCGCCAGCCTCTTGAGGTACCGCCCGGACCTGTCGAGGCCGAAGTTCTCGTAGCGCCACTGGCCGGTCTCGAGTGACTGCAGGAAGAAGCCCATGAGGCCGGGCATGACGGCCTCGCAGCCCTCGTCCTCGATGACGCCGATGACGTTGTTGTTGGCGTCGGGCTGGAACTTCACGAGGATCTCGCCGACGACGCCCACGCGCGGCTTGCGCGGGATGTCGAGCAGCGGCAGCTCGTCGAACTCCCCGACCATCCGGCGGCACAGCCATTTGAAGCCCACCCTGCGGCCCTCCGTCGGGGAGTACGAGGGGTCGGCCATGAACTCGCGCACGAGCGTGTTCCAGCGCCGGTAGAGCCGCATCGCCGAGCCCTCCTCGCGCTCGTACGGGCGCACCCGCAGGAGCACCTCCTGGAGCAGGTCCGTGAGGACGAGCCCCTGGATGGCCCCGTGGACGAGGCTCGGGGTCAGCTTGAAGCCCGGGTTGGACTCGAGGCCCTGGGCCGAGACCGCCAGCACCGGGACGTCCCCATAGCCGGCGGCCCGCAGGCCGCGGCGCAGCATGCCGACGTAGTTCGTCGCGCGGCACATGCCGCCGGTCTGGGTGATCGCCACGACGGACGCGGCGGGGTCGGCGCCGCCGGAGACGAACTTGTTGATGAGCTGGCCGATGACCATGATCGCCGGGAAGCAGGCGTCGTTGTTGACGTACTTGAGGCCGCACTCCATGTCATCGCGCGAGGCGTGCTCGAGCAGCTCCATCCGGTAGCCGGCCCGCCGGAAGAGCGGTTCGATGGCCTGGAAGTGGATCGGGGACATCTGGGGCAGGTAGACCGTGCGGGTCCTGCGCATCTCCTTCGTGTACGGCGGGGTGCTGCTCGCCGGCACCGTGACGAGTCCGGCGGCCGGGGCGGGGAGGGCCGTCGTGTCGACCTCGCGGGAGACCTCCTCGCGCTCGGCCGCCGCGGCGCGCAGCGAGCGCAGGCGGATCCGGGCGGCGCCGAGGTTGGAGACCTCGTCGATCTTCAGGACGGTGTAGATGTCGCCGGCCTGCTCGAGGATGTCCTGGACCTGGTCGGTCGTGACGGCGTCGACGCCGCAGCCGAACGAGTTCAGCTGCACGAGGTTGAGCCTCGGGTCGCGACGCACCTGGGCGGCGGCCTCGTAGAGGCGGGTGTGGTACACCCACTGGTCGCGCACGCGCAGGGGGCGGTCGAAGCCCGTGCTGCGCATGCCGTTGGTCAGCGCGTCCTCCGAGAGGACGACCATGCCCAGCTGGGTGATCTGGTCGGGGATGCCGTGGTTGATCTCGGGATCGACGTGGTACGGCCGCCCCGCCAGCACGATGCCCCGCATGCCGTGCTCGATCATGTACTGCATGGCGCGGTCGCCCTCGGCCCTGATGTCGGCCTTGGCCCGGTCGAGCTCGGCGAAGCCGGCCGCGACGGCCTCCCTCATCTCGGGCAGCCCGATCCCCCATGCGGCCAGGATCTCGACGAGTCGCTCGGCGAGCTTGTCGGGGTCGTTCAGGTTGAGGAAGGGGTCCATGAAGGTGACGCCGGGCTCGTGCAGCCGTTCGACGTTCTTCTCGAGGACCTGGGGGTAGAAGGCGACGATCGGGCAGTTGAAGTTGTTGTCCGCCTCGGCGATCTCCTTGCGTTCGTAGTTGACGCAGGGCATCCAGATGGTCCTCGCGCCGTGGTCGAGCAGCCACTCGATGTGACCGTGGGCCAGCTTGGCCGGGTAGCAGACGTTCTCGGAGGCGATCGACTCCATGCCCGACTCGAACAGGTCGTGGCTGGAGCGGCCGGACAGGAGCACCTTGAAGCCGAGCCGGGTGAAGATCGTGAACCACAGCGGGTAGTCCTCGTACATGCCCAGAGCCCTCGGCATGCCGATCTCGCCGCGGGTGGCCTTGGCGTCGGTGAGCCGGCGGTAGGCGAACATCCGCTTGTACTTGTAGTCGTACAGGTTCGGGGTCTCGCTCTTGCGCGGACGGGCGTCCAGGCTGGCGCCGCGCTCGCAGCGGTTGCCGGAGACCTGGCGGGAGCCGTCGTCGAAGGTCGTGATGGTGAGCTTGCAGTGGTTCTGGCACAGCTTGCAGATGCGCTGGCTGGACTCGACCGAGAAGCCCTCCAGGTCGCGGTCCATCATGGCCGAGACGTCGCCCGGGGCGGCGTGGGACCTGGCGATGAGGGCCGCGCCGTAGGCGCCCATGTGGCCCGAGATGTTCGGCCGCTTCACGTTGACGCCGGTGAGCAGCTCGAAGGCGCGCAGCACGGCGTTGTTGAGGAAGGTGCCGCCCTGGGCCACGACCCGGTCGCCGAGCTCGCCGGCGTCGCGCAGCTTCATCACCTTGTAGAGGGCGTTGCGCACCACCGAGTAGGACAGGCCCGCGGAGATGTCGGCGATGCCGGCGCCCTCCTTCTGGGCCTGCTTGACCGAGGAGTTCATGAACACGGTGCAGCGGCTGCCGAGGTCGACGGGGGCCGTGGCCTCCATGCCGACCCGGGCGAACTCGCGCACATCGGCACCCATCGTCTCGGCGAAGGTCTGCAGGAAGGAGCCGCAGCCGGCCGAGCAGGCCTCGTTGACGGCGATGGAGTCGACGACGCCCTCGCGGATCTTGACGAACTTCATGTCCTGGCCGCCGATGTCGATGACGCTCGTCACTCCGGGGCAGACGGCCTGGGCGGCGCGGAAGTGGGCCATCGTCTCGATCTCGCCCTCGTCGGCGTGCAGGGCCGTCCTCACGAGGTCCTCGCCGTAGCCGGTGACGCAGGTGCGGGCGATCGTCGAGCCGGCGGGCAGGGCCGAGATGACGTCCTGGGCGATGGCCACGGCGGCCTTGACCGGGTCGCCCTGGTTGGAGTCGTAGCTGGAGTGGACGATCGTGCCCTCGCCGTCGATGAGGACCGACTTGATGGTCGTCGACCCGGCGTCGATGCCCAGGTAGAGGTCGCCGACGGCCTCGCTCATGTCGGCCTGCTCGACGTCGACGACGCCGTGGCGCGCGTCGAACTCGGCGCGCTCGGCCTCGTCGAGGAACAGCGGACGCATCGTCTTGGACGCCACCGTCGACTCGCCGGCCCCGTCGAGCATCTCGGCGAGGTGACGCAGCGAGAGCGCCGGGCCGTCGGCGAGGAAGGCGGCGCCGACCGCGACGTACAGCTGGCCGTCGGCGGGGGTGACGTAGTCCTGGACGTGCTCGCCGAGGACCCGCCGGAACGCCTCGCGCAGCTCGGGCAGGAAGTGCAGCGGCCCGCCGAGGAAGATGACCTTGCCGCGGATCGGGCGGCCGCAGGCCAGGCCGGCGACGGTCTGGGTGGCGACGGCCTGGAAGACCGAGGCGGCGATGTCCTCGTGGCGGGCGCCCTGGTTGATGAGCGGCTGCACGTCGGTCTTGGCGAACACGCCGCAGCGCGAGGCGATCGGGTAGATGTTCTCGTAGCGGCCGGCGAGCTCGTCGAGGCCGCCGGCGTCGGTGCGCAGCAGCGAGGCCATCTGGTCGATGAAGGCGCCGGTTCCGCCGGCGCAGGTGCCGTTCATGCGCTGCTCGGGAGTCGGGTGCAGATAGGTGATCTTGGCGTCCTCGCCGCCGAGCTCGATGACGACGTCGACGTCCGGGTCGAGCTGCTCGATCGCCTCGGTCGCGGCGATGACCTCCTGGATGAAGCTGACGTTCATCATGCGGGCGATACCGAGACCACCCGAACCGGTCATGGCGACCTTGAGGGTGTCGTCGGGGAACTGCTCACCGATGTCGAGCAGGAGCCGCTTCATCTCGCCGCGAACGTCGGCGTTGTGACGCCGGTAATCGCTGAAGAGCATCTCGTGACCACGCATGACGACGGCCTTCACCGTCGTCGAGCCGACGTCGAGGCCAAGGCGCAGGGCTTCGTCAGTCATCCGTTGTTCTCCTTCGAGATCCGGTGAGCACCGTCCGAAAACAGAACGCTTGCTCTGTTTCATAGTAGGTCAGATCCGGCCCCTGTCACACCCCGATCCGTACCTCTGGACGCCGCGGCCGACGAGCGGGCCTGGCGCGGCGCAGGGGCACTGCCGCTGTTCCTCGTGGACAATGGGGGCACTGCCCGCGACGAACCCACCCCGGAAGACCCCGCCATGCAATCCCACGTGTCCCGCCGTGTCCGCCTGGCCGTCACGGCGCTCGCCTGTGCCCTCGGCTGTTCACCAGTGCTGAGCGGCTGCGGCGCGCCCGGCGCATCGACCGGGTCGCCCGCGGACGCGGTACAGGTCGTCCTCGAGGACCTCGTCGCGGCCTTTCCCGACGACGCCCAGGTGTCGGTCGTGACCGCCGACGGCGACGTCGTCACGGCCGGCGAGGTGCCTGAGAGCACCGCGTGGTCGACGATCAAGGTGCCGATCGCCATCGAGGCCCTGCGCGAAAGCGGGGACGAACTCGACGAGCAGGCGAAGCTGGCGATCACCGAGTCCGACAACGACGCGGCGAGTGCACTGTTCGAGACGCTCGGCGGCGGCTACCAGGCCAGCACCAAGATCGACAACCTGCTGCGCGAGGCAGACGACACGTCGACGCTGACCCTGCCCAATGCCGCGCTCGGCGGCGACACCGGTTTCGGCATGACCCAGTGGTCGAGTGCCGACCAGGCGCGGTTCGCCGCCTGGATGGCCTGCTCGGACGAGGACGCCGTGCAGCACGTCTACCGGCTCATGGCCGATCTGGTCGACTCGCAGGCGGTCGGCGTCGAGACCGTCGAGGGCGGGCACGCCAAGTCGGGCTGGGGCACCAACGAGCACACCGGCGTCTCGACGATGCGTCAGATGGGCACCATCGACACCGGCTCGGGTCTGGCCGCGATGAGCATCGTCATCACCGGGAGCGAGCTTGAGGACGTCACCGAGGAGATCGATGTGCTGGCCGACTGGCTGGCCGGGCACGCCGGCGAGCTGCCCGTCGTCAAGTGCGGCGTCGACGAGCAGTGACGCCGTTCCCGTCCCGACGGCCCCACTGGGGTGCGGCCGCGCCGGAGCATGCGGGGCCGGCGAGCCCCGTTGGGGGTGCGGCACATGGCTCGCAGCGATCAGCCATCGCGCCTGCTGAAGCCGAGCAGCCACAGCAGGTAGAGACCACCGATCGCCGAGCTGACCAGGCCGACGGGGATCTGGAAGGGGGCGAGCAGCCGCTGGGCCAGCAGATCGGCGGCGCCGAGCAGCGCCCCGCCCATCGCGACGGCCGGCCAGAGGGCGATCCCGGGCGTACCGGCCAGGCGGCGGGCCAGCTGCGGGGCGGCCAGGGCGAGGAAGCCGATCGGCCCGGTGACCGACACGACGGCCGCGACGAGCAGGACGCCGTAGACGAGCATGGCGAGGCGCTGCCGCCCCGGGCGCACCCCCAGGCCGGCGGCCGTGTCGTCGCCGAGTTCGAGAATGCGTGAGGGGCGGGCCAGCCAGGCCAGCTGCGGCAGCAGGACGACCAGCCCGGCCGCCAGCACCCCGGTCTGGGACCAGCCGATCGTGTTGAGGCTGCCGAACTGCCAGGCCTTCGCCGCCTCGGCGGACTCGAGCGGGGCGCGGCTGATGAGGTACTCGTTGACCGCCGAGATCATGGCGGCGATGGCGATGCCGGCCAGGACGAGGTTCTCGCCTGCCATGCCACGGCGGACCGTCGCCACGATGACGAGCGCCGCGGTGAGGAGACCACCGGCCACGGTGCCGAGGGCCAGTGTGGCGACACCGGGGGCGCCCATGCAGATGATGACGATGAGGCCGCCCGCGCTGGCGCCGGTGGTGAACCCGACGATGTCGGGGCTGCCCAGCGGGTTGCGGGAGAGCGACTGGAAGACGGCGCCCGACAGCCCCAGGCCGGCGCCGGCGAGCCAGGCCGCGATGGCGCGCGGGAGTCGCTGGTCGAGGACGATGAACCGGTCCGTCTCGGAGCCGCCGCCCTGCAGGACCTGGAGGACACCGGCGAGGTCGAGCTCGTAGGAGCCGGTCGCGACGGCCAGCACGGCGACGAGACCCGCGACGAGAACGAGGGCCGCAGTGACGGCCACGGCGCGCGGGCGCACCGGCAGGCGGGCGCCGGCGGGCAGGGGCAGCGATGGGGCCGCGGCTCCGTCGTGCCAGAGGTCCGTCCGCGTGCCGCCGTCCGGTCGGGTGCTCATCGTCCCCTCCTGTACACGACCAGGGAGAGCAGCACCGGCGCGCCGACGAAGGCCGTGACGACGCCCGCCTCGATCTCGTCCGGCCGGGTGATGACGCGGCCTGCGATGTCGGCGGCGAGCACCAGGATCGGGCCGCCGACGATCGACAGCGGCAGCAGGCGGCGCTGGTCGGGACCGACGACGAGCCTCAGGACGTGGGGGACGACCAGCCCGACGAAACCGATCGGCCCGGCCGCGGCGGTCGCCGCCCCGCACAGCAGGGTGATGGCCACCAGTGAGGCGGCCCGCACGAGGCCGAGCCGGGCGCCGAGGGCGGTGGCCTGCTCGTCGCCGAGGGCCAGGACGTTGAGACTGCGTCCGCAGGCCAGCGCGATGAGCAGACCGGCCGCGATGAACGGGGTGGTCCAGGCGAACGTGGCCAGGTCGCGGTCGGCGAAGGACCCGAGAGTCCAGAACCGGTAGGAGTCGAAGGCCGCGGTGTCGTACATGGTGACGGTGCCGGTCACCGCGTTGAGCGCCGCGGCGAGCGCGACACCGGCGAGGACCAGGCGCGCGTGTCCTGCGCCGGGTCGGCGCCTGGCCATCGTCTGGACGAGGAGGGCGGCCGCCGCGGAGCCGATGAACGAGAACCAGACGTAGCCGGAGACCGCACTCACACCCCCGACGGCGATGGCCAGGACGACGGCGAAGGAGGCTCCCGCGTTGACGCCCAGGACACCGGGCTCGGCGAGCGGGTTGCGGGTGAGGGCCTGCATGACGACTCCGGCCGCGCCGAGGGCGGCGCCCACGACGACGGCCACCACGGTACGGGGCAGCCGCAGCTGCCAGACGATGATCGAGGCGGCGCTGCGGTCGTGCGCGGCGAGCCCCTCCCACACCTGGGCGAGCGTGAGCTGGCGTGAGCCGATGGACATGCTGACGAACGCCAGCAGCACGATGACGGCGAGTCCGAACAGGACGCCAGCGGCTGTCCGGCAACGCTTTTCAGCTGACAGCGCAGGGATCTGAGACACACCGAGAGACTACTATCAGCAAGTTTAGGCTTACCTCATGACTGCACGTATTCAGCGCCGCACGTTCAGCCTCGGCGCCCTCGCCGCGGCCGCCGCCCTCGCCGGCTGCTCCTCCGACAACTCAGGCTCATCCGGCTCCGGATCATCCGCCTCCTCGACCTCCGCGCCGGCCAGCTACCTCGTGCCCCGCAGCATGGCCGAGGGCATGGGCAGTGGCGCCGCCGACGGCGCCTGGCCGCGCACCGTCGCCCACCACAAGGGGGAGACGACGATCGAGAACGAGCCGCAGCGGCTCGTCGTCATCTCGACCGGCCAGCTCGATGTCGCCCTCACCATGGGCATCGTGCCCGTCGGCTCCACCGGGGTCGACGGTTCCAAGATGGTTCCGCAGTACCTCTACGACGCCTTCCCCGACAACGCGGCCGGGCTGGACGCCATCACCTATGTCGGGAGCCGCACCGAGCCGAGCATCGAGTCGATCGCGAACCTCGACGCCGACCTCATCCTGGTGAACTCGGCCGGCAAGAACATCGACAGCCTCTACGAGAGCCTCACGGCGCTGGCGCCGACCGTCGTCACGAAGGGCACCGGGCTGTACTGGAAGCAGGACTTCCAGCTCATCGCCGATGCCCTCGGCAGGCTCGGCCAGGCGCAGGACTGGCTGACGAGCTACCAGGAGGACGCCGCCGGCTGGGGCGCCGGCCTGTCGACCGTGCCGACCGTCTCGTTCCTCAACAAGACCTCCGACCGGACCCGCGTCTACGGCCTGGCCTCGTTCCCCGGTTCACTGGCCGAGGACGCCGGCCTGAGTCGCCCCGACAGCCAGCGCTTCGAGGACACCTCGCAGGACATCGACGACGAGAGCCTCGACCAGGCCGACGCCGACTGGATCTTCTACGGCGTCCAGTCCGGCGACGGCAGCGAGGTGACCTCGCTGCCGCTGTGGGGCACCTTGGGCGCGGTGTCGAACGACCAGGCCGTGCAGGTCGACAACGACCCCTTCTACCTGAACGCCGGTCCCACCGCTGCCGCCACGGCGATGGCCGTGCTGAAGGAACACATCGGATGAGCCAGGTCCTGCGGGACGGCACACCCGGTTCGGGCCCGCAGGGCAGACCGCGGGCGACTCCCGGCCTCAGTGCGCGGGAGCTGGTGATGAGCTATCCGCACGGCGACCCGGTCATCGAGCACCTCGACGTGGACATCACCCCCGGCGCGTTCACCGTCATCCTCGGCCCCAACGCCTGCGGCAAGTCGACCCTGCTGCGCGCGCTGAGCAGGGTGCTCGCCCCCGCCGGCGGGCAGGTGCTGCTGGACGGGCGCGACGTGCACTCGTATTCGCCGAAGGCGCTGGCCCGGCGGGTCGGTTTCCTCGCCCAGTCCTCGCTGGCCCCGGACGGCATCACCGTGCGCGAGCTGGTGGCGCGCGGCCGCTACCCCCATCAGGGCCTGCTGCGGCCCTGGTCGGTCGAGGACGAGAAGCAGGTGCGCATCGCGATGGAACGCACCCATGTGGCCCCGCTGGCGAAGCGACCGGTGACGAATCTGTCGGGCGGCCAGCGCCAGCGGGTGTGGATCGCCATGGCCCTCGCCCAGCAGACCGACGTCCTGCTCCTCGACGAACCGACCACCTATCTCGATCTGGCCCACCAGGTGGACGTCCTCGACCTGTGCCGCGAGCTCAACCGCGAACTGGGGACGACGATCGTCGCCGTGCTGCACGATCTCAACCAGGCCTGCCGCTACGCCGACGAGATCATCGCCATGCGCGACGGCACGATCCTGGCGAGCGGCGCACCGGCCGATGTCGTCACGCCCGAGCTGGTGGAGCAGGCCTATGGGCTGCCGGTCAGCGTCCTCACCGACCCGATCACCGGCACCCCCCTCGTACTGCCGCAGGCGCCGCGCCGGAGCTGACCGGAGCACCCGGAGCCGGCCCCGACCCGATCGACCCGCACCCACTCGGAACCGCCCAGCCCCGGCCGAGAGACCCGCCGGAAGCTACACTGCACAGCTATTGAACAATGTTCAGCCCTGTGCTACACTGCACAGCTATTGAACAATGTTCAGCCCTGTGAGGGTGCTTGTCTGGGAGAGCTGATCGCATGAGGACCGTACGACTCGACGTCCCCGAGCCGACCACCGCATTCTGGCGTGCCCACCGCGAGGGAACACCGATCGCTCTGCGCACCTCCGGCACCACCGGTGCGGCGCGCACGATCGTGCGCAGCACGTGCTCGTGGACCCGCTCCTTCGCGCCGTTGATCGAGCGCACGGGGCTTCATGCCGGCGACAGGATGTGGATACCCGGGCCCCTCGACTCGACGATGAACCTCTTCTCGGCCTGCCTGTGCGAGTACGCCGGGGCCGTCTGGGACTCTCGGCCCGAGGGCGCGAGCTGGGCGACGCTGACCCCGTCCTGGCTGGCCAGGGCGCTCGACAGCCACGCGCCGATGAAGGCTCTCGTCGCCGGGGACGGGTTGTCCCGGGCGCTCTGGCAGCGGGCCACCGCTCTTGGCTGGGACGTGGTGCACTATTACGGCGCCGCGGAGCTCTCGCTCGTCGCACTCGGCCGGCATGCGCAGGACCTGCGCCCCTTCGAGGCCGTGGAGATCGACACCGCCGACGACCGCATCTGGGTGCGCTCTCCCTGGCTGGCCGACGGTTGTCCCGCCCCGGGGGAGCCGGGCGCGCTCCGGCGGCGCGCGGACGGTTTCGTCACCGTGGGCGACCGCGGCAGGCTCGACAACGGGCTGCTCCAGGTGTGGGGCAGGGCCGGGGCGATCACGACCGCCGGGGCGACCGTCGAGCTGGCGCCGCTGCGGGCCAGGCTCGCCGCACATGCCCACGGCGAGGTGGTGCTGCTCGGTCTTCCGCACCCCGAGCTGGGACAGGTACTGGCCGCGGTCACGACCAGCCACGACGACCTGCGCCACGTCAGGGGCTGGGCCCGCCGGAATCTGTCCGGCCCGCAGCGGCCTCGCGTCTGGCGGGTCGTCCCCCGCCTGCCCAGGACGGCGACCGGGAAGATCGACCTGCACCGGCTGGCCGAGGGGCTGCGATGAGCGTCTACGTCGTCGACGCCCGGCGCACCGCGATCGGCTCGGCCCGCGGCATGTGGCGCACCATGAGCACCACCGACCTGGCCGCCCCCGTGCTCGCCGAGCTGGTGCGATCCTGCCCCGCGCCCGAACTGATCCGGCAGATCGTCCTGGGCACTGTGCGGGGCCCCGGCGGCAATGTCGCCCGGGTCGCCGCCCTCGCAGCCGGCCTGGACGGGACACCGGCACTGAGCGTCGACCGTCAGTGCGGCTCGGGGCTGGCCGCCGTCGAGGTGGGCCACCACTGGCTGACGGCCGAGCCCGGATACGTCATCGCAGGAGGCGTCCAGGCCGTCTCGACCGAGCCGCTGACCTACTGGCCACCGGCCGGTGGAGGACCTGCCCAGCGCTACGAGCGGGCGCCCTTCTCCCCGCCGGGCTGGCCGGACCCCGAGATGGGTGAGGCGGCCGATGCGCTGGCCGCCGAGCGCGGTATCGGCCGACAACGTCAGGATGCCTACGCGGTGGACTCCCACCGGCGGGCCCTTGCGGCACAGGAGGCCGGGCTGTTCACCGCCGAGATCCTTCCCATCAGCGGCAGGGACCGCGACGAACGGCCCCGGTCCGGCTTCAGCATCGAGCGGCTGGCCCGTTTCCGGCCCATCTTCCGCAGCGACGGCACCGTCACAGCCGCGAACTCGTGCGGCATCAACGACGGGGCGGCCGCCGTGCTCATGGCCGACGAGGACACCTGGGCTCGGCACCGGAGCCCGGGGCTGCGCATCCTGGCACTCTGCTCGGCCACCTGCGACCCGGCCCGCCCCGGCTGGGGAATCGTCCCGGCCTGCCGGCTCGCCCTCGAGCGCAGCGGCATCGCCCCCGACCAGCTCGACGTCATCGAGTTCAACGAGGCCTTCGCCGGGCAGGTACTCGCCTGCCTTGACGCCCTGGGCATCGATCAGGGACGCAACTGCCCGCAGGGCGGCGCGATCGCACTGGGGCATCCCTGGGCCGCATCCGGAGCGATCCTGCTGACCCGGTTGTTCAGTCAGCTGGTCCGCCAGGGCCGGGGACGATACGGCCTGGCGGCCATCGCGATCGGGGGCGGTCAGGGCACGGCCGTGGTCGTCGAGACGGCGCGCTGGACAGCTGCCCGCCAGCGCCCGGGGCAACGGCCGGCCCGTGCCGCCACGGCCCCGGCTGGGCAGCAACCGGCGCACCGGGCGGATCGCCGCGCACGGGCCGTCGGCGGAGCCGCGCCCTTGACGTCCGTCCGGATGGGCAGGTGACCGGGCACGCGGCCCGGCACCGCCAGAACCCGCATGACGTGCGGCCCGGCCCCCTCCCATCGCACAGGGGCCGGGCCGCACGGGTCCTTGTCTCAGGCCGGCGCGGCCTCCGGGTCGGCCGCGGCGGCCCGCAGACGCTCGTTGGCTCTCTCGACGTCGAGCCTCCACAGCAGGAACAGGATGATCGCATTGGCGATGGCCGGGATCCACAGGTACATGAAGTAGAGCATGGCGATCACCGAGTGCGCCTGCGCCTCGGCGTTGGCGACGTAGCCGCTGGACGACAGCAACCAGCCGGCCAGCGCCGTGCCCAGACCACCGCCGACCTTCACCCCGAGTGAGGTGCACGAGAACATGAGGCCGTCGATACGTTTGCCGAACCGCAGGAAGGTGTTCTCGGAGGCCTCGGCGATGAGCGCGTTGAGCGTGCCCTGCAGCGGGCTCATGCCGAGGGAGGCGACGCCCGAGAAGAACATCATGAGCGGGACATTGCCCAGGTAGGCGGCGCCCGCCACCCCCAGCCGTCCGAGGACGGCGATGATGTAGCCGACGATGTTCACCTTGTACATGCCACCGAACTTCGCCACGACCGCGGGCGCGAAGAGCAGCCCGACGATGAGCGGGATGTTGATGGCCCATGCGAAGGGGCCCAGGAGGTTGGCATTGCCCAGGATGTACGTCATGAAGTAGATGCCCATGTTGAGGGTCGCGGTGAACATCTGGGTCATGATGAAGATGACGAGGATGACCAGGTAGTACTTGTTGTGTGCCAGCAGCTTGAAGGACTCGGCGACCGAGACCTTCTCGGCCTGCCGGGCGGCCTCGGCGTCGTCGATCTCGGTGAGTTCCTCGGGCGAGAGCTCCTTGACCGACAGCACGGAGATCGTGTTCACCGCCAGGCCGACGAGAGCGTAGATGATGGCGATGGTCCGCCAGCCCTCCGCGCCTCCGCCGAGCATCTTGACACCCTCGACGGTGATCGTCTGGATGGTCAGGCTGGTGCCGAAGGCGAACATGAACCGGATCGAGCCCATCTGGACGCGTTCGGAGCTGTTCTTGGTGATGAGCGCCGTCAGTGTGGAATAGGCGATGTTGTTCGCGGTGTAGAAGACGGCATTGAGCAGCGTGTAGGCGATGAAGAACCAGGCGTACTTGGCGGTGTCGCCCAGGCTCACCGGGATCGCGAAGATGGCGATGATCATCGCGGCACAGCCGAAGAAGGCCCACAGCATCCACGGGCGGGCCTTGCCCATCCTGGTCTGGGTCTTGTCGAGGAGCGTGCCGAAGACGAAGTCCGAGAAGCCGTCGAACAGCTTCGAGACCATCATCAGCGTGCCGACGACGCCCGCGTTGAGACCGACCGTGTCGGTCAGGTAGATCATGACGAACGCCGACAGGAGGGCGTACACGACGTTCCCGGCGACGTCGCCGGATCCGTAGCCGACCTTGTTGTACCACCTCAGGTACTTCTTCTCTGGCATGAGTTCACCTTTCTCCAGGGAACGAGTGGTTGGCGGGTGGTCAGTTGGTGAGGGCGGGGACGAGCCGCAGGTTGAGCTTCAGTTCCGCGTCGTCGACGCGGTACCGCTCCAGCAGGGCCGGCCCGCAGCTGTTGGAGCCGATGCCCGACATCGCCGCGTCGAGACACAGGACCGTGGAGCCGCAGGGTTCCAGCTCGACGTCGTGCCGGGCGCGGGTCAGTTCCTCCTGCGTCCAGGCGGAGGCGTTGAACGAGAACCGCCGCGCGCCGACGACGGTCAGGGCAAGCCCCGGCCCGGTCAGCTCGACCAGCTCGCAGTCGGCGCGGCTGCCGTTCTCCTGCGGACGGATGTAGTCGTGCCCCAGATCGGCGACGGAGCTGGTGAACATGCCGTGGTGGCAGGCGCGGTGCTTGTCGACGTAGCTCTCCTGGGGGCCGAGCCCGAAGTAGCGCACGGCGTCCAGCCGCCGGGGCAGGAACAGGCGCAGTCCGAAGCGCGGCAGGAAGGGGAACTCCGTGTCGCGCTGGGCGTTCAGGTCGAGGGCCAGTGAGCCGTCGGAACCGATCGTCCAGCGCGCCCCGAGACGGGCGATGGGCTGGACGGTCGGGGCGACGAGCGCCATCGTGGCATCGACGAACACCTGCCCGGTGGGGGTCGTCGACACGGCGGTGCTGTAGGCGCGGGTGCTCGTCTGGTCGTAGCGGGCCCGCAGCCACTCCAGCTGAATGGAGCGGTCGTTGTCGGTGGGGGCGCGCCAGATGTTGACCTCGGCCGGCCGGTCGAGCAGCCGTTCACCGCCGACGGTCATGGTGCGCGGCAGGCCGGTGCTCCGGTCGAAGCAGTACTCGAAGTCCTCGCCGCGCACGGTGATGGCCTCCTCGTCCTGCACGGTGCCGGGCGTGGGCCCGCCGGCAGCGCGGCCGAGCAGCGCCGCGGCCTCGCGCAGGCGGGGCTCGGCGGTGGGCACCTCGATCTCGTCGAAACCCAGCTCGTGGCCGGCCTCCAGCAGTGGCCGGGGCTCGGCCAGGCGGTAGCGCAGCGTGAGGAAGCAGCAGCCGCTGGCAGGGGTCTCGATGCGCAGCGGCACCGTCGCGCTCGTGTGGGGCGGCACGGAGGCGGGCAGTTCGACGGGCCCCTCGTCGACGAGCTCGCCGTCGCGCGTCAACGTGTAGGAGACCTCGGCGTAGCCGGCGAGATCGGTGAAGTCCAGGTCGTTGCGCAGGGTGACCGTGCCGGCGGCGAGGTCGAGGGCGGTGACCCGCACCGGGCGCTGGACGTTGCCGAGTTCCAGCAGGCCGGGGTGGGGTTCCCGCTCGGGCGAGACGAGCCCGTCGACGCAGAAGTTCCCGTCGTGGACCCGTTCGCCGTGGTCGCCGCCGTACAGGTGGATCGGCCGCCCGTCCGCGGTGGTACCGGCGCGCACCGCGTGGTCGCACCACTCCCAGACGAAGCCGCCGCACATGCGCTCGTCGGCGTTGATGAGCTGCCAGTACTCCTCCAGGTCGCCCGGCCCGTTGCCCATGGAGTGGCAGTACTCGACGAGGATCAGCGGCTTGTCGGGCTCGTCGTCCAGGTAGGCGTGGATCTCGTCCAGGCTCGGGTACATGCGGCTGTACAGGTCGATGCTCGAGTAGTCGTAGCGCCGGTCGCCCGAGCGGTAGTAGGCGCTCTCGTAGTGGGTGACGCGGCTGGGGTCGAACTGCTTCATCCACAGCAGCGCCGCCTCGAAGGTCCAGCCGTAGGCGCACTCGTTGCCCGCCGACCAGGAGATGATGCACGGACGGTTCTTCTCGCGCTCGACGCACAGCCGGACCCGGTCGAGCGTGGGCTCGATCCAGGCGGGATTGTTGGCGATCCGCTCGTTCCAGTGCTCGACGACGTTGGGCCAGGAGTCATCGGCGAGGAACTGCGTCTGGGTGCCGTGGCTCTCGTTGTCGGCCTCCGACATGACGTAGAAGCCGTACTCGTCGCACAGCTGGTAGAACTGCGGGCAGTTGGGGTAGTGCGAGGAGCGGATCGCGTTGACGTTGTACTGCTTCATGAGCCGCATGTCGCGGCGGATGTGGTCCAGGCCGATGGTGGGCCCGGTGACCGGATCGCTGTCGTGCCGGTTGACGCCGCGCAGCGTGACCGGCGCGCCGTTGACGAGCAGGACCGGCCCGTCGGTCCGCACCTCGCGCAGGCCGACCCGGTCCCTGATGACCTCGTCGGGGCAGCTGAGGGTGAGCGTGTAGAGATAGGGGTCCTCGGCGCTCCACAGGTGCGGTCGGGGCACGGTCACGACGGCCCGGTGCGTGAACTGCGGGTCGGCGCCGAAGGGTTCCAGGACGGCTCCGGCGACCGGGGCGCCGTCGGCGTCGGCCAGCTCGAGCCGGGTCGACACCTCGCCGCCGCGGAAGGCGGCCCGCACGGTGACGGTGGCGGTCCCCTCGCCCAGCTGCGTCGTCGTGAAGTAGTCGAAGAGCGCCGCGGCCGGGCGCCTGAGCAGGAAGACGTCGCGGAAGATGCCGCTGGTGCGGAACTTGTCCTGGTCCTCCAGGTAGGTGCCGTCGCACCACTTCAGGACGAGGACCGCCAGCCGGTTGCGACCCGGGACGATCTGCTCGGTGACGTCGAACTCCGCGGTGGCGTGCGAGACCTGGCTGTAGCCGATGTAGGTGCCGTTGAGCCAGACGTAGAAGCACGAGTCCACGCCCTCGAAGACGAGGCTCACCACGGGGGCGGCAGCGTCCGGGACGTGGTCGAACTCGGTCAGGTAGGCGCCGGCCGGGTTGTCATGCGGCACGTACGGCGGGTCCAGCGGGATCGGGTACCGCACGTTCGTGTACTGGTGCCGGTCGTAGCCCTGGTGCTGCCAGCTGCCGGGAACCTTGATGGGAACGAAGTCCTGCGGCTCGTGGTCCGTGGCGTAGAAGGCGTCGGTGAGCTCGTGGACGCTGTCGTAGTAGCGGAAGTCCCAGTCGCCGTTGAGCAGCTGGAACCGGTCCGAGGACTCCCGGTCGAGCGGGTCGTGGCCGCTGCGGGGCGAGCCGGGAACGTAGTAGGCGCGGGTGGGCAGGGTGTTCTCGTGCAGCACCGAGAGGTCCTCGTAGTGCCTGGGAACGATCATCGTCGGCGTTCCTTCCCTTGTGACGTCTGCCTGGCGGGCCTCTGCTCCGAGGCGGGCACCAGGTGTTCTGAGGGGATGCAGCCCGGGCGGAGCCGCACCTTTGAGTGATATCGTTAACATCATGCACCACACCACCGTTGACGTCAAGTCAGCGCGGAATAAATGACCCGAACTCGTGGTCAATCCGACAAAATTGTCGACGTCAACAATCATGTTGACGGATCGCTCGGGCCGACTTGGTATGGTCCGGCCCATGGGAGGCACACGTCCTGGCGCGGCAGGCGCGCCGTCGATCATCGACGTCGCGCGGCTCGCGGGCGTCTCCTCGCAGACGGTGTCGAGGGTCTCCCGCGGCGCACCGAACGTGAGCGACAGGACCAGGGAGCTGGTCCTGCAGGCGATGGACAAGCTCGGCTACACACCGAACAAGGCCGCCCAGGCACTGCGCAGCGGCGCCTTCCACACGATCGGCGTGCTCACCCAGCAGATCCAGCGCACCGGTGAGGCATGGACGACCAGCGGCGTCCTGGAGGCAGCAGCACAGGCCGGGTACACGGTCGTCATGGCGCAGGTCGCCCATCCCGATGGCGCGGAGATGGGCCGGGCCGTGGGCCGGCTCGCCCAGCAGTCGATCGACGGCCTGGTGATCGTCCAGGCCGGGACCGCCACGGCGGAGCACCTGGCGCTGCCGGCCGGCCTTCCGGTGGCCTCCTCCGACTCGGCGCTCGCCGGACGCTATCCGTCCGCGTCGGCGGACCAGGTGCAGGGCGTGCGCGAGGCGATGAGTCATCTTCTGGGGCTGGGCCACCGCACGGTGCATCACATCGCGGGCCCGGCGGATTCGCGTTCGGCACACGTCCGGTCCGCGGCGTGGGCGCACTGCCTGGCCGAGGCGGGGATCGCCGCGCCCGAGCCGGTCTCGGGCGGCTGGGAGGCGAGCGACGGCTACGCGGCCGGGCTCGAGCTGGCCGGGGACCCGGAGGTCACCGCGGTCCTCTGCGCCAACGACGAGGTGGCGCTCGGGCTGATACGGGCCCTGCACGAGTCGGGCAGGCGGGTGCCCGAGGACGTCTCCGTCGTGGGCTTCGACGGACTACCGCTGGGCGAGTACGCCTTCCCCCCGCTGACCACCGTCCAGCAGGACTTCCGTCGCGCCGGCGCCGAGATGGTCCGGCTCGTGCTCGCCCAGGCCCAGGGGCGGCCGCTCGAGGAGAGCCATGTCATCATCCCGACCAGGCTCGTCGTGCGGGCCAGCACCGCGGCGCCTCCGGCCTGACGCGTCGGCCCTCTTGAGAACCGGACGGGACCATGACGGCGGGCGACCGGCCCGCGGTCAGAAATCGGCGTCGACCCGCGTGGCGCCGAGGGCGTAGAAGGTGGCCTCCAGGACACCGACCGGGCAGGGCTGCTCGGACAGGACGATGCTCACCCAGCCGCGGTCCTCGTCCACGACGTCGGCGTCCCACCAGCGCCAGGGACGCTCCCCCGGGTCGGCCCAGGGCAGCCAGGCGTCGACGTCCCAGATCCTGTCGGAACCGGCCGGGCGACGCCGGCAGGCCCTGCGGAACCAGCCCGGCAGGGTGGCCCTGGCCCTGCCGTCGGTGAAGGCCTCGTGGTCGAGGCCAGCCACCGTCAACCAGACCTGCCGAGCGCCGTCGATGACGTCCTTGGCCAGGCCCGGGGCGACGACGTCGATGCGGCCGAGACCGACCCCGCCGGGCTGTTCACCGGCGTCGGGACCGGACCTGAGCCGTGACAGCTCCGTGGACATGGCAGACCTCCCGCGGGCAGGGGATGCGGTGAACCCATCATCGCGCACGACCCGACCGGCCCGCTCCCCCGGCCCCGAACTGTCAGCCCATCGACTGGCTTATGGCTCGGGCCCACTTCGCTCAACGCCTGTCCACATCTCAAGCCAGCAACTAGACTCGACACATGAGTGCAAGATTGGGACGCCTTGTCGTGGAGGGGTTCAGATCGATCCGCCAGCTTGAGCTGGATCTCACCTCAGACGTCACCGTGCTCATCGGGGCCAACGGCTCAGGGAAATCGAATCTGGTGAGCGCCTTGGAACTGGTCTCACGCATCTGGGACGGCAGTTTCCATGAATACCTGAAACAGCGCGGAGGAGTCGGCAACCTACTCTTCGAGAACTACGAAGAAACCGCCGAGCACATCTTCGTCGAACTCCTATCGGAGTTCGACGAACAGGACCATCGGAACGGCTATCGCGTAGAAATATCTGCCATCCCGATACAGGTTTTCAACTCAGAAGTAGTAGCAGAACTGCACGAATGGCTGCTCTTCCAAGCCGGCCGCGAGTGGCAACGCCCCTATGACGAAGACTTGGGACTCAGCCTGCAGAGCAAAGTCCGACACATCGTCGAATCGGAAACTGCTGGAAAACGACTCCATAATTTCGCCACCTACGTTCGCCCCATCCTTGAAGGATGTCGAGTCTTCCATTTCGATGATGTCTCCAGCAACGCGCCAGTCAAAAGCAGGCCACGGGCCGGCGACAACTTGAGCCTGCACTCGGACGCCGCGAACATTGCCGTCTACCTCTACCGGGTCCAAACCGAACACCCTGAGCACTACCTGAGGATTGTTTCCGCCATTCGACATGTCACTCCTTTCTTCGATGATTTCGTTCTCCTGCCAGATACTTCAGTTTTATCGAGCTGCGCTGGAGACAACGGGGACTGGATCGCGTTTTCACAATCCATGAGGCCAGTGATGGCACGCTGCGCTTCATCTGCTTGGCCACCTTGTTACTCGGACCCGATCTTCCGGCAACCGTGGTTCTGGACGAACCGGAGCTCGGACTTCACCCGGCAGCGATCGGCCTGCTCGCCGAGATGGCCCGCATCGCCGGCCGCAATGGCCACAAGGTCATCCTGGCCACTCAGTCCGTGCCTTTGGTCTCCCATTTCGAGCTGGGCGAGATCGTCGTTCTGAACCGGGTCAATGGCGCCACCGAGGCAGCATGGGAAGCACGGCGGGCAAGCAGCCGAGTCCACCCGCCCCGAACGAGAGCGTTTCTGCACACGAGAGGTGCCGCAACGGATCGTTGCGTCCATTCCAGTGAGGATTGGCGGTCGATCGGCGGCCTGCTGGCTACCGTTGTCACAGACCCGAGGAACAGGAGGCGAGTGACATGACCCCCGGCGAGAAAATACAGCGACTGAGAAGGCAGCAGGGACTCTCCCAGGAGGCCTTGGCGGAAAGGATCACGGTCACCAGGCTGACCATTTCGAAATGGGAGTTGAACCAGTCCTCACCGGACCTGTTCTTCATCGCCCAGCTCAGCGACATATTCAACGTGTCCTCCGATTACCTCATCAAGGACGACATGGTCGAGCCCGACGAGCTGCTCGTCAGGAAACGGAACTACAGATTGTCCGAGCGCAGCAGGCGCATTCTGCTGGTGAGCTTCTCCGCGGCGGCGTTGACCGCGATCTGCGTGTGCCTGATCTGTGATTACTTCACTGCGGACGAGCTGTCCTGGTCCCTCATCACCGCCACATCCATCGTCGCGGGATGGCTCATACTGGTCCCGGGCCTGACGGCCAGGACGAGGCCTGTCCTGAGGACGCTGCTCATGGCGAGCATCGTTCCCGTCCCGCTCCTCGCACTGCTGTCCGTGCTGCTGCAGAAATCCGTCATCCTCACCCTGGGCGCCTGCATCTCACTGGTGTCGATCGCGGCCCTGTGGGCGGTGTACGGAATCTTCCGCAGGCTCTGGCCGAACTGGTACCGGGCGGCCGGTTTCTCCCTCCTCGTCATGGTCCCCGTTCCGATAGCGATCACTCACTTGGCGACCGCGTTCCTTCGGCGAGGCACCCGCAATCTCACATCGGAGATCTTCAACAGCGCCATCACCCTTGTCCTCGCTCTCGTCTGCTTCGGATTGGATTTCATCGATCGCCGCCGCATGGACGAGGACGCTGACCAGAGATGAGAACCGTTCTGCTACATGGACTGGGCCAGACGGCCAAGGACTGGGATGGCGTGATCACGCGGATTCGAGCCGGTGAGGTGGACTGCCCGGAATTGTTCGCCGAGACGACCGGCGAGGTCAGCTACTCCCGGCTGCTGGCCGATCTGGAGCACCGGTATGCGGGCACGACGGAGTCGCTTCGCCTCTGCGGGCTCTCACTGGGGGCGATTCTTGCCATGGACTACACGATCCGGCACCCGGACGAAGTGGCTTCACTGGTTCTCGTCGGGGCGCAGTACAGGACACCCCGCCTGCTCATGGGCCTTCAGAATCTCCTGTTCCGGTGCATGCCGGGCAGGGCATTCGACGGCATGGGCATCTCCAAGAGTGAGGTGATCGAACTGGCCCGGTCCATGCGGTCACTGGATCTCACGCCGCGGTTGAGCGAGATCGTGTGCCCGGTGGCGATCTTGTGCGGGGGAAGGGACCGGGCGAACCTGAAGGCGTCGAGGCGGCTGCAGAAGCTTCTGCCGCAGGCGACGCTCCATGTCGTGCCCGGGGCGGGCCATGAGCTCAACCGGGCTGCGCCAGATGCCATCGTTGACGTCCTCGATCCTGGGGCGCTCGGGGGCGCCGACGGGTCTCCTTGGACCAGCACGAGCCAGTGACCGGCTTGGGAAAACAACTCCGTGTCCCCGCTCCTGCGTGGGTTCTTGATCCGGGTCCTGCACCGCACGGCCAGGAGTTCATCCCACGGCTCGGCAGGGTTCGAGAAGTCCCTCGGGAGTCGCGCGCGGCAATGCGTGTGGCCCATGAAACTCATTCATGAGGATCGGACCTGGGCCGCACTCCACGCCAAGAGCCCGCCGGCTGAAACCATGAACGTTTTTCCCGCACGGGCCCTGCCGACAGCCGCCGTCCGGCACCCTGCGGCGCGTGGCCACACGGTGTGCCAGAGTGGGATCCGGCAGCGCGGGGAGGGGACCATGGCGACCGACGATCTCGGGTACACCGTCGAACCGGCCGTGCTGCCCCGACGTGTCGTCAGCCTGGTGCCCTCACTCACCGAGGCCCTCGCCTGGAGCTGTCCCGAACGCATCGTCGGGGCCACCGAGTTCTGCGTCCGCCCGGCCGACCTTGCCGAGCGGGCCGGGCACGCCGTCCGCCGGGTGCGGGGCCCGAAGAACCCCGACCTGGCGGCCATCACCACCCTGGCACCCGATCTGGTCGTCGCAGCGCGGGAGGAGAACCGCCGCGCCGACGTCGAGGCGCTGCGCGCGGCCGGCGTGGCCGTGTGGGTCACCGACGTGGACAGCGTCGACGGCGCCCTGGCGAGCCTGCGTCGGCTCCTGGGCGAGGCGCTCGGCCTGACCCCGGAGCCCAAGTGGCTCGCGGCGGCCTCTCGCGCCTGGAGCGCACCGGACGAGGAGCCTGGCGCGCGCGTCGTCGTGTGCATCTGGCGCGACCCGTGGATGGTCGTCGGGCCCCGCACCTACGCGGCAGACCTGCTGCGCCGCTCCGGTTTCCCGCTGGCGCCGCTCGACGTCGCGGGCTGGCGGTCCGCGCGTTACCCGGCCGTCACCGTCGAGACGATCCAGCGGGCCGGCGCCGATGCCGTCGTCCTGCTCGACGCGCCCTATCCGTTCACACCCGACGACGGCCCCGAGTGCTTCCCCGGCCACGACGTACGGATCCTGCCCGAACGCCCGGTGGTCTGGTATGGCCCCGCCATGGTCGACGCCCGCGCCCGGATCCGCCGGCTGATGGGACGCGGTTGAGCGGACCGGGCGGGGAGGGTGCCGTCAGCCGGCCACCGCTGCCGCGAGCATCGCACGGCCCTGGACCTCGTAGGCGGCCTCGTCGAAGTCGTCGACGAGGGCGCGCTGGGTGGCGAACCCGAGGATCAGCCCGACGAGCATCTCGGCCAGGCCACGCACCCGCTCCTGCGGCAGGCCCTGGTTGCGGGCCCACGAACCGAGGGTCAGGTCGAGTCCGTCGCGCAGCTGGCTGAACTCGGCGCGCAGCGCCCGGCCCAGTTCGTCGTCGCTGAGGCCGCCCGCGCCGAGCTGGACGAGCAGTTCACCCAGTTCGGGGCCGAACCGCAGCGCCTCGACCGCGTAGCCGAACAGGTCTGCCGGGGATGCGGGGTTGTCGAAGTACTCGGTGATGACGGTCATCGGCCAGTGGAGCGCCTGCCGGGCGGTCTCGACGATGATCTCCTGCTTGCTGCCGAAGTGGTGGTAGATCGCCCCCGTCGAGGTGCCCGAGGCCCTGATGATGTCCGCCACCGAGGTGCCGCTGACGCCCTGCTTGCCGATGAGATCGGCAGTCGCCTCGATGATCGCCTGGCGGCTGCGGATGCTTCGAGGCTGTTCGGGCACGCCGCCAGTCTACGCAGCCGGCCCCGCCGCGGACGGGGCCGCCTCACGGCGTGGATCCGGTTCGGAGCCCCGCTCACGCCGCTCGGAGAAGCGGGCGTACATCTGGTCGATGACGTCGGCGAAACGGCGCTCGACCTCCCGGCGCTTCACCTTCAGCGTCGGGGTGAGGAGGCCGTTCGCGATGGAGAACTCCTCCGGCGAGAGGAACATCTCCCTGAACTGCTCGTGCTTGGGCAGCGAGCCTGTGAGCCGTGCCGCCCGGGCCTTGACCTCCTCGATGACGCGCGGGTTCGAGAAGAGCTCGTTGACGTGGCCGTACTGGATCTGCAGCTTCTCGGCGATCTCATCCATCGTGGGCAGCGAGGGCTTCACAAGGAGCGTCAGGAACGGCCTGTCGTTGCCCAGCAGGACCGCCTGCTCGAACAGGGGATCGGCCTGAAGCAGCGCCTCGATGGGCTGGGCGCGATGTTCTTGCCTCCCTTGGTGACGATGATGTCCTTCAGCCGGTCGGTGATGAACAGATAGCCCTTGTGGTTGATCCTGCCGGCATCACCGGTCCGCAGCCAGCGGGTGCCGTCCTCGTCGATCCAGAAAGCCCGGTCCGTGGCCTCCTCGTCGCCCCAGTAGCCGTCCATGAGATTGGGGCCGGTGTAGAGGATCTCGTTCTCGGGGCCGATGCGCAGCCGCCCGCCGCTCATGACCCGTCCGACGCTGCCGCGCTGCCAGTGCGAGTGCGAGTTGAAGGAGATGAGTGGTGCCGCCTCGGTCATGCCGTAGCCGTTGAGGATCTGCAGCCCTGCCGCGCCGAAGAACAACGCGGCCTCCCGAGGCAGGGGCGCGCCGCCGCTGACGAGCATCTTCTTCGGCCCGCCGATGGCGCCCCGGATCTTGCTCAGGACGAGCCGGTCAGCCACGAGGAGTTTCACCTGGTCGCGCAGCCGCGGGTATTCGCCGTTGTTGTACGCGGCCTGCACCCTGGCGCCGACACCGATCGACCAGTCGAAGAGGCGCTTGCGGAGCCGCGACCCGGCGGCCTGTTCGCGGGCCATCGTCATGATCGTCTCGTAGAGCTTGGGGACGGCGACCACCATGGTCGGGCGCGCCAGCGGCATGAGTTCGGCGATGCTGCGGGTGTCGGTGACATAGGTGTTCATGCAGCCGTGCGCCCACAGATAGGCCGTCCAGGCCCGTTCGAGGGCGTGTGAGAGGGGCAGGAAGCACAGCGAGTGCTCGGCAGGACCGATGTCGAACATCTCGTCGAGGGCCCGGAACTCGGCGATCATCGCGCGGTGGGCAAGCATGACGCCCTTCGGTTCGCCGGTGGTGCCCGAGGTGTAGATGATGCTGTACAGGTCGTCGCCGGTGGCCGACGCCAGGCGGGCATCGACCTCGGTCGCCAGGGCGGTGTCAGCGGGTTCACCGGCGGGCGCGAAATCGGCGAGCCAGCAGAACTCGCCGTCCCAGGCTGTGCCGTGCCGGGGGTCGTCGTCGCACGGGTCCATCGAGACGATCAGGCGCAGGCTCGGTACCGAGGTGGCCGCCTCGATCATGGTGGCGGTCTCCTGGGCGCTACCGGCGAAGGCGGCGACCATCTGGCAGTCGCCGGCGATGTGGGCGGCCTGCTCGGACGTGTTCGTCGCGTAGATCGGCACCGGGACGGCGCCGATGTACTGGCAGGCCAGGTCGGCCTGGGTCCACTCGGGACGGTTGCGGGCGTAGATACCGACACGGTCACCGGCGGTGATGCCCTGCCGGAGCAGTGCGCAGGCGATCTGGGTGACGCGTTCGTCCAACTCGCGGTAGGTGGCGATGTCCCAGACCGCGCCCTCGTCCCCGACGCGCACCCGGGTGGCCGGACGGTGGCTGTAGCGGGCGGCCGCGGCCTTGAACATGAGAGCGACGTTGTCCTGCGCGTAGTGCAGCGGGCGGTGGTGTGACATGTCAGATCCTCGCTCGCAGCCAGGCGATGTCGGCGGCCTGGGCCTCGGGCCCGCCGGGTGTCTCGACGACGGCGGGCGCCCCGGCGGTGGCGACGACGTGGGCGATGGCCCCGGCGTCGGCGAGGCCCCGGCCGAGGTTGGCGTGCCGGTCGGCGCCGGTTCCGGGCTCGTCGCGCGAGTCGTTGGCGTGCACGAGGTCGATGCGTCCGGTGATGGCCCGCACCCGGTCGACGAGGCCGTCGAGGCCGAGGCCTGCCCCGTGGGCGTGGCAGGTGTCGAGGCAGAAGCCGACCCGGTCCCCCCCATCGACCGCCGCGAGCGCCGTCCACAGCCGGTCGATCGACTCGAGCCGGCGGGCCATGGCGTGCCGGCCGCCCGCGGTGTTCTCGATGAGGATCGGCACCGCGGCGTCGAGCCCGGCCACGGCCTTCGCCCAGTTCTCGTAGCCGGCCCCGGGGTCGTCCTCGGCGGTGACGTGCCCGCCGTGGACGACGACCCCGAGCGCGCCGAGTTCGGCCGCCATGTCGACGTGCTTCTGGAGCAGTCGGCGGCTCGGCACGCGGATGCGGTTGTTGGTGCTGGCCACGTTGATGACGAAGGGCGCGTGGACGACGAGCGCCAGCCCAGCGTCGGCGGCCGCGCGCCGCAGCGCCTGCGGGCCGCCCCCGTGGGCGAGGACGGGGCCCTTCCAGCTCCGCGGATCGCCGAGGCTGATCTGGACGATGTCGGCGCCGCGCGCCGCGGCCTCGCCGACGGGGTCCTCCTCGTCGACGTGGGCACCGATCAGGACTGACATACGGTGAGCCTAGTGGGCGCCCGGGGCGGAGCCCCGACCGGCCCCGCCGGGACCCGCGAGCGCTCGCCGCGAACGGTCAAAGGCCCCGCGAGCATTCGCCGCGAGCGGCTCCGGAAAGCCCGCGAGCGCGGGCGACGGACGCCCGGACGCCCACGGCGAACGGCCCGCGCCTGCTGCGGCGACCCGGTCCGGACCCTTCGCCCGGGCCCGGTGCGCGCGCCTAGACTGGATAGGATGAACGCCCACCTCGACCACGATCCGGCCGCATCGGCGCCACTGCGCTGGCTGGCCCGTTTGGACGACGAGGTCCTCCTCAACCACTACCCGCAGCGCTCCGTCGAGCGGGGCGCCGCCTACGCCGAACGCTCCGGCGTCGTCACCGACGTGCGGCTGGGGCCCGACGCCCTCTCGGGGCACGTGCAGGGCACCCTGTCGTCCCCGTACGACACCTCGATCCGCTTCATCTGCGCGGGCCGGCGCGTCATCACCTGGTCGGACTCGTGCACCTGCCCCAAGGGCAGGGACTGCAAGCACGCCGTCGCGCTGCTCATGAGCGCCCGCTCGGCCGCGCAGCTCGTCCTCGAGGGCCGCGCCGCGGCCTCGGCGCCCGCGCCGACCAGCTCGTGGGAGCGCGTGATGGCCCGGCTCGCCCCCGAGCAGGGCGGCACGCGCAAGCTCGCCGTCGTCTTCGAGGACGCCGGCATCGCCGGGTACGACTACGTCTCCTCCGGCCGCTGGCGGCTGCACCTGCTGCGCACCGGCGTGGACGGGGACTGGGTCGGCAAGCGCGTGCGCTGGCGCGATCTCGTCGAGGCCCCGGCGATGGTCCAGGCCCGCTCCGACCAGCGGGCCGCCGTCGTGGGGCTGGCGCAGCTGCTGGGCTCCGGGGACGCCCACGCGGCGAACCGCGTGACGCTCGAGTCGCTGCCCTCCGAGGTCTGGGCGCAGCTGCGCCGGGCCGTCGACGCGGGGGTCGAGCTGCTGCACGACCTGGGCGACCGCCGGCACGCCCGCGTCCACCTGGACCCGACGAAGGCCTCCCTCGGCCTGAACCTCGCGGCGGCCGGCGACGACTACGAGCTGCAGGTGCTGCTGAGCCGCGACGGGCGCCCCGAGCCGTTCCGCCCCGGCTGGACGCTGCTGGGCGAGCCGGCCCACGGCATCCTGCGCACCGAGCCTCGCGGCGAGCTGCGGCTGACCGAGCTCGACCGCTCCGTCGACCCGGCCCTGCGGCCCCTGCTCGAGGCGGCGCCCTCGCTGGCGCTGCCCGCCGACGATCTGCCGCGCTTCCTCGGCCTGTACGCCCCGCAGCTGCGCAGCAACCTGCGTCTGACGAGCAGCGACGCGCGGGTCGACATCGACGCGCCGCCGACCGGGGGCCTGTGGGTGCAGCTCGACTTCAGCCGGCCCGGACGGCTGGCGCTGCGCAGCGGGGTCGCCCTCGCCTCGGCCGGCCACAGCACCAGGCTCGAGCTTGAGCGCTGCCCCGCCGGGCTCATGGACGAGGGGACGCGGCTCCTCCTGGACCGGGTCCGCGATCTCGTCGGGGGGCAGACCGCCGAGCTGACCGGGCGCGCCCTCCTCGACTTCGTCACCCGCGAGCTGCCCGCTCTGGAGGACGACCCGCACGTGCTCGTCGAATGCATCGGCGTCCGTCCCGAGTACACCGAGCTCACCGGCGAACCGAGGCTCGCCGTCGAGGTCCTCGACGCCGAGCCCGACGCCGATGACGCGGCCCTCGCCACCTCGGCGGTGGAGGACGCCGCCCTGGACGGCTCGACCGACTGGTTCGGCCTGTCGGTCGTCGTGACGATCGACGGCCGGGAGCTGCCAGTGGCGGCGCTGCTGGCCGCCCTGACCGCCGGCGACGACCACGTCATGCTCGACGACGGCGCCTGGATCGACCTCGCCCGTCCCGGGCTCGATCCGCTGCGTCGTCTCGTCGAGGAGGCGGCGCGGCTCGTCGACCCGGGAACGGGCGAGATGCGCCTGAGCCGCTGGGACCTGGGGCCCTGGCAGGACCTGGAGGCCTCGGGCGCCATCACGGCCGCCTCGGCCCGCTGGCGGCGCTCGGTCGCCGCGCTCGGGCACCTGGACGAGATCGCCCCGCCCGACGTGCCGGCGGCGATCGGGGCCCGGCTGCGCCCCTACCAGACGGAGGGCTACCAGTGGCTCGCCGCGCTGTGGACGGCGGGGCTGGGCGGCATCCTCGCCGACGACATGGGCCTGGGCAAGACGCTGCAGACCCTGGCGCTCATCGCGCGGGCCCGTGAGACCGGGGAGCTCGCGCGCCCGGCGCTCGTCGTCGCCCCCACCTCCGTCATGGCGGCCTGGACGGGCGAGGCCCGCAAGTTCGCGCCCTCGCTGCGGGTCGTCGTCATCGACCAGACGGCCACCAAGTCGGGCGTGCCGCTGGCCCGGGCCGTCGCCGGCGCCGACGTCGTCGTGGCCTCGTACACGCTCGTACGGCTGGACGAGGCGAGCTTCACCGCGCTGGAGTGGAGCCTGCTCGTGCTCGACGAGGCGCAGTTCGTGAAGAACCACACGGCCAAGACCTACGCCGTCGTGAGGCGCCTGCTGGCGCGCATGCGGCTCGTCATCACCGGCACGCCGCTGGAGAACTCCCTCATGGACCTGTGGAGTCTGCTGTCGATCGCCGCGCCCGGCCTGTTCCCCGACCCGAGGCGCTTCCAGGCCGACATCGCCCATCCGATCGAATCGGGCGACGAGCCGGACCGGCTCGCCCTGCTGCACCGGCGCACCCGCCCGCTCATGCTGCGCCGCACCAAGGAGCAGGTGGCCGCCGAACTGCCGCCCAAGCAGGAGTTCGTCGTGCCGGTGACGCTGGGGCGGGCCCACCGCCGCATCTACGACCGTGAGCTGGCCGCCACCCGCATGCGCGTGCTGGGGCTGCTCGACGACAGCTCCCGCACGCACCGCATCGAGATCCTCGCCGCCCTCACGAGGCTGCGCCAGCTCAGCCTGCACCCGGGCCTGCTCGACGAGGCGGACCTGGCCGTCGGCTCCGAGAAGATCGACTCGCTCGCCGAGCAGCTCCACTCGTTGGCCCAGGCCGGGCACCGGGCGCTCGTGTTCAGCCAGTTCACGGGCTTCCTCAAGCTGGTGCGCGAGCGCCTCACCGCCGAGCGGATCGGCTGGGAGTACCTCGACGGGCGCACCCGCCGCCGCGAGGAGCGGGTGCGGGCCTTCAAGGAGGGCGACGCCACGGCGTTCCTCATCTCGCTCAAGGCGGGCGGTTTCGGCCTCACGCTCACCGAGGCCGACTACGTCTTCGTCCTCGACCCGTGGTGGAACCCGGCCGCCGAGCGCCAGGCCATCGACCGCACCCACCGCATCGGCCAGGACAAGCAGGTGATGGTCTACCGCCTCGTGTCGGCCGACACCATCGAGGAGAAGGTCGTGGAGCTGCAGCAGCGCAAGCGCGAGCTGTTCGACCAGGTCGTCGGCGACGAGGCGCTGAGCAGCGGCGCCCTGACCCTGGACGACATCCGCGGGCTGCTGGCCTGAGGCGGGGCCATGGGGCCCGGTGCCGTCCGGGACCGGAGCCCACCGGCCCGGCCCCGCACCGCCCCTCCGGCCTGGTCCCGGCCCCGCACCCGGCTTCGCTGCCGCCCCTCCGTTCCCACCTCACCTTCCGTTCCCACCGCACTCTTCGGTCAACACCCTGGACATGTACGAGGTGCGAACGCAAAGGCGAAGTGGGAACCGGAGAAGAGGCGGGAGAAGCGAGGAGCGGCCGAGTCCCGAGCCCATCTCCCGGCCTTGGGGGCTCAGCCCCCAGGGGTGGTGCGCTCCCCAGGGGTGGTGCGCCCCGGGGCGACGTCCTCCGGGGCGTCCTCGGGGTCGACGAGGCGCGCGGTCAGGCCATGGATGCCGAGGATCGTGACGGGCAGGCCGACGAGCGCCGTCGTGATCGTCCTGCCGTCGAGACGCAGCACCCCGTTGCGCGCCAGCTCCCGGACGGCCCAGGCCGAGAACGGGATGACGACGGTCGGCGCGGTGGCGACTCCGGGCGTGTAGCCGCGCCACACGGCCGAATTGAGCAGATGGGTGAAGCCGTGGACGCCGAAACCGAGCAGGCCCACCTGATAGAGCCGGGACCTGCCCCCGGTCGCCCTGCCCCGCTCGGCGAGGGCGAGCATGAGGCATCCCATGATCGATATCGACACGCGGACGTGCCTCTCGCTCAGCCCGCCGCTCACCCGTCGGGGGGCCCCGCCCGGCAGTCGCCCTGCGAGTCTGCTCGCGAGCTCGGAGCCGTGCCTCCTCGACCACGGCCCCATGGTGGTCAGTTCCTCGAGGTCGTTGGCGACCCAGGCCCAGAACAGGCCCCGGGTCGCCTCGACGGGAACCCCCTGGCCACCGCGGTCGCCGTTCCCGTTCCGATGTCCGAACATCATGATATACTCCCTTGTCATCTTGCATTTACAGGTTCTCCATGTCATCGGCCGCCCTGGTGGGCCCCACGCCGGGCCCCTCGATCACCTCCTCGGAGAGGAGCCACTATGCCCGCGCGCGTCGGTCCACCGCCGCACGACGACGGTCCGGGACGAGTCATGGCGCACCGGGTCGAGGCTCTCTTCCAACCCGGGACCTCGTCCTCCGTGCCCGAACTGCCCCTGGGGATCGCGGGCCGGATGGGCAGCGGGAAGAGCACCATGATGAGGACCATCGCGGCGATGGCGGCCCGTTCGGGCACGGTCGTGCGCTGGGTCAGCGTGACGGATTCGGACCCCGGCATCCGCCGGTCAGGTCAACGCCGAGCTGATCGGCGATCCATGCGTACTGGACAGCCGTGTCGTGAACCGTCGCATCGAATGATGCAGCATGCAGGTGGCCGCCGGAACGAACACGCAGTACGAAGGGCCCGCCCCTCGCAGTGGTGCGCAGCGCACGGATCCATTTGAGGGCCTCCAGCGGAGAAACCCGCGCGTCCCTCGTCCTGACCGTGGCAAGCACCGGGGGGTAAACCGCGTCACGCACGTTCTGGCACGGTGAATATCCGCGGATGCACTCGAAGATCCTCGGATCGGCCAACGGGTCCCCCCACTCCGAGCGATCGCTGATCGTCAATGGAAGATCCGGGTGCATCATCGTTGTCAGCGGATCGACAAAAGGCATGTCGGCGACCACCGCCCTGAACCGTTCCGGCGCAAGATTGAGGACCGCCCCCACAGCCAGGCCTCCAGCGCTGCCGCCGATGAGGGCAACACGATTCGGATCAGCCGTTCGTCGTGCGACAAGGGCGTCCAAGCACGCCAGCACGTCGGTGAAGGTGAGTGGTTTTCCCAGGCCGGTCGCCACCGTGTGCCACCGGGGGCCGAGCTCACCTCCACCGCGTACATGGGCAACCGCGAAGACCATGCCTGCGTCGAACAGCTTGAGAAGCAGCGGATTGTAGTTGGGGCGCTGATTCACCCCGTATGCACCATAGACACTGAGCAGGCAGGGAGCGGGACCGGTGCGATCTCGCCGACCGACAAGAGTAATGGGGATCCGAACGCCATCAGCAGTCTCGCCGAAAAGTTCCTTCGTCTCGTAGACATCCTCGTTGAGCGCAGCCAGCTCGACCCTCGGCTCGGTTTCGTCCAGGTCGACCCTGCCACTCAGGGGCCGGTGCACATAGGAGCTGACGCCCACTCTGAGAATCGAGCCATCCCAGTCGGGCAGGGCCGTGACGCTCAATTCCGAACCAGTGGCGCCACGCACCGAACGGATGCCCGTCAACGGAACTGTCGGCTTGGCGATGACGATCTCCTGGTGCCCCTCCCTGCGGCGCCCGATGACGAGATTGCGACGAGTCACCAGCACCGGAGCCAGCACGGAACGCTCGTCATGCTCGATGAGACACCTCCAGTCCCCCTCTGCGCCGCCGAGGCGGTCGATGAAGCGGACCAGCAGACGGCCATTCGGTTGATCATCCGTGGCGACTGTGGCGAACAGGGCCGGACGCCCGTCCAGCTCTCCGACATCGAGGGTCGACCGTCCCTCGAATGGCAGGCCCGCAACCTGTCGAAGTCGAAGATCGGCAGCGCCCAGGCGGGAGATGAAGTGTCGCACCATGGTCCTGCTCACCGCATCCAGCAAGAGGAAATCTCCCGAGACGCACTGCTTCATTCGTAGCCTCAGACGCTCATCGCACTCGTGGTGCAACACAGTGACCCGGCCATCAGAAAAACTCTTGGCGAAGACGGCCGCAGGCCGGCGTGTCCCGTCGAGCCCGACCCACACGACCCGCGACCCTTTTTCATCGAGGACGACACTGCCAGAACAACCGTCGATCGGGTCAAGAAGCTCCTTCTGACCGGCGACCGAGGTCACATGGACCCTGTAGGATTCCGAACCATCCGGGTCCTCCGTCCAGCAGACGATCCTGCCATCACTGCTGAACACGACTGATCCGAGTGAAGCCCCGGGTGCCAATTCCGCGACATTGAGCGCCACCTGCGCACGTGGATCTGACATGAGATCCGTGGCCGTCGGCTCCGGCTCGTCGGAATCATGAGGCACTCGCATTATGCTGGGACTGCCGGCCTCCCCGTCGAGCACCATGAGATACCAGAAGTCCCCTGATCGCACCGCGGGCTGCGAAGCTTGTTCGTAGAACAGATCAGCAACGGGAACACCCACGAGCGCATCAGCCCTTCGGGCAGGCCCGGCAAGGACCCGCTCGCTGCACTCGGCCTCGTCCTCGAGCACCCGCTGCAACTCATCTGGGCTGTTCCTGAGCCACTCCCACTGATCGGTCCAGCTGCGGACATGCGAAATGGTCGCCATCGGCCCGGCTCCGTTCATCATTCATCCTCCGCCGAGAAGACCAACTGCCTGTCATGCGCCCAGATGGCGATCTGGACCCGGTTGTTCATGTCGAGCCGGTTGAATATCGACCCGATATGTGCTTTCACCGTCGTCACCTCCAAGTGGAGACGACGCGCAATCTGTTGATTGCTCAATCCGTCCGAGATGAGAGCAGCCACTTGACGCTCCCGCACGGTGAGCAGTTCCGGAGCGGCCCCCGCCGTCGGAACGGGCACCGGCTTGCGGTTCGCGAACTCGGCCGCCAGCCGAGCAGCCAACCGTGGTTTCAGCCAGCAGCCGCCTCGGGCGACCGTACGGATCGCCTCGGACAGATCATCGAGATCGAGATCCTTGTTGGCGAATCCAGAAGCACCGAGATCCATGGCGACGAACAGGTACTCGTCACGTTCGAAGGTGGTCAGGATCAGGATCTTGGATCGGTCAGACTCGGCCAGGATCTGCCGTGTAGCCTCCAACCCGTTGCCCTTCGGCATCCGCAGATCCATGAGGATCACATCGGGTCGCCATGCGTGCGCCAGAGAGACGGCCTCGTAACCGGTGGAGGCCTCGGCCACGACCTCGATGTCGGGACTCTCGCCGAGGAAATCCCGCAGTCCACGGCGGATGATCGCCTGGTCATCCGCGATCAGGACAGTGACCGTACCGGGGTCCTCGGGATCGGGGGCGTCGATGCCTGCCGATTCATCTTGCTGCATGGTCCCTCCTGGGATCAGCCCGTCCACCAGGACGGGGGTGGGCCTCGGCACGAGGCTGTGGCGCCATCCACGATAGCCCCGGGGACCCCCGTCGGGAACCCCGAGAAGTTCGCCCGGGACACGGGCGGGGCGGAGAACCCGACACAGGATAACGGGGGCCGCTCCCCCGCTCGGTATCCGTCGCGGTCGACATCTGCCGCAAGGTTCACCTGCGCCGGCGGCGGCTACTCCTTTGGTCCAGTCCCGCACTCGTACCTTGGTCGTCACAGATCTGGACCAAGCGGGCGGCAGCCATCACAATCGAATCACCCCATCAAGGGATCGCGCGTTGGATGCGGGATCGAACCAGGACACAACAAGCGAGCGAGAACTCCACCATGGGGATTCCACAAGTCATGACTATTCCAATGGAGACAGACCCGATGGACATGAAATATCTCGCGTTCTGCTACGCCGACCCGGCGTTCTACGACATCAAACGCGACACGACGAATGGTTCGGGAGCGCGACGGTTCGAACTTCCCCGCGACCGCGACTGGACCAGCTGGTCGCTGTCCACGGGGAATGGCTGGGAATATGTGATGCCACCTGGGATGAACATGCCTGAGCAGGGCTGGAAGATTCACGTCAGTGCCACCATGGAAAACGCGCAGAAACTCCTTGGAGACGTCGCATCCTACTGCCATGCGTCTGCCGTCCCGTTCAAGTTCCTGCCGACCCGGACGGAGCTCATGCGGACCAACATGAAGTACGCGCATCGTGGCGGCAGCGGAAAATTCATCACCATTTATCCCGATGACGATGAGCAGTGCGCTCGCATTGCCGCAGAACTGGACGCGATCATCGGCGGCGCCGAGGGGCCCTACATCCTCAGCGACATCCGTTACCATGGAGGCCCCGTCTACCTGCGTTACGGCGGCTTCCGTCCGCTGCTCATGAGATCACGCACCGACGAGCTGAGCCCAGCGATCAGGAATCCGTCAGGAGAACTGGTCGAAGACGATCGCCAGCCGGTCTTCCGTCCGCCGGAATGGGTGCAGATCCCTGATTTCATCCGAGCACAGATGGACGCTCTGAATTCTGGTGACCGACCCGAAGAGTTCCCCTATGCAGTACTCGACGCGATGCACTTCAGCAACGGGGGCGGAATTTATCGGGCCATCCCCGACGGCCAGGAGCATCCGGTCGTGCTGAAGGAGGCCCGCCCCCATGCAGGCATCTCGCCGGATGGCACCGATGCGGTGGCACGTCTGCTCCGTGAAGCAGAGTTCCTCGACCGGTTGGCCGACCTCCCTGAAGTCGTCAGATGCCACCGTGTGTTCAAAGCGGGCGAGCACTGCTTCATGGAGGAGGAACTGATCGAGGGCACGACCCTCAACAGCGAAATGGTCATGCGCAGCCCAGAGATCCGGGCAGGAGTCGGCAATCGAGAAATACTTGACTACCGCGACTGGGCGCTGGCCACCCTTGCGAAGGTCGAGCGAACAGTCCACGCTTTTCACGAGCATGGAATCGTCTTCGGGGACCTGCACCCGAACAACATCATCGTCACCCCCGATGGGGACATCCGCTTCATCGACTTCGAGATGGCCCATGACGTCGACGACCCGACCAGCGCGCCCGCCGGGGCACCTGGGTACATCGCCGAGGACGGCCGCACAGGAATTGCAGCTGATCTCTACGGGTTGGGCTGCATCAAACTGTCGATGTTCGTACCACTCACGGTCCTCCTGCCGCTGGATCACAGCAAGTTGCGAGGTCTGGTCGAACATGCCAGACAATTTTATGCATTGAGTGATGAGTTCTGCGCCTCGATCGTCGCCGACATCTCACTGACAGTGACCGATGACAATCCGGCACCGCTGCGACGACGCGCACGGGTGGCACGGGACGCATGGTGCATGGATGATCCCGAAGCAGTTGCTGAGATCGATGCCGCGATCGTCCGCGGCCTGGACGAAGCACTCGACCTGTCACGGCCCGACCGTGTCTGGCCCGGTGACGTGAGCCAGTTCGACGAGGGCGGCTACGGGATCGCAACAGGGGCATGCGGTGTTCTCCTGGCGCACCCTGAGGCACGGCAGCGGGAGGACGTGCTCGATTGGATCGAGGAAACCGCGGCCGACTCGAGCAAGACCTCGTTCGGCTTCTACAACGGTCTTGCTGGAGCTGCATGGACACTCGACCGTCTCGGCAGAGGAGAAGCGGCTGGCAGGCTTTTTGAAAAGGTCAGGACACTTCATCTGCCAAGTCTTCCCAGTGATCTTTACTCAGGACTGTCCGGGATCGGCATCTGCCTCATGGACCAGGCCCGCAGACACAACCAGCACCACTACGACGAGACCATCGCCGCCATTCACGAGGTGATGCTCGACCGCTTTGACGAGGACCGCTCAAGCATTGTCCGAGAGGTCAATGGCACAGCGACAGCCGCAGTGGGCAAGGGCGGACTGATGCAGGGGATGGCCGGTCAGGCCCTGTACTGGATCTGCAGTCATGAACTCACGGGCGACGACACCGATCCTGATCGGGCGAGCACCGCCCTGGACAGGGACCTCGCCCTGCTGGTCCAAACACCTGACGGCTCCCTGCAGCTGAACGAGGGCTGGCGAGTGCTGCCCTATCTGGCAACTGGATCCATCGGCATCGGTCTGGTGATCATGCGCCTGCTCGAGCACAGGCCCACCGATGAACTCGTGAGAACGCTTCACGGCATTGAACGGACGCTCGTCCCGCCCTTCGCGGTGCAGAGCAATCTGTTCAACGGCCGCGCCGGCTTTCTTCTCTTCGCGGACCGCCTGCTCCAGTGCCCGTGGGCATCGATCAGCGACGAAGAGGTCCTGGCGCGTCAAGCCCGACTGCTGAACCTGCATGCCCTGGTACGTGGCACCGGAATCGTCTTTCCAGGAGAACAGCTCATGCGGCTCTCGTGTGACTGGTCCTCCGGGAGCGCAGGCGTCCTGTCCGTCCTCCGACTGTACGAGAGCCGCCACCTCAAGATCGTCCCTCCCAATCTGTTCCGCACCCCACTGCTGGACCGGATCAGCGTGGGTCACAGCGGAAATGAATGGCGGGGAGCATCGTCAGAGCTCATCATGGAGAGGAGGTGAACCATGCACGGAATCCTCGTTCTGCAGTCGCTCGACACACATTCCGAGCCTACCCGCAGCCCGAGCAACTGGTCCAACTGGACATGCTACAGCACCCACAGCATCTGGTTCTGCTGAAGAGCGCCGACACGAAAAGAGGATGAACCATGTCACAAATTCTGGAAATGCAGGGAATCAATTCCGAGGAGCAGGACACCAGATTCCCCAGCACCAACAGCTGGGCGTTCTGCTTCAGTACGCACAGTGTCATCGTCTGCTGACCACCACAAACCATTTCAAAGGAGAAATCATGTCATACATCCTGTCACTTCAGGGTTCGGAATCGACCGATCGCACCACTCGCATGTGCAGCTCATGGAGCCTCGTCGGATGTGCAAGCACTTGGAGCGCCGCCATCTGCTGACACGCATCGGCGTCAAGGGGCCCTTGAAGCCGAAGAATCAACGCGAATCATGCATCGGATGCAGAACAATGACAGGCGGCAGTCCGCCGTTCTGCGCGAGCAGACTCAGAATCAATCACCTGCCAGACACCTGGCGGCAAGGAGCTCATCATGTCGGAAGTCCTGAGAATGCAGGGCCTCGTCGAGGAGGCCAGAGACATGGACCGCACGATCACCAGCAGCAGCAGTCTGGCGCTCTGCGGAAGTTCGTTCAGCACCTGGTTCTGCTGAACGAATCCTCAAAGCCTCACGAGTAGAAAGGACATCTCATGCAGTACATACTGGATCTGCAACGAACCGAGACCGAACCCACCGGTGGAATGCGAACCTGCAATCCCGTCAGTTTCGCCAGCTGTTCCCTCTGTTCGGTGAGTTTCGCCTCCGTGGCCGTCTGCCTGACCGTTTGACGGTCTGACCACCCGTTCACCGCCAGTGGCTGTGGGGAACGTCGCTGTTCCCCACAGCCACTTGGAGAAAGGAAACAGTCCCTCATGTCTGAGAACGCAGCAAGACGCCACCCGGAGGACCTTCCGTCCAGCATGCGCAGCTACCTCGTCGGACTCACCAGGGGAAGTCGCATCACCCTCGGTACCGCCTTGGTCCTGTCGGTGACCGCAGCTGGTCTGTCCGTCGTCCAGCCCCGCGTCCTGCAGAAAACAGTCAACGACGGGATTCAAGGCGGCCTGCAAGCCGACACGATCGAGCTGCTCGCGGCTCTCGTCGTGGGGACCACCGTCATTGGTGCCGTGCAGGCCTATCTGACGGGTCGGGGCGCCGAAGCCGTCGCCCATCGCCTGCGCACCCGTCTGGGTCGTCGCTATGTCAGCATGACGATCAGCGAGCTCGATGCGGCCAACACCGCCGACCTGCTCTCACGCGCCAACGCGGACAGCACCATGGTGAAGCAGTTCCTGTCTGCCGGGATCCTGCCGGTTGCCGGTTCTGTTCTCATGCTCGCCGGAACAACGGTCTTCATGATCATGTCCGACCCGATACTGTTCGCGGTGACAGCAGCGGCCTTCGTCCTCGGCCTGTCCTTGGTGATCGCAGTCACCAACCGGGCGAACAGCATGTCCGCCGAAGTGCAGGAGGCTCTGGGAGATTTCTCCGTGAGCACCGAGCGCATGCTCTCAGCGCTGCGCACCATCAAGGCGACGAATGCTGAACCGCTGGAGCTGGATCATCTACGCCTCAGCTCCCACAATCTTTACCGCAAGGGTCTGAGGATCACCGTCCTGTCCGCGTGCGTCCAGCCTGCTCTCAATGTCTGCATCCAAGGCTCGATCGCCGCAGTGATCGTGGTCGGCACCGCACGGCTGGCCTCGGGTGCGACAACATTGGGAACCCTGCTCGCCTACATCACCTACATGTTCATGATGATCGCACCGATCAGCAGCCTCGGCCAGGCATTCACCCAGATGCAGATCGGCCTGGGCGCCCTCAAGCGCTGCTATGAGGTTGATTTCTTTGAATCAGAGGATGACGTGCGCGCCGACCATCAGACTGCCATCGGCACCGCATCGGGAGACGAACTGCTGCGCTTCGACAGCGTCTCCTTCTCATACGAGCCGGGAACTCCAGTGCTCACTGATGTCAACTTCGTCCTGCGCCGTGGAGAAACAGTCACCATCGTCGGTCGATCCGGTTCAGGCAAGTCCACGCTCCTGGAACTCATCGAACGATTCTACCACCCCGACGCCGGGCACATCTCACTCGGCGGTGTCCCGATCGACCAGCTCGACCTGAACTCCTACCGCAGACGCCTCGCCCTCGTCGGTCAGGACTCGATCGTGCTCACCGGCACGCTGAGAGAGAATCTGGAACTCGGCTGCCACCGCCACCCGGACTCCACCCTGTACGAGGCCCTTGAGCACGTCGGTCTCACCGATCTGCTGGGGAAGAAGGATTTCGGTCTTGACACGGACTTGGGCCAAGCCGGAATCACTCTCTCCGGCGGCCAGCGACAGCGAATCGCCTGGGCCCGAGTGCTGCTCAGCGACGCCGACATCATCCTCATGGACGAGCCGGACTCCAATCTTGATCCCGTGACCAGGTCCTCCTTGACCCATCTGCTCGAGAGCTTCGCCGCAACGCGCACGGTGCTCATCGTCTCGCACAACCTCGAGCACCTCAACTCGAGCGACCGCGTCCTGGTCATGGATCATGGCAGCATACTGGCCGACGGCTGCCGCCAGGAGCTTCTTGCAACAACGTCCGAGTACCAGGATCTGCTGGCCCCCACGCAAGCAGCAGCATGAGAGAAGAACTGCCATGACAACAGGGACTTCCACCATCCCCAGCACGAGGCCCTCCGACCCGGCACCCATCTCCTTCGAACACGTGACGAAGAGCTATGAAAGTCGCCTCATCCTCGACGACGTCAGCTTCAGCATCGAGTCCGGAGCAGTCACCGGGCTGCTCGGCCCGAATGGTTCGGGCAAGACGACGATGCTGCGCTGTCTTCTCGGACTCGCCAGCCCTGACTCCGGCATCTGCCTGGTGGAGGGGAATCGGTATGATGCCATCCCCGTACCGTCTCGTCTGGTCGGCGCTCTGTGCGAAAACGCTGGGCTGCATCCGAACCGCAGGGCAGCCGAATGCGTCGCCCTGGCCAGGGCCGCCGCCGGGCTGACCGATCCTCACGCCGTCGACGCGCACTTGGAGCAGGTCGGGCTGGCGGATGCAGGCCCCATGAGGGTCCGTGAGATGAGCCTGGGCATGCGTCAACGCCTCAGCCTGGCCCTCGCGCTGGTGGGCGATCCACATGTTCTCGTCCTCGATGAACCATCCAACGGTCTCGATCCCGAGGGCATGGAATGGTTCCGCACCCTCCTCCGGCGCTTCGCGGCCAGTGGCGGGTCGGTGCTGATCACCAGTCACATCCTGGCCGAGCTGCAACGCACGATAGACGCCGTCGTCATAGTTCGAGGAGGCCGCGTCGTGGCACAGTCGGACACCTTGCCCGACGATCTTGATTCTTTCTATCTCGCCACTTCAGGAAATCGAGGATGAGTACCATGAACGTTGAGATCATGCGACTGCGCCAAGGCCGAATCGCCTCCACCATGACGATCATCCTGATCATCGCGACTTTCTTGGTCGCCACACTCGAAGCCTTCGCGAGGGATACGATCAACGCCCTCATTTCTCTCAACAGAGTCATCCCCAATGCGACGCAGGCTCAATCCATGTCCCCCGAGGATCTGGCGAAACTGTCATTGGACCAGCCCGGCTTGCAGCTCACAGCCGCCGCCAATGCCGGCGGCGTCGGCGGAGTGAGCCCGGCGGCTCTCGCAATGATGATCATGGGGGGCCTGTTCATCACCCGCGAGTACCACTTCGCCTCCATGACAAGCGCGGCCGTGGCGTTGCCCCGCCGCGGGCAGCTCTACCGGAACAAGTGCGCGGCCGCTGCACTCGCCTCATTCGTCGCCGCGTTCGGTCTCACCGCGGTCAGACTGCTCGTCCTGTTCACCGCTCTCGCCGTGCAGCGCATCAACCTGGCACTGGATCCGTTCGCCCTGGTCATGTCGGAGTTGCGCGGACTCGTCACACTCGTGCTGTGCGGTGTCCTCGGCGCCGGCCTCGGCTTCCTGCTGCGTCGGCAAACCGTTCTGCTCCTCCTGCTGGGCGGTCTGTTCGTCGTCGAGTCGACCTTCCGCTCACTCGCCACGCTCACCGGCGCCGACATCCTCCACGGCTGTCTCCCGCTGAGCGCCACGGGGCTTTCGACGCAGCCGGGCGCCCAGGGCTGGCTCGCAGCGGGTATCGTCGTGGCATGGTCTGCCATCGTGGTGACATGGGGTGCATTCTGCTTCAACCGCAGGGAGCTGACCTTCTCGGCGTTGTAGCGCTGCTGGCCGGCATCGGACGGAGACATGCACATGAGCAGAGGTGCGGCTGAGCGCGTCAACCAGCAGCTGCGGCAGACCGTACTGGCATCGTTCCTGGTGAGTCTCTTGAACGTGCTGCTGGTGGCGAACTCAGAAAACTCGCTCGCCCAGATTCTGTGGCAGATCGGCCTGACCGTTCTCGGGGTCGTCTGCACCATCATTCTCATCAACCGACCGGTCGTGGCGTTCGCGATCGTCCATACTGCTGTTCTCGTTGCAGCACTGACGCAGCAGAATCCATTCGTCACGCAGTTCCTGCTCTATCTGCCGCTGTGCTTCTGGCTGGGACGGCGTACCCGGTCACGGACCAGCTCCGTCACCGCGATGATCGGCCTCACGACGACGATCGGGGCCTTCGTGCTCGCCCCCGTGCGCACCGGCTCCGACGGCATCGCTCTCCTCGCACCAGTCGGTTTCGTCTCGGGCTCGCTCTTCATCGGGGCCCCCACCCTGGTCGGGGCCTGGATGCGGATCGCGAACGAACGAGCGGTTGGAGTGGAGACCCTCCTGAAAGCAGAACGGGCCGAGAGCGAAGCGAGGATCGCCAAGGCACTCGAGGACGAACGCGGGCTCATGGCCCGGGAACTGCACGACATCGCCTCCCATCACATGACTGCCGTCCTGCTCGACGCCAGGCTCGCCCGACGCATGCTCCCCGGAAACCCGCAACGCGCAGCAGAGCTGCTCGAAGAACTGACCCGCGAGGCCGGCAGCGCCAGCGAGAGCCTGCACGAGGTGGTCGGCATCCTCGCGGCGGGTTCCCAGGCCCCCACCGCCCCCCAGCCGACCCTCGCGGACATTCCCGAGCTGTTGCGTCGGGCCAGGGCGATCAACCCCGACATCGGTGTCGCGATGCCTCAGGACCCGAAGGTCTCACCAGCTGTCGGGCTCGCCCTGTACCGGATCGTCCAGGAGTCGTTGACGAACGCCCACCGCTATGCCCCAGGAGCCCCCATCATGGTGGACCTGACCATCAAGAACGGTTGGATGAGCCTGTCCGTGACCAATGGGCTGGCGACCCAACCGACCTCCGGCATCAGCGGGTCGGGGCTGGGCATCCAGGGCATGCGCATGCGCTGCGAGCTGCTCGGCGGCACTTTGACAGCAGGCCCGCACGAGGGCGGCTGGGCCGTCCGGGCCCGGCTGCCGCAACGTGCCGGGGAGGATGGCCCCACCGCCCTCGCGGGGACTTAAGAAGGAGACACGAGTGTCCAGAAGTGCGATGACCGGTGAACGCTCCAGCGGGCATCGTTGTCACTGTCCACGAAGGAGACGGGCATGAACATCCGATCGCACAGCTCTCAGCCGGTCATCGGCTACATCATCGTCGTCATCGCCCTGGCGGGCATGATCTGCTACAGCCTGCTGTTCTGGGACGACATGCCTGCGCAGGTCATCACCCGTCAGGCCGCCGGCCGCCACGGCGCGTCGGCCGTTCCCCGCGGCGTCTCGGCGGCCGCCATGCCCGCCACGCTGCTGGTCTGCACGCTGCTGCTGATGCTCATGCCGCTCTGGAACCGCCTGGTCGGATCCACGCCCCTGCGCCCCGGCCCTGACCAGCGCCAGCAGACGAGGATCTGGACCGCGATCCTGGCCATGCTGTCAGCGCTCCTGCTCACCCTGCACATAGGCATCACCGACATGTGCACGGGCAGGGGTCCTCAGTTCCCGCAGCTGGCCGCCTACGGGATGGCCGTCACCCTCATCGGCCTGGCCGCGATCACCGCGATCCTGCGCGTACGGGCCCACCGGGCCATCGTCATGGGTCTCGCCCTCGGCGGCGCGCTCGTCGCAGCACTGGCGCACGGCCTGCCCCGTGCGGCCATGACCGTCGGGACGGTGATCATGCTCGGCGGCATCGCGGCCGCCACCCTGCTGCCGCAGCTCAGGAACGACGGCGGACGCCGCTGACCCCGGACGACATCCGCGGGCTGCTGGCCTGGGGCCCGCACACCCGTCCGGCCCCGTCCCGACCCCGGCTTCGCTGCCGCCCCTCCGCTCCCACCTCACTTTCCGGTTAGCACCCGGGACATGTCCGAGGTACGAGCGCAAAAACGAGGTGCGAGCGCAAAAGCGAGGTGGGAACGGGAGAAGAGGCGGGAGAAGCAGGCAGCGCCGGACCGGGGAACGGGACGAGGTGGGAACGGGACGGGGTGGGGCGCACCGGATCGGGGGCCGCGGTGGGAGCACGCCCCATGTTCCGTTCTCCGGTTCGGCGCGACGGGCCCCGGTGGCGTAGCTTTGTTCCCGTGAGCACACGTGTATATGTCGCGTCCCCCGATGCCCGGGCCGATCTGAGCGCCGCCGCTCAGGCCATCGCCGAGGCCGCCGGACGCCAGTCCAGTCCCGCCGTCCTCTTCCACCCGCTGGCCGCGCAGGCCTCCTCGGCCCGCCTCGTCGGCGCCTCCTTCGACGAATTCGCCAGGAGCACCGACGAGGCCGAGACGGGCATCATCGAGCGCTTCGAGGCGCTCGCCGCCGCCGGGCCCGTCGTCGCCGTGGGCACCGACTACTCCGGCGTCACCGCCCCCACCGAGCTGGCCCTCAACGGCCGCCTCGCCGCCGACCTGGCCGCCCCGGTCGTCCTGGTCGTCGACGCCTCCCAGGGCCCCGACCACGCCCTCGGCCTGGCCCGCGTCGCCCTGGACGGCCTGGCCGCCCAGCACGCCACCGTCGTGGCGATCATCGCCACCGGCCCGACCCACACCGACGCCACCCGCACCCTTCTCGCCTCGCTCGGCGTGCCCGCCGCCGTCCTCGGCGACGACCTGTCTGCCGTGCTGGCCGCGACCGATGTGACGATCACCACCCGTACCCCGGCCCGCTTCAGCCACGAGCTCATGGCCACGGCCAGGGCCGACGTGCGGACGATCGTGCTGCCCGAGAGCGAGGACCCCCGCATCCTCGAGGCCGCCTCGGTCGTCGCCGCCCGCGGCGTCGCCAGGATCGTCCTGCTCGGCGAGGAGGAGCAGGTGCGCGCCGACGCGAAGAGGCAGGGCCTCGACCTGACCGGCGTCGAGATCGTCTCGATGAACAACCCGGAGCTCATCGAATCCTACGCCGCCAAGTTCGCCGAGCTGCGCGCCAAGAAGGGCGTCACCCTCGAGCAGGCCCGCGAGGCCATGGCCGACGGCGCCTGCTTCGGCACGATGATGGTGTACATGGGCGGCGCCGACGGCCTCGTCTCGGGCGCCAACCACACGACGGCCAACACCATCCGCCCGGCCCTCCAGGTCATCAAGACGAACCCGGGCATGAAGACCGTCTCGGGCGCCTTCCTCATGAGCCTCGCCGACCGCGTGCTGCTGTTCGCCGACTGCGCCGTCACCCCGAACCCGGAGCCGGCCCAGCTCGCCGACATCGCCCTCGCGAGCGCCCAGACCGCCCGCATGTTCGGCATCGACCCCAAGGTCGCCATGCTGACCTACTCGACGGGCACCTCCGGCAGCGGTCCGGACGTCGACCGGGTCCGCGCCGGCTACGAGGAGGCCGTCCAGCGCGCCCCCGAGGAGCGGATCGCCGGCCCGATCCAGTTCGACGCCGCCATCGATCCCGTCGTCGGGGCCAAGAAGATGCCCGACTCCGAGGTCGCCGGCCGCGCGACCGTGTTCGTCTTCCCCGATCTGGAGGCCGGCAACATCGGCTACAAGATCTGCCAGCGCACCGCCGGCGCCGTGGCGGTCGGCCCGCTGCTGCAGGGCCTGCGCCGCCCCGTCAACGACCTGTCGCGCGGCGCCCTCGTCGACGACATCGTCAACACCATCATCATGACCGCCATCCAGGCCCAGGGCACGAACGGCCCGCTCGCCTGAGAGTCCTGGCCTGACAAGGAGAGACATGACCGAACCAATCCTGGTGCTGAACTGCGGCTCCAGCTCCCTCAAGTACCAGCTCATCGACCCCGACTCCGAGGCCGTGCTGGCCAAGGGCCTGGTGGAGCGCATCGGCGACGCGAGCGACGGCATCGTCACCCACGAGGTCGGCGACGACGAGTTCACGGTCACCCCGCGGCTGCCCGACCACACGGTGGCCCTCAAGGCGGTCTTCACGATGTTCGCCGATCACGGCCCCTCGCTCGACGACGTCGCGGCGGTCGCCCACCGCACGGTGCACGGCGGCGACCGCTTCGCCGCCCCGACCGTCATCGACGACGAGGTGCTGGACACCCTCGAGGAGCTCGTCCCGCTGGCGCCGCTGCACAACCCGGCCGGGATCAAGGGCATCCGCGCCGCCCGCACACTGCTCCCGGACGTGCCGCACGTCGGCATCTTCGACACCGCGTTCTTCGTCAACCTGCCGGCCGAGGCCCACACCTACGCCATCGACCGCGGGCTGGCCGCCAGGCACGCGATCCGCAAGTACGGCTTCCACGGCACGAGTCACCAGTACGTCGCCGGCCTGGTGCCCGGCGTGCTGGGCGCCGACCCGGCGGAGCTGCGCCAGATCGTCTGCCACCTCGGCAACGGCGCCTCGATCTCGGCCGTCAAGGGCGGCCGTGCCGTCGAGACCTCGATGGGCCTGACCCCGCTGGCCGGCCTCGTCATGGGCACCCGCTCGGGCGACATCGACCCGGGCGTCTTCGCCTACCTGCACCGCGCCGAGGGCTGGGACGTCGACCGCATCGACACCGAGCTCAACAAGAACTCGGGCATGCTCGGCATGTCGGGCGTCACCGACATGCGCGACGTCGAGGCGCAGTTCGAGGCCGGCGACGCCGACACGATCACCGCCATGAACGTGTACACGCACCGCCTGGCGTTCTACATCGGCGGCTACGCGAACCTGCTCGGCGGCGTCGACGCCATCACCTTCACCGCGGGCATCGGCGAGAACTCGGCCTTCACCCGCCGCGAGATCTGCGCGAAGCTCGCCGGCATCGGCGTCGTCCTCGACGAGGAGCTCAACGGCCGGCGCGACAAGGCCCCGCACCTGATCTCCGCGCCCGAGTCGCGGGTCGGGGTGCTCGTCGTGCGGACCAACGAGGAGCTGGCCATGGCCCAGCAGGCAGCCGGCCTGCTGGCCGGCTGACGGCGGTCGAACGGGCCGGGGATCCCCCGCCGGCCCCGTCGACGTCAGGACGCCGATGCGACGACCCCCGTGCCGGGGGCCGATGCATGCCGGTCCGTCACCCCGGGGCGGCCGCGGAGCCTCCCGGCGCCGGCCCACCGGGGCCCGTCCCACGATCCGACCGTACGCGCCCGGGCGCGGTGCATCGCCCCTGCCCGCAGGCCCACCGGGATCGTCCCCGGGCTCGTGCGCACCGGTGGAGGGGCCGGCGGCGAGAGGATAGATTGGTGGCCATGGCTACCGCACTCGTCACCGGGGGAAGCAGTGGCATCGGGTTGGCGTTCGCCCACGCCCTGGCGGCCCGCGGGGACGATCTGGTGCTCGTGGCGCGCGACGGGTCGAGACTCGACGCGGCCGCGCAGCAGCTGCGGGCCCGGCACGGGGTCGCCGTCGAGACCCTTCCAGCGGACCTGTCCGACCCGGCCGGCATCCGGACCGTCGAGGCCTTCATCGACGCCCACGAGATCGACGTCCTCGTCAACGGCGCCGGCTTCGCGGCGCACGCCGATCTGCTCGACGCCGACTGGTCCGGCCACGCCGGGGCGCTCACGGCGATGGCGCTGGCGGTGCTCGTCCTGTCGGGCGCGGCCGGCCGCCAGATGGTCCGTCGTGGCGCCGGTGGGATCGTCAACGTCGCCTCGGTGAACGCCCTCATCGACGCCGACGTCTACTCGGCGACCAAGCGCTGGGTCGTGAGCTACACCGAGGCGCTCGCGGGGCGGCTGGCCGGCACCGGGGTGCACGCCACCGTCGTCCTGCCCGGCTGGGCGAGGACGAACTACCACGCGGCGGCGGGCATGCGCCGCCCGCGCCTGCCGGGCTGGGCCTGGGTCGAGCCCGAGCAGGTGGCCGCCGAGGCGCTCGCGGCCCTCGACGCGGGCCGGGTGCAGGTCACGCCGAAGGCCATCTGGAGGGCGGCCGCCTGGGCACTGAGGCACGGCCCTGTCGGGCTGTCCCGGCTCGTGGCGAGTAAGGTTCGCAGCGGCCATGACAGGCAGGGGGCCCGCTGATGAACTTCGGACGCAACCCGCGGCTCTACAAGTCGACGGTGGCGGCCATCGCCCGCGACTCCGTGCGCTACGCCCTCATCAAGCCGGTGCTCGACCGCGCCGTCAAGGCGCACGTGCACGGCCTGGAGCACCTCGACGACCTGCGGGCCCCGTTCCTGGTCACCCCGAACCACTCGGGCCACTTCGACGGCCCGCTCATCATGCTCACGATGCCGAGTCGGCTCACCAAGGAACTGGCCACCGGTGCAGCGGCCGACTACTTCTTCACCAAGTGGTACACGGCGATGGGCACCCAGCTGCTCATGAACGCCTTCCCCGTCGACCGGGCCCGCAACAAGGGCCGGAACCACCGGGGTATGTCGGGCGAGCTGCTCGACGCGGGCGTCTCGCTGCTCATCTTCCCCGAGGGCACCCGGTCCCGTACAGGCGGCATGGGGCGTTTCAAACCCGGTACCGCGGCCCTGGCGATCGCCCACAACGTGCCGGTCGTCCCCGTGGCGCTGGTCGGCTCGTGGGCGGCGTGGCCGCCCACCGAGAAGCGCTGGCTGCCCGGCCGCCCCGACGTGCACGTCGTCTACGGGGCCCCGATGACCGCCGAGCCGGGCGAGATCGCCCACGAGTTCTCCGAGCGGGTGCGCCGCAAGATCATCGAGATGCACGACGGTGTGGCGAGGGCCTACGGCATGCCCACCCAGGCCGAGATGATGCACTTGGCGGCGATCGAGCGGGCCCGCAGGTCGGACGGGGGGAAGCACTGAGGCCGCCCCGCACCGCGGGCATCGCCGCCCGCTCTAGCGCGTGATGGTGCCGTGCTCGAACTCCTGGGTGCAGGTCCCAGACGCGTCGCACCGCGCGTCGCCCACGGGCGCACCGTAGTCGCCCTCGAGGGCACCCGCGGCCGACCAGGCCTCGTAGACTGCGCCCCGCACGACGAGGAGGGCGTCCGCCGCCGTGAGGTGGATCGCCCCGCCCTGGAAGTACTGGGTCATCGTCATCGTCCCGGCGCCGACCTCCGCCTCGCTGACCGGAAGGCCGAGGTAGCCGTCCTCGGCGCCCTCGTCCTCCCACTTGCGCTCGATCTCGTGGTGGACGGAGTGGGCACCGGTGGCCGGTGTCCACTCGATCAGACCGAAGCTGAAGAACTGGACGCAGCCGACCGTGCCGTTGTCCTGGCCGCAGCTCTCGTCGCTCCTCGGATAGCCGAGATAGCCCCTGGCCTGACCGGTCGCGTCCCACCGGGCGCCGATCGCACCCCGGAGAATGTGCGCGCCCCACGTCGCGCCGGCCGCGCCGTCGCGGACGATCGAGCCGCGCTGGAACCGCTGGAAGCAGCCGTTCTGGATGAGCGTGCAGCTGATGCCCGTCACCGGGTAGCCCAGTGAGCCGTCCTCCGAGCCGCTCTGGCGCCACTGGGTCAGGAAGTCGCCGTGGATCTCGTGGGCGCCGGTGGCGGCCGTCCAGACGATCGTGCCGTTCTCGTAGGAGCGGTAACAGCCGCCATCGCTGGTACCGCACGTCTCGCCGCTCCGCTCGGCGCCCAGGACGCCGTCAGCGCCGCCGAGGGCCTCGTAGCGGGCGGTGATCGCCCCGCCCGAGTCGGTGTCGGCCCGCGCCGGCTGCGCGACGCCGACCATCCCCAGCACCGTGAGGAGGGCGAGAAGGGGCGCAGCCGCGCAGCGGCCGGCGGGGCTCGAAGGGCGCTTCCCGTGCCTGGTCCTCATCGATTCGGGTCCTTTCCGCTCATCGACCGCCGGGACGTCCGGCGGCGCAGGCCGAGCAGGGGGGTCGACCCGGCGATCCAGAGGAGGATATCTGCGGAAGCTGTCCGTGCGCTGAGAGCCGGCCGGGCGGCGGCTGTCCGGCACGCCCCCGTCGCCCGGCCGGGCGACACCGATAATCTTGGGCCATGGCCGAACCCACCGCCGCCGACGGCGGCTCCCCCGCACCCCGCGTCGTCGCGGTCGTCGTGGCGTGGAACCGCGCCGAGCTCCTCGGCCGCTGTCTCGACGGGCTGGACGGGCAGACGCGCCGGCCGGACGCGGTCGTCGTCATCGACAACGCCTCCACGGACGATTCGCCGCGCGTGGCGGCGGGGCACCCGGCGGTCACCGAGGTCGTCACCATGCCGACGAACACGGGCGGGGCCGGCGGCTTCGCGTCGGGCATCGCCGTGGCCTGTCACCGCCACGGCGCCGACCTGGTCTGGATCATGGACGACGACACGGTGCCCGGCCCGGGCGCGCTCGAGGCGCTGCTCGATGCCCGCGAGCGCTATCCGCGTCCGACAGCGGTCCTGGCCAGCCGCGCCGACTGGCGCGACGGCCGCGAGCACCCGATGAACACGCCGCGGGCCCGGTTCGGCGCCACCCGCGAGCAGCGGCGCGATGCCGCGCGACTGGGCTGCCGTCCGATCCGGTCGGCCTCGTTCGTCTCGATCCTCCTCGACGCCCGGGCCGTTCGCGACGAGGGCCTGCCGCTCAGCGACTACTTCCTGTGGAACGACGACTTCGAGTACACGACGCGCCTGCTGCGCTTCCGCGAGGGCCTCTACGTGCCGGCCAGCCGCGTGGCGCACCTGACGGAGCGCTTCGGTGGCACGAGCGCCGACCCCGGCCCGCGCTTCCGCCTCGAGGTGCGCAACAAGGTGTGGATGTTCACCCGCTCGCCGGCGCTGGCCGGCTGGGAGCGCCTGCTCTACGGCGCCTCGACGCTGCGACGCTGGGCGGCGACGTTCCGTGCCTCGTCCGACCGGGCCGCCCTGCGCAGCGGCCTGCGCCGGGGTCTGCGCGACGGCCTGCGCCGGGGCCCGCGGCGCAACGCCCGCGTCCTGGCCGGCACCCCGGTCGAGGCGGACGTCCTCGCCGTCGAGGGGGGCCGATGACAGCGTTCAGCGTGCTGCTGCCCGTCTACGCGGGCGACGACCCGGCGTTCTTCGCCCGCGCCCTGCGCTCGGTGAGCACCGAGCAGACGCTCCGGCCCGACGAGATCGTCATCGTCCGTGACGGCGAGGTGAGCGACGGGATCGAGGCGGTGCTCGACACGGCCATCGACGGCTCGGCCGTCGGCGGCGTGCCCGTCACCGTCGTGCGGATCGGCCACAACCGCGGACTGGCGGCCGCCCTCGTCGAGGGCCTCAAGGCCTGCCGCTACGAGATCGTCGCCCGCGCCGACGCCGACGACATCTCGCTGCCCCGGCGCTTCGCCACCCAGATCCCGCTCGTCGTGGGCGGTGACGACGAGGAGCCGCTCGACCTGCTCGGCGCGGCGATCCAGGAGTTCGAGTCGGAGGCGCGGCCGGCGGGCCTCGTGCGGGAGCTGCCCGCCGAGCCGGAGCGGATCAGGCGGATGGCGCGTTTCCGCGACCCCTTCAACCATCCGACGGTCGTCTACCGCAAGGCGGCGGTGGCCAGGGCCGGCGGCTACCAGCCGCTGTCGAAGATGGAGGACTACTGGCTGTTCGTGCGCATGCTCCAGACGGGCTCGCGGGTGGCCAACCTGGCCGAGCCGCTGGTGCTCTACCGGGTGGGCGCCGGCGCCTACCAGCGCCGCGGCGGCGGCGAGATGCTGCGCAGCGAGATCGCCCTGCAGCGGGCCTTCGTGGCGTCGGGATTCATCTCCCGCGGCCAGGGCCTGCGCAACATCGTCGTGCGCGGCGGCTACCGCCTGGTCCCCACCGGGGTGCGCCGGCCCGTGTACCGGCTCATGGTCGGAGGCCGGGACGACGACTGAGCGGCCGGCCGCGGACGCGGGGACGCGCGGCCGGGCGGGCCTCACCGCGCTGGTCCCAGGAACGCGGAGCGGGGCGCTCCGCGGGCGGCGTCCGCCGCGCCCTCCGGGCTCAATCCCTCTCGGCGGCGGTCGTCGGCGGGCCGCCGGCGCGCACCCGCACCGGCACGGCGGCGCGCTCGTCGTCGGTGAACAGGCGGTTGGCCCTCTCCTCGTCGCTGAGCGGCGGGCGCGGCGGGTCCTCGCTGCCGTCGAGGGCGCGGCCGCGCAGGAAGCGCACCGCCTGGTCGCAGGGGCCGTCGAAGACGAGCCGGCCGCGCTCCATGACGAGGCCGCGCTTGCAGAACTTCTCGACCATGTCGAGGTCGTGGCTGACGATGACGATCGTCTTGCCGTCGCGCACCATCTGGCGGATGAGCGCCTTGCACTTGTTCTGGAAGGGCTCGTCGCCCACGGCGAGGATCTCGTCGACGAGGAAGACGTCCGGGTCGGTGTGCACCGCGACCGAGAAGGCCAGCCGCAGGTACATGCCGGACGAGTAGAACTTCACCTCGGTGTCGATGAAGTCACCGATGTCGGCGAAGGCGAGGATGTCGTCATAGGAGGCGTTGATCTGCTCCTTGGTCATGCCGAGGATGGCGCCGTTGAGGTAGACGTTGTCGTGGCCCGTCAGGTCGGGGTGGAAGCCGGCGCCAACCTCGATGAGGCCAGCGACCTTGCCCTTGATGCCGACGGCGCCGCCGTCGGGGTGCATGACGCCGCTGATGAGCTTGAGGGTGGTGGACTTGCCCGAGCCGTTGAAGCCCATGAGCGCCACCGACTCGCCGTCGGCGATGTCGAAGCTCACGTCGTCCATGGCCTGGAACTCGTTGGTGATGTCCTTCTTGCGGCCCTTGATGAGCCAGACGAAGGCCTCCTTGATGGAGCGCGTGTGGCGCAGCAGGAAGGTCTTGGTGACGTGCTGGGCGGTGACGACGATGCGCTCGTCGCGCGGCTCGAGTGCGACTCCCCTGGCCATCACAGCTCCTGCGCGAACTTGCCCTCGAAGTGGCGGAACAGCAGGTCGCCGACGAGCAGCGTGCCGAAGCTGAGCACCAGGGCGATGGGCGTCCAGGACGAGAACAGGTGGGGCATGACGTGCCAGACCTCGTAGGGGATCTCGCCGTTGACGGTCGAGGCCCAGAAGGCGTCGTGGAAGAGCTCGACGGCCGTCGTGAGCGGGTTGAACTTGTAGAGCGTCACGGCCCAGTGCGGCAGCGTGTTGGCGACGAGCACCCACATGTAGAGCACCGGGCTCAGCCAGGTGACGACCATGTTGATGAGGTCGACGAAGTTCTCCGAGTCGCGGAAGAAGACGTTGGCCGTGCCGAAGACGAGGCCGAGGGCCAGCGCGAACACCGAGACGATGACGAAGCCGACGACGAACGCCACGAGCTGCATGAGGGTGGGGTGCCAGCCGACGATGAGGTCGACGACCAGCAGGATCGCCACCTGCGGGAAGAAGTGGATCCACGCGACCCACAGGCTCGAGACGGGGAACAGCTCGCGGGGCAGGTAGATCTTCTTGATGAGGTCGCCGTTGCCGACGATGATGCGCGCCGAGTTGCCGAAGACCTCGGTGAACAGGTTCATCACGACGATGCCGCTGAACATGTAGATCGCGTAGTTCGGCAGGCCCTTGTTCAGCCCCAGGAAGACGCCCATCGCGACGAAGTAGACCGCGAACTGGATGGCCGGCTTGATGTAGCTCCACACCAGGCCGAGCACCGAGGCCCGGTAGCGGACCTGGATCTCCTTGTCGACGATGCGCTTGAGGAGGAACTGGTTCGCGAACACGTCGCGCAGCCCGCGCCCCTGTCCGGGGGCGTGGAACTCCAGGTGCGTCGCGGGCACGGTGCTCCGGGGGGACGAGCTCACGAGGACTGATCCTGCTCCTCGGGGTACTTGGCGAAGGTCCGGCCCCACTCCTCCATCGAGGTGATGCGGGGCAACGCCTTCCGGTAGGTGCGCGCCAGCCTGGGCCAGGCCTTGGCGAGCTGGGCGTGCAGGACGACGTCCTTGCCCAGGAACCGGCGGGCCTGCTGCGGGTCGCGCTGGTACAGGCTGACGCCGTTGCCGGTGCTGTTGCTCACCAGCGCCGAGTCGAGCTTGGGCAGGTAGAACCAGGCGGCGTCGCCCTTGGCGACGGCGCGCTCCGGGTAGGTGCGCGAGAGCTCAGTGGGCTTCTTGAACACCTGGCGGATCGCCACGGTGGCGGCCCACGGGATGAGCGTGCGCGGGTTGGGCTGCTTCGCCTTGACGATGAGCGGCACGGCCCGCTCGGCGCGGATCGGCGGGCGCTCCGAGAGATTGGTGATGACCGGCCCGTCGACGAAGTCGTTCTTCAGCGCGCGTGTCTCGGCGGCCTTGGACTCGAGGATGTCGTGCAGCCGGTCGGGACCGGCGAAGACGTCGTCGATGGCCTGGGAGACGAGGGTGGCCGCGTAGTACTGCATCGACAGGGCGTGCTTGGTGAGCACATTGATGCTCTCGCGCAGCATGCGGCCGCCGACCGCGTACGGCGAGTGCAGCAGGGCCGCGATGAGACGGTTGCGCTCGTGGAAGTAGGCCTGCCAGTCGGTCGCGTCGTCCTTGTCGATCCACGAGGCGTGCCAGGTCGCCGAGCCGGGCAGCGAGATGGTCGGGTAGCCGTGGGCGCGGGCGCGCAGCGAGTACTCCGAGTCGTCCCACTTGATGAAGACCGGAAGCGGCAGGCCGATCTCCTCGATGACGCACCGCGGGATGAGGCACATCCACCAGCCGTTGTAGTCGGCGTCCCAGCGCCGGTGCAGTTCGGCGATGGAGCGCAGGCCCTCGTCGGAGAAGTCGATGTCGCCCAGCCCGGGGATCGGGCCCCAGTTGAAGCGGTACTCGTCGACGACCTCGGCGTAGGCCAGCAGGGACGAGCGGCGGTTGATGTCGAACATGTGCGAGCCGACGATGGCCGGGCTGGTCAGGTAGTCGGCGAAGACGCATGAGCGGAAGATCGACTCGGGCTCGATCTCGATGTCGTCGTCGAGCGTCATGAAGTAGTCGGACCTCGCGCCGTTGCTGCCCTTGACGGTCTCGTACATGCCACGGGCGTAGCCGCCCGAGCCGCCCAGGTTGCCCTGCTCGATGACGCGCAGGCGCCCGTTCATGGCCTTCTCGGCCTCGACGTAGCAGGAGTCCCCGCGGACCGGCTGGTTGCCCTGGTCGACGACGAGCATCTCGCGGACGCAGTCGTCGAGCTCGCGGGCGTTGGCCACCCGCAGCACGTTCTGCACGGCGTCGGCAGGCCGGTTGAAGGTGGTCATGCCGAGGGTGACGGTGCCGCGCCGACCGTTGTCGGCGACGAGCCAGGCAGCCCCGTCGAGGACGAGGGGCTCGTCGGCGGAGGCGACGAGGTCGAACCAGTACCAGCCGCCGTCGCCGAAGTTCTTAAGCGGCAGCGCGAACTCGGTCGTCACGCCGGGGCCGGAGACCTGTCTGGAGGCGGCCACGGACGAGAAGGCGGACTTGCCGGATCGGCCCTGCGGGCCGGCGGGGCCGAGTGCGCGGGCGCGGGAACTGGAGACGATGATGCGGCCGGTGCCGCTGGTGCGCACGCGCAGCGTCACCTCGGTGACCGGCGTCCACCACTGCCAGTAGCCGGCGGGGAAGGCGTTGAAGTAGGAGCCGAACGAGGCCCGCTTGCCCGGGCGCACGCGCAGCGAGGACCGCGAGATGCGGTCCTCCTCGGGAACCGCCGCCGGGTCGAGGACGTGCGTCAGCTCCTGCTCCTTGAGCGGCTTGTCGATGCACAGCGCCATGCCGTCGGCGTCGTCGGCCTCGGCGAGGAAGACGTGGGCCACCTCGCGCAGCCCGGCGCTCTCGTTCGTGTCGGTGCTCACTCGTCCACCCCTCCTGAGACCAGCGCCTCGCCAGCGGCGAAGTGCGGCTTGATCCTGTTCTCGTACATGCTCAGGGCCGAGCCGATGGCCATGTGCATGTCGAAGTACTTGTAGCTGCCCAGGCGCCCGCCGAACAGGATCTGCCTCTCGGCCTTGACGCGCTCGCGGTACCTGAGGACCTTGGCGCGGTCCTCGGCCGTGTTCACAGGGTAGTAGGGCTCGTCGTCGCGGCCGGCGAAGCGCGAGTACTCGCGCATGATGACGGTGGCGTCCCTCGTGTAGTCGCGCTCGGGGTGGAAGTGGCGGAACTCGTGGATGCGGGTGAACCTCACGTCGGGGTCGGGGTAGTTCATGACGGCGCAGCCCTGGAAGTCCTCGATGGGCAGGACCTCCTCCTCGAGGTCGATGGTGCGCCAGCCGAGCTCGCCCTCGGCGTAGTCGAAGTAGCGGTCGACGGGGCCGGTGTAGACGACGGGCACGGAGCCGACGGTGGCGGCCCGGCCGAACTCGCCGTCGTCGAAGAAGTCGGTGTCCAGGTGCACCTCGATGTTCGGGTTGTCGACCATGCGCTCGAACCAGGCGGTGTAACCGTCGACGGGCAGGCCCTCGTGGGTGTCGTTGAAGTAGCGGTTGTCGTAGGTGTAGCGCACCGGCAGGCGGCTGATGATGGAGGCGGACAGGTCCTTGGGGTCGGTCTGCCACTGCTTGCCGGTGTAGTACTTGATGAAGGCCTCGTAGAGAGGCCGCCCGATGAGCTGGATGCCCTTGTCGTTGAGGTTCTCGGGGTCGGTGCCGGCAAGCTCGCCGGCCTGCTCGCGCACCCAGTCGCGGGCCTGCCGGGGGCTCAGCGCGGCGTGCAGGAACTGGTTGATGGTGCCCAGGTTGATGGGCAGCGGGAAGACCTCGCCGTCGTGGGTCGTGTAGACGTGGTGCACGTAGTTCGTGAAGGCGGTGAACCGGTTGACGTAGGCCCACACCGTCTCGTGGGAGGTGTGGAACAGGTGGGCGCCGTAGCGGTGCACCTCGATGCCCGTCCGGGCCTCGCGCTCGGTGTAGGCGTTGCCCCCGATGTGTCCGCGGCGGTCGACGACGGCCACCTTCAGGCCGAGCTCGTTCGCGGCGCGCTCCGCGATGGTCAGGCCGAACAGGCCCGCACCGACGATCACTAGATCCACAGACACCGGGGTCTCCTTCCGTCCGGTACAGCGTAGCGGCAACCGGCCCGCCCTCATTCTAGGTACGGCCTCGGCGCCCGCTGTGAGTCGCCCTCCGCCCGGTCGCGTCGTGACCGTTCCGGGGCCGGCAGCGTTGTTATCCTGAGGTGAATTCTTCGTCGCGCCCAGGAGCGTCGGCGCGCTGGGCACGGCGGCCTCCTGCGCCTCGACGAGCGGAACGGGCGCCTCGGCGCGGGCAGAAAGATCGGAAGATGTCCTGGGTTCACATGGTCCCCCCACTTCTCCTGACCATCGTCCTGTACATGGTCCCGGGCATCCTCGCCCTGGCGGCGATCGGGATGCGCGGCATCCGGGTCGTCTACCCGGCCCCGATGGTCTCCACCGCTCTCGTCGCGTTCCTCGCCGTCGTGTACGGCAAGGCGCGCATCGGCTTCACCCTCACGAACATCGGGCTGGGGATCCTGGCCTGCATCGTGCTGCTCCTCGTCATCCGGCTGCTGGCCCGCCTGCTGCCCCGCCCACCGCGCGGGGACGACCCCCGAGGCGCAGCGCGCAACGGGCGCGCGAGGATCCCGAGGATCGCCGTCGCCTACTCCATCGGCTTCCTCCTCAGCATCGCCGTGTGGGTGCTCGAGTACGCGCGGCCGATGCGCGGCCCGGACAACTTCCCGCAGCCGTACGACACGCCCTTCCACTTCTCCGTCATCGCGCACATCGTCGAGAGCGGCAACGGGTCGACCCTCACGTCCGCGATGGTCGACCGGACCGCGGGGTCGACGCTGTACCCCGCGGCCTGGCACGACATGGTCGCGCTGGTCGTCCAGACCACCGGCACCTCGATCCCGGTCGCCGTGGCCGCCAGCTGCACGACGATCCTCGTGCTCGTGTGGCCGCTCGCCATCCTCGGCCTCAGCTGCGAGCTCCTCGGCCACCGGGGCCGCTGGGTACTGCTCTCCCTCGGCCTCAGCGGACTGTTCGCCGCCTTCCCCTACCACTTCGTCGTCTACGGCGTCCTCTATTCGAACTTCCTCTCGTACGCGCTGCTGCCGTCCTTCATCGGCCTGTTCGCGGGCCATCTGACGCGGCTGCGCGTCCCTCCCCGCGAGCACCTCGCGATGGTCGTCGTCCTGCTCGTCGGGCTCGTCGGGATCGGGCTGGCCCAGCCGAACTCGGCGTTCACCATCGTCGTCATCGCGCTGCCCCTCCTCGTCCAGCAGATCTTCCGGTGGTCCGGGGCGGACGTCCGCGAGCGGAGGGGCCTGGTCCTGCCGACGGCCATCAGCGTCGCCCTCGTCCTGTGCATCGCCGCCGTCTGGCGCTTCCTCTACGCGAGGCCCGCCCTGCACCGCACCGTCAGCTTCGAGTGGCCTCCCTTCCAGACGGACGCGCAGGCGATCGGGGTCTACGCGGCATTCGGGGTGAACGACCGGGGGCCCGCGCAGTACGTGCTCTGCGCCCTGGTGTTCGCGGGGATCGTCCGGGCCCTGCACCGGCGCCTGCACTGGCTCGTCGCCTCGTGGGGCCTCGTGGGCGTCCTCTACGTCCTGACGAGCAGCACCACGAGCACCTTCCGAGACGTCCTCACCGGGTTCTGGTACCACGACAGCAACCGGCTGCTCGCCGCCTCGCCCATCATGGCCGTCCCCCTCGCGTGCCTGGGGATCGCATGGCTGTGCGCACGGGCGCGCTCCCTGTCGTCCCGGCTGCCGCAGGCGGGCATGGGGCTGGAGGCGGTCGCCGTGGTGCTCGTCGCGGGCCTCACGTGCGCGGGCGGGGGGCTCACCTCCCAGCGCGCGCTGCTGCGCGGGGAGTCGGTCCCGAGCCAGCAGACGGGGCTCCAGGACGACGAGTACGCGTTCCTCGGACGCGTCTCGCAGGTCGTCCCACAGGGGACCGGCGTCGCGAACTACCCCTACGACGGCTCGGCCTACGCCTACTCCCTCTTCCACGTGAATGTCTTCTTCAGGGACTACGACGCGAACTGGATCGGGCAGCCCACGAGCGACATCGACACGGTGCGCCACGACCTGAACAGGGCGGCCGACTCGCCGGCGACGTGCGAGGTCCTGCGCACGTACGACATCGAGTACGCGCTCGTCATGGACCGCAACGCGCTCAACGGGACGCAGGCGCCGGACCTGCCGTTCATCGGCGTCGACGAGGGCAACTGGTCCGGCCTGACCGTCGACGAGGGCACGCCGGGCTTCGAGCTCGTGCTGAACGACGGCCGGGGGAACAGCCTGTACCGGATCACCGCCTGCCAGGGCTGAGACCGCTCGGGTCCGGGACGCCGGGCGCGGGGCCTTCCGGTCCCCCGGCGCGGCGGCCGCGGACGGGGGCTCAGCGCGGGGCCGGGTACTGCAGGTACACCAACCGCGCCTCCTCGTGGCGGTTCCGCCTGATGCCCTCGAGGATCTGGCCGAGCATCCACAGGACGACGCCGATGAGGACGAGGCCCGTGGCCAGCAGCGCCGACGGGAGCTTCGGCACGAGGTGGGTGCGGCTGAACTCGGCGATGACGGGGACGCCGACGAGCAGGCCGACGAGGACGCACAGGGCCGACCAGATGCCGTAGAAGAACACGGGGCGCTCGTGGCGGACCAGGCTGATGATGAGGTGCAGGATCTTGAAGCCGTCGCTGAAGGTGTTGAGCTTGGACTCGGTGCCCTCGGCGCGGTCGCGGAAGCCGCAGGGGTGCTCGGCGTTCGGCACGCGCAGGCTCATGTTGTGCACGGTGAGCTCGGTCTCGATCTCGAACTCGCGCGAGGTGGCCGGGAAGCTCTTCACGAAGCGCCGCGAGAAGACGCGGTAGCCCGAGAGCATGTCGGTGACCCGCTCACCGAAGATCCACGAGACGAAGCGGTTGAACATCCGGTTGCCGGCGGCGTGGCCGGGACGGTACTTGGAGTCCTCGGCGTCGTCCTGGCGGCAGCCGAGCACATGGTCGTAGGGGCCCTTGAGCAGCAGCTCGATCATGGCCGGCAGGTCCGCGGTGTCGTAGGTGTCGTCGCCGTCGATCATGACGTAGACGTCGGCGTCGATGTCGGCGAAGGCGCGGCGCACGACGTTGCCCTTGCCCTTGCGCTCCTCGAAGCGGACGACCGCCCCGGCGGCCTCCGCGACGGCCGAGGTGTTGTCGTCGGAGTTGTTGTCGTAGACGTAGATCTCCATCGGGGGCACGGCCGCGCGCAGATCGGCGACGACCTTGGCGATGGCCGCCTCCTCGTCGTAGCAGGGGACGATGGCCGCGATGCGCAGGTCCTCGATGTTCTCGAAGGCGGCCGCCGGGCGCTTCACCGTGTCGTTCACGCGATGATCGTATCCTGAGGGGGTGTCCCCCACCCGCATGCCGTGCCGCGCATCGCGCAGACATCCGCGGGCTCCGGGACGGGCCACGTACAGTGGGCGGGTGACCTCCCTCGACCAGTCCCGGCCCGCCGAGCGGGACCCGGCCCGGAGCCTCCTGCAGGAGCACCTCGTCGCCGGGCTGCAGTTCCTCGCGGTGGGCGGCGTGGCATTCGTCATCGACTACCTCACCTTCAACCTGCTCACCTATGCGCGGCCGTGGCCGGGCCACCACGGCCCGATGTTCGACCAGCCGCTGGTCGCCAAGCTCATCGCCATCGCGGTGGCCTCGGTCTTCACCTACATCGGGAACAAGGTCTGGACCTTCAACTCCCGCAAGTCGCGGGTCACCGGCGCCCGACTGCTCGCGTTCGTCGTGCTCAACGTCATCGCCATGGGCCTCCAGGAGCTCTGCCTCGGCTTCTCACGCTACGTCCTCGGCCTGCACAGCTGGCTGTCCGACAACATCTCCGGCACCCTCATCGGTCAGGCGCTGGCCACCGTCTTCCGCTACGTCACCTACCGCGCCTGGGTCTTCCCGGACGACGCGCAGGCCGAGGCCCGGGCCGGCGCCGGGGGCCGGTAGGGGCCCCGGAGGAGCGGGCCATGACTCATCTGCTCGTGACCGGCGGCGCCGGCTTCATCGGGTCGAACTTCGTCCACCGGGCACTGGAGCGCACCGACCACACGGTGACGGTGCTCGACAGGCTCACCTACGCGGGCGACCCCGCCTCGCTGGCCGGGCTCCCCGAGGACCGCGTCGAGCTCGTCGTCGGCGACGTCTGCGACCGCGGGCTCGTCGACGCGCTCGTGGCCCGGGCCGACGCGGTCGTGCACTTCGCCGCCGAGTCGCACAACGACAACTCCCTGGCCGACCCCGGGCCCTTCGTCCGCACGAACCTCGTGGGCACCTTCAGCCTGCTCGAGGCCGTCCGCGCCCACGACGTGCGCTACCACCACATCTCCACCGACGAGGTCTACGGAGACCTGCCGCTCGACGGCGACGAGCTCTTCACCCCCGAGAGCCCCTACCGGCCGTCGAGCCCCTACTCGTCGAGCAAGGCCGGCTCCGACCTGCTCGTGCGCGCCTGGGTGCGCAGCTTCGGGATTCGGGCCACCATCAGCAACTGCTCGAACAACTACGGACCGCGCCAGCACGTCGAGAAGTTCATCCCCAACGCAGTCACGCGCCTGCTCACCGGGCGCAGGCCCCGGCTGTACGGCGACGGGCGCAATGTGCGCGACTGGGTCCACGTCGACGACCACAACGCGGCGGTGCTGCGCATCCTCGAGTCGGGGCGCATCGGCCAGACCTACCTCATCGGCGCCGACTGCCGGCTGTCGAACCGAGACGTGCTCGGGCGCATCCTCGCCCTCATGGGCCACGGCCCCGACGAGGTCGACCACGTGCCCGACCGGCCCGGCCACGACCTGCGCTACGGCCTCGACCCCTCCGCGACCCGCGCCGAACTGGGCTGGGAGCCCGTCCACCGCGACTTCGACGCGGGACTCGCGGAGACGATCGACTGGTACCGGGCCAACCGGAAGTGGTGGGAGCCCTCACCGGTCTGAGGGGACGCCGCCGGGACGCCCCGCAGCCACGACGATTCCAGCCGTGCCCACAGGCCCCGCCCAGCCCGCCCGCAGCGGCATCGGTCCGAGCAGGAGCCGCACGCCCGGCATCCTGGTCCCGACATCCTGGTGGCGTCCGGCTCGGCCGCCGTCTCCACCCTGCCCATCATGATCACCGCCGCCCGCAGCCTCGTGGGGGACGGGGACGCCGGCTACGCGTCGTTCATCGTCCTCTGGCGCTGCTGTTCGGCGTCTACGGCGTGGTCAACGGCCTGCAGAAGGAGACGACCCGGGCCGTGAACCCCCACGGGCCCGGGCGCGCCGCCGACCCCGGAGTGCCGGCGCTCCGGGCGGCCCTGGTGCTCTCGACGGCCACCGCGGCGCTGGCCGCCCTCGCCGGCCCGTGGCGGGGCCCGCCGCCTCGTGCCGGACTCGATGCCGCACATCGTCTGGCTCGTCGCCGCCGGCGCCACCTTCGCCGGGCTGACGATCGCCGCCGTGCCACTGGCCGTCACCACGCTGACGGTGGCGGCGAACGCCCGTACATGGTTCAGCGCCGGCCGGCTGCCGGCCGCTCGTGTCGGCCCTGCCGCTCCTCCCGCCGTTCGCGCTCCCGGTGCGGGCGTGCATCGCCCTGTTCACCGGTCCGCTGGCCGGGGCGGCGATCCACCTCGTCGGCGTGCACCGGGCCGGCTGAGAGCGGCGGCGCCCCGCGCTCCGGGGGCGGCGCGGGACCGGTGGGCCCGAAGGCGTCCCGTCCCCGAGAGGCTCCCGTCAGGCGTCCTCGTCGCCGGCGGCGGCCGCCCGTCCTCCCCCGATCGTGGCCCAGCGGGTGTCTTGACCCCCACCTGAGGGTTGGGGCCCTCGCCTTGCGTACGCCCCGGAACGTCGACTGTGATGACCCGTGGCCCGGCACCACCCCCGGCGGGGCGTCCTTCCACGAAGCACGAGCAAGGAGTCACATGTCGGGCAGGACAACTCTGCGACACGGGTGGGCGGCGTACCTCGCGGCCCTCGCCGCCCTCACCATGATGGCGGCACCACTGGCATCGGCCGATCCCACGGCGGGGCCCGCCGATCAGGATCCATCCTCGAGTTCTGCGCCGAACGGCCCCGCGGGCACGGCCGAGGACGTCTCCGGCCGGGCCGGCGAGACCCCGGCCGGGGGCTCCGAGCCGCTCGAGAACATCGAGACGGCGCAGGCCGTCGTCACCGCAACGAACAGCGCGGGCCAGGTCACCTCGACGACCGTCGAGAACCCCTCGGACGAGATCACGGTCTCCGGCCGGGCCGGCGAGGCCCCGGGCGGGAGCGCGGAGAGCAGCGCCGCTGCCGTCCCCTCCGCGTCGGCCCCGGCGGACCAGGCCCCGTCCTCCGCCCCGTCGTCCGACGCCACCGCCGGCCGGGCCCCCGCCCCGTCGTCCGAGACCCCCTCGGCCCCTGCGACCGGCGCGCCCACCGCCGCCGACGGCACCACCGTCCTCGAGGACATCCGGACCGACGAGGCCGGCAGCTTCTCCATGGTCGGGGTGACGTGGACGGCCCTGAGCGGCGAGGACCTCGGCGTGCACGTGCGCACCCTCACTGCCTCCGGCTGGAGCGAGTGGTACGACGTCACCCCCGACGAGGAGGAGTCCGAGCAGCGGGCCACCGGCGTCATCTACGTCGAGGACTCCACCGCCGTCGAGGTGCAGGCGACCAGCAGGCCCGGCGGCACCGCCGAGGGCATGCGGGCGGTGCTCATCGACTCGCCGGCCCGCGGCTCCGATCCGACCACCGCGACGACCGCCGCCGCGGTGAACGGTCCCGCGACGGCCGCCCGACCGCTCGCGGCGAACGGCTCCGTGCCCCAGCCGACCATGATCACCCGCAGCCGGTGGGGCGCCATCGCCCAGGACGGCTGCGAGGCGAACTCCGACACGATCAGGGCCGTCGCGGTGCACCACACGGCCGGCAGCAACGACTACTCGGCCGGCCAGTCCGCGTCCATCGTGCGCGGCATCCAGTACTACCACGAGGTGACGCTGGGCTGGTGCGACATCGGCTACAACTTCCTCGTCGACAAGTACGGCCAGGTCTTCGAGGGCAAGGGCGGCGGCGCCACCTTCCCGGTGCACGGCGCGCACGCCACCACCTGGAACTGGGAGACCGTCGGCATCAGCCTCATGATGAACTCGAACACGGCGCAGCCCTCCGGCCCCATGCTCACCTCGCTCGAGGACGTCATCGCCTGGAAGATCGCCAACAACTACCTCAACCCGCTCGGCACCGTGACCCTCGGAGGCCGGACGATCAACGTCATCTTCCGCCACGGCGATGTCATGAGCACCGAGTGCCCGGGCACGAACGTGACGAACCGCATGGCCGGGATACGCAACGCCGTCGCGGCGCGCGTCAACGGCAAGACCTACTCGACCATCTACGACACGTGGCGGGCCGCAGGCGGCGAGTCCGGCACCTACGGCGTCGTCCACGAGATGGAGCACCCCGTCCGGGGCGGGCGCCAGACGAACTTCGCGCACGGCTCGATCCTCGCCTCGCCCGACGGAGCGGTGCACACGGTCCGCGGCGGCATCGGCAACGAGTACGTGTCCCTGGGCTACGAGCACGGTTACCTCGGGCTGCCGACCTCGGACGAGGTCTGCGGACTCCGCAACGGCGGCTGCTACCAGGACTTCCAGAACGGGCAGGTCCACTGGTCGCCGGGCAGCGGCGCCCACGCCACCCG